>JBBRXN010000049.1:0-39106 GCA_038248385.1 Bacteroidales bacterium
ACCATCAATGTGTTAAAAGAACTTTCCGATGGGAAAAAGATTGAGATCGAAGATGGTGATCAATATTCTCCATATAACAATATTACTAAAAAAGTAACACTGAATGGGAAAAGGATAACAAATGAAAGAATAACAGATGCGGATAATTATACATACGTATTAAAAGAGAGTGTAATAATATGTGTGCTATTTCCTATTATTTATGAACTTACTAATGGATACAAAATAACAATAGAACAAAAAGATTACGATTCAATTAGTAAAGGGGATAAAATTGTAAATTACAATCCATCTCCACTTCCTGATGGTTCTTATAGAATAGTTGGTAGAATATTTAAAACTCATTTTAAGAATAATGAGATAGTTGAAACAAAAATGTGGACTTAAATATTTTCCATTAGAATGGTCTGAGTGTTACCGAACTTTCTCAATTTCTCATCCATAGCTCTATTTTTATGTTTTATGTAAATGTTGAAATATTTGATGAATCGCTCAAATAAAAATAATAACAAATGAATCTAATATCCGCCGAAGGAGCTGTAAAAGCAACTTTCTCATGTAAAACAAGTGAACTTTTAGCCATTTTAAAATTTCTTCGCGCCGCCATACCTAAAAGGATCAAGGTCTTTCAGCGAATTATGGAAGTAACCATTATGACAAACCAAGTAAGCTTTGTTGTGGCTGGGGCAAGTAAAACACTGGCTTGTGCTGCCAATGGTCCGGCCAAATTTACCGTGTCTTTCCCTTATTTTTACGACATGGTTTCTACCACTATCAAATCAAATTCAGATATTTCAGTTGGAGATTGGTTTATGATGTTTAACGGTTCAACAATTCATGTTGAAACCTTTTTCTTTCAGGATTATTGCATTTTAAGGAGCATTAATCTTCCGATGAACTACTCTGTTTCAGATATATTAAGGCTTTCATTACAATATACCGAAGAGGAGATCGAATTTAATAAACTTAATGAAGAGCAACGCAAAGCATTTAAAGCGTTGGCAAATGATACTCAACTGGTAGTTTCCAAATTGAAAAAATATGGTTTTTCTCAAATTGAAATCGAAAAATTCATTCACGATAAAATATTCATTCACAACCAAAACTCCGGCCAACCCGATGAATGATGCCAGCGGCATCGTATGTTTATAGAAAAATTGCTATTGACGAGGTGACTCCTAATAATGCCTGACAGTAAAATGAATTGGTAAACCTGCTGCGGAGAATTCAGCCCCTCATTAAATGCCACAGGTTCGAAGAAAAATATCATCCATTGAATAGAACTAATTAATTAACTTTAATCGTTAAATTTGCCGGAGATAAAAGAAAAAACATGAATGTAGTTGAAAAAAGGGATTTTATCCATAGCCACTTACACCAGTTAGATGAAAGCCTGATTAATCAGTTTTATGAAATGCTTCGAAAAGAGGACGTACTGAAAACGAAGCTAATAAGTAGAGCCGAAAAATCAGAAAATGACATTCGTAATGGAAAGGTATTTTCCAGAGATGAAATTGAGCAGAGATTTAATAATTAAGTGGACAGAAAGAGCCGTTTTTAGATCATTTAGGATTAGGTCATCGTCGTATAGTTGTTGATCATTGTAAAGTAATTTATAGAGTTGACGGTGAGTATATTTATATCACAGATATTTTTGATTCCAGGCAAGATCCTGATAAGATGAAAGGCTAGGCTCGCTCGCACAGCTCCCTTGCTCCTCCAGATATGCTCTAAAAGTTGCGAAGGTTGCTACAGATTTGCAATCTTCACCTCTTAGTCGGTGATTTGCAATCTCCAAGAGATATTGTTTAATTTCCTTACTTTCACGGATCATAGATCCACAGCCAAGAGTATCATCCAAATTGAAAAAATACGGTTTTTCGCAAATTGAAATCGAAAAATTTATACACGATAAAATATTCGTACAAAACCAAAACTCCGGCCAACCCGATGAATGATGCCAGCGGCATCGTATGTTTATAGAAAACGTTGACAAGGGAGAATATTCGACCCCGGCGGGGTCGCACGTCCTGCAGATCATGGCATTTTCTATACACATGCAAATCCTCCGGATTTGGGAAATGCTGAACAAGGCGATTATTGACGGCAGAGCCGTTATATGTTTATAGAAAATCGAAAGTGAAAAGGAATATTCGACCCCGGCCGGGGTCGCACATTCTCCCTATCACTACGATTTCTATAAACATGCAAATCCGCTGGATTTGGGAAATGCCGAACAAATCGATTAATGACGGCAGAGCTGTCACATGTTTATAGAAAATCGAATGTGAAAAGGAATATTCGACCCCGCGGGGGTCGCACATTCTCCCTATCACTACGATTTCTATAAACATGCAAATCCGCTGGATTTGAAAACAAAAACTAATATTATGGCTGATACTTTTACACAAATTTACATTCAGGTGGTTTTTGCTGTACAAAATCGTAATGCCCTCATAAAATCCGATTGGGAAGAAGAACTTTACAAATACATAACCGGTACAGTTCAAAACAAAGGGCAAAAAATTCTTGCCATCAATGGAACCCACAACCACATTCATTTCTTTATCGGCATGAAACCAACCTGTTGTTTGTCGGATTTAGTGAGAGAGATCAAAAAATCGTCAAACACCTTTATCAAGGATAAAAAATTCACCCGTTACAATTTCCAATGGCAGGAAGGCTTCGGAGCCTTTTCATATAGCCATTCTCAATTGACCGATGTGATACAGTACATTGGGAATCAAAAGGAACATCATAAGAAAAAGACTTTCAAAGAGGAATATTTAGCATTTTTAAAAGCGTTTGAAATTGAATTTAAGGATGAATATTTGTTTGAATGGATTGACGATTGATAGCAAATATCCTTTGAAAATTATCCTACGTTTGTTTGAGATGCCAGCGGCATCACATGTTTATAGAAAAATGTTGGACAAAACGATATTCGACCCCGCCGGGGTCGCACATTCTTTTTAACACTATCATTTCTATAAACATGCAAATCCGCCTGATTTGGAAAATGTCTTGTAGAACAACCCGATGAATGATGCCAGAGGCATCACATGTTTAGAGAAAACATTGACAAAAGAGAATATCCGACCCCGGTCGGGGTCATGAATATCAAAGCATTTTCTATAAACATGCAAATCCCCTGGATTTGGGAAAGAAGAAACATACGCTCAAATATTATTTTGAGACGAAGTTTACCGCACGTCTTTTACCTCAACCTGCACAACGGACTAACCGAATGTCGGGAGGTAAGATGAACCGTAAAACG
This sequence comes from Bacteroidales bacterium, assembly GCA_038248385.1. Lineage (GTDB taxonomy): Bacteria > Bacteroidota > Bacteroidia > Bacteroidales > Prolixibacteraceae > Aquipluma. The sequence goes on from JBBRXN010000049.1 coordinate 3,278, forward strand.
GTCGGATAAGGTTTTAAAACACTCGGCAGCGATTTCGGGGCGGTTGTTTTCTCCGGAGAGATGACTGAGAAAAACGTGAACCAATTCGGGGCCTGCGTGATCACGAATCAATTCAAATGCCTGGTCGTTCGATAAATGCCCGACTGCTGATGCTACCCGGCTTTTCAGGTGATAGGGATAACTTCCATCCCAGAGCATTTTTTCATCGTAATTGGTTTCGATAAACAGAGCGTGACATTTACGCAAGTGGTGGATCACCCTCGGGCAAGCTTCACCAATGTCGGTAAAGACTCCAATGTGCCAGCCATCGTGTTCAACACGGAACGAACAGGGTTCTGTCGCATCGTGATTCTTGAGAAATGGATGAATAGTAATCGAACCGACTCTTATTGCTTTTTCAGGAGTAAACAACTTGACTAACTCGGGTTGTTCGCCAAACTTCAGAGAATCCAAAGTTCCTTGTGTAAACTATGCCGGAACTCCCAATCGTTTGCTGAGAACACGCACACCATGAACATGGTCGCTGTGTTCGTGTGAAATAAATATAGCGCGAACTTTTGAGGGCTGCAATCCGGCTTCGTCCATCCGAAGTATAATTTTCTTTGTCGAAATGCCCGCATCAATCAAGACAGCATCGTGCTCGTTGCCGATATAGTAGCAATTTCCGTTACTCCCCGAAGCCAATGCGCAAATTTCAATCATGAGTTAAGTTCCATGTTCCAAGTTTCAAGTTTCAGGTTCCAGGTTCCAGGTTCCAAGTTTCAAGTTTCAAGTTCCAGGTTCCAGGTTCCAGGTTCCAGGTTCCAAGTTTCAAGTTCAAAGTTCCAAGTTCCAAATTCCAGGTTGTTCCGGATTTAAGTAGCAGGAATGAAATAATGTCGTGTTTTAGAGTCTCCTTTATTTAGATTGACTCACCCCAAGTCCGCTTGCGGACTTGGGGTGAGTTTGAAAATACGACAATAAATTGTTCCTATTACTTAATAGCGTTTACCAGATTTTACTTTCTTGTTTTTTATTTTTTATTTCTTATTCGATATTGGTTATTGGATATTTATGAAGTATTCAATCCTTTAGGAGTTCATGTACCTGTTCGGGCTTGATTTCACTGCCTTTTAGCTGATACCGTGCTTTTTCGTAGTAGGGGCGTCGTTTCAGCATCATCTCTTCGATGAAATGATGCAATTCGTCGGGCGATTTTCCTTTGATGATTGGACGTTCGGTTTTGGCATGAATCAGGCGGTTAACCAATGAGTCGGTTTCCACATCCAGAAAAATACAGAAGCCGGTATTGTTCATCACTTCCAAGTTGTCGAAAAAACAGGGAGCACCGCCGCCTGTTGCCACAATCACATCATCGAATTCCGAAACTTCAAGCAGTACGTTTTTTTCTTTTTTACGAAATTCAGCTTCACCTTCTTCCGCAAATATTTGGGGGATTGTCCGGAAATATTTTGCTTCCAGAAAAGTATCCAAATCGATAAAAGTGAGGTTTAAGCTGGTGGCCAGTGTCCGTCCTAAAGTAGATTTTCCGCAGCCCATGTAACCAATCAGGTATATTCTCATAAAAAAGTTCCAAATTTCAAGTTCCAAATTTCAGGTTTTGCCATCAATAAATAGCATTACCGGGATTTTACTTCCTTATTTCTTGTTTCTTATTTTTTATTCGATATTGAACATTGGTTATTGAATTCTTTAAAACTCAATCTCCATCTGATTCGGTGGTTCTTCTCCATCTTTTGGCTTGTTGGTTCCAAACAGGAGTTCCTCAATATCAGGAATTACGATGTCGGGTTTTTTTCCCTCTTCAACGATTTCTTCGGGCACTTCTTCGTCTGAAATAACCGGTTCAAGCTCGTTTATTTTGCTTATTTCGTAAACCGAAAGGCGTTTCCCTTTGGCTTTATATGACTTTACCCCGATATATTCGGCCACATCAATAACTTCAGGCTCACGGCCTTCGTTTTTGCCGCCAAATTCAAGTTCAAGTCGCGGATGTCCCACCCATGTGTAGCTGTTGAGCTTGTTTCCGGGAAAATCGCCGATAAATCCAACTTCCTTAAATGATTCGTCTATCTGGAACCGTTTCACGTAATAATAGCCTTGTTCGGCATCAAAGTAAACGGCTGTCAGTGTTTTATTTGGATTGTATTTTTCGATGAGTAAGATTCCATCGTTGAAATGGTTCGACAAATCAAAACTTGATATCAGGTAATCTCCTGATTTATAAATGACCAGAATCATATCGTCGCCGGTGAATTCGCCAAGGTATTTGCCACGGTTGTCAGAGTTAAGCCTTCGTACATCTTCGTCGAACCAGATTTTACGGCCACCAAGCGTTGAAACCCCTTTTTCCTTGAGGGCTATTTTATGAATTTCGTACTTGGTCAGGATATTTCCCATTGAAGCACGTCCTTTGATCGCCAGTTCTCCGAAATCGACTTCGAAAATGAGCTTTTTGATGCGTGGTTTTGGTTTCAGGGTAACGCGCAATACTTCGGCTTCACCATTCGGATTTTCGCTGAAATACAAAATGCGTGAACCTGGAGTTCCCTGTGTAATGTCATATTCCTTGTCGCGCGTGACGCCGGTTACAGCCAAGCGTTTCATGTAAATGAATCCGTTTTTACCATCGCGGTACACAACATTATAGATGGTACGGTTATCGTTTTTCTTGAAAATAGCAACGTGCAGGATATTTTTCCCGATAAATGCTTTTTCCGGAACTTTGGAAACAATGTAAGTTCCGTCTTTCCTGATAACAATTACATCGTCCATGTCGGAACAATCGCAGAGATATTCGTTCTTTTTCAGGCTCGTTCCCACAAATCCTTCAACCCGGTCGATATACAGTTTTTCGTTTGCCACCACCACTTTTGATGCAACTATATTTTCAAAATTTCTGATTTCGGTGCGACGCTCGCGACCTTTTCCGTATTTTGTGCGGAGACGTTCGAACCAGGCAATCGTGAATGGAATAATGTTTTCGATGTTCTTGTTGATTTCTTCAATCTCGGCCTCGATAGCAAGCAAATGATCGTTGGCCTTGTCGGTATTGAATTTCAGGATTCGCGCCATTTTTATTTCCATAAGGCGCAAAATGTCGTCGCGGGTCACTTCCCGTTTCAGCTTCGGTTTCCAGGGTGTCAGGCGCAGATCAATGTGATCGATGGCTTCATCCATGTTGGCCGAATCTTCAAACTCTTTGTCCTTGTAAATGCGCTCTTCAATGAATATTTTTTCGAGCGACGAAAAATGCCAGGCTTCTTCGAGTTCTCCCCGTTTGATTTCCAACTCCAGTTTCAGCAAAATAACCGTCTGATCAGCATTAATCCTCAAAATTTCGCTGACACCGATAAATCTTGGTTTATCATCCTGAATAGTGGCAGCATTGGGCGAAATTGAAATCTCACAATCGGTAAAGGCAAACAGCGCGTCGATGGTTTTATCCGACGACATTCCGGGAATCAGATGGATCAGAATCTCCACTTTGTCTGATGTGTTGTCGTCAATCTTCCTGATTTTTATTTTGCCCTTGTCGTTCGCTTTTATGATGGACTCAATCAGGGTAGAAGTGGTTCTGCCGAATGGAACTTCAGTCACCACCAGTGTTTTGCTGTCTTTTTTTTCGATTTTAGCCCTGACTTTAATCGACGAACCACGAATTCCATCGTTGTAACGCGAAAAATCTCCGGACCCGCCGGTAGGAAAATCAGGGTATAATTCAAAGTCTTCGCCACGCAGATGCGCAATGGAAGCATCAATCAATTCAATAAAATTGTGGGGCAGAATTTTGCAGGCCAATCCAACGGCAATCCCTTCGACACCCTGAGCCAGCAACAATGGAAATTTCACCGGAAGTGCAATGGGTTCGCGGTTTCGTCCGTCATAAGATAATTTCCATTTGGTCGTTTTCGGGTTAAAAACAACATCGAGTGCAAATTTAGACAATCGGGCTTCGATGTAACGCGGTGCAGCCGAGCTGTCGCCTGTGAGAATATTTCCCCAGTTTCCCTGTGCATCGATCAATAATTCTTTTTGTCCAAGCTGAACAAGGGCATCACCGATAGATGCATCGCCGTGTGGGTGATATTGCATGGTTTGACCGATGATGTTGGCCACCTTGTTGTAGCGCCCGTCGTCCATCATATTCATGGCATGTAAAATCCTCCGCTGAACAGGTTTTAGTCCATCCTCAACATAAGGCACGGCGCGCTCGAGAATTACATACGAAGCATAATCAAGAAACCATTGCTGATACATTCCTGACAAATACACAATGCCGTCTTTTTTTTCTTCCTTCTGGAATTCTTCCTTGTTGATATTTTCTTCAGTCATTTCTGTTTATATCACATCTTTTTCGACATACAGATTGTCTATTATAAAATCCTGACGTTCAGGTGTATTTTTACCCATGTAAAATTCAAGCATTTGAGGTACAGATTCATGCTTTTTCATCAGGATCGGATCGAGTCGGATTTCAGGGCCGATGAAATTCTTAAATTCATCAGGAGAAATCTCACCCAGCCCTTTGAAACGTGTTATTTCGGCTGTTTTGCCCAATTTCTGAATAGCCGAAACGCGTTCTTCTTCGTTGTAACAGTAATAAGTTACCTTTTTGTTCCTGACCCTGAAAAGTGGTGTTTGAAATATAAACAAATGTCCTCTACGAATTACTTCAGGAAAGAATTGCAGGAAAAACGTGATAAGCAATAAGCGGATATGCATTCCGTCCACATCGGCATCGGTAGCGATAATTACTTTGTTATAGCGCAAATCGTCCATGCTTTCTTCAATGTTCAGGGCAGCCTGAAGCAGGTTGAACTCTTCATTCTCATAAACTACCTTTTTTGTCAATCCATAAGTGTTGAGCGGTTTCCCTTTCAGGCTGAATACGGCTTGCAAATTCACATCGCGCGATTTGGTAATTGATCCGCTGGCCGAATCACCTTCAGTAATAAAAAGGGACGAATTTTCGCGTGCTTCGTGCGAGCTGTTCAGGTGAACACGGCAATCGCGCAGTTTACGGTTGTGCAGGTTTGCCTTTTTTGCGCGTTGTTTAGCTAATTTTTTTATTCCTGAAATGGCTTTTCGTTCGCGCTCCGATTCCTGAATTCGACGCAACAATACTTCTGATACGTCCGGATTTTTATGCAGGTAATTATCGAGCTCCTTTTGAACGAAATTGGCTACAAAATTTCGTACGCTCGGGCCATTGGGACCTATATCTTTCGATCCAAGTTTTGTTTTGGTCTGCGATTCAAAAACCGGTTCTTCCACTTTGATGCTGATAGCTGCAACAATGGATGCCCGGATATCGGAAGGATCGAAATCTTTTTTGTAGAAATCGCGAATGGTTTTTACGATCGCTTCGCGAAAAGCCACCAGATGGGTTCCTCCTTGTGTAGTATGTTGTCCGTTTACAAACGAATAATAATCTTCGCCATATTGATTTCCGTGGGTGATGGCTACTTCGATGTCGCCGTTTTTCAGGTGAATAACCGGATAGAGCGATTCCGATTCCTGATATTCTTCAAGCAAATCTTTCAGTCCGTTTTTCGAATGAAATTTCTCTCCGTTGAACTCCATCACCAACCCGCAATTCAGGAATGAATAGGTTTTCATCATATTGATCACATAATCGTCAATATAATGAAAGCTCTTAAATATCTTAATGTCAGGAGTAAAAGCTACATAAGTACCATTGGTCTGATCGGTAGTTGTGACCTCTTTTTCCTCTTTCAGAAGTCCTTCACTAAAACTGATTTCTTTTACTTCGCCTTCGCGGAATGATTTGATTAAAAAATGGCCCGACAAAGCATTCACCGCTTTGATACCCACACCATTCAAGCCTACCGACTTTTTAAACACTTTTGAATCGTATTTCGCCCCGGTATTCATTTTTGAAGCGACATCGAGCAACTTTCCAAGCGGAACACCACGGCCAAAATCACGGATGGTAACCAGTTCGTCGCTGACGTGTATTTCTATCCTTTTCCCGTTCCCCATCATAAATTCGTCGATGGAGTTATCAACCACTTCTTTCAGGAGCACATAAATACCATCATCGCCTGCTGAGCCGTCGCCCAGTTTGCCAATGTACATGCCCGGGCGTTTTCGTATATGTTCCTGCCAGTCAAGTGTTATTATTGAACCTTCATCATAATTCGAGATCATAATCTTTTTGCAATTTGCCACAAATATAAAGAAAACAAAAGTGGATTCGCCTAATTCGGACCCGACAATAATTAACAACATTTGGTTGAAAACTAATTGAAATAAAAAATGAAAATTGACGTGGGTTTTATATTTAATTATCTTTGCGCCAACATGTCTGGAAAATACTTTTACATAGTTTTAGCTGCGCTTCTGATTGTCATTCAGACCAATGCACAAATAAGACCGGGTGGTACAACGCCTGGCCGTTCGATGGGAGATAATACGGGTCGTACGAATAGCTCTGATAAAAACGCAGAGGGCGATTCGGAAAAGGACAAGAAGAAGCCCAAAATCCCATCCCTCATAAAGGTCTGGAAACTAAGAGATCAGGGATCAAGAATGAACCCTTCTGAATTGGATACTACGCTTGCATTTTTTCATGTTTACCATCCGTTTGAACAGCTGACCATCAGCAATATTTTTACAGGTAACAATGGTGGCGCTTACCAGACAAACGATTTTTTCAAGCGCACATTCAATTCCGACTTTTATTTCGCCCGTTCGTTCGATGCCTATTGGCTGAATCCTTCGCAGATTCAATACTTCAATACAACGACTCCTTATTCGGTGCTTGATTATACACAGAGTGAAAACAGAAGTTCGAAGAACGAAACGCGGTTCAATGTGATTCATGCTCAGAATGTAAATCAAAAGCTCAACTTCGGATTTGTCTATAATCAAACCCGATCGCAAGGACAGTATCCAAAACAGGACAATAAATTTCATAATATTGGAATCGTTACATCCTACAATTCCAATACGTTTCTGTCACATTCAAATATCATTTTCAACCGGTTACAGGGACAGGAAAATGGCGGAATTTTACCTGAAGAAGGCAAGACGCTAAGCGGTTACAAGGATACTGAGGATTTTACAGTCAGGATGGACGATGCGGTAAACAAACTTCAGAACAATAATTTATACACAGCAAACGAATACCGGTTGGGAAAGACGATAGAAGCTGACAGCGCTGAATATGTGGTTGAAGCGTTTATCCCGAGGGTTGGTTTTATTCATGAACTGGAATATTCGGGCAACAAGCGCAAGTTCACCAAAGAAAATCCGAAAGATGATTTTTTTGAAAATACTTACAACGATACCATTAAAATTGATAGTCTGAAGTTTACAAGGTTGACCAATATTTTCCAAGTCAAGATTTATGAAGCCCCCGACCGGAAATATACTTTTGGAAAACGGGCATACATAGGCAACGATCAGCTATGGTATCTTTTCTCAACTCCTGGTAAATATTATCCCGATAAGCAATCGAATACATTTGTAGGAGGCGGGATTTTCAGAAACGAAGGAAAATTCTGGCAATGGGAAGCCGAAGGACGAATTTACCTGACCGGATATCGTGCCGGACAGACCGAATTGGCAGGATTCATTAACAAGCCATTGAGAATTGGGAAGGATACGACCAGTCTTCGCATTGAAGGTAGCCTGAAAACACTGGTTCCCGATTATTTCGACCAGTACTTTTATTCGAACCATTTTGAATGGAGGAACAACTTCGACAACATCAAGGAATTCACTCTCAAGGCGAGCATTCATTCGCAACAATACAAAACCACATTAGGCGCCAATTATTCGCTGATCGGGAATTATATTTATAACAACGAAAAGGCTCTGCCGGCACAGGCGGGCAGCGAATTGATGATTCTGTCGGGCTATATCAACAAGGATTTCGAAAGCAAGCACTGGTTGGTACGCACCCAAGTGTTGTTGCAGAAAGGCAGCAACGAACATTACATCCATTTGCCGACTTTTGCCGGATATATCAGTGTGAATTACAGGACGCTGTGGTCGAAGGTGTTATATACTCAACTTGGCGTTGATACACGTTACAATACTACATTTTATGCTGATGCTTACCAGCCGGGAACTTCACGTTTTTATCTTCAGAATGAACAGAAAATTGGAAATTACCCGTACATTGATTTACATGTAAACCTGAAACTGAAACGCACCCGGTTTTACTTCAAAGTGATGAATTCGGCCTCCGGATTGATTGGCGACAATTATTATGCAGCGCCCGATTACCCATATTACCGCCGCACATACCGGATTGGAGTTGCCTGGTCGTTTTACGATTAAATAGTATGCATTCAGCTGTACTGACATATCTGAAGGAAACTTTGCGTGGCGAGTTACCCGGACCGGTGGCTCATCACAAATTGCTGCCTCCCGGACGACGGCTAAAAACGTATGACCACGAGCTTTCGTCGGTGAGACAAAGCAGTGTGTTATTGCTTATTTTTCCTGAAGGTGACCGGATTTTTATTTGCCTGACCAGAAGACCTGCAACAATGACCTTTCATCCCGGACAAATCAGTTTCCCCGGCGGAAAGGTTGAAAAGGAGGATCTTTCAGCTGAAATGGCTGCCTTGCGTGAAGCCAGGGAGGAAGTTGGTATAGATACTTCAGCTATCGAAATTCTTGGCAAATTATCTGATTTATATGTCGAAGTCAGTAAATTTTCGATTCAGCCTTTTTTGGCGTGGTCGGATAAAAAACCTGAATTTCTGGTGAATACTTTGGAAGTGGAGGAATTGATTTTGTTTCCTTTGAGCGATTTTGTCGCGAATGAAACAATATCTGAAGTCGAACTTGATACAGTTACAGGTCCGCTTCGCGTGAATTACTATTCATACAACGGCGAAGTAATATGGGGCGCTACGGCCATGATTTTATCCGAGTTGATAGAGATTATGAAAAGACATTATCAAAGTGTTCAGTCGCAGTCGCAGTCTCAGTAATCAACCATCCAACCATTCAACCATCCAACCATTCCATCAATCTCACTCAAACCGTATTGTTTTTTCAGGAGAAACTTTGGTGATGAACCAGGAGGGGAGGAGCAGCATTAATACGGTGGTTACAATTGTGCCAATATTCAGCAGGAGCAGGTGCACAACGGTCAGATTAACCGGTACATATTCGAGGTAATAAGAAGAAGGATCGAGCTTGAGCACATGCGTATATTCCTGAATCAGACAAATGCCGATACCCAGCAGGTTGCCCCAGAAAAGCGCTTTCATTATCAGCATCAAGGAAAAGTAGAGGAAGATCTTCCGGATACTCCAGTTTCGGGCTCCCATGGCTTTTAGTATTCCAATCATTTGAGTTCGTTCCAGAATAATTACCAACAGGCTCGAAACCATATTGAATCCGGCTACCAAAATCATCAATACCAGAATAATCCAGACATTCATATCGAGCAAGCCCAGCCAGTCGAAGATATACCGGTATTTTTCCTTGATGCTTATTACCTGAAGTACCGGACTATCAGGGTTGGTATTCCTTAACAACAGATTGTGAACCGCTTTCTCCTGTTCTGAAATATTCCTGAAATCGTCAACCAGAATCTCAAAGCCACTGATTTCGTCGTTTTTCCAGTTATTCAGTTTACGGATATGATTGATGTCAACCAGAACAAACATGCGGTCGAACTCTTCGAGACTGGTTTTGTAAATTCCGGCTAATTTGAATTTTCGCTGGCGGGGAACTGCTTCCAGCTGGTTAATAAAGAACATCGAAAGATCGTCGCCCAGCTTAAGTTTCAGCAAATCGGCCATTTGTTTCGATACCCATACTTTATTGCTCCTGATCGTGTCCTGAACCTGAAATGGCTCACCGGCAATTTTATTTTCCTGAAAAAATGACCAGTCAAAGTCGGGGCCGATTCCTTTCAGAATCACGCCATGAATTTGATCTTCAGTGCGGATAATGCCAGGTTTGGTAGCAAATATCTGAATATGCCGGATGCCGTCAATTTTTTTAAGTTCATCCAAAAAAGGTTGCTCCTGACTGATTGGAGTAGTTTCGAACGACTGGTTGGAGTCGAGGTTTACAATTTGCAGATGAGAACCAAATCCGATCACTTTGCGGCCTACTTCCGATTTATAACCGGTCACGATGGCTACCGACAGTATGAGTACCACCAGCCCCAGAACAATGCCGAAAAGGGCAATATTCACAATCCGGTGCGATAGGTTGTTGCGGTTTTCCTTCGCTGAAAAAATCCTTCGGGCTATGTACAGGTTCGTGTTCAAAATGTATTGAATTACTTTCAAATTTATTTTCAATATATCTCCATGAGCAAAGGCGAAATCCATTCCGTCCGAAAGAAGCAAAACGAATTGCTTTTTTTTCTCTGAATACTGACTACTGCGACTGCCTACTTTTCTGCAAATGCCTTCTCCTTCCGGGTGCTTCTTTCATTCACAAAAGGCAAAACCAGCAACGCAATAAAGCCAAAAACTATCAGCATAATGGTGGTACTGCCATGGGCAAGCAAAGCGAACACCGTGCCATCAGCTTTGTCAATGCCATACAATGAAAGCCCTTCGATTACCATAAAATGCCAGGCGCCAATGCCGCCCTGTACCGGTGCCACCATACCGAAACTCCCAAGTACAAAAACGGTCAGACCGGCCCAAGGCGTCAAGTGCGAAGTAAATTCGAATGCAAAGAAAACAGAATAGGTCATCAGATAATACAGGAACCAAATGAATGCTGAGTGAAAAATAAATGCGCCTTTGTTTTTAATGTTACGGATACTTCGGAACCCTTCGGCAAATTGGTTGAAAAGAGCAATTATTTTTTTCGCGGCGCCACTTGCCCTGATTTTATGCCGGGTAAACCAAAGCAGTAAAAAAAGGAGCACCAATGAAACCGGCAGAATAGGCGAATGCATGATTTTTCCTAATTTTTCCTGAACTTCAGGATTGTTGTTCAGAAATTCGACTACTTGCCCAAATTGGGTAATTATTACCAAAAGCAAAAGCAAAAGCAGCATCAATACATCGATCAGCCTTTCGAGCACAACCGTACCGATTAGCTTGGTAAAAGAGATTTTTTCGTAACGCGAAAGTACACCACACCTCGAAATTTCGCCCATTCGAGGCAAAGCAAGGTTCATCAGATAGCCAATCATTACTGCCAGAAAAGTATTCAGTGTCCGCGGTTTATGGTCAAGTGGTTCAATCATCAGGTTCCAACGGATGGTGCGGCTGATGTGGCTGATCAATCCCAGAAAAACAGATACAATGATCCAGAAATAATTGACATCGTTGGTTAAAATGCTTTTAATCCGTTTGATATCCTGATCTTTATAAACCCACCAGAAAATGAGGATTCCAAGTAAAAAGAAGGAAATAAATTTGAGGGTTTTAAGTGTATTTTGTTTCAATTTCTTTTTATTATTGGATATGAATACAGGTTCATTTAAAAATGTTTTTAACGTACTTTTGCTTCGGTATTCAGGAGGTATTTTAAATGGTGCTTCCCGGAATTTAGCAATAAGGGCAAAAATACAGATTTGTTTTAATTCGGGCTGTTTTTTGTCAACAATATTATAAGACGGTAAAGAACCAATAACATAAAAATGACAGCAGTAAGGGCAAAGAAGAATCTGGGGCAGCACTTTTTGAAAGACAAAGACATTGCTCAAAAAATAGTTGACAGTTTGCAGGCCGTCAATGTGAACAAAGTATTGGAGATTGGCCCCGGAATGGGCGTTTTGACCCAATTCCTGCTGAAAAAGGAATCATTCGAAACAACGGTTGTTGAGATTGACCGCGAATCGGTTGATTACATGAACGAGCATTTCTCCGAATTAAAGGGGCGAGTCCTCTCGGCAGATTTCCTGCGAATGCGGATTGACCAGATTTTTGATGAACCATTTGCTATTATCGGTAATTTTCCTTACAACATTTCGTCACAGATATTTTTCAGGGTATTGGAATTCCACAACCAGATTCCTGAAGTAGTCGGAATGCTTCAGAAAGAAGTGGCAGAACGACTGGCTGCCGGACCTGGCTCAAAAACGTATGGAATCCTGAGTGTTTTTCTTCAGGCATATTACGATATTGAATATTTATTCACGGTTGATCAGGATCAATTTATTCCGCCTCCAAAGGTAAAAGGTGGTGTCATCAGGCTCACACGCAACAAAGCGGAACACCTCGACTGCGATGAAAGACTCTTTAAAAGCGTGGTGAAAATGTCTTTTAACCAGCGACGCAAAACCATGCGCAATTCGTTAAAAACCATGATAACCACCGATGAATTGAAAGTCAACCCAATATTCGACAAGCGGCCCGAACAACTCGGTGTTGCTGAATTTGTGATGTTGACAAAGCTGATCGCGGAACAAGATGGAGCAGTGATCAGTGATCAGTCGCAGTAAAAGGGTCATTGATGGTCATTTGTTTCACGTCATTTATTGTCACTAGCTTCGCGTCTATTACAATTAAATGACAATTGAATGACCACAAATGACTGTGTTTTATCAATGCATATGAAATGACAAACTTGAAACTTGAAACTTTGAACTGTATTGCGTTATGAAACTTGAACTCAACAGGAATTTAATTGATCAGCTTTCGCAACTGATCGAACAGAAAGCAGATCAGGATATAATTCAGATCATCAGTGAATTCCATCCGGCTGATATTGCAGAAATAATAGAAGAGCTTGATTCTGATGAAGCCAAATACCTCTTTTCGTTGCTCGACGGAGAATTGGCTGCCGACGTGTTGGTTGAGATTCCGGAGAATGACTGGAACAGCTATTTGAAATTATTGCCTCCTGATGTAATTGCCCACCGGTTTATCGAATACATGGAATCGGACGATGCTGCCGACGTTATGGCCGAACTCGACGAAGACTTGCAGGACGAAGTATTGCAGCAACTGGAAGACAAGGAACAGGCCGGCGATATTGCTGACCTGCTGGAATACGACGAGGACACTGCCGGGGGGATCATGGCCAAGGAATTGGTGGCGGTGAACGAAAACTGGACGGTGCAAACTTGTCTGAAAGAAATAAGTATTCAGGCGGAAGACATCGACGAGATTTATTACGTGTATGTCGTTGATGATAATTTCGTTCTAAAAGGCGTGCTTTCGCTGAAAATGCTGATCATGAAGCCTACCCTTACGGTCATAAAAAGTATGGTGACCGAAGATGCCCATTTTGTGCGGACGGATGCCAGTCAGGAAGAAGTTGCACAGATCATGGAAAAATACGATTTGGTAGCGCTTCCGGTGGTCGATCAGATTGGGCGGTTGAAGGGGAGAATAACCATCGACGACGTTTTGGATATTATTCGCGAAGAAGCCGACAAGGATTACCAGATGGCATCGGGTATTTCGGGTGATGTGGATGCTGGTGACAATGTTTTTCAACGCGCCTGGATACGCATTCCCTGGCTTTTTATCGGGATGATCGGAGGAATCATCGGAGCGGGTGTACTTGGCTCGCATTCATCGCAACTGGCACAGATTCCCGCAATGGCATTTTTTATCCCGCTCATCGCCGCAATGGCCGGAAATGTGGGTGTTCAGTCATCGTCAATCATTGTGCAGAGCATCGCCAGCGGAACACGTAGCTTCGATTCGGTTGGCCGGAAACTGTTAAAGGAACTTACGGTCGCTTTAAGCATCGCCCTTTTGTTTTCGATACTCATTTTCGTTTACAATTATTTTTTTACCGGAAATATGAGGCTCACCTATTCGGTAAGCCTTACGTTATTTATAGTGATGATTTTTGCTTCTGTTTTCGGAACGGTTGTCCCATTGGTACTCAATAAACTCAAAATAGACCCGGCAGTTGCTACCGGCCCTTTTATTACCACTACGAACGATGTTCTCGGAATGCTTATTTATATGACGGTGGCTCAAATGTTTTTTAAGATATTGTAGATCAAAAACAAGTCAGGGCTTCACTTCGAGTGAAACTCTGACTAAATATAATATTGTCTATTATCTTATTGTCAATGTTTTACCACCAGCTTTTCGCTGATCATTTCATCACCAATTTTAGCACGAACAATGTAAACGCCATCTTTCCATGCAGAGGTATTTAATTTTGTTTGTTTGCCTTTTATTTTGGTTTTCTTTTCTTTCAGGCTTTGTTGCTGATCATATACTTCCAGTTCCCATTGGGTATTTTCATCAACCGTCTTTTCACCTTCAGCAACCAGCTCCAAAGTTGTTTCGCTTGTAGCAGGGTTAGGGGAGAAAACCATGTAATAGCTTCCGCAATTATAACTGGTGCCCATATAGCTGGTAATTATCTGTATCGTGTTGTTGCATCCGGTTACAGTATTGGTCGCGTTAACTGATATTGGCCCTCCAGCCGATGAATTGGTATTGATTGAGATCATATTCTGATAAGTATAGAATCTGGACCATGCTGAAGGAACAGTCCATGTATAATTGGCGAGCGAAACTGGACTGCTGTTCATGACATAAATATGGTAGGTCGTGTTGGGGCACAATAGCCAGTAGCCATTAGAATTAGTCGCATGAACACCATCGGAACGGTAAACATCAAAAGTTATTTCACTTGGGTCAGGGCCATTGATCCATACATCTTTTTCAGCCGTATAAGATTCACCTGTTGGCATATTAAACGTGTAGGTTATTTTTCCTCTCCCATGGTAGGGCGGAGAAGCTGTAATGTTGGCAGTAGTTCCGGTTCCGGTATAAGCACCGCTAAACAGATATCCCGGGGAAAGCGACCAACTTATATTTGTCGCTGCTGGATCAACATCCATCGTAGCTGTGCCCGTTGAGCAAATAATCTTTGGGCAAGTAATTTCAGGGGCAAGGAAGAATTGTTTGATCCTTACGTAATCGAAAGTAGCTGTAACTGGAGGATTAGATAAATCATCAAAAACCTGATTGCTTAATATAATTTGCTGAACCCAATGTGGGAACCATGCATGTTCATTATATGTTTGTCCAGATTGTAGATTTTCCATATCAACATCATTTCCGGATAAAGAAAATCGGGTACGCTTCCATTTTTCTATCCCATCGATATAAAATCTCACTGAGTAGGGCGTCCAAACTGTTTTATAAGTATAAAAATTGCTGAAAATAATTTGATTTGGTTGATATAGATCATCTTTTGTAGGAGTAACACAATCGGGTGAATGATACCAACCATGAAAAAAAAAATCTAAAGTGGAATTGCTATTCCGGTTTACAAGCTCAGCAAAATCAATTTCGCTAGCATTTCCACCTCCCTGTGGGCAAGGTATTCCATCTCCCCCATAAGACCAAAAAGCAAGACTTGTGCCTTTAGCATTTGGGAATAAACACCGGCATTCGAAGCTGCCATAACCATATTTTAAATTGGACCCGATTTCACCTGAGGTATAGTTGCGGGTTTCCTTTACTCACTGACCGTTGGCTAAGGGAATATTTGCTGTAACATTGGGGGTTGAGCGTGCGATCAGTTGCAGGTTTCCATTTTCAGTCTTGATGTACAATGGATCGTTCACAAAAATATTTAATTGATTTTCTTTTGCCCCCACATTGGCAGACCACTTGTATGGATCAATGTTTGAACCAGTAAAGTCGTCAAACAATACTGTTTGCATGTAATTTGAGTTCCACTGCCTGGTATTGGCTGGAATAGGCGGTGTAGTCAGTTGCTGGCCAAACAAAATTACAATAGTTATTATTCCTTTGATTGTTAATAATAATTTTTTCATGTTAAAACGATTTGAATGTATAACCAATTTTTAACCCTAAAGAATGAAAAGTCATTCCCTCGTAGTAATCTTTTTTTATCAGATGGTACCTCCAGAAAGGGGCAATGAAAATTTCCCTGCCTTTACTCATCGGATATCCCAATTTTATATCTGAATAAATATCTAATCCCAATTTTGTTGGGTTTCTATAATCAACAAAATTTTTTACATTATACCATGCTGTACTTGATGCTCTAAACCCAACCATATGAAGAAGCTGATTAAAATAAACACCAGCAGACCAATCGAATTTTAGATCGTGTTTTTTCAACACATGAAACGAGATAATTGCAGGGATAGCCAGTTCTCCATAACGGTAATACTTATTCGATGAGTCAGTAAAATATTGCCTGTACTGATAAGAAATACCTGTATGGAAAGTGTATGAATCAGAAAGGTCACGGCTGTAAAGAAGTTCACCTCCCGGATGGATGAAAAATCCTGATTCAAGTTGTAAATGGTTGTAGGAATCTTCTTTCAATAAATAGTTATTGTTTCCAATACCATTCACGCTAAATGAAAGATGGTTCTTTTGGGCCAAAGAAATGTTTGTCGATAATATTGAAATCAAAAATAACAGGATGCTATTTTTGAACCGGTAACAAATAGATTTCATATTCATAGTTTTAAAGTTTTAAGAGCGTTCGAAATGATTGAATAAAAGAGGAAGAGACAATGCGCGGGGGTGGTGCTCGTTTCATATTTGTGGTTTTAAAGGCTAATCAAAGTTAAATAAACATATAACGTAGGTGTTATAAACAACCAAAAGGTTTCTTCTTGCTTAGGTGTTTGTAAACATATACTGTTATACAATTCAGTATATATCTTTTGCCCGATTTGAATGGATATGAAAGTGGTTGTTGCTGATGTGATGAACTCAAAGTCAACCAATCAGTCCTACTGAATTTGGCTAAGAAACAAGTCAGGACTTACTTGTTTATTATGCTTTTAAGTTTCAACGAACTATGTGCCTATACATTCTATACGCTTCTGTTTAATTGAGCAGAATCAAAGTCGTCAAAAAATATTGTTTGTGCATAATTTGGATTTTCCATCCGAGGATAGGTTTGAGAAAAAGAAAAAGGAAGAAAAATTATTCCAAAAATAATCGTTATAAAGGTTGCTTTCATAGTCTAAAATTTAAATGAGTAAATGAATTTGATACCCCAGTGTGCCTTTTCTTGATATGTATTTAACCAAGTCGAATTAACCCGGTATTTAAAAAATGGAGCTAAGGAATAGTCACCCAGTTTGGCGAGTGATATTGTATATCCGGCATCGAAGTAGACATCTATAAAATACTCATCGTTAGAATATTTTTGGAATTGGTCTGAACGAGTGATATCCAACCAACTGTCACTGCTATTTGGACTTTCTGCCATTTGTAATAATGTTTTTCCACCGTATATTCCAGCAGTAATAAAGTATCTATTATCTGATTCTTTGATATTTAAAACAGTTTGAAGAATTATGGGAACACTAAGCTCCTCGAAATGAAACCTCATTACACCGAAAGTATTTGAAGAGACTCTTCCTTTCTGAAAATTGAATCCAGTTCCAATTTTTGTATTCTTTGTTAATGACCGTAGAAACTGAATTTCAAATCCCGGATCAACTGGAAATTTAAAATATCCCTCTATTTCAGTATATATCTTTTGCCCGATTTGAATGGATATGAAAGTGGTTGTTGCTGATGTGATGAACTCAAAGTCAACCAATCAGTCCTATTGAACATGGCAATAAAAGCAAGTTAGGGCTTCACCGAAGTGAAATCCTGACTAATATTGTGAGCCCTAACTTAAAATTTGAAACCTGGAATTTGGAACTTCCGCTAAACGCTGTTCATCGCCTCCACCGGATCGAGGCGGGAGGCAGTCAAGGCGGGAATAAAACCGGCCAATACGCCAATTACTCCCGAAATGGTTAGTCCTAAAATGATGTTTGCCATCGACAGGGCAATGGTCATGTCGGCAACATAGCTAAAAATGGTGGTGCCGATAAATATGAGGATCAATCCAAGCACTCCGCCAACTAAAGATAACACAACAGCCTCGAAAATAAACTGAAGTAAAATGAAGTATTTTTTAGCGCCAAGCGACTTCTGGATGCCGATGATTTTGGTCCGTTCTTTAACCGATACGAACATGATATTGGCAATTCCGAAACCACCCACCAAAATACTGAAGCCGCCAATGATCCATCCTGCCATATTGAACACTACAAAAAACTTATCAAATTGTTTCGATACCACGCTCACTTCGTTGATGGCAAAATCGTTTTCTTCCAATGGTTTCAGGCGGTGAAGCGATCGCATAACCCCTTCTATTTCGGCCACAAATTCATCATGGTCGGCATTGGGTTTGGCTTTTACATTGATGGTTTGTCCCTGGTCGCGGCTTCGTACGTCAACCATGTTCATGGCAAAAACCACCGGAATGTGAATCCGTTTGTCCATACTGGTTCCAAACATATCGGTTCCTTTTTTTGTATAAACGCCAATCACCAGAAACCGGTATCCCTGGAATTTAATTGTTTTACCAACCGGATTAACCTTATCAAAAAGTTTGGTTGCAATTTCGCTTCCCAAAATTGCCACATTTGCTCCTGAATGTGATTCCGACTCGGAAAAATAACGTCCTTTTTCAATTTCAAGGCTCCAGGTATTGATTAGCGCGTGGGTAGTGGCAAGCACCTCCGTATTTTCTGCTTTGCTGTTTTCGAATTGCACTGTACGGTTGAATCCAAAAAAGTAAACTGCATCTTCGATGGTTCTTGATTTCCGGTTGAGCTCTTCCGCTTCTTCTAATTTGGGGACCGGGCGGTTAAGGTATTTCCACCACGGATATTCCGATTCGCCTTCAGGAGGAGTCCACGGCCATTTCTGAATGTAAACCATGTCGCTTCCAAGCGAATTCAAACTGTTTCGGATATAATTCTCCAATGAATCGATTACTGTAAAAACTGAAATAATGGCGAAAATGCCAATGGTGATTCCCAACAGCGAAAGAAATGTCCGTAGCTTATTCCCTCGAAGAGAGCCAAAGGCAAACGAAAAACTTTCAAGAATTAATCTGGTTAACAGCATATCTTTCGATTTGAAAAGTAAATTTACAATTCTGGATCAAAAAATTAGTTGCAGAATTCTGAAATGATTACAGAATCTGTTGAAATTTTATTTCGGAATCATTGTTACTATAAGCTTAATTAAGCGGTTCGGTGCGGGAAAAAATCAAGGTGTTTTATTATCTTTGAGCCCAAATTACAAAAGGATTATAAATGAAGGACTTAAAAAAGATTAAATCTGCTTTAATTTCAGTATATCACAAAGATAAGTTGGATAAGATTGTTCAGAAATTAAATGAATTAAATGTAACTATCTATTCCACCGGAGGTACACAATCTTTTATTGAAGAATTGGGTGTTCCGGTTATCTCTGTTGAAGAACTTACGAGCTATCCTTCTATCCTTGGCGGTCGTGTAAAAACACTTCATCCCAAAGTTTTCGGCGGAATACTGAACCGCAGGGATTATCAGGGCGACCAGCAACAAATCGCACAATACGAAATTCCTGAAATTGACCTTGTCATTGTTGACTTATACCCGTTTGAAGAAACGGTTGCTTCAGGAGCATCTTCAGAAGACATTATTGAAAAAATAGATATCGGTGGCATTTCGCTGATTCGTGCGGCTGCCAAGAATTTTAACGATGTGGTAATTGTTTCATCACGCAGTCAATATGAGACTTTATTTAGTTTGCTGAACGAGAAGGAAGGCGCCACTTCGCTTGACGACCGAAAGGAATTTGCCCGCCTGGCATTTGCCACTTCATCGCATTACGACAGCGCTATTTTCAATTATTTCAATCCCGAAAAATCGGAAGAAGCGCGCATCAGTGTGAACAACGGTCAGGTATTGCGTTACGGCGAAAATCCCCATCAATCGGCTGCTTTTTTCAAATTCAATAACAGTAATTCCGATATTACATTGGCAAACGCGCAGGTACTGCAAGGTAAAGCGCTTTCGTATAACAACATGCTCGATGCCGATGCCGCCTGGAAATCGGCCAGCGACGCCTTTTATTCAGTAAGCCATCTGGAAAACAAAGTAGCGGTTTCGGTAGTTAAACACCTGAATCCTTGCGGATTGGCAGTTGCCGACGACATTATGAAATCGCTCGAACTGGCATGGGCCGGCGATCCGGTAAGCGCTTTCGGAAGCATTGTGTGTTTTACCGGAAAAGTAGATAAAATGATCGCAGAATGGTTCAATAAACGATTTGTTGAAATCATTATTGCTACCGATTATACCCCCGAAGCGCTGGAGGTTTTCAGTAAAAAGAAAAACCTTCGAGTGCTGGCAACCCCTGTCAAGCCTGAAATAGCCGGTGAGAAATTGTACCGCTCCATTAGTGGAGGTTTGCTCATTCAGGATGAAGACGAAGGGCTGGAAACAGAATTCAGGAATGTGACAAAAATACAGTTCGACAGCAATAAAATGAATTTGTCGAAGTTTGGTATTACTGCATGCAAGCATCTGAAAAGCAATGCCATTGCTTTGGTAACCCAAAATACGGACGGTTCGTTCTGGTTAACAGGGGCAGGAATGGGGCAGCCCAATCGGCTCGACAGCCTGCGCCAGCTCACTATTCCGCGTTTTAAACTGAAAGAAGGAGTAAGGATTGAAGATTCGGTACTTATTTCAGATGCTTTCTTCCCATTCCGCGACAGTGTTGAAGCTGCCAACGAATTCGGAATCAAATACATTGTAGAGCCGGGGGGAAGTATCCGCGATGAGGAAGTAATCGCCGCTTGTGACGAATTCGGTATTGCAATGATTTTTACCGGCACCAGACATTTCAAACATTGATTTTGAAATTACCGGCCGCATTTATTAGTATAAACTTAGAAATACATACAATTACATGGGATTGTTTTCATTTTTAACCCAGGAAATAGCTATCGACCTTGGAACCGCCAACACGATCATTATCCACAACGATAAAATTGTTGTTGACGAACCCTCGATTGTAACCATCGACCTCAAGACTGAAAAACTGATCGCGATAGGCGAAAAAGCCCGCCAGATGCAGGGTAAAACCCATGCAAACCTGAAAACCATCCGCCCTTTGCGCGATGGGGTTATCGCCGATTTTAACGCTGCCGAGCAGATGATCAGGGGAATGATCAAGATGATGAATCCCAAATCAAGGTTCTTTTCACCATCACTTCGAATGGTGGTTTGTATCCCTTCCGGATCAACTGAAGTGGAAATCCGTGCTGTACGCGACTCGGCTGAACACGCCGGAGGACGCGATGTGTATATGATTTACGAACCTATGGCAGCTGCTATCGGTATTGGCCTCGACGTTGAAGCACCGGAAGGAAACATGGTGGTTGACATCGGTGGCGGAACGACTGAAATCGCGGTTATTTCGCTTGGCGGTCTGGTTACCAACAAATCGATTCGTATTGCAGGCGACGACCTTACTGCCGATATCATGGAATACATGCGCCACCAGCACAATATTAAAATTGGTGAACGTACGGCTGAAGAAATAAAAATTAATGTAGGATCGGCTTTGTCGCAACTCGAAAATCCTCCTGCCGATTATCTTATTCAGGGCCCAAACCAAATGACTGCCCTGCCGATTGAAGTTCCGGTTTCATACCAGGAAATATCACATTGCCTGGAAAAATCGATTTCAAAAATTGAAACAGCCATTCTTAGCGCGCTGGAACAAACCCCACCGGAACTGTATGCCGACATTGTCAACCGTGGTATATGGCTGGCAGGTGGTGGCGCATTGCTTCGTGGATTGGCCAAACGTTTTACTGACAAGATCAATATTCAGTTCCATGTCGCCGAAGATCCTTTAAGAGCAGTGGCACGCGGAACAGGCATCGCACTTAAGAATGTAAATAAATTCTCTTTCCTTATCAGATAATTCTGAAAAGGAAGGGGTAAACCTTCCAACTGATGAGAAGTTTATTTCGTTTCTTATTACGAAATTATTTTTTGATGATGTTCCTGGCACTTGAGGCCATTTCATTGGTGCTGATCGTCAGTTTCAATAATTATCAACGGGTGACATTTTTCAATTCAAGCAATAACATTGCAGGAGCTGTATATGAAAAATTCAGTTCTTTCGACGATTATTTCAGTTTAAGCCGCACCAATGCAAGGCTGGCAGCTGACAATGCTTCGTTACGCAAACAATTACAGCTTCGGATGATGCTTCAGGAAAAGTATCCGGTAAACAGGCCCGATACGGTTGATGCACCTGCCTATATTTTTACCTCGGCAAAAGTGATCAACAATTCGGTCAACAAACAATTCAATTATATTACCCTAAACAAGGGATCGAGACAAGGAATCAAACCCGATATGGGAATTATTGACGCCAGCGGTGTGGTTGGTGTAATCACGGATGTTTCACCCAACTATTCAACCGGATTATCTTTGCTGAACCGAAGGTTGAGTATTCCGGCGAAGATTACAAAAAACAATTATTTCGGTTCTCTGGTATGGGATGGCGAGCATTACAATACAGCCGACCTGCGCGAGATTCCGTTTCATATCATAGTAAATGTTGGTGATACCGTTGTTACCAGTAGCTATTCAAATGTTTTTCCTGAAGGGATCATGATTGGAACGATAACAAAGTTTGATGTGGAAAGCGGGACCAACTTTTATAACATCAAGGTTGAACTGTCAACAAATTTTAAAACATTGAAATATGTTGAGGTGGTTCAAATTACCAAACGGGCTGAATTGAAAAGCCTGGAATCAAAAAACGTAGGCGAATGATAAAGGACTTCAGTAAATATGCGATCATGTTTGTTGCGCTGGTTTTAATTCAGGTGCTGATCCTGAATAACATCCAGTTCAGTGGATTTGTCAATCCGTATATTTATATTTTATTCATTTTGTTATTGCCCTTTACCATCCCGGGATATGTACTTCTCGGACTTGCTTTTCTTTTGGGAATTTCTATCGACCTATTTAGCAGCACACCGGGAGTTCATGCCGGTGCAACTGTTTTAATCGCCTTTCTCCGACCCGGAATTGCCAGTCTGATATCTTCGCGTGAGATGATTGAAAAAGGGAGTACTCCTAATATGAAACAATTGGGTTTTGCGAGTTTCCTGAAATACATCATAATCGCTGTGTTTATCCACCACCTTTTTCTCTTTTATATAGAGGCATTTTCGTTCGGGGGTTTTTTCCATACATTGCTTCGGTGTGTGCTTAGCAGTATTTTCTCGATCGTGATTATACTGGCCAGTCAGTTCATTCTATTTAAAAATGTTCAGTAGGTGGATACTTTCTCGAAACGCAAATATATTGTTGCCGGCATCATGCTGGGAATTGCCGCTATCTTTATCCTCCGGCTCTTTTCGATTCAAATCACCAATAAAACATACAAACAGTTTGCTACACGTAATGTGCTCCGCAAGATTATTACTTTTCCTGCACGTGGCATCATTTACGACCGCCATAACGCTTTGATGGTTTACAACAAAGCTGCCTACGATTTACTTGTTGTTCCAAGAGAAGTTAAACCGTTCGATACGCTTACACTTTGTCGCATTATCCAGCTTGATAAGGCTGATTTAATTGATGCAATCAAAAAAGCCAAGCAGTTTTCGTGGTATAAACCTTCGATTGTTGCAGGGCAAATATCACCTGATATTTATGCGCCACTTCAGGAAAAACTTTACAAATATCCCGGTTTCTTTGTGCAATCGAGAACCTTGCGCGAATACCCGAGTAAAAGCGCTGCTCAGGTTTTAGGTTACGTGGGTGAAGTAAGTCCATCGATGATTGAAAATGACAAATATTACCGTTCAGGCGACTACATTGGAGTAACCGGATTGGAAAAAGCTTATGAGAAAGAGCTGCGCGGAATAAAGGGTGTGAACAACTATATGGTGGATGTTCATAACCGGATCAAGGGAAAATACAACGATGGAACGGCTGATACTACTGCAATTCTTGGGCAGAATTTACTTACCGGTTTCGATGCTGATGTTCAGGCTTATGCGGAATTGCTGATGTCCAATAAACGAGGGGCTATAGTGGCCATCGAACCGGCAACGGGCGAAATTCTGGTGATGGTAAGCGCCCCTTCGTATGACCCGAATTTGCTTGTAGGAAGGCAAAGAAGTGCTAATTACGGCTTACTGGTAAGCGATTCAATCAACAAACCCATGTGGAATCGGGCCATCATCGGTACCTTTCCTCCCGGATCAACTTTCAAACCGGTAAATGCACTGATCGCTCTTCAGGAACATTCCATAAGCCCTTTTGACCGATTCTCGTGTTCAGGACAAGCTTCGTCGCCTATTAAATGTACTCACAACCATGTCAGCCCGCTGGCCATGCGCGAAGGTATTCGCGAGTCGTGCAATTCATACTTCTGGAATTTGTTCCGGTCGATTATCAACCATGCCGGAAGTCCTGAAAAAGGGTATCAGATATGGCATGATCATGTGTTGAATTTCGGGTTTGGGCAAAAGATTGGTACTGAATTATCTTCCGAAGTCAAAGGGAATATTCCGGAGGTGGAATATTACGACAAATATTTTGGCCAGAACAGGTGGAATTCAATGACCATTCGTTCGCTTGCCATCGGGCAGGGCGAAATTCTGGTCACTCCTCTTCAGTTGGCGAATATGGTAGCTACCATTGCCAACCGGGGATATTATATTACACCTCACCTGGTAAAAGCCATTCAGGATACAAACCGGGTTTACCGTGAATTGAAATTTGAGAAAAAATTAACCGATATCAATCCTGAATATTTCAATATTGTGATCGAAGGAATGCAGGCAGTGCTTGAAGAAACCAGGTTGAGTCAATCCATTCGAATTGATAGTGTGATCATTTGCGGAAAAACCGGGACCGTTCAGAACCCGCATGGAGCTGATCATTCTGCCTTCGTGGCTTTTGCCCCACGCGACAATCCGAAAATTGCCATTGCCGTTTTTATTCAAAATGCCGGGTTCGGAGCTACTTATGCGGCACCTATTGCCGGTTTGATTATGGAAAAATATCTGAACGATTCGATCGCACCGAAGAGAAAAGAACTTGAGCAAAGATTGATAGAAACAGATTTAATGAATGTTAAACAAGTAAAAAAATAAGCCGTGCCTAATAGAAACAATGTTTGGGCCAATATCGACTGGATTACAGTATCCATTTATCTGGCAATGATGTTCATCGGCTGGATAAATATCTATGCCGCGGTGTATAACGAAGAGCACAAAAGCATTTTCGATTTCAGCCAGGTTTACGGGAAACAATTAATCTGGATTTTCGCTGCTATATTTATTGCTGTGCTCATGATCAATACCGATTCAAAATTCTTTGTGACATTTGCCTTCCCAATCTATCTGATATTTATACTGATACTTTTATCCGTTCTTGTGATCGGTTCGGAAATAAAAGGTGCCAAATCCTGGATTCAGATCGGGAATTTCTCCCTGCAACCCTCCGAATTTATGAAGATGGCTACTTCACTGGCCATTGCCAGGTATATCAGTTCCTACAATTTCAAAATGCATAATTTCAAGTCGTTGCTGGTACTTGGAGGAATCATATTGGTTCCGGTTGCCTTGATTTTTTTGCAGAACGATACCGGATCGGCTATTGTTTTTGGCGTTTTCCTGCTGGTTTTATACCGTGAAGGTCTGAACGGGATTGTTTTGTTTTTCACTTTTCTGATCGCACTTGTTTTTATCCTGACCATGGTGGTCGATGCCTACATAACTATCTGGATATTGACATTGGTGGGCTTTCTGGTTCATTACCTGTTGCGCAGGAAAGAAAAAAAGACACTCATTGCGATGGCTATTTTCGGTGCTGTCTTTTTCATTTTCTGGCTGATCAACTACCTCCTTCAGGGCACAATCGATCCTTTGT
The DNA here is from genome assembly GCA_038248385.1 of Bacteroidales bacterium. Classification (GTDB taxonomy): domain Bacteria; phylum Bacteroidota; class Bacteroidia; order Bacteroidales; family Prolixibacteraceae; genus Aquipluma. The sequence continues at coordinate 28,968 of JBBRXN010000049.1, forward strand.
ATTTTATCCTGACTGCAGCTCTGGTATCGTCCGGTTTATTCTATCTCTATTCCATGGTACTTCGGAAGAAGAATCTGGCCATCCTGATTGGCATTTATCTTGGGAGTGTGCTTTTTTCGGTTTCGGTCGATTACGTTTTTGAAAACATCATGGAACAGCACCAACGCGACAGGATCAACGAGTTGTTGGGGATTCAGTCAGATTTATTGGGGGCGGGATACAATGTCAATCAATCGAAAATTGCTATCGGATCGGGCGGGCTGTTTGGAAAAGGATTTTTGCAGGGAACCCAAACCAAATTTGATTTTGTGCCTGAACAAAGTACCGATTTTATCTTTTGTACGGTGGGCGAGGAATGGGGATTTTTCGGCACTACTCTGGTAATTGGTCTCTTTATGGGATTGCTCATGCGGCTGATCTACCTGGCCGAACGCAACCGATCAAAATTCAGCCGTGTATATGGATATTGCGTAGCAACGATACTCTTCTTCCATTTTGCGATCAATATCGGCATGACCATCGGTCTGGCACCGGTTGTTGGGATACCTCTGCCTTTTTTTAGCTACGGAGGCTCCTCACTCTGGTCGTTTACTTTGCTTCTTTTTGTATTTGTAAGACTTGATGCCAACCGATTCGAACAATTGAGCTTTTAAAAGAGTTTCAGGTTCCAGGTTCCAGGTTCCAGGTTTCAAGTTGTGCTTTAACTCGTCACGAAGTTTTCCGGCCTTGCAATTTTAACGTCAAAATCAGATTCTACATATTCAATTAATTCAGGAAAAAAGCTTCGGAACAGGGATTCAAACTGAGCGTATTCCTGATTCAGAATCTGCATGGCCCATTCGCTGTTGGCAGGTAATGAAGTCCGGCGCGACATGATTTCAAGTACATGAAACAGGTTCTCGCGCTTTGAGTAGGATTCCAGCCGCTTGTGCTGTATCAGGAATGGCAGAAACTGTTTGACACGAAAGGGAAGCAGGAAAAAATTGGACAGGAAGATGGCATGGGCATTTTTCGCAAAGTGATGCAATGAATGGACCGAATATTCGCTCCAGTTGGATGCCAGAAAATGATCGAAAAAAACGTCAGCAATAATACCAGCGTATTTGCCGTATCCAGGACGAATAAGTTTAATACATTCCTTCACATCAGCATGTTGGTCGGTAAACGAATCTATTCTCCTGTGCAGTAATATTCCATAAGCCACTTGTTCCGGAAATTCCTGATGTCGTTTGCCTTTCACAAAATCGCCGATAAAATTTCCAAGTTTAATTTCCTCCGAATCTCCTGAAAGATATATATGAGCCAGATAATTCACCTTTTTTGTTTGTATATAAATAAATTTCCGAACGGAAACAGGTTACTTTTTCTTCTAATTTGTGCCCGGTAAATCTGCGAAAAACCGATCCCACAGCTATAATAACAGAAGTTGTGCGTTAATTGTTGGTTCAAAAAGAAAGCAAAGATCACAAATCGCATTTTTGTTTTTTATCTATCTTGCGGCAATATTTTAAAGTAAGGTTATGCCGAAAAAAATTGCTGCATTTGGTGAGTTATTGTGGGATTTGCTTCCAACAGGTAAAGTGTTGGGCGGAGCGCCTGCCAATTTCATTTATCGTATCAATTCGTTCGGCGATCAGGGGACTTTGCTCAGTAAAGTCGGGAACGACAAGGCAGGTAGAGAAGCGCGGGAAGCAATTCGACGATTGGGCCTTTCAGACGAAAATATACAGACCGACTATGAATTTCCAACAGGTTCGGTAAAAGTTAAGATTGATGCAAACGGAATACCCGATTTCAATATTATTACCGAAGTTGCCTACGATCATATAGAGATTAACGCCGAAATGATTGATGCTTTTAGCCAGGCTGATTGTGTTTGTTTTGGTACATTGGTTCAGCGATATGGGATATCAAAAAATACTTTGCGTGAACTGATTCATGAAGCGCCCGATGTGGTCAAATTTCTGGATATTAACCTCCGAAAAAAATGCTATACAGCCGCTTCTGTCGAAGAAAGCCTGAGAATGACCAATATTCTGAAGACCAACGACGAGGAACTTTTGATTACCAAAGATTTGCTCGGGCTGAAAAGTGAAAATCTAAAAGACCTTGCGAAGGAAGCCATAGAAAGATTCAATCTTGAAATTATACTTTGCACTCTCGGTTCCAACGGAGCATTCTGCCTGACTCAGGATGAAATATTTCATTACGATCCCGGATACCAGATCAGCCTCGGGGATACGGTTGGCTCAGGTGACGCTTTTTCAGCAGGATTTGTACATTATTATATGAACGGCAGGGAGATCGAAGAAGCCTTGCATTTCGGCAATGCTGCCGGGGCATTGGTTGCCACTACTACCGGCGCCACATCACCTGTTTCGAAGGGGCAAATCCTCGATTTCATGACGATTCCCCACAACCGGAACAATGTCAGGTTTCATCAGTAGGGAAAAGTTTTCAGTCGCAGTCGCAGTTTCCAGTCTCAGTATTCTTCAGTGAAACCGATAACCGACAATTTTTTCGACAACCCGACAGCCAATCCTTCAGCCCTGCTATCCTTCAGCCCTTCTCCTGAATACCCCGGCCTGCGACAGGGTCATCACCAATACTCCGGCAATGGTTATTGTTCCTCCTATCAATTGAATAGGGAGTGGAAAATTACCGAAGAAAAAGTAGGCAATAATCAGCACAAAAATTCCTTTTAAACTTTGGATGATTGACGATCGTGACGCTGTGATATACCGATAAGAATAGAAGAAGGAAAGCAAGCCGATAAATGAACCGAAAAAAGCTCCCAATGCAATGTTCCCAAAGGCTTTAGCCGGAATAATTACGGATTGTCCGCTTTGCAGAAAATAGATAAAAAAGAAAAGAAATATCCAGCCATTTGAATTCAGGTTAAAAACTTCGGGACTGGCTTTTTTGACATTTTTTTTTACAATTACTGAAACGGTGGCTGCAAACAGCGTATTGATCACTACAAATCCGGTTCCGGGGATGAAGAATTTACTCCAGCTCATGTCGCCGGAATAGCTGATGGCAAAAGCGCCGGCCAGGGCAATCGTTGCACCCAAAGCTTCAATCAGGCTGAACCGCTCTTTCAGAAAAGTAATTCCCAGAATACTCAAAAAAACAGGGAACAGATTACCTAAAAAGGAAGTGACTGATGGGTCGGGAATAGCCTGAATGGCCATAAAAAAGGTAATATTCGAAATCACGTCAATGGCCCCTAAAAGCAAAAGCAATTTCAAAACTTCCGAATTGATTTGCTTTATCTGTTTCCATTTTCCGGATACCAAAACAAAGATTAGGTTGAGCAGAAATCCCATCCCAAAATAATACAGCCCAAATTGTGCCAGTTCGACCTGATTCAGTCCAGCTTTACTGAAAACATATAAACTTGAAAACGCGATGGTTCCGGTAATTGCATAAGCATATCCTTTCCACTCTTCCGACTTTATCTCTGCCATATAGTTGATAGAAAAGAGAAATCTCTGATGAGATTTCTCTTTCGCAAGATAATGCTATTTTTTGTTAGTAGCTGTCAAGATTTTTAGAATCCAGATATAACCACTGCCTGATGAACTTTTGTGTTAAAAAATGTAAGCTTAAAAGTCTGATAGCTGCTTAATTTGAACCTTCACGTGATGATTGTTGTTTCTTGGATATTAAATTTTTGTTTAATGGAAAGCATACTATTATTAAACAGTTCGCTGCAGCTGTTCACCGATCCGGTTCATTTGATTCAATATGGAGGAATTTTTCTTCTGCTGATCATTATTTATCTTGAAACAGGATTTTTTCTGGGTTTGGTACTTCCCGGCGGAGATTACCTCTTGTTTACAGCAGGATTACTTTGTGGTACTCATTATCTTGACGTTTCACTCCCCGTTTTGCTTATATCAATGATTTCAGCCGCTATTCTTGGCGACTTTACCGGTTATTTTAAAGGTAAATGGTTGGGCCAAAAACTATTCAACAAACCCGATGCACGGTTTTTTAAGCAGTCGTACCTGGAGAAAAGTAAACTGTTTTATCAAAAATATGGAGTCTGGGCCTTTATTATTGGTCGATTTTTACCAGTAGTAAGAACAATGATTCCGATGCTGGCAGGCGCTTCCAATGTACCATTGGTTAAATTCAGCTATTTGAATGTAATTGGAGCAGTGATATGGATTGGCTTGTTAACTCCGCTTGGATACTACATTGGTGCAAGTTTTCCGCAGGCATTGGATTACAGTATCTATTTCCTGATTGGATTTGTGTTGCTTGCAAGTCTGTCAATGCTGAAGATTTTAAATCCTTTTTCAAAATCAACAAAATAAAGCGAAGCTAAAAAGCATTCCATCAATGGGATATGTCGTTATTTTGTTGTTTCTCATTTTCTACATCTATGCCGTTGTGGGCAGCTTTTTATTTGCGCAAAGAGATCCGGTCCATTTCGGATCATTGCATATTTCAATGATTACACTCTTCAAGGTTCTGACTTTGGAAAGATGGGCTGATATTATGAACATCCAGTTGTATGGCTCCGATGATTTATCGCTTCAAACAACCATGAAACAGGGTGCTTTTGGAGTTGTGGCATATTTTGTTTCATTCATATTGCTGGGTGCAATGATCGTTATGAACCTGTTTATCGGGGTTATCATGAATAGCATGCAGGAAAGTCACAACGAACTTGAAAAAATACTATTAAGGAAACAGCAATCTGAATCAGGAACAACAGGCCTTTTAGCTGATTTGGAAGATAAAATTGATGGCCTGAAGTCGGACATTCAAAAACTAAGTGAAATTTTAAAGAAATAAATCATGGACAATAATATTATGCTTTGGGTTGGTTTTAATGTGTTTGTATTGCTGATGTTAGCCTTAGATTTAGGCGTTTTTCATAAAACTTCGCACGAAGTGAAAATTAAGGAAGCCATAATTTGGAGCGCTGTCTGGATTAGTCTTGCACTTATCTTCAATCTGGGAATCTGGAAATATATGGGTGAGGTAAAGGCCATTGAGTTTTTAACTGGATATATTGTCGAAAAATCGCTGAGTGTAGATAACATTTTCGTTTTTGTACTGATTTTTGGAGCGTTTCAGGTTCCTGCTGCCTATCAGCACCGTGTGCTGTTCTGGGGAGTTTTCGGAGCGTTGATTATGCGGGCAATCTTTATTTTTGCAGGTATTTCACTGATTACCAAATTCCATTGGATCATCTATGTTTTTGGCGTTTTCCTGATTATTACCGGTATAAAAATTGCCCGCGACAAGGGGACAAAAATTAATATTGAAAATAATGCGCTACTGAATTTTATCCGGAAATTCATTCCTGTTACCTCTGAGTACTTCAATTCAAAATTCCTGATCAAATTAAATAAAAAATGGCATGCAACGCCATTGCTCATGGTTCTGATTTTAATTGAAACAACCGATCTTATTTTTGCTGTCGATTCTATTCCGGCGATTTTGTCGATTACCAATGATCCGTTTATTGTATATACCTCCAATGTATTTGCAATCATGGGATTGCGATCGCTGTATTTCGCATTGGCCGGATCGTTGAAGTATTTCACCTATCTTCATTATGGACTTGCATTAATCCTGGTCTTCGTTGGAACAAAGATGATCCTTACCGATTTTTATAAAATTGATCCTTTTGTTTCGCTTGGTATAATTACACTTATCCTGGGTGGAAGTATTTCTGCTTCGTTTATTTGGCCTGAAAAGAAAAAGATCAATTAGAATCCTGATTTTAATATCAAATAGCAATTGACAAAAAAAGCGAAACCTCAACCCTGAGATTTCGCTTTCGCATTTTTTATTGTTCTTGAATTACAGGCGTTTTTTAATCGCTTTTGTTGCTTCCTCGAAGCCAGGTTTTTCGAGCAGGGCGAACATGTTCTTTTTGTAAGCCTCAACTCCCGGTTGATCAAAAGGATTTACTTCCAAAGTGTATCCGCTTAAACCGCAGGCAACTTCGAAGAACTGGATCAACTGTCCAAGGAAATACTCGTTTAGCTTAGGAAGAACAATCTGAATGTTTGGAACGCCGCCATCAACATGAGCCAGCATAGTTCCCAATTCAGCCATTTTATTTACTTCGTCCACACGTTTTCCTGCAAGAAAATTCAGTCCGTCCAAATCGGCTGCATCTGTTGGGATGCGTACTTCGCGATCGGGACTTGCAACTGAAAGCACTGTTTCGAACAAAGTGCGTTCGCCTTCCTGAATGTATTGGCCCATTGAATGCAAGTCAGAAGTATTGTCAACTGATGCAGGAAAAATGCCCAAACCGTCTTTACCTTCACTTTCGCCATAAAGTTGTTTCCACCATTCGGCCAAAAAGTGAAGCTTTGGGTTATAATTCACCAGGATTTCAACCTTTTTTCCGTTTTTATATAATTCGTTGCGAACAGCAGCATATTGTGCAGAAAGGTTTTCTTCGAAAGGAACATCAACACCTGTCGCATTTTGCATATCCACAGCGCCTTTTACCAACGAGCGGATGTCAAATCCGGCAACAGCGATGGCAAGCAATCCAACCGGAGTCAGCACCGAATAACGACCACCCACATCATCAGGAATGACAAATGTTTTGTAACCTTCGATGGTAGCCAAAGAGCGCAATGCGCCTTTGCTGGCATCGGTCACTGCGATGATTCTTTCGCAAGCTTCCTGTTTTCCGTATTTATCTTCAATGTCCTGTTTCAGTAACCTGAAAGCAAGCGCAGGTTCGGTGGTTGTTCCCGATTTGGAAATCACGGCCATTGCATACTCTTTGGTTTTTAATAGCTCGCGAAGTTCGAACAGGTAATCTTCGCTGATATTTTGTCCGGCGAATAAAATAAACGGACTTTTGCGTTCTTTCAGGTGAGCAAAACTGTCAGAAAGTGCATCAACTACTGCTTTGGCTCCAAGATATGAACCACCTATACCTATCACCACAAAGATGTCGATATTTTTGGCAGTCAGTTTGGCTGCTGTGCTTTCGTAATCAGCTAATTCAGCTTCATCTATTGAAGTTGGCAATGTGGTCCATCCAAGGAAATCGTTTCCTTTTCCGGTTTTGTTTGAAAGTGCCACATTGTGACTTTCAATCGCTTTCTTGTATGAGAAAATCGAGTCTTTCGAAATAAAATCAAAAGTCTTCTCAAAATTTAAGGCTATTTTTTCCATTGTGTTTTATCTAAGATTTTCAGTTAACAATCTGATTTCGATGGCGGGGGAGATGTTTTCGTACAAAATATTATAAACAGCTTCGGCAATCGGCATATTTACCCTGAATTCTTCATTGATCTCCTTGATTGATTTGGCTGCATAATAACCTTCGGCAACCATGTGCATTTCGAGTTGGGCTGACCGAACGGAATAACCTTTGCCGATCATTGTTCCGAAAGTACGGTTGCGCGAAAACTGCGAATAGGCGGTCACCAGCAAATCGCCCAGATAAGCAGAGCTTTTGATATCGCGGGTAATCGGGTGAACTTTATCAACAAACCGTTTAATTTCCTGAATGGCATTTGAAATCAGTACTGCCTGAAAATTATCGCCGTAACGCAATCCGTGTACAATTCCGGAGGCGATGGCAACCACATTTTTCAGTACCGAAGCATATTCAGTTCCGTAAATATCGTCGGAAACATGCGTCCTGATATACGGACATTCAAGTCTAAAAGCAAAAGCCCGGGCTCTTTTTACATCCGGACAGGCAATGGTAAGGTACGACAATCGTTCCAGCGCAACTTCCTCAGCATGGCACGGGCCAGCAATTACCCCAATCCGTTCGTACGGGATATTAAAATACTGGTGAAGATATTGCCCGACAATCAGGTTGTCTTCAGGAACAATGCCTTTAACTGCCGAAACAATAAATTTCGGATTCAGGTCAACAATAACGCTCGACATGGCTTCTTTCAGAAATGCGGAAGGAATGGCAAGGATTACAACGTCAACTCCGTCAACTGCTTTGTTGATATCGGTGAAGAAATTAATCCGGCTGACATCAAATTCAACACCACGCAGGTAACTTGGATTGTGTTTGTAGCGGATGAATTGTTCAATATTGTCAGGATTTCGGAAGTACCAATTGATACTTTCAACATTGTGCAAAAGAATTTTTGCAAGTGCTGTGGCCCAACTTCCACTTCCGATGATAGCTATTTTTGAGTTTGCAAACATTTCTTTTCCCCTCGTTACGACAACCATTTGGTTACATCATCCATTGATGGATTGATCAGGCCCAGCTTATTTTTTTTATTGAAGCCGCAAAGGTCGTTAAAAAATTTACTGGCTTTAATTTCTTTTAACTCTTTAACTTTTTTTAACCCTATTTTCTTAATTACTTCCACCCATTCAGCAGGAATTCCGAGTTCCATGAATTTTTCATCCGCATCTGCGGCATCTGCACTCTTTTCCGGTTTCATTTGGGGGAAGAAAAGTACGTCCTGAATCGACAGGTTATTGGTCATAAACATGGTTAAACGGTCGATCCCGATTCCCATTCCTGAAGTTGGCGGCATTCCGTATTCCAGGGCACGTAAAAAGTCCTGATCGATAAACATCGCCTCATCATCGCCTTTTTCCGAAAGCTTCATCTGATCTTCAAAACGTTCGCGCTGTTCAATCGGGTCGTTCAGTTCCGAATAAGCATTTGCCAGTTCTTTGCCGTTCACCATCAGCTCGAAACGCTCTGTTAATCCTTCGACCGAGCGGTGTTTCTTGGTTAGCGGCGACATTTCAACCGGATAGTCAATTATAAAAGTAGGTTGTATATAATGGTGTTCACATTTTTCGCCGAACAATTCGTCAATCAGTTTGCCTTTTCCCATGGTAGAATCTGTTTCGATACCCACTTGTTTGCAAATGTCCCTGATTTCATCTTCTGTTTTTCCTGAAATGTCAAATCCTGTATGTTCCCTGATGGCATTGTACATCGTCACCCGTTTAAACGGACGTTTGAAATTGATTTCCACATCACCCAGCTGAACATTGGTGGTTCCATGCAAAGCAATGGCCACGCGTTCAATCATTTCTTCGGTAAAGTTCATCATCCAGATGTAGTCTTTGTAAGCTACATAAATTTCCATTACGGTAAATTCAGGATTGTGTGTACGGTCCATTCCTTCGTTGCGGAAGTCTTTCGAGAATTCATAAACTCCGTCAAATCCTCCAACTATCAGCCGTTTCAGGTAAAGTTCGTTGGCAACCCGCAAATAAAGCGGAATGTTCAGCGCATTGTGATGGGTGATAAACGGACGGGCAGTGGCTCCTCCCGGAATAGATTGCAGAATGGGTGTTTCAACTTCGAGGTATCCTTGTTCGTTGAAAAACTGTCGCATGGTGTTGATGATTTTTGTCCGCTTGAGAAAAGTGTCCTTCACCTGCGGATTGACAATCAGATCGACATAACGCTGACGATACCGCATTTCAGGATCGGTAACCGCATCGAACAACTGACCGTCTTTTTCCTTTACAACAGGTAGCGGACGAAGCGATTTGCTCAGTACATTAAATTCTCTCACATGAATGGATAGTTCTCCGGTCTGTGTTAAAAATACAAATCCTTTTATACCAACAATATCACCAATATCAAGTAGTTTTTTGAAAACATCATTGTACAGGCTTTTATCTTCATCCGGACAAATTTCATCGCGGTTCAGATACAACTGTATCCTTCCTGTTGAATCCTGCAGTTCGGCAAATGAAGCTTTTCCCATGATCCGGCGGCTCATAATACGGCCTGCCACAACTGCTTCCTGAAAATTATTCAGTTCAGGATTGTAATTTTCTTTGATCTCAAGTGTTGTTACATTTACCGGGAATTCGGCGGCCGGATAAGGGTCAATCCCCATTTCGACCATCTTTTGCAAGGAAGCTCTCCTTATGGTTTCCTGTTCGCTTAAATCAGATATACCCATTCTTTTGTGCTATTAAAAATTACAAAAAAAATTTCGGGCAAAGATAGCAAACTATTGCAAATTAGATGTGCCCATAATGGAGCGGGACCACGGCTGTTCAATTCTACAAAAAGTGTTGATAACTGTATAACCTATCTATACACAGGCTATTCTCGTACATTTCACCTTTGATATTGGCTACATTATTTTTTCGCATAATGTTTAAGGCAAAGCTTCGTAACCTGGCCA
>JBBRXN010000050.1:0-38984 GCA_038248385.1 Bacteroidales bacterium
ATCTCTAAAACTCAGTTATGTTTACACCTGATGATATCTTACAGATTGTTGTTAGAGGAAGTCAAATTGAAAGAATCAAACAACAAATCGAAAATTTCAAAACCGGATTTCCTTTCCTTAAAATAATTGAAGCTGCCAGTCATGACCACGGAATTATCCTATTGTCGGATGATGAAAAAGCTAAATACATCTCTGTTTTTGACGAAAAAGTAGCGGAAGGAATCGAACTAATAAAATTTGTTCCTGCCTCGGGGGCAGCAAGCCGGATGTTCCAATCGCTTTTCACCGCTTTGGAAGACTTTCAGAAAGGAAAAGATCAATCGGAAGCGATCAGGCACAGAGGAGTTGCCAAATTTCTTGAAGAAATCGACCAATTTGCTTTCTATGAAGATCTTAAAAAACTTGCAGCAAAAGAAAACATCTCTATCGAAGAAGTTCCTGCTCAAAAATTGCTCGAATGGGTGCTTCTTGAAAAAGGTTTAAACTACGGAAGTCTGCCCAAGGGATTATTGAAATTTCACACTTATCCTGGCGAAAACCGCACACCACTCGAAGAACATTTTGTTGAAGGCGCTGCCTATTCCCAAAACCATTCGGGTGTGGTTCATTTGCATTTTACTGTTTCGCCCGAACATCAGCAGGCATTTGAAAAGCATGTAGCTGAAATTCAGCCTAAATATGAAAAAATGTTTGGTGTAACTTACCAGATCGGATTTACGCAGCAAAAGCCTTCGACTGATACCATCGCAGTTACACATGAAAATGAACCATTCAGAAACCATGACGGCAGTATCCTTTTCAGACCGGCCGGCCATGGTGCATTGCTCGAAAACCTGAATGACCTGGATGCGGATATCATTTTCATCAAAAATATTGACAATGTTGTTCCCGATCAACTCAAGAAACCGACCATCGGGTATAAAAAGGCCATTGCCGGAGTACTGCTGAACTTTCAGGAACAAATATTTTATTTTCAGAAAAAATTAAAAGAGCACCACAACAGTTCGCTCGAAAGTGCGTTTTATGCTGAAGCCTCCAATTTTCTTGAAAACGTATTGCATATTTCTCCTCCTCACAACCAGTATTACAGCGAGAAAGAAGAATTATACCACTATTTCAGCAACAAGTTCAACCGGCCAATCCGAGTCTGTGGTATGGTAAAAAATCAGGGAGAACCGGGAGGCGGACCGTTTTTTGCAGAGAACAGCGACGGATCGGTGTCACTGCAGATTGCTGAAAGTTCACAAATTGATTTACAAGATCCGGAACAAGCGGCCATTGCGCATCATGCCACCCATTTTAATCCGGTTGACCTGGTTTGTGCAGTAAAAAATTACAAAGGCGAAAAATACAATCTGTTGGATTTTAGTGACCCGGAAACCGGATTCATTTCATCCAAGTCGAAAGACGGAAAAGAATTAAAAGCACAGGAACTGCCCGGATTATGGAACGGAGCCATGTCGGACTGGAATACAATTTTTGTTGAAGTTCCGGTCGAAACATTCAATCCGGTAAAATCAGTTACTGATCTGTTACGAAAAGAGCACCAGTCAAATTGACTCAAATTGAAAAGTATTCTTAAATTTGCAAACTTTTAAAGAAAGCTTATGAACGAGGACGCCAGAGATTTTGAAGAAGATGATTTTCGGGAGGCGATAGCACGTTTCAGCAAAATGGTTGAAGATGAATCCTCTAACTATTTCGATGTATTTGAAGTTGAAGGAATTATTGACCATTTTCTGGAAGACGGACAAATTTCACTCGCCAAACAAGCAGTTGAGACAGGACTGAACTTACATCCGGGATCCGTTTCTATTCAAATATATAAAGCTCAGGTACTTATGCATGAAGGCAACCTGGAAGAATGTCTTGAATTATTGCGTTTCACCGAAAAAATTGAAACCAACAATCCCGATATTTTCCTAACCAAAGGTGCAGCGCTGAACTTACAAGGTGATGTAAGCAATGCAATAATTGCCTACGAACATGCCCTGAAAATGCCTATTGACGAGCTCGACGAAACACTTTACAATATTGGCATCTCATTCGGACAGGCCGGCGAAACGCACCTGGCAATCAAATATCTCGAAAAAGCCTATCGCTCCAATCCGGATAATGAAATCGTTCTGTACGAATTGGGCTATTATTACGACCGCGATTCCCAATTCGAAAACAGTATTGAATTATACAACAAATACCTTGATATAGATCCTTTCAATCATTCGGTTTGGTATAACATCGGTATTACTTACAACCGTTTAGGCCAGTTCGATAAAGCGATTGAAGCTTATGATTTTGCACTTGTGCTGAATGATGAATTTTTACATGCGCATTTCAACAAAGCGAACGCTTTGGCAAACAACAATCAGTTTGACGAAGCCATTGACTGTTACAGTGAATATTTACTTCTCGATAAGGAAAATGACGACGCCTATTGCTATCTGGCCGAATGTTATCTGAACAGCGACCTATATCCTGAAGCCCTCGTAAATTACCAAAAAGCTATCCGCCTGAACGATAAAAATTCGAGCGCCTGGTATGGTTCAGGATTAATCGTTTGGTCTGACGGACAATTGGACGAAGCGCTTACTTTCTTCAAAAAAGCCATCAGCCTCGAAGAAGACAATGCAGATTTTTGGTCAATGAATGCCAAGGTTCATGCTGAAATGGATCATATTAAAGAAGCAGTTACTTCATTCGAAATGGCCGCAAAGCTCGAACCTGAAAATATAGAGAACTGGCTCGCCTATTCAGAAATGTATTATGACCTGGATAATACCGACAAAGCCATTAAAATACTGAAAACGGCCACCAAATCAAACAAGTCGAACGCTTACCTCGACTACCGGCTGACAGCTTATTTACTTGATAAAAACGAAGAACTGGAAGCTGCCTGCCATTTTGAAAGAGCGCTTAAAATTGATTACAGCAAAAACGGCGAACTCTTTGAATTTTATCCTGAAGCTTTGAAAATAGAATCAATCAAAAAACTTATTACCCAATATCAATCAACGAAACTATAGAATAATGAATTTTCGATTGCCACACATGCCTGAACGCCCGGCACAACCCCGCGAAAATGGTTTAACAATGGTTATGGACAAAGGGTTAAGTTTGCGCGAAGCTGAAGATTTGTGCGACATTTCGGCTCCTTATTGCGATCTGATGAAACTGGGATTCGGAACTTCAATCATCACAAACAAATTACACGAAAAAATCAGGCTTTACAAGGCAGCCGGAATGAAACCTTATTTCGGAGGCACCCTTTTTGAAGCATTTGCAGTTCGTAATATGATGGACGATTACCGCCGTTACCTTGACGAGTATGAAATGGAAATGGTGGAGGTATCTGACGGAGTGATGGAATTGGACCATCAGCTAAAATGCAAATACATCACCGAATTAAGCAAAAACTACACGGTTTTATCTGAAGTAGGTTCAAAGCTGAAAGGGAAAGAAATCTCGAACGCCCAATGGATCGAGTACATGCAAACCGAACTCAAGGCCGGAGCGTGGAAAGTGATTGCCGAAGCCCGCGAAAGTGGCAACATGGGAATTTACAACGACGATGGATCGGCCAATTTTGAGTTAATACTGGATATTAAAAAAGCGCTTGATCCGGACACGATTCTTTGGGAAGCGCCGCTGAAAAACCAGCAGGTTTGGTTCATCAAACTGCTTGGGCCCAATGTAAACTTAGGAAATATTGCAACCAATGAAATTATTTCGCTCGAAACCCTCCGACTTGGGCTTCGCGGAGATACCCTGCTCTCTTTTTTACCCAACCAAAACACATAGTCAATTAAAAAGGTGGTCAGCGATGGCCACCTTTGTTGTTCACAAAAGGCAATAAAAAACCCGCCGGGTAAGGTGTGAGGTGATTTTTCCGGCGGGGGTTAGTAATTACAATCAAAATCCACTATAAAAATTTTGCCTGACTTAAATAATTGAAACTTATTTCAACACTTTCCAACGAGTCCATATCTTTAAAACTGTCTTGCTCAACATAGAAATACTTCATTCCGGCAGTTTTCTTTTCAGCAAAAATAGCTGCAAAATCCATGCGACCGCTGCCTACCGGGGCAAAGAACATATCATCCGTTTTTACCATGTCTTTTACGTGCCACAAATCGAAACGGCCCGGATATTTTTTGAAAAGATCGATTGGATTATGTCCTCCGCGGGTCGCCCAATACAAATCCAATTCAAATGTCACCAATGATGGATCGGTTTGGGTCAGCAGGATATCATATGGAACCTGATCTTCCATTTTATCAAATTCGAATGCGTGGTTGTGATAGCCAAATTTGATTCCGTTCTTTTTGGCAATTTCACCCATTTTATTGAATTTCTCTGCAGTGGTTTTCCAACCATCGAGATTGGTGCGGAACTGATCTGACAGATAAGGATAAATGATGTATTTGGCTCCGGTGGAAGCTGCATCAGCGATAACTTTCTCAGCCGAATCGAGTTCAAAAACAGTATGAGAGCTTGTAAGTGGCATTCCCAAACCATTCAACAATTCAGCAAATGCTTTGGGGGCCATTCCGTAGAAAGTACCGTCAGTTGCACTGTATCCGGCTGCTTCAACCGAATTGTAACCAATTTTAGCCAATTTCTCAAGTGTAGATTTTAAATCCTGTTGGATTTTATCACGAACAGTATATAACTGCAAACCGATTACTTTTTTCTCCTGTGCACAGGCAGCCATTGGCAAAATCATTGTTGCAGCAGCAAAAGCTGCAGTGGTGAGTAAGAATTCCCGACGATTTGACATAGTTCCAAATTTAGTGGTAGATGTTCTTTTGTTAATATAATCTAATCAGTTAAAGGAAACACTCAAAAATATAAAAATATCCTTTAATTTTAGCGCTAATATATGCAAATAGTTGATTCAGAAATAAAATGCCAGGTTTTCAAACTAAATCAAATAAATATGAAACACTTCATTTACAAGGCAGCTCTTGCTGTAATTCTTATTTCTTCAATTGCGTTTTCTTCGGAAGCAAATGTAAAGCCAGCCCGTATTTTCGGCTCCAACATGGTGTTGCAGCAAGGGCAGGAAAATCCGATTTGGGGATGGGCCGATAAAGGCGAAAAAATCACCATCAGTTTCGCCGGAAAAACCATCGTTACCAAAGCCGGCAAATCAGGTAAATGGACCACCAAATTACCAAACATGGATTATGGCGGTCCTTATGAATTGAACATCAAAGGCAAAAATTCAATCCGCTTCGAAAACATTCTGATTGGTGATGTCTGGATTTGCTCCGGACAATCAAACATGGAATTCAGCGTCAACAGCTCAATAAATGCAAAAGCAGAAATAGCGGCAGCCAACTTCCCGAATATCCGATTATTTACCGTAGCCAAAAAAGTATCGCAAATCCCGGTTGAAGATCTGGACAATGGCGAATGGCAGGTTTGTACTCCTGAGAATGTTTCGGCTTTTTCTGCCGTTGGTTATTTCTTTGGCCGCTATCTGAATCAGGAATTGAAGGTGCCTGTCGGACTAATTCACACTTCGTGGGGTGGTACGGTGGCCGAAACCTGGTCAAGTCGCCAAACGATTGAAAACGATCCTGATTTCAAGGATAAATTGAAAGAGTTGGCCGGATTTGACATGACCAAATACCGCGAACAGAAAATGGCTGCGATTAAAGCGGTGTTAAAGGAAATACCTATTAAAGATGCAGGCTTGGTGAATGGTGTGGCTGTTTATGCCAATCAAACTTTGAATGATGCTGATTGGGCTGAAATTAATCCTTCAAAAACATGGGAAGAGAGCGGCTATCCATCGATTGACGGAATAGCCTGGTACCGTAAAACCATCGAATTGACCGCTGCTCAGGCTAAAATGGCCAATGAAATTCATTTGGGAACCATCGACGACAATGAAATCAGTTGGATCAACGGAGTTAAGGTAGGCGCAACTGATGCGTACAATGCAAAAAGAGTCTATCCGATTCCGGCCAACACCTTAAAATCCGGCAAAAACGTGATTGCTGTCCGTGTGGTTGATACCGGTGGCGGCGGCGGTTTATATGGCGATGCTGATGATAAATACCTTCAGATTGGCGATAAACAGATTAGCCTCGCTGATAAATGGAAGTTTAAAATAACCGAAGCACAGATCGGCTCAGCCAATATTGGTCCCAACGACTTCCCGACCCTGCTTTTTAACGGAATGCTGAATCCGATTATTCCTTATGGAATTAAGGGCGCAATCTGGTATCAGGGCGAATCGAATGCCGACCGCGCCAAACAATATCAGCGGGTTTTTCCTGAAATGATCACAGACTGGCGGAATCACTGGAATCAGGGCGACTTTTCCTTCCTTTTTGTTTCGTTGGCCAATTATATGCAGCCAAACAAACAACCCGGTGAAAGTGCATGGGCCGAACTTCGTGAAGCTCAAACCAAAACATTGGCGCTACCAAAAACCGGAATGGCATTGGCAATTGACCTCGGCGAAGCAGGTGACATTCATCCGAAAAACAAACAGGATGTAGGCAAACGACTGGCTTTAGCTGCCCAAAAAACAACCTACGGAAAGAAGCTGGTTTATTCAGGACCAATGTATCAGTCGGTTCAGTTTGAAGGAAACAAAGCAATTATCAGCTTTACTGAAACAGGAAGTGGCTTGATTTCCAAAGACAAATATGGCTATGTAAATGGTTTTTCAATTGCCGGAGCCGATCACAAATTTGTGTGGGCAAAAGCAGCCATAACCGGCGACAATAAGGTAGTAGTTTATTCGGATGAAGTTAAAAATCCGGTCGCTGTCCGTTTTGGCTGGGCCAACAATCCCGACGATCTGAACCTTTACAACAAGGAAGGATTGCCGACAAATCCATTCAGGACTGATGACTGGCCGGGAATAACGAAATAATAAAACATAACCTGTTAATAACCAGACAATGCGAAAATTCACTTTCAAATTTATTTTTTTTGCCATTTGCAGCATCACTTTTTCAATGGTCACTCTTGCTCAAAACGATGCCCGGCTGATGCGATACCCCGACATCAATAAAAACCTTATTGCCTTTGTTTATGCCGGCGATATCTGGTCGGTTGAGGCCAATGGCGGCGAAGCACGCCGCCTGACTTCCCATCCGGGAATGGAATTGTTCCCAAAGATTTCACCCGATGGAAACTGGATCGCTTTTTCGGGTGAATACTCCGGAAGCCGACAGATTTTTGTGATGCCATCAAACGGCGGAACACCGCGACAACTGACTTTCTACAATTCGGTAGGCCTGATGCCACCCCGGGGAGGATTTGACGATGTGCCTCTCGACTGGACTTCGGACAGTAAGAATATTCTGATTCGCGACAACCGCACTCCATTTGGAGAGCGTAACGGCAAATATTTCATGGTCAGCCTCGAAGGAGGTTTGGAAAAACCACTGCCCATTGTGAATGGCGGTTTTGCTGCTTTGTCGCCCGACGATAAAAAAATCTGTTTCACCCCGGTTGACCGCGAATTCCGTACATGGAAACGCTACAAAGGAGGCCGCGCTTCTGATTTGTGGATTTACGATCTGGAAAAGAATACTTCGGACCAAATCACTGATTTTAAAGGAACCGACCAATTGCCAACCTGGTTTGGCGACAACATTTATTATGCATCCGACCGTGACCTGAAACTGAATATTTACCAGTACAATACCACATCCAAAACGCTTAAACAAATGACCACACACGCCGATTTCGATTGTATGTGGCCTTCAGGAGAAAACGGGCAAATGGTTTACGAGAATGGCGGATACTTGTACAAACTGAACCTGCAAACCGGCAAGGAAGAAAAAGTGACGGTCAACATTCATTTCGACAACCCGAATATTATACCGTACTATAAGAATGTGAAGGATTTTGTGCAAAGTTTTGAAGTTTCGCCAACCGCCAAACGCGCGCTGATCTCAGCTCGTGGCGATATTTTCTCGGTTCCCGCCGAAAATGGCCCAACTTACAACCTGACCAACACACAAGGT
The DNA here is from genome assembly GCA_038248385.1 of Bacteroidales bacterium. GTDB lineage: Bacteria > Bacteroidota > Bacteroidia > Bacteroidales > Prolixibacteraceae > Aquipluma. The sequence goes on from JBBRXN010000050.1 coordinate 7,995, forward strand.
GTCCGCGAAATTTATCCACGCTGGTCGCCCGATGGCAAGTACATTTCTTATTATTCGGATGCTTCGGGCGAATACGAAATTTATCTGCTCGAAAATAAAAAAGGTGCAACTGCCCGCCAACTCACCAGTAGTTCAACCGCCTGGAAATACGATTCGGAATGGTCGCCCAACAGCAAATACATAGTTTATTTCGACCGTACCCTTCAGTTAAAACTGGTGGATGTGGTAACCGGAAAAACCACCATCATTACCCATGCCGACCGGGATGAAATTAATTCCTATTCCTTCTCTCCTGATTCGAAATGGATTACTTATGACAAAGAAGGCGCTAACGGACTGGGAGCTGTTTGGGTATATAACTTAGAAACTGCCCAAAACCATCAGTTAACCGATGATTCGTTCACCGACGGTTCGCCTGTTTTTTCTCCTGACGGGAAATACATTTATTTTGTTTCCGACCGGGACTACAACCTCGATTTCTCCAGTTTCGAGTTCAACTACGTTTATAATAAATCGACTCGCATTTATGCAATGGTATTGAAAGCCGATGGACCGAAACTGTTCAAAGACAAAAATGATGTTGAGCCGGTGAAAGATGCAGAAAAGCCGAAAGAGGAACCGAAAAAAGATAAAAAAACAAAGCCGGATGAAAAACCTGTCGCCACAGAACCGGTAAAAGTTGTGATCGATTTCGAAGGAATTTCCTCCAGAATTACCGCCTTTCCTGCAAAAGCCGGGCAATACCGCAATTTGCTGGCTATCGACGGAGGAATTCTATACATCAGCGAAAGTTCATTGCACAAATTCACCATTGAAGACGAAAAAGATGAAGAAGTATTGGACAAGGTAGGCCAGGCAGTAGTTAGCGAGGACGGAAAAATGATGATGTACCGCTCCGGAAAGGACTTTGGAATCACAAAACTGACAACCGGCCAAAAATCGGGAGCAGGTAAATTGAATCTGGATGACCTGGTGATGAAAATTGATCCGAAGAAAGAATGGGCACAAATATATACTGACGGATGGCGCATTTTCCGAGACTATTTTTACGAAAGCAACCTACACGGGGTTGACTGGAAAGGTATCAAAGAGCGTTATACGCCACTGGTTGACCATGTCAGTCACCGTGCAGACCTGGATTACATTTTAAGTGAAATTATTTCGGAAACCAATACCGGACATTGTTATGTGGATTGGGGCGATTTTGAAAAAGTGAAACGTGTGGATACCGGTTTGCTTGGCGCAGAATTGAAAGCTGATCCATTGACGGGAAAATACCAAATTACAAAAATCTATTCCGGCGAAAACTGGAACGAAGCCCGCCGCTCACCATTTACCGAACAAGGCGCAAATGTAAAAGAAGGCGACTACCTGATTGCCATTAACGGAACGGAGCTGAACCTGAGCATGAATCCTTACGAATTACTTGAAAATACTGTTGGTAAAACGATTGAAATCACAGTCAATTCGAAACCTGAATCTGCCGGAGCCGAAACTTTCAACATTAAACCAATTGCAAGCGAAATGGAATTGCTTAACCTGAACTGGGTGCAGGAACGACGTGCGATGGTTGACAAGCTTTCAGGAGGAAAAATAGGCTATATCTACGTGCCAAACACTTCCACCGATGGAAACCGGGAATTGTTCCGCGGAATGTATGCCTATAACGAAAAGGAAGCACTGATTATCGACGATCGGTACAATGGCGGTGGTTTTATTCCTGATGTGATGACCGACCTGCTCAACCGTAAAACGCTCAGTTACTGGCAGCGCAATGGTTTATCGCCGATGAAGACGCCGGGAGTAGCACACAACGGGCCAAAAGTGATGCTGATGAACGGTTATTCATCTTCAGGCGGTGATGCTTTCCCGTATTATTTCCGCAAAAAAGGATTGGGAACGCTGATCGGTACACGCACCTGGGGCGGACTGGTCGGCATGTCGGGTAATGCCGGATTGGTTGATGGTGGTTATATTGCCGTTCCACGTTTCGGAATTTACGATGAAAACGAACAATGGATTATCGAAGGCATTGGCGTTTCGCCCGACATTGAAGTGGTTGACCGCCCTGAACAATTGGCCAAAGGAATTGATCCGTGCATCGAAAAGGCTGTGGAAGTGCTTCTTAAACAACTTCAGGAAAACCCGGTTAAAAAGGTAAATACCCCTGCTCCACCCGACCGTTCAGGATGGAATGAAAAAATGAAATAAAAATAGCCCCATCTCCTGCCCTTCACCGAAAGGGAAGGGCGAAAATAACAGGCAATGCAGAGCGCGTTGCCTGTTATTTTATATTTTACAAAATTTGCATGATGAATTCTGTTTAGTATCTTTGAAATCTGGTTATGCTTATTTTCAACCGAGATTAAAAAAATCTATCGATCCCAATGAAGCTATATATCAAATACATGGTTAGTTTGCGATGTAAAATGGTAGTGAGAGAAGAGCTATTAAACATGGGATTGAACCATATATCTGTTGAACTTGGTGTGGTTGAAATTGTAGAAAACATCACAAGTGAACAGCACGAACTTTTAAGGCTGAACTTATTAAAGTCGGGATTGGAATTATTGGACGATAAAAAAAGTATCCTGATTGAAAAAATAAAGAATGTGGTCATCGAAATGATCCATTATTCCGAAGAATTACCCAAAATTAATTATTCTGATTACATCAGCGAAAAACTGCATTACGATTACACTTACCTGTCCAACATTTTTTCGGAGGTAAAGGGAATCACCATACAGCATTTTATCATCATTAACAAAATTGAAAAGGTAAAAGAATTGCTTCTCTATGACGAACTTGACCTTACAGAAATTTCATACCGCCTAAATTACAGCAGCGTAGCGCATTTATCCAGTCAGTTCAAGAAAGTTACCGGCCTCTCTCCTTCCTATTTCAAGCATCTCAAACAAAAACGCAACAGCAACCTCGAAAATCTGTGATATATATAAGATTTTCCCAAACATATATAACGTTTAAAAGTTTGAACGTACCCAATTTTGTGCTGTAAGATTTTAAACATTTTTTCATGTGGAAAATACTGAAATCACAAAATCGGAGGCGCATTGTATGGTCGAAATTATTGAGTACGTGCCAAATGCTGTTTTAAGCAAAACCATTGTGAGAAAGCTGACCGGCAACATCATTGTAAGTTCGCTGGATACAGGAGAAGGATTTAGCGAAAAAATTTCACCCTTCGATACTTTTATTCAGATTATTGACGGGAAGGCTGAAATAGTGATTGACGGAGAATCAACAATACTTGAAACAGGCGATGGCATCATTGTTCCTGCCCACCATTCGAACAGTATGAAGGCAAACGAACGTTTTAAAATGATTTCGACTGTGATAAAAAGCGGTTACGAATGATCTGAATCTTAAAAAGCAATTTAATTATACTAAAACAAATTATTATGAAATTAACAGGCATTGTTCTTCTGGTAATAGGTATCTTATTAACTATTTTTACAACTTTTCAATATTTCACCAAAGAGAAAGTAGTTGATATCGGTGTTCTTGAAATAACCGCGAATAAACCCCATGACGTTAGTTGGTCGCCAATCATAGGCATTGTGGTAATGGGTATTGGTGGTCTTGTTTTATGGCAGGCTTCAAAAAAATAATTATAATCCAGGCGTATTTGTCTTTTTTGCTTTCCATTTTGACTTTTTTCAAATAGCATCGTATTTAATGTATATTTACAAAAAATCAAAACCCATATATTTTGAAGCTTTATATTAAATACATGGTCAGTTTGCGTTGCAAAATGATAGTAAAAGAAGAGTTGAAGAAACTCGGACTGAGATATGTAATTGTAGAGCTCGGCCAGGTTGAAATTATGGAGGACATCACTCCGGAACAGCATGAACAACTGAAAGCCAACTTGCTGAAATCAGGACTTGAATTGCTCGATGATAAAAAGAGCATCCTGATTGAAAAAATTAAAAATGTAGTTACAGAAATGATTCATTATACCGATGAATTGCCTAAAATAAATTATTCGGATTACATCAGTGAAAAATTAAATTACGATTATACTTACCTGTCCAACATTTTCTCGGAAGTGAATGGCATCACGTTGCAGCAATTTATCATCATCAATAAAATTGAAAGAGCAAAAGAATTGCTTTTGTACGACGAACTTAACCTTTCAGAGATTTCGTATAAGCTAAATTACAGCAGTGTGTCGCATCTATCCAAACAATTCAAAAAAGTTACCGGCCTATCACCTTCATTTTTCAAAAAAATGAAGCAAAAACGAATGGGCAACCTTGAAAACCTGTGAAACAGGCTGAAAAAATCCAAAAACATGTGATATATACAACTCTTTTATTAGGTTATACAACACTTTAATGCCAAATATATAGTATCATTGCAATTATCGGCATTTTTAAAAAAAAACAAGTTGAAATTATATATCAAATACATGGTGAGCACCCGCTGTAAATTAGCGGTAAAAGAAGAGTTAAAAAAGCTTGGGCTACATTTTATCATCGTTGATTTAGGTGAAGTTGATATCATGGAAAATATCAATTTAGACCAACGGGAGCAATTAAAAATTGCCTTGTTAGGCGTGGGGCTGGAATTGATGGATGACAAGAGAGCTATTTTGATTGAAAGAATCATCAATATAATTACCGAAATGATTCACAATTCGGATGAATTACCGAAAATAAACTATTCCGAATATATCAGTGAAAAGCTGAATTTCGATTATACTTACCTGTCCAACATATTTTCGGAAGTGAAGGGGATTACTCTTCAGCAATTCATTATCGTTCATAAAATTGAAAAGGTTAAAGAATTGCTTTTATACGATGAACTTAACCTTACAGAAATTTCGTACCGGTTGAATTACAGTAGTGTTGCTCATTTATCCAATCAATTCAAAAAGGTTACCGGATTATCGCCAACTCAATTTAAACAATTGAAAGACAGAAAACGAAGTCCAATTGAACAAATTGGAAATTAAAAAGATAACATCCGGAATGGAAACTTTAATAACAAGAGAATCGCATTACGCCAGAAGTTTAATTGAAGCTTCGATTGACCCCATTATCACTATTTCTCCGGAAGGAAAAATCATGGACATAAATAAGGCAAAAATGCAAGTTACTGGTATTTCCAAAGACAATTTAATTGGAACTGACTTTTCATTCTATTTCACCGATCCACATAAAGCGAGTGATTTTTATAAGAAAGTATTCGAAAAAGGAATAGTTACCGATTCTTCACTTACGTTTCGTCATATCAATGGTAAATTGACTGATGTTTTATTGAACGGATCGGTTTATAAGGATGAACAAGAAAATATACTGGGAGCTGTGATTATAGCCAGAGAAGTTACGGAGCAAAAATGGGCCATAGAATTGCGAAAAGCCAACAAAGAACTTCTCTTTCAAAACGATGAAAAAGAAAAACGGGCCGCTGAATTAGTCGTTGCAAACAAGGAACTTGCTTTTCAAAATGATGAAAAGGAAAAACGGGCGGCTGAGCTAATTATTGCAAACAAAGAACTTGCCATTCAAAACGAAGCAAAAGAAAAACTCGCAGCAGAGATAAGTAATATCAACGTTGAGCTTATATTTCAAAACAATGAAAAAGAAAAACGGGCGGCCGAATTGATCGTTGCAAACGAAGAGCTTGCTTTTCAAAACGAAGAGAAGGGAAAAAGGGCAGCTGAACTGGTTATTGCCAACAAAGAACTTGCCTTTCAAAACGAAGTAAAAGAAAAATGGGCTGCTGAGCTGATCGTTGCCAATGAAGAACTTGCTTTTCAAAACGATGAAAAGGAAAAACGTGCGGCTGAGTTAATTATTGCAAACAAAGAACTTGCTTTTCAAAACCAGGTGAAAGAAAAACGGGCCGCAGAGTTAGTCATTGCCAACAAAGAACTTGCCTTTCAGAATGACGAAAAAGAAAAACGGGCCGCTGAATTAGTCATTGCCAACAAAGAACTTGCCTTTCAAAACAATGAAAAAGAAAAACGGGCTGCTGAGTTATTCATTGCTGACAACGAACTCGTATTTCAAACCGAAGAGAAAGAAAAACGGGCTGCTGAGTTAGTCGTTGCAAACAAAGAACTTGCCTTTCAGAATGACGAGAAAGAAAAACGGGCCGCTGAATTAGTTATAACAGATAATGAACTTATATATCAGATCAAAGAAAAAGAAAAGTGGGAAATTGCAAATCTTAAACTCGAAGCAATCAGTTATTCTGCAAAATTAGCTTCGCAATATTCCCTTAGTTTGATTGAGGCAAGTCTTGACCCATTGATTACAATCAACACTGAAGGTAAGATCACCGACATGAATGAGGCTTGGGCAAACATTACAGGAATGGCTCGTGTTGAACTCACCGGTACCGACTTCTTTAATTATTTCACCGAACCACAAATGGCCCGCGAAGTTTACCAAAAAGTGTTTGCCAATGGATCGGTTGCCGATTCGCCGCTAACACTTCGCCATAAAAGCGGAAAACTCACCGATGTATTGTTCAATGGTTCGGTGTACAAGGACGACAAAGGGAAAGTACTGGGTGTAGTGATTGTTGCCAGGGATGTGACAGCCCAAAAATTACTTTCAAAATATTCGCTTAGTTTGATCGAAGCAAGCCTTGATCCGTTGATCACCATCAGCGCTGAAGGTAAGATTACGGATATGAATGAAGCTTTGGCAAACATTACAGGTTTGACACGCGAAAAACTCACCGGTACCGACTTCTTCGATTATTTCACTGAGCCACAAAAGGCGCGCGAAGTCTATCAGGAAGTATTTGCCAAAGGATCGGTTGCCGACTCGCCGCTCACACTGCGTCATAAAAACGGCAATCTGACCGATGTTTTATTCAACGGATCGGTTTACAGGGATGACCGGGGAAATGTGCTTGGAGTGGTGATTGTTGCCCGGGATGTGACTGAACAAAAAAGAATCGCTACAGAATTGACCGAGGCTAAAGTTTTTGCCGAGCTGGCTACTGCAATTGCCGAAGAAGCAAAAAGTAAAGCCGAAAGCGCTACACTGATAGCAGAAGATTCGGTGAAAGCGAAACAGCAATTTTTGTCGAACATGAGCCATGAAATCCGCACTCCTATGAATGCGATTATCGGATTTACGAAAGTGGTATTGAAAACAGAATTATCAGCAAAACAAAAAGAATATTTAACAGCCATCAAAATGAGTGGCGACGCTTTGATTGTGCTCATTAACGACATTCTTGATCTGGCTAAAGTTGACGCAGGGAAAATGACATTCGAACAAATACCTTTCAAATTGAAATTGTCCATGTCAGCCATGCTTCATTTGTTTGAAACAAAAATTCAGGAAAAGAATTTAAAGTTAGTGAGGAAATACGACCAAAATATTCCTGAAGTATTACTTGGCGATCCGGTACGTTTACACCAGATTATTTTGAATTTGGTGAGCAATGCGGTTAAATTCACCAACAGAGGGGAAATTACGATAGGTGTTCATCTGCAAAAGGAAGATGCAGAGAAAGTAACCATTGAATTTGCTGTTACAGATACAGGAATTGGAATACCGGAAGATAAAATCGGGAAAATTTTCGAAAACTTTCAACAGGCTTCCAGCGGTACTTCAAGATTGTATGGTGGAACCGGATTGGGACTTGCCATTGTTAAGCAATTGGTTGAAACGCAAGGTGGAACGATCAGTGTTGTAAGTAAAATAAATGAGGGTTCTACATTTAGCTTTAGTTTAAGCTTTCAAAAAACAAAGGCTGATGCTGAAATAGTATCGGATATAGTGGAATTGGATACTGAAAACAGAAATATAAATGTGTTGGTAGCCGAAGATATTCCACTCAATCAATTATTGATGAAGACACTGTTGGATGATTTCGGATTTGGATGTGATATTGCCACTAACGGCAGAATAGCAGTCGAAAAACTTCAACAGAATTCTTATGATATCATTTTGATGGACTTGCAGATGCCCGAAATGAATGGGTTTGAAGCAACTGATTACATCCGCAACAAAATGAATCTGAACATTCCCATTATTGCTTTAACTGCTGATGTAACCACTGTGGATTTGGCAAAATGCAGATCAGTAGGAATGAATGATTATATCGCTAAGCCGATTGACGAAAGAGTTTTATACAGTAAAATAGTTGGGTTAGTACAAAAAATCATACCTATTGATGAAGAGGAAGATTTCATAACCGATCGAAGTAAAAAAATAAGGTGTATTGATCTTGATTATTTAAATCACCGAACAAAATCCAATCCAGCACTGATGATGCAAATGATTTCACTTTATCTGGAACAAACCCCACCCCTGATTAGCGCAATGAAGAAAGGTTTGGAAAATGAAGATTGGAATTCGTTGTATGCGGCAGTGCATAAACTGATTCCTTCATTTGCAATAATGGGTATTAGTACAGATTTTGAAAACATTGCAAAAAAAGTACAGGAATATGCAAGTACACAGAAACAAATGGATGGAATATCAGATATGGTTCTAAAACTTGAAAATGTGTTGGAGCAGTCGTGTAAAGAATTAGAAGAAGAGTATAATATGATTAAAAATATTCAATCATGAAGACCGCAAATAAAATAAAACTATTCCTGGTAGATGACGATGCCGTATTTTTAAAATTGTTGGAAATCGAATTTCTGGAACATGCTGATTTTGAAATTGAAACTTTTGCAACCGGTGAACTTTGCATCGAGAATATTGCACATAATCCAGATGTTATCGTTCTTGATTATTATCTTGACGGAATTGACAGGGACGCGATGAACGGAATTGATACCCTGGATCAGATAAAAGCCTTCAATCCTGAAATTCCGGTTATAATGCTGTCTTCTCAGGATCGGATTGATGTAGCCATCAACTGTATGCACCACAAGGCTTTTGATTATGTAGTAAAAAGCGAAACCGCCTTTATGCGCTTACAAAAAATCGTCGAAACCATTTTCGAGCATAAAAAAATGGAAAAACAATTGAATTGGTATATGGACAGGATGTAATCTCAGAATTCAAAAGAGTGATTTGTGTAACATATTTCAATATATGTGTAACATTTCGCAGTTCGAAAGAGCTCACCTTTACATCGTGACAATATTGTCATGTATAGTAATTCAATCATTATGAAACTGATTAAAAACTTACCCATCACATTGGTGCTTTTAGTAGCATTAATGACAGGTTGTGCTAAAGATCAACTCCAGGATCAGCTTAACCCCGCTCAAAATTTATCATCTGAAGCAACATCATTAAAAAAAGCAACAGTTACAAAACCCGGTAACGGAAATTTGGCAGTAGTAAATTTAGGAGTTGCAGGAGAATTTGCAATACTTTCAAAAACAGGAGTTACCGATGTCTATCCTTCGGTTGTTACCGGAGATGTTGGCGCAAGCCCAATTACAGGTGCAGCCATTCTTGTAACTTGTACCGAAGTTGCCGGAACAATATATTCAGTCAATGCTGCCGGTCCGCTACCATGTAGGGTGACCAATGCAAGCAGGTTAACCACTGCAGTAGGTAATATGCAAACAGCTTACACTGACGCTGCCGGACGTTCAAACCCTAATTTTTTGAATATGGGCGCCGGAAATCTTGGTGGCAAAACACTTAAAGCAGGACTTTATAAATTTACAAGCAATGTTATCATCCCGACTGATGTTACCATTTCAGGAAGTTCAACCGATGTTTGGATTTTCCAAATCGCAGGAACGCTGAACATGAGCAGTGCAGTAAGAATTACCTTAGCCGGTGGCGCACAGGCAAAAAATATCTTTTGGCAAACAGCCGGTGCAGTTACTTTGGGAACCACCAGTCATTTTGAAGGAATCATTTTGAGCCAAACAGGTATTAATTTACAAACAGGCGCTTCCATCAACGGAAGACTGTTGGCTCAAACAGCAGTAACGCTGCAAAAGAGCACTGTTGTAAGACCATTATAAGTTAAAGAATCACTGGTTCTGAAAAGACCAGCACGCTTAAAAGAAGAGACTGCCTCGCAACTGTGGCAGTCTCTTTTTTGTATAAACATCTGACGGCAGAGCCGTCAATTCCACTTTCGGGTAAGTTGACAAGCTTATTTATAAAGCTGACTGTGAGTTTGATGGTATTGTTTTGCATGATTGAAAAGCGTTCGGTTTTGGTACGTGAAAAACGGCATGCCGTAAAGCTAAAGATTGGTTTTAATCCACATTCACAAAACTTTTGAGATAATCTTTGTCACTTAAAACCGTATCATACAAACCTATGTTTTCTCCTTCATGTTTATTGATTCCAATGTATTCGAGACTTGCGTCTTCGCTATTCATCAAACGTTGCAGGGTATTATTGTCAACATTGACAAGCAAAGCGCTTTCCCAACGCCGTGCTAAAAGTGAGGCTTGAAGGTAAGTACCAAAATCTTTTCCCAACCCATTTTCTTTGCCAATTGTTAGCTGGCAAAGGTTTTCCCGAAACGCATTTTGGCATTCCAAAGAAAGTGCGGGGTTTTATCCTTGTTTTCTTTTTTGAAGCTCTCGAAGTAAAAAATGGTTTTGTTTACAGCTTCCTCTTGATCTGGTCGCATAACAAAATCAAGCGTTCTGTTGTCTTCGTTTTTTATACCGCTTTTTATGGCAATAATCCGCCGACTTAATTTCTTTGACTGTACATTTGAACCATTCACCGTCGACGTTATGTACACCTTGCTTACGCAAATAGCGGTGCACATCGTGGTCGGAAAAGGCGCTTCCATCATTCCGCATGGCCGATTCTTCAAACACAATGATTATATGCCACACGACTGGTTTTCAATTGTTCTGCTATGCGGTCTTGAGAGTTTCGGCTGGTATATCCAACTTTCAACAAACCAATATGGCTGGTTACATTATTCAATTCGTAGGCATAAATCGTTGGATTCGCCTCAGGGCGGGGAGGAAAGAAGGATTTGCTCATGTTTTTTTTTCAGATAAAACGATTGTATATTTGTAGTGATGAATCACTTCTAATTTATCACAACATGACAATTACTGTTCAAATAAATACCGATACTTTAGCCGGGCAAAAATTAATCAATGAGCTTCGCCGCTACCCCGATATCGTTCAGTTTGTTGAAACCGACCTGATCGCCGAACCCATCCCTGAAGGATATGTTTCGCTTAAAGATGGTTTTGACGAGGTCAGAAATCATGTTAGAGCATTGTATAAAAACGACACTAAAACTAAAAAACATTAGTATGAAGTATGTCATCCGTCTATCTTTCACAGCAAGCTGTTGATGATTTAAAAAACATTTTTTCGGCCTTAATAACCTGGCAAAAGGGCGCATTGGAATTGGAACACGCACTACAATATGTTGATGATATTGAGGCCAAATGTTATTCACTTGCAAAAAAAAACTTATCATTTCCGAACATCATATTCAATGCATAAAATTTATGGAGACAAGGTTTTCACCTATCACCGTAACCAGTCAACAGCCTATTATATCATTTATAACATCGACAAATCACAGAAAATCATTATCACAAAAATCATTTCCAATCACATCACATCCGAATAAAAAACCGGGATGTTTATTCCACTTCCATTGGGCGAATCATTGATTCAATAAACTCAATTTCTTCGGCGGTTATTCCGTATTTTTTATAGCGCTTTTCGTCTGTCCAAGCTTCTTCAAAGTTTTGAGTTGGGACGAATGAATAAACCTTACTTGTTGCGTTTTGTGTATTCTTCTGCTTTTTGTATAAAAAAGTGTGGTACGGGCATTTTTACAGCTGTGATTTATGTAACTATTATCTAAAGTTTTGTAATAGTTATCGCTTTAAGGTTGCTCACCTTTGCTCAAAGTTAATTATTTAAGAATACGTTGAAATCAGCTGAAATTAAAATCAGGCACCCTGTTCTATTCAACCTTAATTTAAAATGATGAGAAAAATGAAAAGCGAAGATAAAATAAAACTGTTTCTGGTTGATGATGATGCCGTGTTTCTAAAATTGCTGGAAATTGAATTCCTCGAAAATGCTGATTTTTATATTGAAACGTATTCAACCGGAGAACTTTGTATTGAAAATTTATCACACAATCCGGATATGATCATCCTGGATTATCATCTTGACGGTATTGACAGAGATGCGATGAATGGAATTGATACATTGGATCAGATAAAGGCTTTCAATGCTGAAATTCCGGTTGTGTTGCTATCTTCTCAGGACAGGATTGATGCGGCAATAAACTGTATGCACCACGGCGCTTTTGACTATGTTGTAAAAAGCGAAACTGCCTTTCTCCGGTTACAAAAAATCATCGATACCATCTTCCAACAAAAAAAAATGGAAAAACAATTGAAGTGGTATATGGAAAGAATGTAATCGCAAAAATGAATACTTGTAAGATAAGTAAGTGAAACGATTTAATGTTGTATTGAATAGACGATTTCACAAAAAATAACAAAACATAAAAAAAACCCCCGATCCGTTGCATATTTGTACTTAAAAAATTCCGATTATGAAACAAATTAAAATAATAGCCGGCATTTTGTTTTTTGCAATGTTTTTACTGAGCACTTCCTCTTGTGTTGTGCAAAGGAAAAATGACAGTAAAAAAAAGATGGAATGGTATAAAGTCCCCGGAAAACACGGCCATGGGAAAGGCAAATCATGGAAAAGCCCTTCAAACAAGTCATTTGGTTCTCATTCCATGAAACCGGGAAAAGCAAAACATAAAAGATAAAATAAAGAAAACGATGAAAACAAAAACAGGTTTATGGATTGACCACAGCAAGGCAATTGTAGTGAAAATCACAGGTAAAGATGAAGAAACAGAAGTAATCGCTTCGGAAGTTGAAAAACAACTACGACGTACAGGTGATTCCATTCTAAAGCGAACCTTCGAATCAAGGTTAGTTCATGCAGATGACAGCCAGCAGAAAGCCTATTCCGGGAATCTCAACATATATTATGACGAGGTAATTGAGTTTATTCGTGACTCAGAATCTATCCTGATATTTGGTCCGGGTGAGGCAAAAGGCGAACTTAAAAAACGGCTTGAAGAAAAGAATCTCGGTGATAAAATCGTTGGTCTTGAAGCTGCAGACAAGATGACGGATGGTCAGATTGAAGCATTAGTCCGGGAGTATTTTTCAAATTAAATTTTAAAATCGAAAGAGTTTAAACTATGGGAACAATCACAACAAAAGACGGAACACAAATTTACTATAAGGATTGGGGCTCGGGTGAGCCAGTTGTCTTCAGTCACGGATGGCCGCTCAATGCCGACGCCTGGGAATCACAAATGATGTTTCTGGCATCGCATGGTTATCGCTGTATTGCACATGACCGTCGTGGCCATGGACGATCAAGTCAGCCATGGAATGGCAACGATATGAATACATACTCCGACGATATGGCCGAACTGATGGATGCACTCGACCTGAAAGGCGCCACGCTGATTGGCCACTCTACCGGGGGCGGTGAAGTTGCCCGATACATTGGCCGCCACGGAACTTCGCGCGTCGCCAAAGTTGTTTTGATGGGCGCAGTTACGCCAATCAGGCTGAAAACCAAAAACAATCCGGAAGGGTCGCCCATTGAAGCTTTTGATGGTACCCGTGCCGGAGTGGCCGCTGACAGGTCTCAATTCTATACAGATCTGTCTAAAAAGTTTTTTGGCGCCAACCGAAAGGAGAATAATGCTACTCAGGGAATGCTCGATGGATTCTGGTTTCAGGCTATGCAGGGCGGACTTTGGAACGAATATGCCTGCATCAAGGCTTTTTCAGAAACTGATTTCACTGAAGATTTGAAGAAGTTCGATGTACCAACGCTGATCATCCATGGCGACGACGATCAGATTGTACCCATCGATACCACTTCAAAAGTTGCTGTCAAACTCATCAAAAATGCGACTCTGAAAATCTATGCCGGTGGTCCGCACGGATTGGCCGAAACGCACAAGGACAAGCTCAATGCAGATTTGCTGGCCTTTATCAAAGGCTGAAATATAGTACTAAAATAAATTGATCAGTGATTAATACAAGCACTAAAAAATATCTGCTATCAAGAAGGCTTGACGGGTTTTTCATGAGCGTTAATAAAGCGTATCAATTCTTCATTCAATTCTTCAAACAGGCAGTAAAACCACCATTTCACTTTGGGGAAATTGTTAACCAATGTTTTGAAATTGGTTTGCGGGCATTGCCGCTTATAACACTTACCGGTTTTATCATAGGTGTCGTGTTCACCAAACAATCGCGTCCGTCGCTGGAAGATTTTGGCGCTACCTCGTGGTTGCCTTCGTTAATCGGTATTGCCATAGTAAAGGCATTGGGCCCATTGGTAACGGCTTTGATTTGTGCCGGGAAAGTGGGCTCAGGTATCGGTGCAGAACTTGGTTCAATGAAGGTCACCGAGCAGATTGATGCGATGGAAGTTTCGGCCATCAATCCCTTCAAATATTTGGTGGTCACCAGGGTAACCGCAACCATGATCACCATTCCCATTCTTTCATTCTATTGCATTGTTGTGGGTTTGCTGGGTTCATATCTAAATATCCGCGCCGAAGAAGCGACCAGTTTTGTTTCCTTTTATCAAAACTCATTTTCGACCATTCATTTCCTTGATCTTTTTACCTCAGTAGTAAAGGCGATTGTTTTCGGGTTCACCATTGGCATTGTCGGCACATACAAGGGATTTTATGCAACAAATGGAACACGCGGTGTGGGCAAAGCGGCCAACCAGGCAGTGGTAATGGCCATGTTCCTTATATTTATTGAAGAAGTTTTAATTGTCCAGATTTCAAACTGGGTAAGATATTTTTAATGATGGAAAACCAAGTTATACAAAAAAGTATTGGCACTGGTGAACCGGTCATCATTATCAAGGATTTACACAAATCGTTTGATGAACTCGATGTGCTGAAAGGCGTTGACCTTACAGTTTACAAAGGTGAAAATGTGGTGGTTCTGGGCAAATCAGGTAGCGGCAAATCGGTTCTCATTAAAATCATCGTTGGCTTATTAAAACCTGACCGGGGCGAAGTAATTGTTCTAGGTCAGGAAGTGGATGCTTTGCCCGAAAAAGAACTAAATGCCTTGCGGTTGCGTATCGGATTTTCTTTTCAAAGCAGCGCCTTGTACGACAGCATGAATATCCGACAAAACCTGGAATTTCCGCTGAAGATGAATATGAAAGATTTGAGTAAACAGGAAATTGCACAGGCTGTGGAAGAAGTGTTGGATGCTGTTGGTCTGGAAGACAAAATAAATGAAATGCCGTCGGACCTTTCAGGAGGACAACGCAAAAGGATTGGTATTGCGCGCACATTGATTCTGAGGCCTGAAATCATGTTGTACGACGAACCCACTGCCGGATTAGATCCCATCACCAGTTATGAGATCAACAAACTCATCAATCAGGTTCAGAAAAAATACCATACCAGTTCAATCATCATCACACACGACCTCACTTGCGCCAAAGAAACAGCCGACAGAGTGGCAATGTTTGTAGAGGGTAAGTTTACCCGAACAGGCAGTTTCAAGGATGTTTTTGATACGAATGATGAGCAAGTTAAAAGTTTTTACAATTACAATTTTATACAATAAGTTATGAACAATTCACCCCACAAAAGAGCCGTGATCGTCGGGATTTTTGTCTTTATCGGACTGGTATTCCTGGTTCTTGGCATTCTCCTCATCGGCAACCTGAATGAAACTTTCAAGAAGAAAATAGAAATCGTAACGCTCTTCGACGATGTGAGCGGATTACAGGTGGGCAACAATGTCTGGTTCTCAGGCGTAAAAATAGGTTCAATAAGCGACCTTCAGTTCTTTGCCGAAACCAAGGTGAAGGTGATGATGAAAATTGAAGTAAAGTCGTTGTCGTATATTCGGAAAGATGCATTTGTAAAGCTAAGTACGGATGGTCTGATCGGTAATAAAATACTGATTATTTACGGAGGAACCTTCGACCGGCCACAGGTTAAGCCAGGCGATACACTCAGGGTTGAAAAGACATTTACTTCCGAAGATATGATCAATACCTTGCAGGAAAACAATGTAAATATTTTGGCAATTACCAAAGATTTTAAAGTTATAAGTAAAAAGATTGCAAATGGAGAAGGAACAATCGGCAAATTATTAACCGATGAAGCCGTTTATAACCACCTCGATGCTGCTACCCTTTCACTTCAGAATGCATCAGTTAAAGCACAGCAATTAATCAGTTCACTTACGAATTTCAGCGAAGGGCTCAATAAAAAAGGCACACTTGCCAACGAACTTACTACGGATACGGTGGTCTTTAAATCACTGAAAACTTCGGTATTGCAGTTGGAGCAAATAGCTGGTAATGCCAAAGAATTAGTCAGCAGCTTAAAAGAAGCAAGCGCTAATCCGGAAACTTCAATAGGAGTTTTGCTTCACGATGAGGAATCAGGGGCGCGTTTAAAACAGACGATTAAAAATCTGGAAACCGGTTCCCAGAAACTCGATGAAGACCTGGAAGCGGCTCAGCACAACTTTTTACTCAGGGGATTTTTTAAGAAGAAAGCCAAAGAGAAAATTGATGAGGCAAAGTAATCATTCTATTTTATCATATTCATCATCAGCAAATTGAAAAGTAATAAATAATTAAAAAATAATCTTATGAACGGTTTTTTCAAAACAATCATCGCAGGTTATGGCGCTTCAAAATTAGGTGGCGGCTGCCTCGGAACGATCATCCTTTTTGTTGTATTCTACTTTTTGTTAGGTCAGTGCAGTTAGGTTAATAAATGTTTCTCACGAACTCCCCAACCCAATTACTTTGGATTGGGAACTCGTGTGCAATAAAAAACAAATTATAAACACGTAAAATAAATCATCAAAAGCAAAATGAAGAAATTTCTATTGAAGGATGCAAAAGAGATCGGCGATGGTCTCGGCATTAACTGGAATGAAGTAAATGTGGAAGAATTTGCAAAAGGCTTAAATGTTGAATTGGAGCATGGTAAAATTTCGCCTGAAACGAATGTTTCCAATAACGATAGAGAAACAACCGGAAAAATAGCCTGGGCTCATTTGAATGAGTTTCCTGATTATTATACAAGACTCTCGAAGATGGAGAAAAAGGCTGATGAATATTGGAAAAAACAATAAGACTAAACATTACTTCTCATTCCTGCTTCAATGATTCTCCCTCACCTTTTGTATTAATTCTGACCTGAAAAAATTGTATTCCTGAATCACGAATGATGTAAAAAACCTTATTTCCCTACCAACAACCTTAGTAACAGCAGTAGTAACGCCTACCCATACCTTATCTAACTTTGTTAACCTTATCTTCCTTCCGATAACCTGTTGGATACCCAATCAGGTAGGCAATGCTCATTCCGAATTTGTTCCTGACTTTTCCTGAAATCCAGATATAGTTGGCATTGTCAACCTCATTCGCCATTCGCAACAGTTCATCAGGATCGTAAAGTCGCAGAATGGAGAAGATGCCATCCCAGACAGTGCAAAAAGGGATAATTGGAATCAGGTAAGTAAAAAGCAATCTTGAAATCCTGAATGGCTTGAAAAACGGGGTACAAAAAAACAGCACAATCGGATGAATAATAAGGATAAGAAAAATCATCCAAACACTTTTGTTGCCGCCATCGAAAATTCCAATTCCCTGCCTGGCATCAACAGCATTTTTTAAAACCTCTGTTGCCTTTTCCCGATCGAAATGATGGAATCCGGAAAACAGTGTTCGAAAGCCTTTTAATTCTGAAGGCACATTGCAGGCATCAACCGGCTGGCTTACAAAATCAATTCCTCCATCGGTTTTGACATATAAATGCTGATATATTGGCAGATTGGGGAACAGATCGGATAACGTTATTTTGATTTCAGCATTAAAAGTTTGTTTCAAATCAGTAAAAATACTCTCCATGGCGCCACCACTTCCGGAGCATAAATCGAGAATCTGATTGGAGTTGGTTTTTACAAGTGCTTCTTTCAGAAATGGTAAAACAGGCTGGTAAAGCTTAAACGAATGGAATAGGAACCGAAGATAGTCGGTCATACTGTCCCTGATTGATTCAGAAAACCAGGGTTGATCTTCAAATTCAAAACCTCTGAACTTCATTTCAGTAATTTTTGAAGGTAATTACTGAAGTTTATCGCGTCAAACTCCACGCTTCGCCAGGCGATGTATAAATCGGGTCGAATCAGGTAGCAGCCTTCATTTCTTAGACCAAGGCTTTTAAAAAGCAGTTGCGTTCCGGGTTCCCATGCAATGAATTTTACTGAAATCACATCACTGAATTGGTCGGTTACCAATTGAAAAGGCGCCGGTAATTCTTGTTTCCCAAAGATTAGCAGATGGAAAGTTTGTGAATCAAAGCCTTCATTTAAAGTGCAGGATTTACCAGCCATTTCAAATGCCCGATAAGGCAGGCGGTCACCGGGCCCGGGTGCATGTTCAGGAAAATTATCTGACGATAAAGAATCGGTCAGGATGCTGTTTTTATATTTAATACCAATTCCTGAAACCGAAGTGAAAATTTTATCGTGTAACGCGATATCTTTTTTAAACCACGATAATAGCATTGGCAATAGCAATGGAATAAGCTTCAATCGTAAAAACCGGGTCAAGAAAAAATTGGTTGTCATAAACGAATAGGCATAATCGGTATAACGGATAATGCTTAATGCCAAAGGCCGTCGTTCATCCTGATAGCTATCCATTAAATTTTCAGATGCTTTACCGCGAATAAATAGCGCCAGTTTCCACGCCAGGTTATGCGCATCCTGAAGGCCGGTATTCATGCCTTGCGCGCCAACCGGACTGTGAACATGGGCAGCATCTCCAACCAAAAAACATCTTTCTTTCCTGTACGATTGGGCACAGCGCGAATGTGACCGGAATACCGAAAACCATTGCGGTTGTTGAAGTTCTATTTCTGAATGAGGTTGATTGCTGAAGAAATTTTGCACATCGGCAAAACCAACTTCCGCTTTCTTTTGGATCATGGGGATCAGGCCATCAACCCGCCAACGATTGCCCGTTAGCGGAAAAAATCCTGCTGTATGTGTTGAGGTAAATGAAAAGAAGATTTCGTTGGCATTAAAGGGCAAATTGGCTTCGCAATCGGTAATAAAAAGACGTGCCTGATGCGTTTTTCCGGGAAATGGAATATTTAATTGTGTTCTGACAAAGCTGTTGTTTCCATCAGCAGCAATCAAGTACCGGGATTTAATAATTTCAATTGTTCCGTCCGGCTTTTGAATTTCAGCGGCAATTCCTTCGCTGTCATGAGTAAAAGTTAAAAGAGTTGTATTGTTCCCAACTGAATGGCCGTGTTCCCTAAGGAATTCATTCAACAGGTTTTCCGTTTGCCACTGTTCGAGCATCAGAAGATGGGGAAAGCGGGTCAAACCTTTACCAAACGCACTGATATCAATAATCGTATTTTTTTGATGATTGAATTGAATGTTGATTGAATTTGCCGTTGTTCCTGCTTTTATGGCTTTTTCAGCAATACCCATTTGATGAAATATCTCCAGCGTGCGGGCATGTACAATTAACGCTCCGGAATGGATTGCAGGTGAGGCTTTTTTATCGATAATCCGGAATGAAATATTATGCAACGCAAGCTGACAGGCCATCATCAAACCTGCCGGTCCGGCTCCGGCAATAAGAACATCTACGGGTTGTTTTTCAATGAATTCCATAGTTAAGTAAGTGAAACAATTTAGGATCGTATTATAAATTCACTACCCCACCCCTCGACAAACTCGGGGGTTACCCCTCACTTTTAAAAAGAGAGGGGGCAAGCATCGCAGATGCGAGGGGGTGAGTCTAACTTGATCAATAAATAATACAACATTATATCCTTCATATTACTTATTTACGATTTTTCGCAACCACAAGATACCTGAAAGCCCATCGCCATTGAATAGTAAATACTATTAAACCTGCATTTTGCATCAATTTCTCCAATTCATTTCGGGTAAAAGCCCGCAATACAGAAACCGGTCCATCATTCTTTGATAAGGCTGATCCGTTCAGTAACCTCGTTAAAATCCAAACACTGTAATAAGCAATCGGACTTCGCTGTAAATCATTAATAACGAACCCTTCTCTGGTATAGGTTTTCAAATACCGGAACAGCTCGAGCAACTCGTTGTTGTTCAAATGGTGACAAAACAGGGAACTATGAACGATATCCACCTTTGGATCAGACTCCAGGTATTCCTTATAATCTCTAACTACACCGCTAATTTCAGGATAATCAGAACAATTTTTGATCAGATATTGGATGGCATCAGCATTTTTATCGACTCCGGTAAGTTTTACCTGATAGTGGTTTGATCGGGCCCAACGGGCAATATATTTCAGCACATCGCCGCTTCCACAACCCAAATCGACAATGTGATATATTTTATGCCGATCGGTAATCAACCGTTTTATTCCCTCAATTGAAATCGAATGTCCTCCAAGGTAGCGGTTCAGAATATCCAGTTCACCCAGGTTTTTATGAAGTAATTGAACGGGAATATCAGGTTCATCCATCATTTCAGACTGGGCCGATCGGGTTTTAAACAAACCCATGGCAAACCAATGAAGCTGTTTCGATACTTATTCCGGGCCCAAAACCCAATGCAAAAACAGTGTCTCCAGACTTCGGCTGGTTTTTCCAGATCTCGTTCAGTACAAATAAAATGGTAGGCGACGACATATTCCCATAATTCCGAAGTACTTTATATGAATTTTTCAGTTCATCATTTTTAAGTTGTAATCCGCGCTCCACTGTCTGAAGTATTTTTTTTCCACCCGGATGCACAGCCCAATGATTGATATTATCAGGTGTCAATTGCAGCTTTTCAGCAACCGCGACCATCAATTGGCTTAATTCTTCACCCAGAAATTCAGGTATTCCGGCATCCAGTATCATTTCAAAATTTACTGAAGTTACATTCCAGCCCATTAAATCTTTTCCCCGTTTGAGAAGCATGGGGCTGAATCCATTCAGCGAAAATCCCTTTAGGTTTTGCTTATTGGCCAATGAATCAGAAACTATGATTACCGCGGCAGCGCCATCACCAAAAATCGTATTCGAAAGCAAATTGTCACTATCATTTTTAGGCTGGAAATGCAAAGTGCAAAGCTCCACACACACAACCAGCACCTTTGCATCGGTTTGCGACTTTACAATACTGTCGGCAATTCTCAAGGCAGGGAAAGCGGCATTGCAGCCGATAAAGTTAATCCCGGTATGGAAAGTATCAGCAGGCAGATCCAATTCCTGCATCAATTCAATGTCAAGTCCCGGATTGTAAATTCCGGTACAAGTAACTGTAATCAGGTGGGTTATCCCGAATTCGGCAACTGATGTCTGAATGTTTTGAAAAGAATCTTTGATGGCCTTTACTGCAAGTGGCAATGCCATTTGTTTATAAATATCAATCCGTTTTTCGACCATTGGCGTTTCGTGAGTCAGCGGAAATAGCGAACGTCCGTCAGTTTCAGAAAAATCAGGAATGGCCGAATAACGGCTATTAATGGCACTTTGGTGGAACAATACATTTAACTTTCGGGAAGCAGTCGTATCCCGGTATTCTTTGTGCATAAACTGAAGAATCGTATCCTGACTCGTTAAATATTCAGGTACAGCAGTTCCGATTGAAATTATCCGGTTTGCATCAGAACCAGTTTCCATAGCGATTGACAATTAAAAGTAAAAAATACAGGTTCATTGTAGCAGAAGTGAGCATATTCATGGCCATGGTATTGTCAAAATCAGCATGGATAGCATCTTTCCGCACTTTTGCAAACCAAACGGAAAGTCGGTAAATAACAGGAAGCATCATCAATAAGAATATAATCAGTGCAATTGACTGTTGTTTTATGCTGAAATAGAAGAACATCAACAGAACTGCAACAGAAAAAAGCAACCCGGAAAACACAAAAGTTCCGGTATAACCCAATTTATAACTCAAAGAAATAACTCCATCGTTCTTGTCTGACTGGTGTTGATAGATCTGTGTTAAAGGATAGATACTGCCAATGAACAAACTGGAAATAACCATGCAGATGATCGAATTTTCTGAGAATAAACTGATCCAATTATCAGCACTAATTGCCACCGAAGACATCAAATAAACAAAAGCCCCCTGAAATACAAACACGGTCAGAAAACCGATAACCGGATATTTTTTCAGACGGATCAGGCGGTAACTGTATGCACGCGACATGATAATGAATACCAACACCATCAGCGAAAAGTAAACCGAAATAACCAATCCGGCTAAAAGTGCCAGAATATCCATCAGTAAAGTGGCATAATATAAGTTGGATGTAACTTTTGGAGGATGCTTCAATCCGCCAATGCTGCCTTCGTCCCGATCCTGATAACTATTGTAGCCATTGCTCGACGGGAATACCAAAACGTGTAAAATCAGGAAAGCCAGAATGGTATTCACCCAATTGATATCACCGGATTGACTTAGCGCAAACAAAAATACAGGCAGCAGAAAAAAGGAAAACGGTAACCGTAAATGCTTTACTGTACTTTTATCGAACCATGAAACTATAGGAATTTGAATTGCCATATTGAATCTGATATTGAAATTTGGGAATAATAATTATTCTACATTATAGCAAACCATTAACTATATAAAATGTTCAATATAAACAAAATAAGCCAAAAGCTTGTTTTTTAGTCACATTAGTTCAATTTAAAATGAACTTATTAGAATTAATAAAAATAAGAACTTAATTATGAAAGCATTATCAAATGAAGAAGTTGCCGGTTATCTGGCACTTGATTTACAAGACTGGACTCACAAAGAAAACGCCATTAAACGAGAATTTAAGTTTAAAACCTTTGTCGAAGCATTCTCTTTTATGACTGCAATTGCCTTGGAAATGGAGAAAATGGATCATCATCCTGACTGGAGCAATAGTTACAATAAGGTATCTATCGCTTTGTCCACGCATTCGGCCAAAGGGATCACTCATCACGATTTCGATCTGGCTGAAAAAATTGATAAAACTTACAAAAAGTACGAATAGTGAATGTGTGATTCATGTAACTTTTTCCCGAATTTGTGTAAACCCTTTCCATGAAAAAATAGGCAACTTGCAGCCGGATTAAAAATTGTAAGCTATCCTGTTTATGGATTAGAGCTGAAGAAAATGTTGAGCGATGCTTTTATCAATATCCTATCGGAAGAAGAGACTGACGAATATCATTATCGAAGAATCAGTGCCGATTTTCTGAAAACAAATATTTCAGGCTTTAAGCAGCAGTTTTATTTATGTGGTCGGCATCCGATGATGGATGCAGTGCTTAAGCAACTGACCAAGCTGGGAGTTGACAAAAGTAAAATTACAAAAGAAGAATTTTAACTGAATAATTATGAAGACAGAAAAAGAACTCAATGCTAAAATTTTGGCATTAACCTTGAAAATAAATAAAAACCATCCTGAATTATCAAAGTTTCTGGAAGAAATGCCGGTCACTGTTCCGAATGAAAGTAGCCCTGAAATCACAAATAAAATTCTGAAAGATTATATTGAGTCCCTTAAGAATCTGATGAAAAAGTCAACCTGATTCACATTAGCTATGTTCCGCAGATTACTTTTCATCGTGTTATTGACTCTTAGCTTTTGCGGACAGGCAATGGCACAAAAACCGGTTCCCAACCAGGATTCATTAAAGTACAGGGAATTTGAAAAGTTTTCTCAAAAAACAAAATTCACCAGGTTTCTACACAAGCTGATTTTCAAACCTCTCGTTGCTAAAAAAGCTGTCAGGCAAACAAGAAAAAACAAATTAAAAAGGCCAAAATCCTTTCTCAAGACGGAAGGAAAGATAGTCAGGAATATCCATATCATTACGGATGATCCTTTTGGCTATCATATTCAGGATACATCCATCGTCCCGAAGAGCTTTCTGGTGAAATCGGCCAATAAACTGCATATAAAAACGCGGACGGAAATTATCGAGAACCAGTTACTCTTCAAAAAGAATGAACCATTTGATTCGTTATTGGTAAAGGAATCGGAGCGGTTGATACGGTCAAATAAATATGTACATGAGGTGCTTTTTTATACTTTAAGCACTTCAGAAAAAGCTGATTCTGTTGATGTTTATATACGAACATGGGACGTTTGGAGCCTTGTGCCGGCCTATAAGCGAACAACATCCACCATTAATGCCGGCCTTTCTGACATCAATTTCCTGGGACTTGGACATCATTTTCAGGCTGAAAAACAATGGTACCGACCTACAAAAGAACAAGTTACACGAATTGGCTATTTTGTTCCCAATATTGGCAATACCTATATTAGTTCCAATCTTCAATATTCGTATTCAGGCGAAAATGACCTGGTAAAAAGCATTGGATTTGAACGACATTTCGATTCACCGGTATTGAAATGGGCAGGCGGAATATTTTTGGGGCAAATATTTACAACTCAAAGCTATTTCCGAAACGATACTACCCGGTTTTTATCAGCTCAAAGCAATATTCAGGATTACTGGGGTGCAAGGGCCTGGCAATTATACAAAGGGAATTCGGTAGAGGCCCGAAGCACCAATCTCATTTTATCGGGACGATTGCTGAGAACGGGTTATCCGCGAAGACCTGCTGAAGCTCAAACTGAAAATATTCTCAACAATGAAAATATTTATTTTACAGGAATCGGAATTACTTCGCGAAAATATGTTAAAGATACCTATATTTTCAATTTCGGAAAAGTTGAAGACATTCCCCTGGGCCGTGCATTTGGACTGACTATGGGTATAGATTCCCGGCAAACAAACCGATGGTATCTGGGATTAAAAACTGCCTGGGGTAATTATTATCCTTTTGGATACCTGAGCACCCATCTCGAATATGGAACGTTTATCAGATCAACCGGCCTCCAACAGGAGGTGTTTACGGCCAGGATCAATTATTACACACCATTATTCAATCTGGGTAATTGGAAGATCCGACAATTCGTAAAACCCACTCTAATACTTGGCAAAAACCGGCTTTTTTCAGATAATCTCAGCTTTAGCGACGAAATGAAAGGATTCGAAGGGCTTATTTATCCGGCAACCCATCTGGTAGTTTTAAATCTGCAAACACAAAGTTATGCTCCATGGAACTTTATCGGCTTCCGTTTCGGTCCATATATTTATACTACTTTCGGAATGTTGGGCAATAAGTCAACCATTTTTACCACGAGCCGGCTCTATTCCATCCTGGGTTTGGGTATCATGATAAAAAATGATTTTCTCATGTTCAGCACCTTCCAGATTTCATTGTCATATTATCCAACAATCCCCGGTACAGGCTCCAATATTTTCAGAACAAACGCCTATAAAACTGATGATTTTGGGTTTAGGGATTTTGAAATATCTAAACCCGGAATAGTGGATTACAGATAGCAAATATTATCATAATAATGCGTGATTTATACAACTTTTTTCCGGAATTGTATAAAACTTAACTTATTCCTAATAGTAATTTTACACGCATATAAATGACAAAATTCACTAAAAAAATTATCATGAAAAGAAATTTACTTAATTGGTTAATAGCCCTTCTGCTATTTGTGATACCGACCACGATGTTTGGTCAAATCGCACCTGATTTAAAGACAACTTCAAAATTTGTATTGTTCACCGCAGTTGGTGACTTAAATAATGTTGGAGCATCAGTTGTAACAGGCGATATCGGAACTCATGTAGGGTTAATAACCGGAATTCCTAATCCTCCTGGACCTGGAAGTTTAGTTGGGATGTCTTATGCCGGAGATCCTGGTGCAACACAACCTGCAATAGATGTAGCTACTGCTTATGGCCACATGAGCACTATAACCTGTGGTATAGCCTTAGCAACTACATTGGGAAACGGCCAGACCCTTACTCCAAATGTTTATTGTTTGGGAGGCGCTGCATCATTAAATGGTATAAATGGCGGTCTAATTTTAGATGGTCAAGGTGATCCTGACGCTATGTTCATTTTCAAAGTCAATGGCGCGTTGACAACAAGCACTTACTCAAATGTTATTTTAATGAACGGAGCATCGGAGTGCAATGTGTATTGGCAAATAAACGGTATATTCTCTTTGGGAGAGCATTCTGTTTTCAGGGGAACTGCACTTGTAAACGGAGCCATTAATTTATTAACCGGATCTAAAATCTACGGAAGAGCGCTATCAACAAGTGGAGCAATCAATGTCTCGAACGTAGTAGCCACCGTGCCAACATGCAATCAAAAACCTCCGGTTCCAACCATCACAGGACCAAATTCAGTTGGTGTTAATTCCACCGGTAATGTTTATACCACAGAGTCAGGTATGACAAACTATATTTGGACAGTTCCTACGGGAGGTACGATCACTGCCGGAGGGACAGCAACAGACAATACTGTTACTGTAACCTGGAATACAGCAGGTCCACAAACCGTAACCGTGAATTATACTGATGCCAATGGCAACACTGCAGTAACTCCTACGGTTTACCCCGTAACAGTTATGCCATTGTCAGTACCTACGATTATAGGTCCGGCAGCAGTTTGCATAACTTCCACCGGAAATGTTTATACCACCGAATCAGGTATGACAAACTACTTGTGGGCAGTTTCAGCAGGAGGGACAATCACTTCAGGAGGAACAACAACAAGCCCTACAGTTACTGTAACCTGGAATACAGCAGGAGCACAAACTGTAAGCGTGAATTATACAAATGCTTATGGCAGCACGGCGGCAACTCCTACAGTTTACCCTGTAACTGTTAGCCCATTCCCAACAGCGACAATAACTCCGGGTGGACCAACAACATTCTGCCAGGGAAATTCAGTATTACTCACATCAAGTCCGGGAAGCAGTTATTTATGGTCAACCGGTGCGACAACTCAAAGCATTACCGCAGCAACAACCGGAAATTATACTGTAAAAGTTACCAACGCGGGCGGATGTTCAGTAACATCAGCTGCTACAACAGTTACAGTTAATCCTTTGCCAACTGCTACAATAACCCCTGCCGGTGAAGCAGCTTTATGCGGAGTAATTCCGGTAGTACTCTCGGCAAGTGAAGGAACTAGCTACCTGTGGTCAAACGGCGCAACGACAAAGGACATTTCAGTTATGGCTGCTGGTGATTATACCGTTGCAGTTACAAACGCAAACGGATGTACAGCTACATCGCCTGCAACAACAGTTGCACTTAATCCAGCTGCAAAAGCTGTAATCACACCGAGTGGATCAACAGCAATTTGTGAGGGAAATTCAGTAATACTTACTGCAAGTAAAAATGCAACCTATTTATGGTCAAACGGAGCAACAACTCAAAGCATTACTGTTGGTACTGCAGGTAATTATTCAGTTGTTGTTACCAATGCCTGTGGTGATACCAAAACCTCTGATGCAACCCCTGTTACAGTTAGTCCGGCTCCAACCAGAGCAACAATAGCTCCGGCTGGTGTAACTACCATTTGCCAGGGGAATTCAGTTATACTCACTGCAAGTTCAGGAGCAAGTTATTTGTGGTCGAATGGCGCTACAACACAAAGCATCACTGTTTCAACTGCGGGAAATTATTCAGTAACCGTAACAAATGATAACGGATGTTCAACAATGTCACTTGCAACTACAGTTGCAGTTAATCCATTGTCAATAGCTACTATTACTCCAAAAGGACCAACAACCTTATGTGAAGGTAGTTCAGTCGTATTAACATCAAGTCCGGGAAACATTAAGTGGTCAACCGGTGAAACTACGCAAAGCATTACGGTAACAAAAAGCGGAGATTACTTTGTAACTGTAACCGGTGGTGCCGGATGTTCAGTTACATCACCCGTAACTACAGTCACCGTAAACCCGATGCCAATGCCTACGATTACTCCAAGTGGCTCAACAGCTATTTGCCAGGGAAATACGGTATCACTTACTTCAAGTCCTGCAAACAGTTATTTGTGGTCAAATGGTGCAACAACTCAAAGTATTACAGTATCAGCTGCCGGAAATTATTCAGTGACAGTGTCAAACGGGATTGGTTGTAACGGAACTTCAGCTGTGACTCCGGTTACAGTTGTTGCATTGCCAACAGCAACAATAACTCCAAATGGTGCAACCACTTTTTGTGAAGGTGGTTCGGTATTGTTAACAGCAAGTGCAGGAGACACTTATTTGTGGAGCAATGGCGCTACAACAAGAACCATTACTGCTACTCAAGGTGGAAACTATGCTGTATATGTTAATGATGCCAACCATTGCAATACTGCAAGCGCAGTACAAGTTGTAACTGTGATTCCATTGCCGGTAGTAACTATGAATCAGCTTCCTTCAGGTGTAAATATTACAAGTCCTTCGATTGTACTTTCAGGTTTACCAACCGGAGGAACATTTACCGGCGAGGGTGTTACAGGCAATATCTTTAGTCCGACTGCAGCCGGTCTGGGCAATAAACTCATAACCTATACTTACACAAATCAAAACAACTGTAGTAATTCAGTAAAGGAATATATTCTGGTTTATGATACCATCGGTCAGGTTTGTATTGATACTGTACATGTTATTGTTAATGATATCGTTAAAGTTTGTCTCGAAACAAGGTATGACACCGTTCATGTTTCAGTAACTGATACGCTTATCATTGATGTAAACTTTACCGGTGTTGCTGCTCCAAACGATATGAATACGATCAAGGTTTATCCGAATCCGACTTCCAGTCGTTTGTATATCAATACAGGCAACTACTCATTGATGAATGGATACAAACTGAAAATTACCAATTCAGTCGGTCAGGCTGTTTTCCAAAACAATATCGACCAACCATTGTTTAACATCGATCTGTCAACTCTGGGATCTCGCGGTGTTTATATTTTACACATAATAAACCCATCGAATAAGATCGTGGATACGAGAAAAATTATTCTTCAATAAATTTAAACAGCTTAATATTCAAAAAGCCTCCGGATTACCGGGGGCTTTTTGTTTTCTAAAAATACAAGACCGACCAATTATCCGAAATAAAATATGTGAATCATGTAACTTTTTCCCAGAGTTGTGTAACGCTATGCGGCAAGGAGAGCATCATCTTTGCATTATAATAATCTCTTGTCAGATTAAATTTTACTGTGACCTATTTTATTAATTGAATCATTAAAAACAAAAATTATGAATCTTAAAAGAATCTTCGGCGCTTTATTGACAATTCTCGGAATTGGAGGGCTTATTTATGCAGCTGTGGAGTTCACCAGCAATGCAGGTAATAACGATGCAAAAACATTGATTATTTTCGGAATACTTGGTTTAATATTTTTCATTTCGGGAATAAGTTTGGTGAGAACCACCAAAGACGAGGCATAATATGTGAATAATGCAACCTATTTCCGGAATTGTGTAACACTTTCAGTAATCAAAGTCCATACTTTTGAAGTACTAAATTCAGTTACTAATTAAAAATCAATATAATGAATAGCACAGAAGCAAAAGGAAACTGGGCGGAGCAGAAAGGCAAGCTCAAACAGAAATTTGCGAGCTTAATGGACAATGATCTTTTGTTTACGCAAGGGAAGAAAGAAGAACTGTTAGGAAAACTTCAGATTAAACTCGGTAAAACAAGAGAAGAATTACATGAGATTATCTCTGCCCTTTAATTCCTTATTTTCTCTAAAAAGGCATCGCCCATCAATATTGATGGGCGATGCCTTTTTAAAATGACAACAGCTTACGTGGAGACAATCATGATGATATAGATGAAGATCAAGGAAATTTACTTTACCTAACCGCAAGCCATGTTTGAACAACCAATGGATTTTACTGTTAATCTAAGGTCTTTTTCATCACCGCGGTATTGGAAACTGCTTTGAACCAATAGAAAATTTATGAGATACAGAAAATTTGGAAATACAGACCTTATAGTCAGTGAAGTTGGTTTTGGCGCATGGGCTATTGGAGGCAATCCCATTGTTGGTAATACTCCCATTGGATGGGGAAAGGCTGATGACAATGATTCCATAGCAGCTATTATGCAATCGGTGGAACAGGGAATTAATTTTTTTGATACTGCAGACTTTTACGGCCTTGGGCATTCGGAAACATTACTGGGCAATTCCCTCGGCGGAAATAAGGAAATCATTATTGCTACTAAAGTCGGACACAGAAATATCAACAATACCATAAAACTAGATTATTCAAAAGCATATATACTCGATGCTTGTGAAATGAGTTTGAAGCGATTAAAAAGAGACACAATCGATTATTACCAGTTACACTCTGCAAAGCTGGCTCACCTGCAGGAAGGCGAATGTATTGAAGCCATGCAATTATTGCAGCAGCAAGGTAAAATCAGGTATTGGGGTATTTCACTCAATACCTTTGATACTTCACCTGAAGCAGGTTTTTTGTGCGACCATCAAATAGGTCATGGATTCCAGTTGGTGTTTAATATCATTAATCAAAGAGCAGCCGATACAATAAAATCAGCAAAGGAGCATGGTTATGGAGTAATAGCCAGGATGCCTTTACAATTTGGATTACTTACCGGTAAACTTAAACCTGATGCACAATTTGCTCCGGATGATCACCGCAGCTTCCGTTTTAACAGGGAGATTTTGGAAACAACTTTGGCAACGCTGGAAAATACAATTTGGCCTTTGTGCCAAAAATATGAAATCAGCAAAACAGCGCTGGCATTGAGCTTTATACTGAGTTATGAAGAAATAAGTACAGTTATCCCGGGGATCAGGACATCATTTCATGCAATAGACAATACTACCGGTATCATTCAACTCGAAAAGGAGGATATTATACTAATTGAAACTGCCTATTGCAAACATTTTGCGCATGTAGTTGACCTGATGGAACAACAAGGTTAAGCAAAGCATAACAATTACCTAAATTTATAAAATACTAATATGATTATCCGTATGACGACCTAATAAAAAAAGATCAAAAATCAAGCGGATTTTGTTAATATTAACTGCTTAAATAATTTGTGTAATTAATTGATATTCATTATATTTACATCATAACATCATTACAAATCACATTA
>JBBRXN010000051.1:0-38283 GCA_038248385.1 Bacteroidales bacterium
ACCTGAAGATGATGCTGTAACAAGCATTACCGGATGGTTTAAGGCTGAGAGAAAAGACCGAAAGGCCGGATCAAACAGCCAGTTGTAATAACCGTAGTCTGGCACTCAGGAAAACCTTCGGGTTAACCAAAAGTGAATGGGGACTTTCCTAACGGATTGTTCCCATTCGTGTTTTATACGGTTTTTGGTTTCTCATAAAGAGGCAAGCTGAATGAAAACTTACTGCCTTTGCCCAAATAACTTTCGACCCGGATTTGGCTGTTGTGTTTTGACAGAAAATCTTTGCAAATAATGAGTCCCAGACCGGTTCCCTGTTCATCTGCTGTCCCTAAAGTATTTGTTTTTTTGTCGATTTCGAAAATAGCAGTCAATTTATCTTCTGGAATTCCAATCCCTTTGTCAGAAACCGAAATTTCAACCTTGCCGTCTTTGTTGGTTGCTGAAATCTTTACTTTATCTCCTTTGTGGGAATATTTGATGGCATTCGAAATCAAATTTTTAAGTATAATGTCAATCATATTCTTGTCAGCAAAGACCAGACAGTTCTTACTGATATTTGCCTTGAGCGCGATTTCTTTTTTGATTGCCAAACCTTCAGCCAATTTAATATTTTTCTCAATGTATGTGTTTATGTTCAGTAATTCCGGATTAAATGTACTCACTCCGGTTTGGTTTCTTGACCAAATTAAGAGGTTTTCAAGTAATTTGTAGGCATGGGTCGAAGCACTTTCAATGGTTGTAAGTCCCTTGTGAAGCGTTTGGTCGTCGAGCGAATTAAAATTCTTCAGCATTAAGTCGGAAAAACCGATGATGGCGTTAAACGGATTTCTCAGGTCGTGTGCAATTATTGAGAAAAATTTATCTTTGGTATGATTAAGATGCTCTAATTCCTGAGCTTGTTTTTTTAGTAGAATTTCAGATATTCTCCTATCTGTTATTTCAGTTATGTGAGAGATATACCCGGTTGGTTCACCTTTTTCATTGTTAATCGGATTGATATAACACTCGAGATAGCATTTTCCTTCTCTGGATGTATCGTAAAGTTTTTTTTCTTTTACCCGATCGAAATCGAATGCAAACTCATATTTAACCGATTTTCCTGCCTGAACATCAATAATTGCCTGCTGAGGCAAATTTGGATCTGCAAATAAATCAAAGTCTCTAACTAATCCGATATTATTAATTCCAAACAGATCAAGGCAAGCCTGATTAGCATCAACTAACTTCCCAAAAGTATCGTATAATTCTATTGCAATTGGTGACTGCTCAAAAATGAACTTGAATTTTCTATTTTCAATGGCTGGACCAATAAAATTTATTTTCTCACTTACAGCATCCATGATTCACATTAATTTTTGCAGAAATGTTGTTTCGGGTTTTAACTCAGAAAATATGAGTTGCCGGATACCTGCAAGATATGAATTAATTATTACTTTGCATTTCATTTTCTCAAATCAAGATGAAGGTAGATTCAAGTTACAAATGCGACAAATCAATTCAAAGAAGCGAAAACGATTTTAGACGGATTCTGAAAGTTCAATTTTTCTCTTGGTCTTCGATTTAACCAAATTATAGGATGGGAACAAATTTCAAACTTTTACTTACTTCTGCGATTCTTGTATTTTTGTTTACAGGTTCTGGAGAAATCGAAAAAACAAAAAATCCGCAACCTGGTTGGCCGAAAATCACCAAAGAAGCAAAACCATGGAGCCGATGGTGGTGGATGGGTAGCAGTGTCAATCCATCCGACCTGAAAGCCGCCATGGAAGCTTATTCCAAAGCCGGATTGGGCGGATTGGAAATAACCCCGATTTATGGTGTGCATGGGTATGAAAACCGTTTCATAAAATTTCTTTCTCCTGAATGGGTAGAAAATTTGAAATATACCCTTCAGGAAGGCAAGCAACTGGACATGGGCATCGACCTGGCAATGGCTTCAGGCTGGCCTTTCGGCGGTTTGTGGGTAACACCCGAAGATGCCTGCAAATACATGGCTGTGCAATCCTATTCACTGATAAAAGAAGGTGGGCAACTTCAGGAGAAAATTGAAATGATTCAGGAGCCCATGCTTCGCACCATCAGTCGCCCAAAACTTGTGATTTCGCAATTGAAATATCCGGTAAGCGCCAACGAAGACAGCCTTCAAAACTGGGCCATCGAGCAGGTTCGTTACCCGATTCCTATGCCTTTGCAAGCCTTGATGGCCTATTCGGACAAAGGTGAAATCCTGAATCTCACAGCGAAAGTTGATTCAGGGGGAAAGCTCAAATGGACAGCTCCTGTGGGTCTCTGGAAATTGTATGCTATTTTTGAAGGCTGGCACGGTAAAATGGTTGAACGTGCTGGTCCTGGCGGAGAGGGTGATGTAATTGATCATTTTTCGGATAGTGCAATTGATAATTATCTTGGTCATTTTACGAATGTTTTCAAAGGTCAGGATATTAGTGGTTTGCGTGCTTATTTTAACGATTCGTACGAAGTGGATGATGCAAGGGGTGAGGCAAATTTTACGCCACTGATGTTCGACGAATTTCAGAAACGGCGTGGATACGATCTTCGTGAATACCTTCCGGCATTATTGGGGCAGGATACTCCTGAATACAATCAGCGTGTTTTGTGCGATTACCGTGAAACAATTTCGGATTTGATTCTTGAAAAATATACCCAGCGCTGGCACGATTGGGCTGCAAAAGGCGGAAAAATTATCCGTAACCAGGCGCATGGCGCTCCTGCCAATATTCTCGATTTGTATGCTGCTGCCGATATTCCTGAAACTGAAGGCGATGACATTGTGAAGGTGAAAACAGCTTCATCGGTGGCCCATGTCACCGGGAAAAAGCTGGCTTCATCCGAATCGGCTACCTGGCTGAAAGACCATTTCGAAGCATCTTTATCAGATGTGAAACAGGCGATTGACTTGTATTTGCTGGCTGGAATCAACCATGTTTTTTACCATGGAACTACTTTTTCACCTCAGGATGCAACGTGGCCTGGCTGGATGTTTTATGCAGCGGTACATTTCGGGCCAACCAACACATTCTGGAACGACTTCGGAACGCTGAACTCCTATATTACCCGTTCCCAATCGTTTTTACAGGCCGGCAAACCGGATAACGACCTTCTCCTATATTACCCGATTTCTGATGAATACGCAGTTCGTGGCAAATCAATGTTGCTGCATTTTGATGGCGCCGCTAAAGGCTCATCAGTTCGAAAAGCTGCTGAACACCTTTTTGAAAAAGGATATGCGTTTGATTATATTTCCGATCGTCAAATTGCCCGACTCGAAACCAAATCAGGAAAGATACAAACCGGTGGAACCAATTACCAAACGGTGTTACTTCCACCGGTGAAGCTTATGCCGCTTGAAACTTTCGAAAAGATAATTGACCTTGCTAAAAACGGTGCAACTGTTTTAATGGAAGAACTTCCTTTGGATGTGCCCGGATTAGGAAATCTGGCGGAACGTCAGGCCAAACTTCAGGCATTAAAAAAATCGCTGATATTTATTTCGGTCTCCGGCAATATTAAAACGGCTAAGGTAGGCAAGGGCAGGATTTTGACGGGCAATCTTTCTGACTTACTTAATCAGGCAAAAATCCGTCGCGAAACAATGATTGATCGCGGACTACAATGTATCCGCAGGGTTGATGGAACAACCACCACCTATTTCATCGCCAACCGCGGCGCTGAAACCATTGACGGGTTGGTTCCGCTTGAAATCAAAATCGGTTCAGCAGTTTTATACAATCCGATGAATGCCAGTTTTGGTCAGGCGATTACTAAAGTTTCGGGCAAAACCAACATGGTTTACCTCCAGTTAAAGCCCGGAGAAAGTTGTCTGGTTCAGGTTTTCGCTGGTAAAACCAATATTCCTGAATATGCTTACTGGAAACTTTCAGGAGAGAAAATCAACCTGAATGCTGACTGGACATTGACATTTGTGAGTGGTGGCCCTGAACTTCCGCAAACAGTAAAATTATCGAAATTGGGATCCTGGACGGAGCTTGAAGGCGAAAGCTACAGAGCTTTCTCCGGAACGGCTGTTTATAAAACCACTTTTGAAAAACCTTCAGGAAAAGCAGAAACATGGCAGCTCGATTTGGGAAAAGTAGCCCACAGTGCTCGCATCATCCTAAATGGGAAAGAACTGATAACACTGATAAGTTCACCGTTTTTAGCAAATATTCCCGGATATGAATTGAAGGATAAAAATACGCTGGAAATTTCGGTGACTAACCTGATGGGCAACCGCATGGCCGATATGGAACGGAAAGGAAGACCATATAAGATATTCTACAATGTCAATTTCCCGGCCTACAAAGCCACCAATCGCGGCGCCGACGGTTTGTTTACCACATTGGGTTGGAAACCGCAGGAGTCCGGATTGCTTGGTCCGGTTACGCTCACGTCACTTCAACCTGTGAAATGAGATTAATGCCACAAACAGGTTACAATAGAAGGGCATACAACAAAATTCGCTTTGGTATAAAATATCAGAATATGAAATTTATAAACTGAAATATGTTTTCTGTCACGCAACTATTTTAGTGAAAAGTGCATCTGTATTAAAAAAGCATGACCATGTTTAAAAAAACTCTATATGCAGTTTTGATCATTTTCCTGGCATTTGCTTGCCACGACGATGAATTGGTTTCTGAAAAGCTTCATTCTGATCTGGTTATTAAAACCGGGACTGTTTGCGGCTGGTGTTCAATGAATGATACGTTGACCATCAGCGGTAATTCGGTGAGGTATGTGAATTATACACAGTGTAACACCAGCGTGCCGGCAGTCGGGAAAAACGGGCAAATAACAACTTCTGAATTGGAAGTCTTGCTTGCTCAACTTGACTTTGCAGAATTCAAAAAACTCGATTTAAACAGTTGTAATGTTTGTTTCGATGGATGCGATGACTGGATATATTACCGGAATGGAACCCAATCTCATTACATCCGTTTTACCCGGAATGATCCAAAAATTCAGCCTGTTCAGGCATTTGTTGATCATTTGAATGCGATTAAAAGCGGAATGCAATAGATGAGGAGAAAGCAGAAGCATAAAAACAAAAAAGCCAGTTCTCACTGGCTTTTTTTATTATTTCCTAAACTGATGCTTCAAAATCTGATCACGGGCTCGGCTTCTGAAATTTTCGTCATCCGTGGTCGTGTATTTTGAATAGAAAATAATGGCAAAATAAATATATGCCATTGTAATAAGAACGATCCCGAGAAATCTTATTGGACTTGTTAGCAATGTAAATAAAAGAATCCCGGTCAGCAGAAGGCAAATTCCTAAAATGTACTGATAGCTTTTTATGTAATTCTTTTCCATCGCATACCTCCCTCCATCTAGTGTTCATTTTTCTTTACGGATTATGTGGGTGGTTTGTTCCAATCATTTTTACAACGGTATGTTCCCATGTTTACGCGGCAAATTCGATTTTCGTTTGTTCTGGGTCATATTCAGCGCCTGAATAATTTTATAGCGGGTTTCCTGAGGCAGAATAATTTCATCAATGTATCCAAGTGCAGCTGCCCGGTATGGGTTTGCAAACTTTTCGCGATAATCGTCCACTGCTGCAAGCCTTTCTTCATCGCTGAGTTTTCCGCGGTATAAAATATTGATGGCGCCTTCGGGTCCCATAACTGCAATTTCAGCAGTGGGGTAGGCAAAGTTTACATCGCCGCCAATGTGCTTGCTCGACATCACATCGTAGGCGCCTCCATAAGCTTTGCGGGTAATCAGTGTGATTTTCGGAACGGTTGCTTCGGCAAAAGCATACAACAATTTGGCGCCATGCTTGATGATTCCTCCAAATTCCTGACCTGTGCCTGGTAAAAAACCGGGTACATCAACCAATGTGACCAATGGGATATTAAAAGCATCGCAGAAACGAACAAAACGGGCTGCTTTTACTGATGAATTGATATCGAGTACACCGGCCAGATGAGCAGGCTGATTGGCAACAATGCCGATCGGCTTTCCACCCATGCGTGCAAAACCAATCACCATGTTGGCAGCATAATGCGGCTGAACTTCCAGAAAGTGTTCATCATCAATGATTTTGTGGATGATATCTTTGATGTCATAAGGTTTGTTGGGATCAACCGGAACAACCTGATTTAATGAAATATCGGCCCTTGTTTCAGGATCAGTGCATACTTTTACGGGAGGCTCATCCATGTTGTTCGACGGAATGAAACTCATCAGCTCCCTGACCATCATCAGGGTTTGCTCTTCGTCGCTTCCGGTGAAATGGGCCACGCCGCTTTTTGAAGCATGGGTGATAGCGCCACCCAATTCTTCTTTCGTAACATCTTCGTGGGTAACAGTTTTAATCACTTCCGGACCGGTAACAAACATGTGGCTGGTTTTTTCGACCATGAAAATGAAATCGGTCAATGCCGGGGAATAGACTGCCCCGCCGGCACATGCGCCCATAATAGCGCTGATTTGCGGAATGACGCCCGACGAAATAACATTGTTGTAAAAAATATCGGCATAACCGGCAAGGCTTTCAACACCTTCCTGAATTCGGGCTCCTCCTGAATCGTTCAGTCCAATTAAAGGTGCACCCATTTTGACTGCCAGATCCTGAATTTTCAGAATTTTGTCGGCATTGGCACGGCTTAAAGTTCCTCCGAAAACGGTAAAATCCTGGGCGAAAACATACATCAGCCGACCGTTTATTTTCCCGTATCCTGAAACCACTCCGTCGCCCGGAATTTTTGATTTATCCATTCCAAAGTCTGTGCCCCGGTGTGTGACCATTTTGTCGATCTCATTAAAAGTTCCCGGATCAAGCAGGATGGCGATTCGTTCGCGAGCGGTTTTTTTTCCTGAATTGTGTTGTTTTTCAACACGGTCAACCCCGCCGCCTGATTCTGCCTGTTTATTCAGTAATTCAAATTGTTCAAATTTGGCTTTCAAATCCATTTTATACGATTTTTTCGATTTCTATTAAAACCTGATTGGCGTCAACTGTGCTGCCTTCCATAACATGAATAATTACAATTTTGCCGTCAATGGGCGATTTGTATTCGCTTTCCATTTTCATGGCCGAGATCGTAATCAATGTATCGCCCTTTTTTACTTCATCGCCCACCGAAACCGTAATTTTAACCACTTTGCCCGGCATGGGCGAAGTGATGGAATTCTCTGACAAAATTTGTGCGCTACCTGTACGGTTTCGCAAATATCTCGATTCAGCATCGATTACTTCGATATCATAAGTGTCATAAAGCGTATAAGCCGTATAATGCTTGGCCTTGGGTTGTGGCACCAATTCGATGTTGAACGAACGACCGTTTGCCAGGATAGAGAAAATGCCTTCGTCATTGTGCATTAAATCAACCTGGTATATTTTGTCATCCACTTTGATTTCGAGCAGATTTTCAAATTGTTTTAATATTTCGACTGAAGCAATTCGTTTGTCTAACTTAATTTCTATTGACATATTTTTGGGGGATTACAAACGTTCGAAATTCTTTTGATAGGTATATTTTTTCCATCTGTTTTTGGCAGGATACATCTCTTTGGAGGTTTGCGCGATATTCAACTGATCGAGGTACTCGATGTAGGCAGCGATAATGACCATATCTTCACAATTTTCAGCACATTTTGTGTTTGCAAGAAGAAGCTCCTTATTCTTTTCAATAAAGTTGGTGTCATAATTTCCGCTCCTGAAATCAGGCGTATCCATGATTCGTTCCAAAAACTTGATAGAAGTTTTAACTCCGGTAATTTTGTATTCGTAAAGGGCTCGTTTCATACGTTCGATTGCTTCTGTCCTGTTTTCGGCCCAGACGATGAGCTTGGAAATCATCGAATCGTAATAAATCGGAATTTCATATCCTTCATACACATATCCATCGGTACGGACCCCAAGTCCCAGAGGCTGGGTAATATTGAAAATCTTTCCCGGATTTGGCATGAAATTATTATCTGTATCTTCAGCATAAATCCGGCATTCGATGGCATGGCCGGTTTGCCTCAATTGATCCTGAGTCATTTTAAGCGGATGGCCTTCAGCAACCAGAATCTGCTGTTTCACAAGGTCAATTCCGGTAACACGTTCTGTTATCGGGTGTTCAACCTGAAGGCGGGTATTCATTTCGAGGAAATAAAAATTCAGGTCATTATCAACCAGAAATTCTATAGTTCCGGCCCCTGTATAATTGACGGCTCTGGCAGCTTCCACTGCATATCCACCCATTTTCAGGCGTAATTCAGGAGTCATCAATGGGGAAGGGGTTTCTTCAATCAGCTTTTGATGCCGTCGCTGAACCGAGCATTCACGTTCAAATAAATGAAGCACATTTCCGTGCTGATCGCCCAGAATCTGAAATTCGATATGGTGTGGAGATGAAATGTATTTTTCGATATAAACCGAATCGTTTCCAAATGACGATTTTGCTTCCGACCGGGCTGATCTGACCAGTGAGGCAATGTCTTTTTCATCGGTAATCAGCCGCATTCCTTTACCACCACCGCCTGCCGAAGCTTTTACCATCACCGGAAGACCAACTTGCCGGATTGTATCAATCGCTTCTTTTTCAGTTTTAACACTTTCAGTTGTGCCCGGAACTACAGGAACGCCAGCAGCAATCATTGTTAACCGTGCACTTATCTTATCGCCCATCTGATCAATCACTTCAGGAGTGGGACCGATGAAAATGATTCCGTTTTCAGCACATTTTCTGGCAAATGCTGCATTTTCGGATAAAAAACCATATCCGGGATGAATGGCATCTGCGTTGCATTTTTTTGCAACTTCAACAATTTTGGCTGAATTCAGGTAACTTTCGGAGGAAGCTGAAGGTCCGATATGATAAGCTTCGTCGGCATAGCGGACATGCATGGAGGTGCGGTCGGCATCAGAAAAGACTGCAACGGTTGAAATACCCATTTCGCGACAGGTCCGCATAATTCGAATGGCAATTTCACCACGGTTGGCAATCAGGATTTTTTTGATTTTGTTCATATTATCTGCTTATCCAAATGGATTAATTTGCGTTAAAAATTCAATAGGTAAAGATTAAAAACCTCTAATTAAAGGAAATGTTTGCATAAATGTTTCCTGTTTAATAAAAAAACATCAGTTAACATATCTAATTAGTAGGATTTATATATATTTGTTCCTCTTAAATAACTAATATGCTATATCGCCCTGCTGTATTATTACTGCTATTGTTGCTAAGTATATCGTATGTCATTGCCCAAAATCCCGACAAATATAATCTTTCAACCGACACTTCAGTCAATCGGCTTGCCGGAGAAAAGCGGGTATATTTTGCTACGCGTATTGAAAAACGCCCCAAAATTGACGGAAAATTAAATGATTTGTGCTGGGAATCGGGCGTTTGGTCGGGCGGATTTATTCAGCAAGTACCCAATCAGGGAAAAATGCCCTCACAGCAAACAGAAATAAAAATTTTGTACGACAATAACAATTTGTACATCGGGTTCAAATGTTTTGATAAAGGTCCGGGCAACATCCGACCTATTTTAAGCCGAAGGGATGAAATGGCCGGAGACATTGCCGGTATTGCGATCGATTCGTATCACGACAAACAAACTGCTTACGAATTCAATGTATCAGCTGCCAGTCAAAAGGTCGATCTGGTGCATTTGGGGGCCTATCTTTGGGATTTTAACTGGGATGCAGTGTGGGATGGAAAGGCTCAGGTTTACGATTCAATCTGGACTTCGGAAATGCAGATTCCTTTCAGTCAGCTGCGTTTTTCTCCCGGCGATGAACAGGTCTGGGGAATTCATATCTGGCGGTGGATTGACCGTTACAAGGAAGAAAGCCAGTGGAAACTGATTCCAATTGATGCTCCGGCCATGGTGTATTTGTTTGGCGAGTTGAGAGGAATTAAAGGAATCGAGCCTAAAACAAATTATGAGTTTTTACCTTACCTGAACACTAAATTCAGCCCGAATACCAATCTGAAAAATAAAACAACTTATGGAGTTGGACTGAACGGAAAAGTTAGTCTGAATTCAGGATTTACAGTTGATTATGCCTTCAATCCTGATTTTGGGCAGGTAGAAGCCGATCCTTCTGTTTTAAACCTGACTTCGTATGAGGTTTTCTACGATGAAAAACGGCCATTTTTTCTTGAGGGAAATACGATACTCGATTTTTCAATTGGCGACGACATGCTTTTTTACAGCCGAAGGATTGGCCATGCCCCAAGTTATTTTCCTGACCTTGATGAAACGCAGACGATTTCAATTTCTGATAATATACCGATAATCAGTGCTTTAAAATTGACCGGGAAAACCAAGGATGGTCTGTCGGTGGGAGTTGTTCAGAGTTTGACATCCAAAGAAAATGCAACTATTTATAGTATCGGTTCAAAGAATAAAATGGCTGTTGAACCCTTTACCAGTTTTATGGTTGGCCGTATTAAGCAGGATCTTAATAAAGGAAATACTGTTTTGGGAGGTATGGTTACTTCAACATTACGCAACATTAATGACGATCATTTGCAGTTTTTATCGAACTCGGCTTTGTCCGGAGGACTTGATATTCAGCACAATTGGCAAAAACGAAAATATTTTATCGATTTCAAAGGATTTTTCAGCGACATCAATGGCAACAAAGAAGCCATATCACGAATGCAGCTTTCTCCGGTTCATTATTATCAGCGGGTGGACGCAGATTATCTTGAATATGATCCGGAAAAAACAAACATGTCAGGTTGGGGAGGGGCAGTTCAGGGTGGAAAGCGAAGCGGAAAACTCAGGATAATTGGCACATTTAACTGGCGCTCGCCCGGAGTTGACCTGAACGATGTGGGTTATTTGTATCAGGCTGACGTGATAAAACAAAAGGTGAACGTAACTTATAAAGTTGATCAGCCTAAAGGAATTATCAGGAGCTA
The DNA here is from genome assembly GCA_038248385.1 of Bacteroidales bacterium. Classification (GTDB taxonomy): domain Bacteria; phylum Bacteroidota; class Bacteroidia; order Bacteroidales; family Prolixibacteraceae; genus Aquipluma. The sequence continues at coordinate 10,896 of JBBRXN010000051.1, forward strand.
TTTTATTGAAACTGAACAGGAACATGATTGGAGCTATGGACGTGAAAATACCCTCGACAGATATAAACTTCATGGTTACGCACAATTTAACAACTTATGGAGTGTGCACCTGAACTTAAAAAAGCAAGCCAATATTTTTGATACCAGGGAACTCAGGGGAGGTCCAAAATTGTATAAGGACGGTTTCAATGATGTGGAATTATATATCCAGTCGAATGCAGTGAAGAAACTGTTTGTAGGATTCGGTCCAAGAATTGTATTCTTTTCTGATAATATTTCCAGAACCAATTATTTCACAGCTTATTTTAGATGGCAGTTAAACAACCGGTTCAGTATAACTTCAAGAACCATTTTTGACAATACAATCGACCACCACGAATACATTCGAAATACTAAATACCTGGTTGGAACCATCGACCGCAATACCATTTCATCGACACTTCGGTTCGAATACTATATTTCACCTGAAATTTCGCTTCAATATTACGGAAATCCTTATGCTTCGACCGGAAAATACGAAAATTTCAGGGAAGTGGCCGATGCTGATAATAAATCGTTGAATTTGCGTTATGCCAATTTGCAAGGTACACTTCAGCCTGACAATTATTATCAATTGACGAAGAATGGAGTACCGGCATACCGGATTAAAAATCCGGATATTAAACGACAGGAATTCAACTCCAACCTGGTTGGCCGGTGGGAATTCAGACCCGGATCAACTTTGTATCTGGTATGGACAAATACCCGGTTCGAAGAGTCCAATCAATTGGATCAATCCATCTGGAAAAGCTTCGGAAATATCTGGAAGGTTCAATCGCAAAATGTATTTATGGTCAAATTCAGCTATTGGTTTTCGTTATAAATTGCTTTCTTTGGCCTGAAATTTAGAACCTGATTTTTGTGACTTTTTCTGACTATTTACCTGTTTACCGTAAGAACCTGACATTGGCAGTTCCCGTTATTTTTTCCCAGATCGGGCAAGTGACGGTTAACCTTGCCGACAATATGATGGTCGGTCATGTGGGTACCACCGAACTGGCAGCTGCCTCGTTTGCGATCAATGTTTTTCATGTTGGAATGCTTTTCGGGTTGGGAATTACCCTTGGCCTGACTCCGCTGGTGGGGCAATCGTTCAATCCCAAAAATCCCGGTGGAGTGGGAGCCTGGCTGAAGAATGGTGTTTTGGTTCATTTTATTGCCGCAGTTTTACTTTGTATGCTGATGTCGTCGGTGGTTTTTTTTATGAATCGGATGGGGCAGCGCGAAGAGGTTGTTCGGGCAGCAATTCCCTATTTTTTAATTCAGGTGTCTTCTCTTTTGCCGATGATGATTTTCTTTTCGATCAAACAATTTTTTGAAGGAGTAGGCAATACAAAAATTGCCATGGTTATTACTATTGTTGCCAATATGGTGAATATTGGCCTTAATTATATTCTGATTTTTGGAAAAATGGGATTTCCTGCCCTTGGTCTGAATGGTGCAGGTTATGCAACCCTGATTGCACGATTGATAATGCCGGTCATTTTTCTTCTGATTATCCTGAAAAGGCCTTCTTTCAAGGTTTACTTTGATTCGGCTAAAAAAGCGCGCTTTGAATTTGAAAAGATCAAAAGAATGATTTCAATTGGTTTCCCGGTTGGTTTTCAATTGGTAATCGAAGTTCTTGCTTTTAGTGTTGGGGCGATTATGCTTGGGTGGATTTCAAAAGAGTCTCTTGCCGGTCATCAGGTTGCTATCAGCATGGCCGGAATGACTTACATGATCTCATTTGGACTGGCTTCCGGAACAACTATCAGAGTGAGTCATGCTTTCGGCGATCGGGATCGGAACGAATTAAAACATGCCATCTTCGCATCGTTGCATATTGTCATTGCTTTTATGTCGTTGATGGGAATTCTCTTTGTTGTATTAAGAAATCAACTGCCCCTGTTATTTACCAGCGATCCTGAAGTAATCGGAGTTGCAGCAGGCTTATTGATTGTAGCTGCATTTTTTCAGATTTTTGACGGTGTTCAGGTTGTTTTACTTGGGGCATTGCGCGGAATGGCCGATGTCAGAATCCCCATGTTTATCGCCTTTTTCTCCTATATCATTGTCAGTTTGCCAATCAGCTATTTACTTGCATTTGTATTTAATTTTGGATATTCCGGAGTCTGGATTGGATTTGTTTTTGGACTTTCAACCGCTGCCGTTTTATTCGCTTTCAGGCTAAAACATCAAGTGCGACAATTTGGCCGATAGTCAAAATAAAAAGCTGGTAATATGAATAAAGTTCACATTTCCAGCTTTTTGAATGGTTTATTTGAATAGATGCTACTTGACGTATTTTGCAGCTTTTAAAAAATCATAACTTTTTTGGACGCTTACAATAGGTTCAAAATTGTATCTTTCTACTTCAACGAATGCATCTTTCAATCCGTTTTTATAGGCTGTTTCATAAATAGATTTGAAATCCAGCTGTCCGCTTTCGCCGATTTCCTTTTCATCTTTTATATGCAGCACCGGGAAACGATCTGGATATTTATTCATATAATCAACAGCTTTAAACCCACCGCGCATGACCCAATACACATCCATTTCGAAGAATACTTTTTTCGGATCGGTATTTTTGATCATGGCATCGTAAATGATTTTACCTTCTACTTCCTTAAATTCACGGTCGTGGTTATGGTATCCGAACTGAACTTTTGACGCGGTAGTTATTTCACCAATGGCATTGTAAAAATCGCACCACATCTTCAATTCATCCATTGTTTTTGGCATAGGCATACTTGGTTTAACGATGAATTTACAGCCAGCTACAAGGTGATCTTCAATGGCTTTTTTCCACCAGTCCATTGCCTCGGTATGGGTTTCTTTGGTGTAATTCGGACCTCCAAGATGCGCGCTTGTCATTTTCATACCAAGACCTTTTACAACTTTTTTGAATTCTGAAGGAGCCATTCCATAGATTTTACCTTCAGCATAATTGGCTGCTTCCAATGTTGCAAAACCGATGTCCGACACAATTTTTAAGGTTCCCAAAGCATCAGCTTTCATGGCATCGCGCAATGAATAGAGCTGTAATCCAATGTTTTTCTTTTTTTTAAACTGAAGGACGGATGCTTGTAGCATACTGGTTCCGACCAAACTTCCGGCAACCAATAATGAACTTGTTCTAAGAAAATCTCTTCTGTTTTTCATTTTTGAAAGGTTTAAATTAGTTTAGAACTCAACCCAAAAATAATTAAACGAATTGACAGCACACTATTTTTAGGGGATTATCTGGTTAATTCACTTTTTTAATCGGATGTTTGTTTCGCTTTGCTAACCCTGTCAACCAGGTAAACGATAGATTGGTGCGAAATACCGCTATTTTCAGTCAGTCCTATCTCGCAGGTACGACTTGTTGAATATGCGGTTTTCACCTCTCCTGGCAATTGATCCTTCAAATCTCTTAGTCCGTGTGCATTCAGTTCGGGATAAGAAAAACCACGATCACCGGCAAATCCGCAGCAATTGGTTTCAGGAACTATAATTTTGGTAGTACAAATTTCTGCCAGTTGAACCAGTTTGTCTTCCAATCCCATTTTTTTCATGCTGCAAACCGGAAAGACAGAAATTGTCTCTTCAACCTGAGTGATTTCTAGATTCGGAATCAGGTATTCAAGTATAAATTCTACCGGCTCGTATAATTTCATCCCCGGGTTCATGTTTTCTTTCATCGTATATAAACAAGGGCTCATATCGCACAGAATAGGGTAAATTCCTTGTTTACTGGCTGTCCGCAAGGCATCTTCCAGCTCATTCGATTTTTTCAGGCCTGCTTCCTTAAATCCTTTGCTCGAAAAGGCCATTCCGCAACACAACCCGTTCATTTTCTCCGGAAAAATAACTTCATATCCTGCTTTTCTGATTAGTTGTTGCATCTTCTCCGTCAGCTGAACTTTTGAATCGTAATCTTTTGATAATCCCATCGACCGGTTGATACAGGAAGGGAAATAAACTACTTTCTTTGGATTGCCTGATACTTCAGAATTTACGCTAATTTTTTTTGAGCCGTTCGGCATCGATGCTGTCCATTTCGGAATCCGGTTTCCCGAAAGTGTTCTCATTCCTCCTGAAATGGATTTCATCAATCGGGTGCCAAGTATGGTGTGAAAGAAGTTGACCAGTGACAGGGCAATACGCGCCGAAGAAGTCACCAGACTCATATGATTGGCGATCCATAAGGCTATTTTGGCTTCTCTTACCGATATTTGCTGAAAGCGCAGTTCTTTCACCAGTTTTCCGGTGTCGATCTTCACAGGGCAACTGATGGCGCACAAACCATCGGTGGCACAGGTTTCATTGCCTGCGTAGCTGAAAGAGTTTATTAGTGATGCTGCTATGTGTGGTTCTTCTCCAGAAGATTTCAGTCGGCAAATTTCGCGGTAAACCGTAATTCTCTGGCGTGGCGAAAGTGTCAGTCCGGCTGAAACACAAGATGGCTCGCAGAAACCGCACTCAATACATTTGTCCACTTTTTCATGTGCCGGTGACAGTGGTTTTAGATTTCTAAGATGGATCTTTGGATCGTTATTCAGAATTACGCCGGGATTTAGCAGGTTTTTCGGATCAAAAATGTGCTTGATCTTTTTCATCAGATCATAAGCCTCCTGTCCCCATTCAAACTCAACGAAAGGTGCCATATTCCGGCCCGTTCCATGCTCTGCTTTCAGCGATCCGTCATATTTCTGCACTACCAGATTGGCTACTCCCTGCATAAACTCATCGTAACGCAAAATTTCTTCGGAAGTGCCAAAATCCTGTGTAAATACAAAATGAAGGTTCCCATCAAGTGCATGTCCAAAAATGACAGCCTCGTTGTAATTGTATTTTTTGAAAAGAAATTGCAGATCAAGCGTTGCTTCAGCCAACCTGTGTAGGGGGAAAGCGACATCTTCAATAATAACGGTTGTTCCGGTTTTTCTTACTGCTCCAATTGATGGAAACATCCCTTTTCTGATTTTCCAGTAAAGTTCATATTCTGCCGGGATATCAGTAAACTGAATCGGAATTTCCACAGGAATTGCTTCGATTGACTTTTTTATCCTGCTGATCTGGCTTTCGAGCTTTTCTCTATTGCCGGCGCGGGTTTCGACCAGTAAAGCGGTAGCTGTTTCACTTAAACCGGCGATCCATTCAGGTATTCCTGGTTCATCAGATACCGAGCGAAGTCCGGCACGGTCAATCAGTTCCGCAGTTGAAACAAGTTCCGATTTCAGCAATAAAACCGCATTGCAGGCTTTTTCGATGTCAGGAAAAATGATCATCGCACTGGCTTTGAAAGGAAGTTCTTCGACAGTCCGGTAGATAATTTCGGCAATGAAACCAAGTGTTCCTTCCGATCCAATCATCAAATGTTCAATGATATCGAATGGGTCAGAATAATCAACAAGAGCATTCAGGCTGTATCCGCAGGTATTTTTTATTTTGAATTTATGCCTTATCCGGTCGGCAAGCTGCTTGTTTAATTTTACCGAATTCCCTAACTGACTTAATTCTTCAATAATTTCAGGATGACTTACCTGAAATTCCCTTTTACTTTGCATGTCGCTTGTGTCGAGGACCGTTCCGTCAAAAAAGATGATTTTCATCCCGGTAACGGTCTGGTATGAATTGTCTGCTGTTCCGCAACACATACCGCTGGCATTGTTGGCTGCAATTCCACCGATCATGGCCGAATTGATAGAAGCCGGATCAGGACCGATTTTTCGTTGGTAGGGAGCAAGCAGCTTGTTTACTTTGTCGCCAATCAAACCTGGTTGCAGGCGGATTTTGTCGCCATTCGATAAAATTTCGTACTTTTTCCAGTGTTCGCCTGCAATTACCAGCACCGAATCAGAGATAGCTTGCCCCGACAAACTTGTGCCTGCAGCTCTGAAGGTGACCGGAATTTCGAGTTTGCTGGCTTCCTTCAGAAGAAACGATATTTCCTGCTCGTCTTTTGCTTTTACAACCAATTTGGGGATCATCCGGTAGAAACTGGCATCAGTGCCAAAAGCGAGCGTATAAAGCGGGTCATGAAACATCCTCTTCTGGTCGATCTTTTCGGCTAAGTGCTGATATAGTATTTGATAACTTTTTGTAAGCATGTTAGTTAAATTCGAAATTGTCGTTGTATTTTATGAAGAATCAACTGTGCAAATATAAGACAGTCAAATTCAAATCAATTGAAAAATTAACAAAATTGTATGTTGTATTACCAATTTCTATCAGCGGTTAATCCAATATGTTACAAGAAATAAAAAAGCCGAATCTCTATCAATTAGAAATTCGGCTTTACTTCAAAATAAAGAAACTTTATTGCTGTTTTTTTTCTGCTGTTAAAGTTTTGGGTCCTTCAGGAGAATCGACTTTTCCACTCAATTTATTCTTTTCTCTGGTCAGTTCAACATTAATAGGATTGCCATCAACGTAAGTTGTAAACGTAACCATTTCATTTTCAATTTTCAGATTGCTGACTTCCAGTTCACCGGCTTCCAGCTTGATAACACAAATTAGAAGACCATCTTTTTCAGAAAAGATCAGGCTGCCTTTTTCATAACCATAAGGTGCATCACTTACTTCGTAAATCCATTCTCCAATTAAAGGTTTGTTTTTTTCTTCTGCCTGAAGCAGTACAGATGAATACGCCGAAACTACCATGATAAGCAGTATTGAAATCAGATATTTTTTCATGTTAAAAGTTGATTTGTAGTTAATTAAAAAGGATTCAGTAGGGTTGAAGTTTGTATTTTAAATATACAAATTTTTGTTGAATGATTTTAACTTGTGCACAGGATTAAATTGATTCCACCAATTCTTTTTTAACAACTGACTTCCTTTTTGGAATATCAGAGTGCGAAGGCTCAAAGTTAGTCACCGAGTTCGAGGGTTCTGTGATAATATCAATTCTTTTAATGAGGTCTTTATATGATGATTTTTGAAAGATGGCTTTGGCTGAAGATTGTCTCAGTTGCAGAATTAAGGTTGGTATATATGCAAGAGTAAATCCAATCATAAATATGCCAATCATCAAATTGTTAATGTTGAAAAAGCGGTGGAACGCAAATGTAAAGCCGATAAACAGCATATTAACAAATACTATAATTGAAGTAGATGATAAATGTGAAAATTTAAGTTTTAAAAAACTATGGTGGATGTGGTTCATATCCGGAGCAAAGGGTGAACGTCTTTCTGAAAGTCGGATAAAAAATACACGAAGTGTATCAATAATCGGGACAATCAGAATTCCAATTGAAACTGCCGGAGCGGCATTTATAGCATACGGTAATGTCTGATTTATATTGAATTCATTAAATTTTATAACCAAAATAACCATTGCCACTCCAAGAACCAGTGAGCCTGAATCACCCATGAATATTTTGTTTTTCTTGCCAAAAACATTAAAAATGAAAAATCCTATTAAACTGCCAGTCAGACTGAAGCACATTATTCCATACTCCTGATGTCCTGCCAATATAAACCAAGTTCCAAATGCCGCAGAAATAACAATACTGATACCGGAAGCCAAACCGTCAATTCCATCAATTAAATTGAAAGCATTAATGATGGCAATCATTATAAACAGTGTTAAGAAAAAACTGACTGCATAATTGATTTCATACACACCGAAAGCACCCTGAAGATTAGTAAACCTAAAATTACCTATTACAATAAGGATTATAGCAGTTAACAGCTGTACGGACAGTTTTTTCATTGCCGAAATATCCATCATATCGTCTTTCAAACCAACGAAAAACATAATCAAAACGGCAGCAATCAAATATTTTAGTTCACCAAAATTAAAGCCGTCAGTTGCGATAATTGTACTGAGAATAAATCCAATAAATATTGCAACACCACCCAAAGTTGGAACAACGACTTTGGAAGCCTTCCTTTCATTTGGGGTATCATACAAATGTTTGGCTATAGAAACTCTGATAAGTGGCGGGATTGTTAAATAGACTATTGAAAATCCTAATAAAAATCCTAATATTGAATATATAATACTCATGCTTAGTTATTTGTGGTCAAAGTTAAAGATTTCATGTGAAAAATCATGATAATTCAGTGTTAATATTTGAATAATCATTATAAATTAAGAAAAACACTACTTTAACTTTTAATTGTTGATATAACGTAAAAGTATAAAATATGTTCGTTAATGTTAAAATTTATCTCCTCTTTCATATAAGTACTTTCTTAAGTTATACTAATACACAAAAATAAAAGGATCAATACAGATAACTTTACACAATTACGTTTATAATTTATATAATTCACACATTTTTCGTTTCCATTGATTGATCTAAAGCTTGTAAAACCTGGTTGTGAAAGATTCTATCCGGTATTTCAAAACAAAAAACCATACCTTTGAGTCTCGAATTTTATGATAGGATTATGGATCAAAATCTAATACGACTGATTGCCCAATGGGTTGGTATTCAGGAAACACAGGTAAATAATACCATTCAGTTACTGAACGAAGGCGGAACAGTGCCATTCATCTCAAGATACAGGAAGGAACGAACAGGAAGCCTCGATGAAGTTCAGATTGAATCGGTTAAGGATGCGAAAGAAAAAATGGAAGAATTGCTGAAACGCAAGGAGACTATATTGAAAACCATTCAGGAACAGGATTTACTGACAGTTGATTTGAAGAAACGAATTGAAGATTGTTTTGACCTGACCGAACTGGAAGATATTTATCTGCCATACAAGCCCAAGCGCCGGACACGCGCTTCAATTGCCCGCGAAAAAGGTCTGGAGCCATTGGCGAAAATAATCATGAATCAATTTGAGACAGACATTGATCGAAGGGCTCATTCATTTGTAAAAGAAACGGTTGAATCGGTTGATGATGCTTTGTCCGGGGCTCGCGATATTATTGCCGAATGGATCAATGAAAATGAAAAAGCAAGATCTATCGTTCGCCGGACATTTGACTCTGAAGCCATTATTACAAGTAAGCTGATCAAAGGGAAAGAATCGGAAGCTGCCAAATACTCCGATTATTTTGACTGGAAAGAACCGCTGAAGAAATGCCCTTCTCACCGGTTATTAGCCATGCGGCGAGGCGAAAATGAAGGTTTTTTGCGTGTATCGGTTTCGCCTGAAAGTGAAGACTCAGTTTTACGACTGAAGAGGTTTTTTATTCACAGCAACAATTCCTGCACCGGGCAGATGGATTTGGCAGTTACCGATTCATATAAAAGGTTGCTCGAACCTTCTATTGAAACTGAATTTGCAAATTCATCGAAGGAAAGGGCTGATGAAGAGGCAATTCGCGTTTTTGCCGAAAACCTGAGACAGTTGTTATTGGGTGCTCCACTCGGTCAAATGCGGGTTCTGGCCATCGATCCGGGTTTCCGGAGCGGATGCAAAATTGTTTGTCTTGATGCGCAGGGAAATTTATTGCACAACGAAACCATTTATCCGCACAAGCCTCAGGAAGAAACCAAGCAGGCCGCACGCAAAATGTCTTCTCTGGTTAGTTCTTACCAAATTGCAGCTGTTGCCATTGGTAACGGTACTGCAAGCAGGGAAACGGAACAATTCATCAAAAAGCTTCATTTTGATCGTGAACTCAAGGTTTATGTGGTTTCTGAAGATGGCGCTTCGATATATTCTGCATCAAAGATTGCCCGTGAAGAATTTCCGCAGTACGATGTCACTGTTCGGGGTGCAGTTTCAATTGGCCGCCGGTTGATGGATCCATTGGCCGAACTGGTGAAGATTGACCCGAAATCGATTGGTGTTGGTCAATACCAGCACGATGTGGATCAGAAGAAATTAAAGAACAGTTTGGATAAAGTGGTTGAATCGAGTGTGAACTTAGTTGGAGTGAATGTCAACACGGCTTCGCAGCATTTGCTGACCTATATTTCCGGTCTTGGGCCTCAATTGGCGCAAAATATAGTCGATTTCAGGAAAGAAAACGGGCCATTTGCTGCACGGGCTGATTTGCAGAAAGTTCCCAGAATGGGGGCAAAAGCTTACGAACAATCTGCCGGTTTTTTACGAATTACTGAAGCTGATAATCCATTGGATAAAACGGCTGTGCATCCTGAATCATACTTTGTGGTAGAAAAAATGGCCAAAGACCTGAAATGCACCATTCAGGAATTGATTTCAGGAGGAGAACTTCAGAAACAAATTGTATTGACCAATTATGTGACCGATAATACAGGTTTGCCAACTTTGGAAGATATCAAACGCGAGTTGGCCAAGCCGGGTCTCGATCCGCGAAAGGGCATCAAAGTTTTTGAATTTGCACCAAATATTTTAAAAGTGGAGGATATTCAAGTGGGGATGGTACTTCCCGGAATCGTGACCAATATTACTAAATTCGGAGCTTTTGTTGATGTGGGAGTAAAACAGGATGGATTGATACATGTTTCGCAATTGGCCGACCGCTTCATTAGCGATCCGACCGAAATCGTAAAATTGCACCAGCATGTGCATGTAAAAGTAATTGAACTCGATTTACAAAGAAAACGAATTCAATTAAGCCTGAAGCAGATCCCGCAGAATTAGAAGGATTTTTCCTCCGGAATGATTGCCCACATAATCAGGTAGGCAATTAGTCCCGGAAATCCGACACTTGCAATCGATAAAACAACATATCCGATGCGTACGATTGTTGGGTCAATATCGAAATAGTTTCCAATTCCGGCCAATACGCCGGCAACCATTTTGTCGTTCGATCTGGTAAGTCTTTTTTGTGGTGCCATGATTAGTTGTCCTCCCCGTCTTCAAAATAATTATCCTGATTGTCCAATTCTGCTTCAAGAAACTCTTCAGCTTCTGTCAAAAGCTGAGCAATAAGCTCTTTGTCTTCAGGTTCATCATCAATCCAGTTGATTTCCTGATTAACTGAAAAGTCTTCGATGTCGCTTCCCACAATAAATCTGGGAAACTCATTGTGAACAACAAAAATATAATCAGGCATTTCCTGAGAATTGTCGGCAAGCAAAAATTTTGGTAGCATATTAAAGTTGTATTGGTTATTATCAAACAAATTTATGGAAAAAAGGGGACTAAACACACTTGATTGTATCATTTTTGAAGGGTTAACAATTCAATAACCTAAAAAAGAAGTGCATAAAATGAGTTGGAGTTTGTAGTGGCCAAATTTAAGCGTCTCAGAATTGAAAGATATTGTTATTTTTGGGCTCCTTGATCTACTCTAAAACCGGGATATGCATAAGTTAAATGATTTTTTGACGTTGATTGATAGTTATATTGGAAGTTCCCAGTGGTTTGTGTATGCTCTCCTTGGAACCGGATTGTTCTTCACCATTTACCTGAAATTTCCCCAGTTCAGGTACCTGAAACATTCAATACGAATTGTACGCGGAAAATTTGACCGGAAAGGAGATATTGGCGATACTTCCCATTTTCAGGCATTGGCAACGGCTTTGTCAGGTACCGTCGGAACCGGAAATATCGCCGGAGTGGCACTTGCCATTCATTTGGGCGGTCCTGCTGCTTTGTTCTGGATGTTGATGACTGCTGTACTTGGTATGACGACCAAATTTGTGGAAGTTACCTTGTCGCACAAATACCGCGAAATAGCTGCTGATGGCTCAATTGCCGGAGGTCCGATGTATTACATGAAAAACCGGCTGAACATGAAATGGCTGGCTGTCATTTTTGCCGTTGCCACTGTACTTTCATCTTTCGGAACAGGAAGTTTGCCTCAGATCAACAGTATTGCCAGTTCCGCTTTCAGTACATTCGGAATCAATCCGATGCTGACCGGAGCAATTCTATCTGTAATTCTGGCTTTTGTAATTATTGGAGGAATCAAAAGGATTGCAAAAATTACAGAGAAACTGGTTCCCATTATGGCAATCATTTATTTTGTCGGCGCCATTGGGGTAATCGGTTATAATTATGAGAATATTATTCCTTCACTGATTGCAATTATAAGGGACGTGTTTACCGGAACTGCCGCAGTTGGTGGATTTCTTGGTGCCGGATTTTCATTTGCTTTTAACCGTGGCGTCAACCGGGGCTTGTTTTCGAATGAAGCAGGACAAGGCTCAGCTCCGATTGCACACGCTGCGGCCCGTGCACACGAGCCTGTTTCAGAAGGATTGGTCGCATTGCTCGAACCGTTTATCGATACCATTATAATTTGTATGCTAACAGGGATGGTGATTTTGTCATCGGGCGCCTGGAACAAAAAATTTGACAATCAGTTTCAGTATTCTGACCTGGAAATTCTGAAAGGAACTACCTATACCGATCAGACTCCGGAAGGTGTTAAAACTTTGAACTACCATTTGACACACATGCAGGAGGCTGATTTATTTTCAGGCCCTCTTAAAATAACTGACGGGCAGATTACCAACCCGGTAACAATCATTCATGCGCGTTCGTTAGCAGAAAATGTGCTGGTTATGAAAAACGGGGTAAAATTGAACGGCGAAGTAAATGTTCTGAACGGAAGGGTGACCGATACGGAACAAGTTCTTTTTACCGGTAAGTCACTTATTCACAGCGCCCCGTTAACGACCGAAGCCTTTACCAAAAGCTGGTTTGGCGATTACGGGCGATACATTGTATCCATCGGGATTCTTTTGTTTGCGTTTTCAACTGCCATTTCATGGTCTTACTATGGCGGGCGTGCAATCATATTTTTGTTTGGTGTCAAAGCCGACATGTATTTCCGGATCGTTTATGTAATAGGTTTTTTTCTGGCTTCGTTCACCGATACGACTATTATCTGGACTTTATCAGGAATTACAATCGTATTGATGACTCTTCCCAACCTTTTCGGAATACTGATGCTCCATAAAGAAATGAAATCAGAAGTCAGCCTTTTCTGGAAAGAATGGGCCAACCGTTTCCCCGGAGAGAAAGTACCAAAAGACTAAAAAGTTCCAGGTTCCAGGTTCCAAATTTCAAGGGAGATACCTTGAACTTGGAATTTTGAACTTGGAATATGGATTTCCTTCGTACTTTTGCACCGTAATAATATGGTATGACACTGGTATATCCTGAAAATTTTGAGTCGAAGATAGGTTTTGATAAAATCCGCGAGTTGCTGAAAGGTCGCTGCCTGAGCGATTTGGGTAAGGAATTGGTTGATGAAATCCGGTTTATCAGCGATTTTGACCGGCTGAAGGAAGATCTTTCATTAGTGAACGAGTTTGTGTTTATCCTCCGTGAAGTGGAGAATTTCCCTACAAGTTATTATTTCGACCTTCGCGAAGCCCTTCAAAGAATACGGATTGAAGGTCTCTTTCTTGAAGTTCAGGAACTATTTGACCTGAAACGTTCGCTTGAAACGATTTCAGGAATTGTAAGGTTCCTGAAGCAATCCAAAGAAGAGCAATTCCCATGTCTGAAGCGTTTGCTGGCCAATGTTCAGGTTTATCCGTTTGTGATTGAACGGATTGATGCCATCCTGAACAAATACGGAAAAGTAAAAGACAATGCTTCGCCCGAATTGGCCCGAATCCGTAAGGAATTGATCAGCAAACAATCAGGAGTTTCGAAACGATTGCACGCTATTCTGAAAAAGGCGCAGGACGATGGTTTGGTGGAGGACGATGCGTCGGTTGCTATTCGTGACGGACGTGCGGTTATCCCTGTCGCCTCGGCTTTCAAGCGCAAGCTGATCGGTATTGTACACGATGAATCATCAACCGGGAAAACATCGTACATCGAACCGGCTGAAGTGGTTGAACTTAACAATCAGATTCGGGAGCTTGAATATGCCGAAATACGCGAAATTGTTCGTATTCTGATCATCTTCTCCAATAATATTCGTCCTTATTTGCCCGATTTGTTGCTTGCCTACGAATTCCTCGGAAAAATTGATTTTATCCGTGCCAAGGCCATTTATGCCAACGATATCAACGGAATCAAACCATATTTAGAAAATAAATGTCAGCTGGAGTGGGAGGGTGCTGTCCATCCTTTACTGATGCTGGCATTGCGCCGCGAAAACCGGAAAGTGGTTCCGCTTAATATTACCCTCACGCCGAAAAAACATATTTTACTGATTTCGGGACCTAATGCCGGTGGAAAATCAGTTTGCCTGAAAACAGTTGGCTTGCTGCAATATATGTTGCAGTGTGGTTTACTGATACCGGTAAAGCAAAACAGTGTGACGGGCGTTTTTGAGAAGCTATTTATTGATATTGGTGATGAACAATCGATCGAGAATGATTTAAGTACCTATAGTTCGCATTTGATGAACATGAAGTTTTTCCTGAAGAATTCGAATCAAAGAACTTTGGTACTGATCGATGAATTCGGAACCGGAACTGAACCGATGCTGGGCGGAGCCATTGCTGAATCTATTCTGGCACAGCTGGATCAGATGAAAACCTTCGGGGTAATCACCACGCACTATACCAATCTTAAACACTATGCTTCTTCAGCCGAAGGGATTGAAAATGCTGCCATGATGTACGATTCAGCTTTGATGGAACCTTTGTTTCAGCTCGATATTGGCAAACCGGGAAGTTCATTCGCTTTCGAAATTGCCCGAAAAATTGGACTTCCGGAGAGTATTCTTCAGGTTGCAACCGAAAAAATAGGCAAGGACCACATCAATTTTGACAAACACTTGCGCGATATTGTTCGCGACAAACGATACTGGGAAACCAAGCGTGAGAAAATACGGAAAGTAGAAAAATCGCTTGACGAACTGGCCGAAAAATATGAAACTGATCTGGGGCAACTCGAAAGGCATCGCAAAGAAATTCTGCTGAAAGCCCGTCAGGATGCCGAAAAGATTTTAGCTGAAGCCAACAAACGCATCGAAAATACCATCTTTGAAATTCGGGAAAGTCAGGCGGATAAAGAAAAAACAAAACAGATAAGGGCTAATCTGACTGAATTTAAACAGAAGGTTCAGGAAAGTACTTCTGTTCCTGATGAATTCATTGATCAAAAGATCCGGAAGCTGAAGGAAAAGGAATCAAACCGGAATGAGAAAAGGGCAGTCAGGAAGGAAATAGTCCAGAAAGAGATTGTTCCTGAACCAGATGTCTGGAAGATTGGCGACAAGGTGCTCATGACCGGAAACCATAATATTGGTGAAATTCTGGAATTGAATGATAAAAATGCGGTGGTCGCTTTCGGGCATATCCGAACTTCTGTGAGTCGCGACAGGCTTGAAAAAATTACCAGCAACGAAGCAAAAAAGATACAAAAGACTTATAATCAGACTTTGCCCAATATCAACAAAGGCTTGAGTGAAAAACGGCTCAATTTCAAGACCGAAATTGATGTACGTGGACAACGGGGCGAAGAAGCTGTGCAAACCATTCAGGCATTTATTGATGATGCCATTATGCTTGATTATAGTGAATTGCGGATTTTGCATGGTAAGGGAAACGGCATCCTGAAAGAAATGATACGGGGATATTTGAAGGCGGAACCTTACGTCAAATCAGTCCGCGACGAGCATGTGCAGTTTGGCGGAGCAGGAATTACGGTGGTGGAATTGGGGTGAAGGAGTTGGCAGTCGCAGTCGCAGTCTCAGTCGGCAGTCGAAGTCACAGTCGCAGTCTCAGTTTTCAGAAATCAGTAAAAGGAGAAGGCACAGGCAAAGGATCAGGCAAAAATAGTAGGCAATTGAATGCTGTTGGCGTTCAGCCCTGAAAGGGCGACATATAATAGCCCAGGGCAACGTCCTGGGAAAGGAAAAAACTAAAAATCGTCCGCGGAAAAGTGATAAAAAAAAGAATAAAACTTTTTTCGGACGAAATGGAAATTGTTTTCAGAAGTGTAAAAATATGTGAGCGAAATGGCAATCATTCAAAGGAAAAAGGTTGTCAGGTTGTCAAATTTCAGATTAGAACAGTATCCTTTGCCGTCTGCTTTAGCTGACGGAATTGAAATTTTATTTAAAAACAGATACAATATATAGATCATGAACGAAAAATTAGATAAACAATTACTGGAATCGTTAAAGGAAAACGGAATTACCGAATCAACCAAATTGGAACAAATTTGTATTCCCCGCATCAAAAGCGGACACGATCTGGTGTGCATTGCTCCAAAAGATTCAGGAAAAACAATCACAATCGTGGTAAGCGTCCTTCAAAAGTTAAAGGCTTCGCTGAATGATGTTCCGAGGGCGGTCATTGTAGTTCCAAACAAGGAACGGGCAATGGAAATGAAAACCGAATTTGAAAGGATTGGACGATATACTGATTTACGCGTAAACTTAGCCTGCGAAGATGAAAAGATTGACGATCAGAAAGACAAGGTTTACATGGGATCGGACGTGGTAATTGGAATACCCAGAAGATTGAATCTCCTTTTATCATTGTATGCATTGAACCTTAGCGGAGTTAAAATATTTGCCATCGATGATGCCGAATCGGTGATTAAAAGTATCAATTACCTGCAAATTGACCGGCTGGCCGAAAGTATTCCCAAAGCGCAAAAGGTTGTTTTCGCAGGCGAATTGACTGAGTGGCTTCAGCGTTTTTCCAATTCGTTTATGAATACCCAAGAAGTGATTGAGATTGAAGAAGAGGAAGACGATGAATCTGAAACTGCGGAATGATATTTCCTTATTAAGACCTCAGAGAGGTCAAATATTTATAGAAAAAAATTGTAACAATGAAAGTTAGACCCCAGCCGGGGTCTAATATCTGGGTAACTCATTCGTTTCTATAAACATGTGAAACCTTTGGTTTCATAAAAAATATTGAACAATGTATTACAAAAATTGTTTTTTTCTCTATCCTATACACTTTTACCTTATTATATGCGCGGCACCTTTTTGATTTTCTTCAGTATTGTTATCCTGATTTATCTTTCATCAAACATTTATCTTTTTGTCCGTGGACTTCAGGTTTTTTCACTGAACCTGCCAATGCGAAGGACTTTTATAATCGTTTTCTGGACTTTAGTGCCGATGTTTATATTGGGTTCTGTTCTGGAACGTACTTTTTCATCAGCGTTTAGTGAATGGGTTTACCGCATTGGTGCATTCTGGTTGGCTTTCATGCTGTATTTTGCAATTGCCGCAGTTTTAATTGATCTGGTTCGGATTACCAATTATTTCTTTCATTTTCTGCCAACGTTTTCAGCAATAATGAAGTTACGACTTGGGCTGATTGTTGTTTCATTGGTTTCAGTAATTGTTATTGCAGGTCATATCAATGCTTTGTGGATCAATGTAAAAGAAATTCCATTGACCATTCACAAGAAGGTTTCCGGAGCTTCGGAAATTAAAATTCTTTTGGCTTCTGATATTCATTTGGGCGCATTGATCGGCGAACGGCGCGAAATGCGTTTACTTGAAATTATACGTGAACAAAAACCCGATATCGTTTTACTTGCCGGAGATTTGGTGGATGGAGAAATTGCTCCGGTTTTGCGAAAAAAGCTTGGCCGTCACATTCAGGAAATCAAGACTCCATTTGGTGTTTATGCCATTACCGGAAACCACGAATACATTGGTGGAATTGATAAAACTTTGCCTTACCTTAAAAGTATTCATATCCGAATGTTACTTGATGAGGTAATCACACTGCCAAATGGAATTCAGTTGGTGGGGAGGAACGATATTTCATCAGGAAAAGGGGCAAATGCACGAAAATCACTTGCCAATCTAACATCGGGTTTAGATTTTTCAAATCCGGTGATTGTGATGAACCACCAACCATACGATTTACAAGAGGCCGTTGATACCAAAGTTGATCTTCACCTTTCAGGCCATACGCACAACGGACAGCTTTGGCCATTCAATTACCTGATAAAGAGTATTTTTGAATTGAGCTGGGGCTATTTACAAAAAGGCAACACTCATTTTTATGTGTCATCAGGCTATGGAACCTGGGGACCGCCCGTTAGAACCGGAAACAGGCCGGAAGTGGTGGTTTTTAAACTGAAGTTTGATTAATACTTCCGATTAGTGAGCGGGTGAATCGAAGTCATCCGCTCACTAATGATGTTTTACCAATTTTTCCGTTTTTATTATCCTTTAGATGAAGTTCACCTCTGAAATCCTTTTCATAACCACACATAAGGTCCATATTTGTTCCTTTAAATATATTCTTCATCTGCCATTACTTCATCAAATATGTTGAGCTTTTCGTTTATATTCAAGTTTGAAAATATAAAACCAGCACTTACTTGTACTCCAAAATACAATTTGCTATTTAGAATATTATAATTTCGGTATTTAGTTCCAATTCTATATCCGTTTATTAGCATATCTGACTTGTATTCACCTGAATAGTCTTTTAAATGGTTACGACCTCCTGTTGTGTAATATGAAAAGTCAATTCCAACCATATTTTGGAAATTAATTGGATGATTTAAAGAAACAGAATAAAATATATTATCCGGAAATTTTTCTACGGGCATCATATTTGGAAGGTTGGTTGCTTTCAGCAACTCCAACTGCAATGATTTTATATTACTTAAATTATAAAACCCATATCCTGTTCTTAGTTCCAAATTAATACTTTGACTGTTTATTAATCCTGTCTGTTAAAATAGGTATTCAAATCGTTAACAATTAGTTTAATAGTGTTATTAAAGTTGAATGATGTTGCTTCAACCATACTTATAGCATAATCTTGCTGAAGAATATTTGTATTTGTATATCTCTTGTTGATTTGTTCAGTAACTTTTTCTGAACTGAAGGAATTGCTATGAATAACCTGGCCTCCCTTTTTCAATTTATATGAAACGCTAAGATTTGAAATTGCAGGCCCTGCCTTATCGGAATAGGAATAGCCATATATATATAACGCAAAATAAAAGAATCCGGAACTTAAATAAGGGCCTACTGTTTTAATTTCATCAATCGACAACTCAATTGAATAGGCAGAATTCTTTAATGTATCTACATTGAAATTCCCTGAACGGCTGATTTCACTTATCAATGAAGTTTTAAAAAATGACGGAATATTGTCTTCTATCATTGATTTACCTTGGCTGCATTTATTTTGAGAATTCCATACATAAACAAAAACCAGTGGTAAAAACCATCCTTTTTCTCTTTCTATTTTTGTCGTATCGCTCATTATGGTTGGACTTATGAAAATGGAATCAATACGAACATTAATATTATTTTTAGAATCAGAAATCTTGGAATCCATTATATAAGCCATTGAATAGCTTTTTGAATTCATGTTTTTCTGAATTTTTTTTGTTGATGTACAACCAACAATTAGGGTTAAACCTGCTAATAGAATAGTGGATTTTAAAAGAATCTTCATGATTTTTAATGGTATTTAATGTACTTTATTCGGTTGTTAATGATTGATGTGTTCTGCTCGTTATTTGTATTGTCAAGTGCAATCTGATATACTCCTAAAATAGACTTGTAATTTTTTTTATCCTGAAGCAATTCATAATTGCAATCTGCAATGAGTAATAGTTTTAAAAATACGTATTCTTCATCACCAAACTTTTCTAAATAAGCTATCGCCTGGGAATATTGATTTTTAGAAAAATAATACAATCCCTTTATTAAATTATTAATATCCAAAGTATTATCACAGTTGCTAATATACTTTTCGATCAAAGAACTTTTATTCTTCTTAAGCATAAATGAAAATTTGGCTAACAATGCTTTTTCATCTATGGTTTCAAAAATGTTTTTATACTTTGGGTCAATACCAGGGACAGCAATATATCTTCGTAAGATTACGTCTTTCCCTTTTAGAATTCTATTGGTATATTCATTTTGTGATAGAATCCAAAAATCTGCATTCGTACCAACCTTTGCAAAGGTCTGTGATGAAATTAAAATTAGAATCAAAATCAGTAATTTCCTAATCATCTTTTTTTTGTTTAACATTTGAAGGTTCATTTTATTATTGGTGCTAACATTTTTCAATTTAAAGTTGTATTTAAGGTGATTCCCAAGTTGTTGCTATCAATTGATTCTTTCATACTATTACTGGGAGTATTTGTTAAGTTTATTTTTCCGTAATATAATGCAACACCCATACCCAAGCTTTTGGAAATCCACCATTCTTTCCCAACTTTTAGTTGAAACCCAAAGCCTCTGTCAGAAATACCAGAAGTCCCTGCGTCAATATCCATCATTCTAAATCTACCAGCCCCGATAGAACCTGATAAAAATATATTAGATGGCATAATATAATGAGTTATACCTAAACCAATGAAGTCTTCTCCAACTAATAGGTTATTTGAAGAATTTTGACTTCGCACATTTGAAGTAATTTCCGGATCGGACACAAAATTTGTGGTTAATGTAACATGCACAATCAAGTTTTCCTGAATATCTCTTCCGATTTTCAAATCCAGAACAGGACCCATGCCATTGTATTTTGTAACATTTCCGCCCATATCTTCAACAGATATACCGGAGAAATTTGGACCTCCACTTAAAGACAGAAAATATCCTTTGTGTATGTGATCGACTTCTTTTCGCAATTCACCCCATTCTTGTGCTTTGCAGTATGAAAATATAATAATTAACAGACTTAAAATGGTTAGTTTTTTCATTGTAGAAAATAATTTGTTGTAATTTAAAGTTTAAACATTTTTGCCGATACGATCTCTACCGTCGGTTCATAACTAAACATGGATTGGAGTTTCCCGATGAACTTCCTACGATGATTTGCATTTCACCCCGAGTACTTTGAGCCCTTCAACGGAGCTGAATGCACGACTTGACGAGTAGTTTGCTGTTGCCGGTTCTTAGTTATTATAATGATGGGTTAATTACCGATGTGGTATCAGTAATCACAATTAAAAGATTCTGGTCAGCATCTATAAGAAATTTATTTTTAGTTTTTAAATAAACCCTCTTACCACTATTTACCATGTAAAAACTAACCTCATTTATTTGGGGAAATGATTTTTTTTTGTCTGCAATTTTAATTTCATCACTTGTTTCGCCGGTCAACAAGGAATATGCAATTGAGTAATCACCCCAACTTACACTTTCAAGTTTAACATTATGTATTTTGTTCTGGACCTTAATATAACCCTTATCATTACAGGAATAAATCGCTGCTAATAATAGCAATAACATTATATGTTTCATGTTTTAATTCTTTAATTCGATTTCAAATTCGCCAATAAATGAACTTTTAACATTCTCTTTAACTACCAATGGCACTGTAATCATTGGATAAACCCTCTTTATTTGAGCATTTTTTAACTTAATGTCAAAATAATCCACCTGGCATATATAGTCACCAGGCCTTAGTGTCAGAAAATTATTGATTAGATCCGAATACTCTCCCGCTGTTGTTAATGTATCTTTATCAGATTGCTGTGGAGCTATCACAGAATATTTTATTGAATTATTGCTAACAAGATAATTATTGATGGATTCTTTGTCAATTTGTGATGTATCAATCGTGAGTGATTGAAAAGACCCCCAGGTACTATTGTTTACTTTTATTGAGATATTATTTATGTACTCAGCAACAAGATACTTTTTCTGATTATTTACAACAATATATGGCTTTGCTATAAACAAAATCTCTTTAAATGTTGTCGTCGCAGATTCCGAATAGATAGTTGATTCACTCGAATAAGTATAAGGTGAATTATCTTCTTTCTTACAGGAAATCAAAATTCCGATGAATAATAAAATTAAAAATGTATGTCTCATATTTGCAATACTTCAAATTAAACGGTTACTGGCTATGTTCGTATATTTACATAGTTTGCAATTCAGGTAAAATTAATTGTCATCTATTCGCTGGATGGAAAGTGCAGCTGTTATTTCTGTGCAGTTTTTATATTCTTCAAATGTAACTTATAAATACGGGTTTCCTAATTCATTTTTTAGAACATCTTCTTTTCCCCGGGTATTCAGGGCTAATTTACTTTCAACGCAGCTGGCTGCCCGCCTTGATGGGTAGTTTGCCTTTGGCAGTAGGTTTTTATTTTGATTAGAGAAAACAATTATTATATGTCTCAACTATTCTTGGAATATCATTAATCGTGTAAAACTCAGAGTCCACCAAATTTTTTATTTTCACACAATCACCAAAATAAATCGAAATAAATTATCACAGCAAGGTATTTTTAAGTAAAACAGGAATTTTTGATCACAGGGAAGTGCATTTTTCTCATATAAATCTACCCTCCCTGTTTTAATTTTCTTAATGAGAAAGAACTCATTAGAAGAATTGTACCTTATAAATAATTCATTTGATATCCTATAGTCAGAAATACAAAAAATCAATACAATTATTATTAATATTCGAATCATAGATCAAATTTATTTTATCTTTTTAACTTACTGCAATATCTTTCCGCAAATACAAGCAGAGTGGGAGTTTCCCGATATATCTCTTGCAAAGAGGTGCATTTCAAGATTTCAATTTCTGTTCAACCAAGCAGGATGCCCGACTTGCTGGCATTTTGCAATTATGTGTAGATTTTAATTTTTCATTTAAAATCCGAATACCAAAAGTGAATACCAAAATAGATACTAATATTGTTAAAGAATAAATCATCTTATTTCCGTCAAAGAATTTGATCAATGTGTAATTTGGGTTATAAACAATCATTAAAAAAGCAGTCAGATTATTTATCGAATGAATCAAAATACAAGGAACGATCGACTGTGTTCGAAAATAAATCCAACCAAGATACAAACCTGCTGGGTATTCCAATCAATATTGTCAAGACAATTATGAAACCTAAAATCTGAAAAGCTTGTTTGATTGTTGGATATTTATTCATAAGATTTAATTTACAAATAAGTAGTAACTATCACCAAATGTAAAATACTTTTGTGAGCTTCCTTTTATATTTATCAATTTTGCTGCAATTCTTTTGATTCACCGATGAACAGTAAACTGAACAGAACCATGAAAAGGAATATTGCCGAGGGGAGAGTCTCTTCCCGTCAGCTAATTACTGGCGGAGCTGGCTACTCGATTATAGGCTGGCATTCGATTCTCTGTTGTTTCCATCTCTCAAAAAAGTCTATTCTATTGTAAATTTACCAATTGGATTTTCAAATGAAGATTTGTCTCCATAATAAACAATGTAATTGCCTGGTTTTAAATATGCAAATAGAACAGCCTTGCAATTACAATTAGGTTTCTCTAATTTCAAAATTATTTAATTACTCAACTACTTTTTTATGAGGTAAGGAAACTGATAGGGATAAACCAATCCGTAATCCACTCCAGTCAGGACCAATTGTCTCATTCCGATTATTTAGTACCTCGTTCTTATCTGATACAAAGTCATTCTTGCCAAATTGAGCGAAATAACCTGCATTTAATCCAATATTCATCAATTGGGATAGTTGATATTCAAGCTTTAACCCTGGTTCAATATAGTAATTTCTTGATTTAAATGCATAGGATGAATTGGTGAGATTTTCATTAACCACAGTGAGATCTTCCTTTAAATTTAATTTTGAAAAGGTAACACCACCTTCTGAGTACACCGATACTTTATATTTTTCAAATAACCGAAAAAGAGAGCAGTCACCATAAACACTGGGTGCTATGCAATTGATCCGGGTATCGTAAAGATATTCTCCGGAGTAATCTTTTGATGAAATTCTTGACCCTGTCGAATAATAGGATGCCTGAAGCCCAATGCTAAACTTATTAAACGACAATAAGAAGGTAGGTTTATAGTAAAAGTAAGCTGGATAATTGGAAATCATCTTAACCTGGAAAGGCAAACTTTTAAAAACTTCATCGTTTAGCCCTTTTAAATCCTTCATATTGTAGATTCCTATTCCAGTCTGAATGCCAAATTGAAAGTCTTGAGCGTTTGCTTCTGAGCAAAAGAAGACTAATATTATTAGGAATGTATTTTTGATATTGTTCATAATTGATCAGGATTGTTTTTTCGGTTGTAAAGCAAAACGATTAATAGTTAGTTCAAAAAATATCTTGCGCCCTTTTCATGAAATATTGAATTTCCAGTCAAATGGCACCTGTTGGTACCCATATATTCAAAACTCACTGGAATATCATAAAGGACGGAACCATCCGATAAACTATAAACCACCAACCGTTTTGGAGCAAAAGTTAAAATCCGGTTGTGATAATAATCAATATCAAGAATTTGATCTGCATCAATCGTAAATGATTTAAAAATCCCTAAATCAGAACATCTTAAAATGGAAAATGCTTTTGTATTCTTGTTCCAGCTAACTGCCTTGTCGGGTTCGCTGGCCATGAAATTAAAATAATCATAACCCGGGGAGTTATCTGCATAGATTGTTCTTTCGAGCTTTAATTGGTTGTTTAAGAAGCTATACAACCAAATCGTATGAGAAACCCGTAAAAAGAAATAGTTGCCATCGGATGAGATGTTATAGTCGTCAATCGCTGTTGTACTATTAATAGTCCCTAAAACACTTTGATTGATAAAATCATACAAGTATTTATGATCGAAACTATAAATTATTCCTCTGCCATTGTTTGAAATAGGAATTTTTGAAGTGAACGTTGTTAATTTACTGATATCAATAATTTTATAATCCTTAAGACTATAGGCTGAGCCAACGATCGCTGTCTGGGTAAATCCTACATTTGAAACAAAATAGCTGCCATCTACTGAGGCCGTAGGATTCCAATAATGATCTCCAGACCAACCGTAGTTGGGTGGATTATATCGGAAACTTTCAACAACCTTGTTCTGAGTGGTAGAATACCGAAACATGGAGTCATTATAGGCTATACTTTCATAATCGTACATATCGGTGTGATAAAGGAATTCAGTGCTGCTAATCCTGCTAAAACTATCGAATATGGGTGAAGGGTATCCAATCATACACTCAATTTTAGGTGAAGAGTACAATGAATTGGAAGAGTAAGATGGATTATTATACAGTGGATTGGGATACTTAGGAGTGAGAATTATCCTGTATTCTTCTAATTGACCAAATGAGGTTGTCGGAATTAAGAAACTCCCTTGGTTAATATCTGTTGTCTTTGCCAGTTGTGTAGTCGTATAATTGTCGTTGTCACGAACTAGCTGAATTGATTCGACAGCAGCATAATACTTGGGTCTTTCCCAAAGTATATTGTAATTGTTTTTGGTATTGTAATTGAATTTTTTTAACCTGATCTCATTGGGAATGCTAAGCTGACCAATAGTTTCGAACTGACCAGCGTTATAGGTGCTTTTGAAAAGCACCTGATAGTTAGCGGCTTCGCCAACATGACTTTTATCTATATAATCACAAGTGACAGTTCTGCCAATTTCCTGATTGTTTCGGTAAATAATATATTCCGGTATGTCTTGATCTGGTTTAGCCCACACCAACTTTAAAAAGCCATCCGAAACGATGGATGTAACGCCCCAGTAATTCGTTTTTTGAACTTTTATTGTCCACTCCTTCGATGCAAATAAAAAGCCCTCCATCCCAAGCGAATCAGCAATGCTGCCAGTTCCTGAATGAGTATAAATCTCCAACTTTAAACGATGCATTCCAACGAATAAAAACTCATGGTATAAATCAAAGGAACTATTCCCGGATTCAACAGTTCCATTAAGCGTCCCATCAAGATAAAATTTAACTCCGCTGATTTGCTGATCTGAACTTTTAAAATTAAAGTGAACCCGGTTATAGGCAAGTTCTACTGTATCTTTATCCTCTGAAAGGTCTAAATGGACAGTTTCGATGGTAGGTTCTGCCACATTTTGATTAAGGTTTCTCTCATAGATATTATTGGTGTCATACTTGCATGAATAAAGGGCTATAAAGAGTAAAAATGCAATGCTAATAAGTATCTGTTTCATGTGTTTAAAATATCTTTTAATCATTTTTCAATGCGCTATTCCCATCCCTAAACCCGATTCCTAAAAAAATTAGAATAATTCCAAAAGTCAAATAGTCCCGATCTGCTCTAAAATTTATTGTCCCCAAACCACCGTGATTTGTCAATTGACTAATGTGTAAATCTGAGATGTTGTCTTTTCTCATGTCTGTAGATTTATTAATAAATTTATCTCTCAAAAAATTCAAGATCAACACGATTAGAAAAACAGCAATGATAACAAAAAATAATTTCAAGAATATTGAAGTGAAACCGCCTAAAAAATCAATATTCAAATTAAAAGATTGTTTCTGATCCATTTTGATAAATTCTAAGGTTTGATTATTAGAATTAATAAAATCTCAGTTACCATTAAACTACTAAATTTCTATCAAGTATTGACATATCACATTGTCAATTTCTCTGCTATTTCGCCCTTATGCTTGCCTATAACATCTCGTAAATACACGCAGGGCGGGAGTTTTCGAATGAATTTCCTACGAAGATTTGCATTTCATCTGTCCACAAAGCACTGAAACCCGACTTGCAGGGAATTTTGCTGTTATGGGCTGGGTTCATTATTTACTTTTGAATTTGTAACCTATGGATAAACCTAAAACCTTATTATTAATTTTTTGTACTTGGACATTAACACCAGAAATATTTGCTAACCCTAAATTGTAGGATAATCCAATCAGAATCGAGTTAATCTCCATACCTGCACCAACTGTCAATCCAAAATCCAGGCGTTTAATGTTATCCGAGACGCCAGATCCCCAACTAAGATCTTGTTCATCGGATTCTGTCCCAGTAATGCTAATTGATTCATATTTACTTTTTCCACTTAAGCCAACACCAAGGTATGGTCCAAAAACACCATAAATTTTGGATGCACCTATATTACAGTAGGTTTTTGCAGTTAATGGAATGTCTAAGTAAAGGAGATTTGTTGCACCTTTATCTTCGTATGTTATACCATTATTTATTTTTTTATCACTGATCTTAAATCCTTTGGTTGAGATTAGCAATCCGGTTTCAAAATCAACTGTTTTTGAAACCGGGAAATCTGCTGTAAAGCCAAAGTGAAAACCGGTTTTGTTCTTTATGTTTTCTCTTCTAGTACCATCATCTTCTTTTATCAACATGTTTGATAAATTTAATCCACCTTTAATCATATAACCGATTCTTGCAATCTTTTTATTCTCCAATTCTGAATTACTCTGAGCAAATGATCCTATCGTTACTAATGCAAAGAGTATTAAGGCTAATATTTTTCCCATTTTACTTCTTCTGTTTTTCCGATATTGTCCGGCTTTTCGGTGTCACCCCGTTTTTTAAGTAGTTTCTGGTTTCTACATCTTATATTCGTCTCATGTGTCTGAATTATCTTGCAAGAAGCATCAAACGTATTGTTAATAGTTCGAAGTGTCTGGCCAATGTGCTGACTTAACCTTGCCCATAACTTTCCGCCTTTACACGCAGGGTAGGAGTTTCCCCGATAAACTTCCTACGAAGAGTTGCATTTCATCCCGACGAGTCGGGATCCTGTCCACAAAGCACTGAAACCCGACTTGCGGGTATTTTGCTGTTGTGGGGTCGGTTTTTATTTATCATACACTGCGACCTTTTTTGCCTCAAAATTTATCTGTAAATTTCCTTTC
>JBBRXN010000052.1:0-37228 GCA_038248385.1 Bacteroidales bacterium
ACTACAAGGCCAAGGCCACGACATGTCGTGGCCATACAAAACCGTTATGCCATTCATTACTTTCGTAAACCGGCACTCCCGTAAGGTCACGACATGTCGTGACCGCGTGAAACCTTGGCCAAACTCCGTTCTCTCCAATCCGCCCGCCAAAGCGATCCCTGTTGTTCGGTCGAAACAGCAAACGACTCCATCAAAGGTGCAGCGCACCGAAAATATGGTAGCAATAAGTATCCGTTCAAACCCCCGTTTGCGCTAATTCGTCCCCCAAAATCATTGATCAGAGCGAGTGCGTGAGCCCGTCAAAACGCCCGGCCGAGGGTTCGTTTTGATAAGATTTTTGCTTCCTTTTCATCGATTGGAAAAGGAAGAGCCAGTCCGGCTTGAGGACAGGAATTCGCTCACCAAAGCGATCCCCCTGTTTCGGACCCCTCAATAAATTTCAATTTTGTGATTTTGTAATCAGGCTCATTTCATTTACATTTGAATAAAAAAATACGATATGATAGTTGAAAGGACAAGTACCCAAATTGTAATAAAAGTATCTCCGGAGGTTGATACTTTTGGGTTTCAAAGAATAATGGATTATCTTGAATATCTTGAGCTTACCTCAAAAAGTAAAGCAACTCAAGAAGACGCAGACAAATTAGCGGATGAGCTTAATGAAAATTGGTGGTTAAAAAATCGCAAAAAATTCATTAAGTGAAAATAATCGTAGATGCAAACATCGTTTTTAGTGCGATTTTAAATACCAACAGTAAGATTGCTGACTTATTACTAAATTCAAAAGATGATTTTGAATATATAGCGCCTGACTATTTGCAATCGGAACTGCGAAAATACTACGGCAAGATTTCCATGATTTCAAAAATGTCACTAAGGGAAATTGGAATCATTGAAAATAAAATTACAAAGCCAATTATATTCTTGTCAGGAGTCCACGTTCCTGTGACTAAATGGATTTTGGCAGAAGAATTAGTTAACGATATTGATCCCAAAGATACTCCTTACATTGCTTTTTCTTTGTTTTTCGATTGTAAAATTTGGTCAGGAGATAAGGCACTGAGAAAAGGATTGGAAAGTAAAGGGTTTATGAACATTATCTCTACAGAGGAATTGTTTGAAATCCGTGAAACAAAAGGAAAATAAAATACTTTCCAAAGAATTCAAAACAAACAGAACAAAAGCCCGCAAGTGGTAATTCCCAACCAATTAGGTGCAGCGCACCAAAATATTTGTAGAATAGCCTGCTCAATGTATTCAAAAGGTGAAGCGCACCGTTCTATTTGTAGAATTGTACCGATTGGAGAAATGTAATAGTCCAATCTTCGCACACTCGATTGGCCTAACACTTCAATCCATCGGCATTATCGTTCAATCCTTGTTGGGCTTGCAAATGTTTCTCAAATTGTTTATTCAGATACAGTTCATTACATTTGTAAGAAAAATGATCATGGAAAATCTTTTGGAAAGAATTACAACAAACCCTGAAATATGCAATGGCAAACCGATTATCAGGGGTATGCGAATTACGGTTACTACCATTCTGGATTTCCTTGCAGCTGGTGAAAGCACAGAAAACATATTGGATGCCTATCCTTTGCTTGAAAAGAAAGATATATTGGCCTGTCTTGAATATGCCAGAAGAATTTCAGATAAAAGCATTTTAACTTATGAGCTCAAAGCCAGTTGATTCCTATCAATTTTTGGTTGACGTCAATCTACCCAAAAGATTCCGGTTTTTCAATTCAGATCGATTTACCCATATAGCAGACATAAATCCATTAATGACTGATAAAGAGATTTGGAATTATGCACTTGCAAACAACTTAATTCTGCTTACAAAAGACACCGATTTTTACGATCTTTTTCTGTTAAGCGACAACTATCCAAAAGTAATTTATTTCAAATTTGGAAATCTGACCTTAGATGAGATGCATGGTTATTTCAAAAAATTCTGGTCTGTAATAACCAATAAATTGAGTACAGCCTCTTTCATTATTGCATATAAAGATAAGATTATAGTCATTCGATGATCTGAAGCTAATAGCTATGCATTCAAAAAAGCAACCGGAATATTATAACCAATTGCTTCTAAGTTTCGGTGCTCTGCACCTATTGTTCGTATTACATCATCCATACTACTCTAAAAAAGGAACTTAACAGGAAACGATGAGATATGACAGATGTTCACTTTTCTATTGGATTTGGGAATGGCTTTCCAAACAATTTTGTATTTTTGAAACGAACATGTTGCAGAGAACGCAAATACGAATGAAAATAATTTTCAGCAACGTATGAGTTCCATCAGACCATTAAAAACAATTATTTACTGGTGAAAACAATTAAAATCGGCAAAATGGATATTCAGGCATTAAAAATTGATCTGGCTCAAAAAATACTCAATTCGAACAAACCTGATTTGCTTCAAAAGGTCAACCAACTTTTCAGGATGGAGGAACCTAATGATTGGTGGGTCGAACTTCCAAAAGAAATTCAGGAGTCAATCAATCAAGGACTGAAGGATGTTGAAGATGGAAATGTCTGGACGCATGAACAAGTTGTTCAGGAAGCAAGGGAAAAATATGGATACTAATTACGGAATTGTTTGGTCAAAAAGAGCAAAGGAGACCTATTTCGTTGTATTAGATTACCTTGCGGAATATTGGTCAAAAAGAGAGGTATTTCAATTCATGAATCGTGTTGAATTAGTTTTAAAATCCCTTGAGAAAAATCCACGTATGTTTGCCGGATCCGGGATGAACAAAAATATCAGGAAAGCTTATATCGACAAAAACAACAGCATGTTTTATTCAATCGATACTTATCAAGAACGTATGATAATTTTAACCTTTTTCGATAACCGGCAAGATCCTGAAAAATTTAAAGTTAACTGATTACGTCTTTCAATACGCCCAAAGGGATTCCATCTCTTTTTTTTAAGTTCTCACGAACCGTCACTCCCGTAAGGTCACAACATGTCGTGACCGCGTGAAACCCCGGTTCAAACCCCGTCCGCGCCAATCCGCCCACCAAAGAAATCCCCCTGTTTCGGTCGGAACGAAATTCACCTCTTAAAATGAAACACTACTACAAAGCCACGACAATTCGTGGCCATACATCGTTCTTCCATTCATGGTTCTCGTAAACCGACACTCCCGTATGGTCACGACACGTCGTGACCGCGTGAAATCGGGCAGGGTAGGGTCATTTCCAACTTTTCCGTCACCAATCACCACCAAACCGCAACAATAAAGAAAATGATTTTTACCTTGCGGTGAATTTACAGGTATAAAACCATAACAAACAAAAAGTATTACCCAATAAACAACTCTATTATGATTGACATTGACGAATTAGACGATAAATTCAGTATTGAAGGCGAACTGGGATTTGGCGAACTGGAGGAAGATTTGATTTTTATAACGGTTTCGAACAAATTTGCAGATGCCGATATTTGCCTGTATGGCGCGCATGTGACAAGTTTCAGGCCACGCAACGCGATGGAAATATTGTGGATGAGTGCTGACAGCAATTTTGAAGTGGGAAAAGCCATTCGTGGCGGAATACCAGTATGTTTTCCCTGGTTTGGACCGCACAAAACCGATTCGGAACAGCCTCAGCACGGATTTGCCCGGCTCATGTATTGGGACGTGCTCGAAACAGCTACCCTGCCTTCAGAAGAAACAATGGTCAAGTTGCAGCTCTGCTCTTCAGAAGCTACAAAAGCTTACTGGCCACATGACTTTTGTGCCGAACTGACCGTGGTAGTTGGTACAACCCTGTCGGTAACATTAAAAGTGACCAATACTTCGGAGCTTCCGATCGAATACACCTGCGCGCTGCATTCGTATTTCAACCTTTCGGCCATCGATAATCTTTCCATCGAAGGATTGCAGGGCGTCAGCTACTTCAATCAGCTTACCGGAGAAAATGGGTTTCAGGAAGAAGAAATACTCCAGGTTCAGGAACCATTGACACGACATTATTTAGATACCAAAACTCCGGTTATTATCAACGACAGCATTTTTCGCCGCCGGATTCTTGCCGGGAAATCGGGTAGTAAAGTAACTACGGTCTGGAATCCCGGCGAAGAAACCTGTGCTAAAATCGATGATTTGCCCGATGATGCCTGGGAAACTTTCGTTTGCGTTGAAGCAACAAATGCCTTCGGTTTCCCAATTCTCCTGAACCCTCATGAATCGCACGAAACATCGGCTGTGATTGGTCTGGAAGAATAAATCACCAGAAAGAATTACTTGGGTTGACCGGCTACATCCGTGGTGGCTGTTCCCCATTGGGCATGAAAAAACCGTATCCGATTTGTATTCACAAAAGCTGCCGCTTGTTTGGTTCTATTTATATTACACCAAAGTGAATTGTTAATTAATCCAAAAGATTTACTGGTATAATGCCGATGGATAGAAGTGTCAGTCTAATCGAGTTTGCGAAGATTGGACTATTACACTTCTCCAATCGGTATAAGCGCCGGTCAGCGAGGCTTGCAGCTCAAAATAAATCCAGAAGACCTGATCAGAATTTCCGGAGCAGTGATTACTGATTTGGTTGAATAATGGTTATTGAATGTCTTTTCGCTTAGGCTGAAAGCCTTAAATATCATAGCCAATGGCAACACCTTGGGCTACTGAATTACCAATCATTAGACCTTACTGAAAGGGTAATATAGGTGTTTCAATTTATAATTTTTTTATAATTTAGACACGAAAATATCAAAGAACATTAGTGATTATATTCTGTTTATATGTTATAGAACTATCTCAAACAAATTATAGTTTTAAAAAGTATATATCTTTGGTCGTAATTTTAAAAACAGATAAATATCTTGAAAACAATTACCTGGAAAGAATTCAATCTGACTTTACTGCTGCTGGCTGGTGTCGGCTTTTTCAATTTGCTTTCGGCACAAACATTCGATGAGGCTAAAAACTACGCATTCAATGGCGAAAGAGCCAAAGCAAGAGCGATTTGCCGCACGATTCTGTCCAAAGGATTCGATTCGGATGTCGCCATTCTGATGGGGCGCACCTACGCCTGGGACAAACAATATGATTCGGCCCGGGTTGTGCTCCAAAATGTAATAATCGAAAGCCCCGAAAATACCGATGCGCTTTCGGCGCTTGCTGATGTGGAATATTGGAACGACCGCTATCCCAAGGCGCTGGAATATTGCGACCGCATTCTGGAAAAAAATCCTGAAAACGAGACCGTTCAATACCAAAAAGCCCGGATACTGAACTCTGCCGAACAATACGATGAGGCAGCCGCGGTACTCGAAAACCTTCTCCGGAAGAATTCAGCCAACAGCGATGCAATCCGTTTGCTCGAAAAAGTTCGTCTGGAACTGATGAAGAACAAATTGACCATCAATTACACCTACGATTATTTCTCCAAAGCTGCCTACAACAAAGATCCCTGGCAGTTGATTTACCTTCAGTATGCGCGAAAAACTTCGTTGGGAACCTTGATCGGGCGGGTCAATTATGCCGACCGGTTTGGTACCAAAGCCCTGCAACTCGAAGCGGATGCCTACCCGAAGATCAGCGAAAATAATTATATATACCTAAATTACGGATACTCCGAAGCATCCATTTTTCCGCGTCAGCGTGGAGGTTTTGAGTGGTACCGCAGTTTTCCGAAAGCATTTGAAGGATCCCTGGGAGGTCGAATACTACATTTCAAGGGTTCTAAAAGTGTCATTATTTACACCGGAACGTTTGGCAAATACATCGGAAATTACTGGTTTTCGTTGCGCCCTTTCATAACTCCCGGCAGTGATGGCACTTCAGTTTCGACCTACCTGATTGTTCGCCGCTATTTTTCCGATCCTGAAAATTATATCGGTCTCAGGTTGGGAGTCGGTAGTTCGCCCGATGAGCGACGCCTTTTGTTGTTTGATGGAAATCAATCGGCACACCTGAAATCACAATCTGTTAAACTCGATTACAATCATATTTTCAACAACCGGTGGATAATAAACGCTGGAGTCGCTTTTGCCAATGAAGAATACTGGGTGCAGAGCGACGACAAAATCAAGTCAGGAAATAATTTCAGTGTACAGGTGGGATTGGCCTGGTTATTTTAAAGAATTTATATGATGGCTCCTACAAGTCTTGCAACTCGAAAATTAAGAATTTCACATCGCCATTTCCTGTCGATGAGTTTGATATTGGCAGCGTTCCTTTTCCTGGTGCGTATCTACGATCTGGCTGTGGTTTCCAATCTCTCCGGATATCCTGCCGGAAGCTGGCTCAATCATCTGTATGGCTTTGGTTACGACTTCCTGCTTGTACTGCGTATTTTACTTTGGATGATCATCCCGTTGATTGCGATTGGTTATTATAGCCGTTTGTGGCAAAAAATTGTTTTTACGGTTATCGCTGTGCTGATTATCTTATCCGATCTGGCGCTTGTTCAGTATTTCGCGGTGGCAAGGGTTCCGCTTGGCGCCGATATTTTTGCCTATTCCAGAAGCGAAATGATGGAAACCGTCAATGCTTCAGGACAAATGAGCCTCCTGAAAATTCTGCCTTTCGCTTTGTTTTTCATTGCCATTATTTTGGCTTTTATTCTGATTCCAACCATCACTATCAGGAAAAACATCCGAAAAGCAATGACTATTTTGATTGTACTTTCCTTGTTTATTGGAAATTTCATGAATCCGTATCCTGAAGATTACAACAACGAGTTCAGTCTGTTTGTAGCCTCCAACAAGCTGAGCTTCTTTACCCATAGTATTGACAATTATCGTGAACGGAAAGCCAGCCTTGAAGACAACCTGAACGATCCGGTTGCTCTCACTGAGAGTGAAAGTGAAAATCCATTCGAATATGTGAATATCGAATATCCGTTGCTCCATAAAGAAAATACACCTGACGCGCTGGGACCGTTTTTTAATATTGGGAGCCGCCCACCAACGTTTGTATTTATTCTGGTAGAAAGCTTAGGCCGGGCTTACAGTGGCGAAAATGCCACACTCGGAAGTTTCACTCCTTTCCTCGATTCGCTGATGCAGAAAAGTTTATACTGGGAGAACAATCTGAGTACCTCGGGCCGAACTTTCGAGGTTTTGCCATCTATGTTTGGTTCTTTGCCTTTTGGGGAAAAGGGTTTTACTGAAATGGGTGATAAAATGCCTGATCATCTTACCATGATCAGCCTTTTAAAGAAAAATGCCGGATATCATTCTTCATTTTTATACGGAGGTGAAGCGCCTTTCGACAACATGGAACAGTTCATGAACCGGCAGGGAATTGGCCAGGTAATCGACCAGAAAGATTTTGGACCAAAATATGCCCGATTGCCTGCAAGTGCAAAAGGATTCTCCTGGGGTTATGGCGACAAGGAAATTTTCAGAAAATATCTGGATGATTTACAGGAAGCAGATTCTACTCCCCGGCTGGATGTTATGCTTACCCTCGCCATGCACGATCCATTCATGATCCCAAATCAGGAACAGTACAACAAAAGAGTTTTGTACCGATTGGAAAAACTCGGACTGGATGAAAAACAAAAGGCATTTGACAAGACTTACCTTCCGCAATTTGCAACAATATTGTACTTCGATGATGCGCTGAGCAGTTTTATCAACAATTTCAGCAAACGGAAAGGATTTGAGAATACTATTTTTATAATCACCGGTGACCATCGTATGCCCGAAATACCCATCAGTACACAAATCGATCGTTTTCATGTGCCATTGGTTATCTATTCGCCACTCCTGAAAAAAGCACAGAAATTCTCATCAGTGGTTTCGCACTTCGACATTGCTCCTTCAATTCTGGCTTTCCTTCAGCACAATTACGGGATCAAACAACCATCGGTTTCTGCCTGGATAGGTCATGGATTGGATACTGAACCTTCCTTTCGCAATATGCATTCCTTCCCTTTGATGCGTAACAAGAATGAGTTTATGGATTATACCGACGGCGACAAATTCCTGGGTGGTGAAACTTTATACCGGATTTCAGAAACGCTCGACATTGAGCCGCTATCTGACAATGATTTAAAAACAACCGTTCAAAATAAATTCGAAAATTTCAGGAAAGTAAACCTATATGTTACCCGAAACAACCGCATAATTCCGGATTCGATCAAAATTCGATAATATTTTGAGCATTCGTTTATTTATATACAATGTTGAAAATGGCATGATATCCTTTGCCGTTGACTTCAGTCAACGGTTAGCAGTATGAACACAAAACAAGGCTTTAGCCCAAAATTTCATGGCTAAAGCCAATAGTTTATTAATCTATTGATCCTTCAGCTAAAGCAGACGGCAAATGATATCCACTCAATTTTCAACCAATCAGGTAATCAGATGGATTCCCCTTTTTTTCACCACTTTATTTTTTCTTTCCCGTGTTCTGCCAAATACTTGTTGGTAGTTGAGAATTGATGATTTCCGAAGAAACCTCTGCTGGCCGACAGTGGCGATGGATGAACTAATTTTAATATCATGGTTGTTATTTTAAATTAATGATTTAATTTTACAACCCTATTATTAAAATTCGTATTTTTATGCAATCCGTAAAAATGGAAATATGGAACGCCAAATAACTGCCAAATTACTGAAATGGAAGAATAGTCCCAGTCGCAAACCTCTGATTTTACGAGGAGCAAGACAAACAGGAAAGTCATTCACAATTTTTGAATTCGGCAATAAATATTTTGAAGGTAAGACACATGTCATCAATTTTGAAAAGCAGATCGACTGGCATTCTGTTTTTGACTTGAATTTAGATATTACCAGAATTTTGGGCGAATTGGAGATCCTGACAGGCAAAAGGATTATCGCGGGAAAGGACTTGCTTTTTTTCGATGAAATTCAGGAGTGCCCCAATGCAATAGCCTCGCTTCGTTATTTTTATGAGCAAATGCCCGAATTGCATGTCATTGCTGCCGGCTCATTGCTTGAATTTGTTATTGGAAATATTCCTTTTCCGGTGGGAAGGGTGCATTTGATGAATATGTACCCAATGAGCTTTTATGAGTTTTTAATGGCATCTGGAAACGAACCTGCAGCACAACTTATAATGGAACCTCCAAAAGAAGTTTCCGAAACAGTTCACAATATGCTAATCGGCGAATTGAAAAAATACTTTTTCACAGGCGGAATGCCCGAATGTGTGAAAACTTATACTGAAACTCAAAGTATGAGTTTAGTTTTTGAAATTCAAGCTGATTTATTAGCGACTTTCAGGCAGGATTTTTTGAAATACACGCCAAGGACAGACTTAAGTTGCCTGAATTCAGTTCTTGCAAACGTTCCACAAAAAATTGGACAGCAAATCAAGTATTCAATTCTGGCAGAAGGCTATTCTAATCCTACTATTAAAAAAGCATTCGATCTGCTTGAAACAGCCCGGCTTTTCAGGAAAGTCAGATCTGCCTCGCCGGCCGGATTACCTTTAGGTGCCAGTGCCTCAGACAAAAAATTCAAAGCCATCATGCTCGATATTGGTTTGCTCGGAAGCCTGATGGGCAATCCGCGGTCGTCCGAATACCAAAAAACCGGACTATTAACTATATTTCAGGGCGCTATGGCAGAACAATTTGTTGGCCAGGAAATCCTGGCTGCTACCAATAACGACCTTTTCTATTGGAACAGAGATGCTAAAAGCAGCAATGCCGAAACAGATTATCTGATCGAAAAACAAAGTAAAATTATTCCGGTTGAGGTGAAAAGCGGCAAAGGTGGAAGTTTAAAAAGCCTTCACCTTCTGTTGGAAACCTATAAAAATGTTGAAGAAGCCTTCGTTTTTTCTGACTCAAATTACGGTAAAATTCATGAACAAAAAATTACATTTATTCCTCTCTATTATGCGGCAAAAGCTACTTCTTCAGAGGTTCAGGAAGATTAAATTAACTTATTCACGGGGTGACTTCAAGTCACCCCAACAACCTACTTTTACCATTTTATCGGTTCTTTCCCGTGTTCAGCCAAATACTTGTTGGTAGTTGAGAATTGATGATTTCCAAAGAAACCTCTGCTGGCCGACAAGGGTGATGGATGAACTGATTTCAATACCAAATGCCTGCGTGTATCAACAAACTCGCCTTTGCTAATGGCATAATTTCCCCAAAGTATAAAAACCACATTTTCAAGTTGATCGGCAACCTTATGAATAACTGCATCTGTAAATTGTTCCCATCCTTTTTTCTGGTGCGAACCAGCCTGACCGGCACGAACAGTCAAAGTCGCGTTCATCAGCAAAACGCCTTGCTTTGCCCACCTTTCCAGGTTTCCGCTTGTTGGTATAAGCGCTCCGGTATCAGCCTGAATCTCCTTAAAAATATTCCGCAAACTGGGCGGAAAATCAACGCCGTCGTTCACCGAAAAACACAAACCATGTGCTTGTCCCGGTCCGTGATACGGATCTTGCCCCAGAATAACCACTTTTACATTTTCAAACGGACATTGATCGAACGCGTTGAATATCAGTTTGGCAGGCGGATAAATTGTCTGACTGGCATACTCCGACTTCACAAATTCAGTCAATTCTTCGAAATACGGCTTTTCAAATTCTTCCTGAAGCTGTGCCTTCCAGCTGGGTTTTATTTTAACGTCCATTTTTAGTCATTAATAAATTCAGGACTAAAAATAGAAAAGTTATCCGGTTAATTGAATAGTAAATACTGAAGCATCTAATTTAACCTGTTTGCTTTACTCAAAATATTGAGTAATTTTACTCATAGTATTGAGTAAAAAGAAAGATGAATTTCGAACGCACTCATAAAGAACTATTAAAGAACAGATTGAACAACAATGGGAAGCTACCCGGTTAAAACTTAAGCAATCGGGGGCAAAAGAGGGATTTTTGATTTTTGATGAAATACAAAAAATCAGAAACTGGAGCGAAACGGTCAAAAAAGAATGGGATGCCGATACCAGAAATATGATTCCCATAAAAGTTGTTCTTCTGGGTTCCTCCAGATTGTTGTTACAGCAAGGACTGACTGAATCGCTGGCCGGAAGGTTTGAAACAATTTATATGGGTCATTGGTCATTTAGTGAGATGCAGGAAGCTTTTGGGTACAATGTGAACCAATATATTTGGTTTGGTGGATACCCCGGAGCTGCCCAGTTGGTGAATGACGAAGACAGGTGGAAGCAGTATGTGAACGATTCATTGATTGAAACAAGTATTTCAAAGGATATCCTCATGTTGACCCGAATTGATAAACCGGCATTGATGAAACGTCTTTTTGAACTTGGGTGCCGTTATTCAGGTCAAATACTTTCGTACACCAAAATATTGGGCCAGCTGCTTGATGCAGGAAATACCACAACGCTTGCACATTATCTAAGACTGCTTGACGCATCAGGTCTTTTATCTGGAATAGAGAAATTCAGCCCGGAAAAAATCAGGCAAAGGAGTTCCAGTCCGAAATTTCAGGTTTACAATACAGCCCTGATTTCTGCTCAAGTTGATACTGATTTCAATGAAACATTTTTCCGTCCTGAGCTCTGGGGGCATTGGGTTGAATCAGCCATCGGCGCACATCTGCTGAATGAAACAATGGTCAGTGGTTACCAATTGTTTTACTGGAGAGAGAAGAATAGTGAGGTAGATTTTGTTATTCAGCACAAGGGCAAAACAATCGGGATTGAGGTAAAAAGCGGGTCAAAAACAAGGGCATCAGGAGTCGAAGCTTTTAAACGACAATTCAATCCTGACAAGATATATCTGGCCGGAACATCTGGGATCCCTTTATCCGAGTTTTTGCTGATTAATCCGGTTGAGTTGTTTTGATAGCCTAAGTTTTGGTACTTTTAATCAAAATTCAAATCATGGAGATTCTCTTTTTTTTAGCTGGCGTCTGCCTCAGTTTTATCCTGACATTCTTTTTTCTGAAATCGAAACTGCAAAAACAACGTATTGATTCTGAACACGAAAAAGTGATCGCGGAACAAGATTTCGCACAGCGGAAATTTGAACTGGAAAAGGAAAAATCGTTGTTTGAAGACCGGAACCAATCCTTGCTGAAAGAACGGGAAGAATCGTTTCAGCAAATTCAACGCCTCCGGAATGAAAACGGGATTCAAAGCCAGCAGCTGGCAAGAGATGAAGCCGATTTCAGCAACCTTCAGGAAAAACTGGAATTACAAAAGACGGAGATGGAGAAACTTCAGCTAAAATTTACGACCGAATTTGAAAACATCGCTTCTAAAATACTGAAACAAAATACAGAAGACTTTTCGGTGTCGAATCAGAAAAATATTACGGAAATGCTGCTTCCGCTGAAAGAAAAGATTCAGCTATTCGAGAAAAAGGTGGAAGATACCTACGAGAAAGGCCTGAAAGATCAGACTGACCTGAAAGCGGAACTTAAAAAGCTACACGATCTGAACATTAAAATCAGCGATGAAGCCAATAACCTGACCAAAGCGCTGAAAGGCGATGTAAAAAAACAAGGCAACTGGGGTGAGGTAATTCTGGAACGAATTCTTGAGCGATCGGGGCTTACAGAAGGCCGAGAATACATGAAACAGGAAAGTGTACTTTCAGAAAATGGCCAGCGTTTTCAACCCGATGTGGTGATTCATTTGCCCGACCAAAAACATATTGTAGTCGATTCGAAGGTTTCGCTGGTGGCGTATGAACGACTAATAAATGCCGATAATGAAAAAGACCGCCCGGCTTTTGTAAAGGAACATTTACTGAGTGTGAGAAGTCACATCAAAATTCTGAGTGAAAAACATTATCAGCATTCGCCCAGCTTCAACAGTCCCGATTTTGTGTTGCTGTTTATTCCTATCGAATCATCGTTCAGCATTGCAGTTCAGGAAGATCAGGAATTGTTTACCTACGCATGGGATAATAAAGTGGTGATTGTCAGTCCATCGACTTTGCTCGCCACTCTTCGCACTATTTCATCCATCTGGCAGCAGGAAAACCAAACACGGAATGCCATCGAAATTGCCCGGCAAAGCGGCGCTTTATACGATAAGTTTGTAGCATTTATTTCCGATATGGAGTCGATAGGCAAAAGTCTGGATAGTACCAGAAAAACCTACGATCAGGCAGTGAACAAGTTGTATATGGGCAGCGGGAACCTAATCAGAAGAGCCGAAAATATCCGAAAATTGGGGGCCAAAACCACCAAAGAATTACCGCCTGAAATGCTTAACGATTAATTATTCTTCGAGGTATTCCGGCTCCAGGCCATCTTCACACAAATCAATGGGAACAATCCAAACCTGCGGAGCAGCATGTCCGGTGCCACCTTCCGATTCGCGTTTGGCTAATCCCGAACCAAAAAATACGGCAATGTGATCTTCCGGAATATTCTCATCCTCATCAGTCCCAACCACTACCGCGTTGATTCCGTCAATACGTACAAAATCGCCTTTTTCTAAAAATTGTTCTTCATCCATAAATTCGGATTAACTGGCCTTTAAACGTACAGCAATTATACCGTCAATTTTTTCCTGGGCATAATCAAGGCTGATTTTCACTTTACTGACATGGTTTGAAGGGGTATCAAACATGGCATCATTCATGATATTCTCGCAAATGGCGCGAAGACCGCGGGCTCCAAGCTTAAACTCGATGGCTTTATCCACAATAAATTCCAGCGCATCTTCTTCAAAACTAAGTTCAACATTATCAAGTTTGAACAATTTGACATACTGCTTAACCAACGAATTGCGTGGTTCGGTCAAAATACTGCGTAAAGCCTTTCTGTCGAGTGGTTCCAGATAGGTAAGAACAGGAATACGGCCAATAATTTCAGGAATTAAACCAAACGATTTCAAATCCTGTGGCGAAATATATTGCATCATGTTGTCCCTATCCAGATGATCAGCTTGCTTCTGAGCGCCGTAGCCAACGATTTTGGTGTTCAGCCGGTGCGCTATTTTTTTCTCAATACCGTCGAATGCACCACCACATATAAATAAAATGTTTTTGGTATTAACGGCAATCATTTTCTGCTCCGGATGTTTGCGCCCACCTTGAGGCGGAACGTTTACAATGGCGCCTTCGAGTAGTTTTAAAAGTCCCTGCTGAACGCCTTCACCCGATACATCGCGGGTGATGGAAGGATTGTCGCCTTTACGTGCTATTTTGTCAATTTCGTCAATAAAAACGATTCCCCGTTCGGCGGCTTCCAAATTGTAATCGGCTGCCTGAAGTAATCGTGTCAGTAAACTTTCGATATCTTCGCCCACATAACCGGCTTCGGTAAGTACTGTGGCGTCAACGATGGTAAACGGAACATGAAGCATTTTGGCGATGGTGCGGGCAAGCAATGTTTTGCCTGTACCCGTTTCGCCAACCAGCATAATATTCGATTTTTCAATTTCAGTTTCATCAGCCGAAACCGGTTGGTTAAGGCGTTTATAATGATTGTAAACCGCAACCGATAAAATTTTCTTGGCCTGATCCTGTCCAATCACATATTGATCAAGAAAGGCCTTTATTTCCTTGGGCTTCATCAGTTTGATGCCTTTGGTATCAAATCCCGGATCCTTTTTGAATTCTTCTTCAACAATGGCATGAGCCTGCTCAACACAATTGTCGCAAATATGTCCTTCCATGCCGGCAATCAGCAGGTTAACTTCCTTTTTTTCACGCCCGCAAAACGAACATTTATCCATTTTCATCTTCAAGGTATCTAAATTTTATGCAAACCTAATTGCTATTTATTTCTGACAAGTACATCATCGATCATGCCGTACTCTTTGGCCTCGGCTGAAGTCATCCAGTAATCGCGATCCGAATCTTTTTCAACTTGCTTGAAAGGTTTTCCGCTATGTTCAGCGATAATTTCGTACAATTCCTTTTTCAGTTTCATAATTTCACGGGCTGTAATTTCGATATCAGAAGCCTGTCCCTGTGCTCCGCCCATAGGTTGGTGGATCATTATCCTTGAATGCTTCAATGCCGAACGTTTGCCTTTGGCGCCTGCAGTTAGTAATACCGCACCCATAGATGCTGCCATACCGGTACAAATGGTAGCAACATCCGACGAAATATACTGCATGGTATCGTAAATACCCAATCCGGCATGAACCGAACCTCCGGGGGTATTGAAATAGATCTGAATATCTTTCTTCGGATCAGCCGACTCCAGAAAAAGCAGCTGAGCCTGAACAATATTGGCGATGTAATCGTCGATGGGAGTACCCAAAAAGATAATCCGATCCATCATCAATCGCGAAAATACATCCATCGAAGCAACGTTTAACTGACGTTCTTCTATGATATAAGGAGTCATACTGTTGGTAAATATCGAATCAAAGCGAAGTAAATTAAGGCTGCTAATGCCTATATGTTTCCTCGCGTATTTGTTGAATTCTTTTCCGTCGTTCATAGTATTTGTTCTGGTGATTAAAAAAAAACTTTGTGAAAATCAGATTTATCCTTTTCTGAAAAAGGCTAAATCGAACTCGCACAAAGTTAAGAAAATATAGGATCGGCTATACAGCCAGTCAATTAATTTTCAAGCATTTTGTTAAACTCCTCATAGCTTATTTCTTTCAGGTCGAGGGTAACTTTGCTTTTAATGGTGGCAAGAATGACATCTTCCTGAGCTTTGGAGACTAATTTGCGACGTTCTTCTTCTTTTTCCATCATGTGGTTGGCATAGTTATCAAGATGCTCGTCTGAAATGTTGCTCAATCCGTATTGACGGAATTGAATGGCTGCCATTTCTTTGGCCAATGCACGGACATCTTCTTCGGTGATCTTTAAATCATTGTCTTTAACGATTTTATCTTTGATCAACTGCCATTTCAGGTCGAGCATAAAATTGTCGAAATCAGTATCAATCTGCTCATCGGTCATTTTTTCATTGGTCGCTTTGATCCAACGCTTCAGAAAAACTTTAGGCAAATCGAACTGTATATTGTTGATCAGCAAGTCACGGCTGTCGATGGAGAACTTATAATCGCTTGAATAAATGAAGTTTTCTTCAATTTCAGATTTTACTCTTGCCCTAAATTCTTCTTCGGTTGTGATTCCGGATTCTTCGCCATAAGTTTTTGTATAAAGATCGGGAGTCAGTTCAGCTTTTTCGAAACGAAGTACTTCTTCGATGGTAAAGCTGAAGTTTCCGGAAAGAGCTTCAGCCTCTTCGTGCGAAATATTCAGCATGTGACCCACTTCGTGTTTGTTATCGTAGGCTTTCACCGGATCGAAAACAAGTACATCACCATCTTTTTTACCTATAAACGATGCTTTTATTTCCTGATCTTTCATCACATCAATGGCAATAACCACTTTTTCAGCGGTAATTCCACCCACCAATTCATTCCCGGCTTCGTCGAGCTGAACAAAAGTTCCGCGAACTGTGTCTTTTTCTTCAACGCTGTCGGTTTCTTTGTTTTCGCCAAGGCGCATAGCGAAGGCTTCCACCTGCTTGTTCACCATTTCATCGTTGGCAACAATACTGTAATAAGGCATTTTCATTTCCTTGTCGAGCTTCACCCCGAATGAAGGAGCCAGTCCAATATCATATACAAAGCTGAAGTCAAACTGGTTG
The DNA here is from genome assembly GCA_038248385.1 of Bacteroidales bacterium. Lineage (GTDB taxonomy): Bacteria > Bacteroidota > Bacteroidia > Bacteroidales > Prolixibacteraceae > Aquipluma. The sequence goes on from JBBRXN010000052.1 coordinate 16,507, forward strand.
TCCCAGTCAATGACAGGTTGTTTTTCTTCATTTGGAAGAGGTTCTCCAAGTACATTCAGATTTTCTGCGCGAATATAGTCGTTCAGGCTTTTGGAAATAATTTTATTTACTTCTTCGGCAAGGGCAGCTTTTCCGTACATTTTTTTGATCAGACCTGCAGGAACCATTCCAGGACGAAATCCAGGCATGTTGGCTTTTTTCCGATAGTTCTTCAGAACATCGTTAACAGTGGTTTCGTAATCGCTTTTCTCTACCAGGATGGTGAGAATTGCGTTCAGTTCGTCGATATTTTCTCTGGTAATATTCATAATTTTCAGCTTAAAGTTATTGGGAATCAGGTAGGAAGGAGAACTTTTTATAAGCGCCGGATCCAAAACCTGTTGCTTTAAATTAATAAAAACCGCTTGCTTATCCTTTTTCAAGGCTAAGCAAGGCGGTTATTTTTGTTGTACGGGCGAAGGGACTCGAACCCCCACGCCTTACGGCACCAGATCCTAAGTCTGGCACGTCTACCAATTCCGCCACGCCCGCTAAATGCGGTGCAAATGTATGTCAATTTTTCCAACTCCGCAACAGGGCTGGCAATTCTTTTTGATTGATTTTAAACAGTTAAAATTCATCCCCGAAGTTCAAAATTCTGGCCCAGGTAAACGCGGCGAACTTCCTCGTCAGATGCAAGTTCTTCTGCGGTACCGGCTTTCATGATTGATCCTTCAAATAAAAGATACGAACGATCAGTAATTGTAAGTGTTTCGTGAACATTGTGATCGGTAATCAATACGCCTATATTTTTTTCTTTGAGTGTCTTGACAATTTGCATTATGTCCTCGACTGCAATCGGATCAACACCGGCAAAAGGTTCGTCGAGCAATATAAATTTTGGATCGATGGCCAATGCACGGGCTATTTCGGTACGCCGACGTTCGCCGCCTGAAAGTTGAAACCCTTTGCTTTTTCGAATATGCTGTAAGCCAAATTCGGTCAGTAAAGTCTCTACTTTCTGATGTTGAAAATCTTTTGGCAGGTTGGTCATCTCGAGTACCGATAAAATGTTGTCCTCAACGCTCATTTGCCTGAAAACTGAAGCTTCCTGCGACAGGTAGCCGATGCCTTTCTGTGCCCTTTTGTAAACAGGTAAGTTGGTAATTTCTTCATCATCAAGAAATATCCTACCCATCAAAGGCTTGATCAATCCAACAATCATGTAAAATGAAGTTGTTTTCCCGGCGCCATTCGGACCAAGCAACCCAACAATTTCGCCCTGATTTACTTCAAATGAAACGCCTTTAACGACAGTACGTTTGCGGTATTTTTTTACTATATTTTCTGCTCGAAGCTTCATAATGAAGTTTTTATCCGGTGACTTTTAAATTTCGTCCAGTTTCCGCTGATGTGCTTTTTGCACCTTTCTGGATATAATAATACTGACTTCATAGAGGACAACCAGTGGGATACAAACCATGATCTGGCTAAATACATCGGGTGGAGTAATGATTGCAGCTAGCACAAGCAATACGATGTACGCATGCTTCCTGTATTTTTTCATGAAATTCGGGGTCAGTATTCCAACTTTACTCAGGAAAAAAGCAACAACCGGCAGTTCAAATACCACGCCTCCTGCTATCACGATGGATGTAACTGTACTTATATAGGAAAGAATATTGATTTGATTGATTACGACACTACTGATACTGTAAGTACCCAGAAAATCGACCGATAACGGAACAATCAAATAATAGCCGAACATAATACCCAGGATAAACAGCACTGACATATAAAATACCGCACCGGATGCATGTCTGCGTTCATTTTCGTAGAGTGCAGGCTTAATAAAACTCCAGAACTGGTAAATCACAAATGGAGAGGCGATGATAAAACCGGCAATAATAGCGGTCCAAACATGCACCATAAACTGCCCCGACATATCGATGCTGATCAATTGGAGTTCATGGGTATTGATTCTTAAAGATTCAGTGCCTACATAATCAGCTAATAGAGCCATCATCCGGTTGGTCCAGAAATCAGGATTTTTAGGTGCAAATATGATTGAATCAAAAATGAAATCTTTCTCGATAAAGGCAATAACTGAAAAAACACAAATAGCCAATGCGGATTTAATAATATGCCACCTTAAGGCTTCAAGATGGTCGAGAAATGACATCTCTGCTTTTGGCTCTTTCTTCTTTTTCTTTTTGGTGGATTGCTCTTCTCTGTTGAGTTCTTCGGACATATCTCAGGAAATAATTAAGTCTGATGGGTTAAAAAAAGTTCGCACAAATATAGCTTATATTCCTAATTCAATAGGTTGGCCAAGTCTTAATTTTACTTAAAAGAGAGCCAAAAGTATTTAATTTCAACTAACGCCATGTAATTTCTATTGATATTTTATATACCTTCGGAACACAAAAAAAAATAACAATTAAAAATTTTTATCCGTTAGGGGTATTTTTATATGGGAATAGAGATTAAATTATCTGAACAACTTCAGAAATATTTTGGGTTTGATCGATTTAAAGGTCAACAGGAAGATGTGATAAAAAGTGTGTTGAATGGCTACGATACTTTTGTATTGATGCCCACAGGAGGAGGAAAATCGTTGTGTTACCAATTACCGGCATTGATGATGGAAGGTACTGCCATTATTATATCTCCATTAATTGCTTTGATGAAAAATCAGGTTGATTCGATTAGGAGTTTTGGCACCGAAGATGGTATTGCACACTTCTTAAACTCCTCGCTAAACAAGGCTGCTGCTCAAAAAGTACGCGATGATGTGATGAGCGGAAAAACAAAGTTGCTTTATGTCGCTCCCGAAAGCCTGACAAAAGAAGACAATATTGAATTTTTGAAAAACATCAAAATATCATTTTACGCAGTTGATGAAGCGCATTGTATTTCGGAATGGGGTCACGATTTCAGGCCTGAATACCGGCGCATCAAACCCATCGTTTCCGAAATAGGACAAGCCCCGCTCATGGCGCTGACCGCAACAGCCACTGCCAAGGTTCAGCACGATATCCAGAAAACACTTGGAATGCTTGATGCAAATGTCTTCAAGGCATCATTTAACCGCCCCAATCTTTATTACGAAGTAAAGCCCAAATCGAAACCCGAATCCCAAATCATTAAATTCATCAAGGAAAATGAGGGGAAATCGGGTATTATTTACTGTCTGAGCCGTAAAAAAGTGGAGGAAATTGCTGAAGCTTTGGTAGTTAATGGCATTAAAGCATTGGCTTATCATGCAGGTATGGATTCGGCCACCCGATCGGGCAATCAGGATAAATTCCTGATGGAAGAAGTGGATGTAATTGTTGCCACCATTGCCTTCGGAATGGGAATCGACAAGCCGGATGTCCGCTTTGTAATCCATTACGATATACCTAAAAGTCTGGAAGGTTATTACCAGGAAACCGGTCGTGCCGGACGGGATGGTGGCGAAGGGAAATGCATAACCCTTTATTCGGCCAAAGACATTCAGAAGCTCGAGAAATTCATGCAGGGGAAACCGGTTGCAGAACAGGAAATAGGACGACAGCTGTTACTTGATACAGCTTCTTATGCCGAATCGGCCATCTGCCGGCGCATTATCCTGCTGAATTATTTCGGTGAAAAACTGGAAGAACCATGCGGAAATTGCGACAACTGCATTAATCCCAAAGAACAGGTTGAAGCAAAAGACGAAATTTGCCGAGGTCTGCAAGCCATCATTGAAGTGAAAGAAAACTACAAGGCCGAACATTTGGCAGATATTCTTACAGGTAAAAAAACAGCCGCAGTCAAATCCTTCCTTCATTACGAACTCGAAGCATTTGGCTCTGGCAACGATCATGGCGAAAAATTCTGGAATGCCGTTTTCAGGCAAAGTCTGATTGCCGGTTTCATCTTTAAAGACATCGAAAATTATGGTTTGCTGAAGATGACCAAAAAAGGATATGAATTTTTGGAAAACCCGCATGACTTTATGTTGGTTCGTAACCATGACTACGATGCCATTGAAGAAGAAGCGAATGCAGCAGCAGCTCAGGCAAGCGGGGCTGGCGATCCCGAATTGTTTGCCATGCTGAAAGACTTGCGGAAAAAGATTTCGAAAAAGCTGAATCTGCCGCCTTTCGTGATCTTTCAGGATCCATCACTTTCGGATATGGCGCTGCAATACCCAATTACCATCGATGAACTGAAATTCATTCAGGGTGTTGGAGAAGGAAAGGCCAAAAGATATGGCAAAGAATTCGTTGAACTGATCAATCTGTATGTGGAAGAAAATGAGATTGACCGGCCTCAGGACATGGTAGTGAAAAGTGTGGCCAACAAGTCTAAAATCAAAGTAGGAATTATCCAGAGCATCGACCGCAAGATTTCGCTGAATGATATTGCTGACTCGATAGGGATCGACTTCAAGGATCTGATCTCGGAAATTGAAGTGATCATCAACTCGGGCACCAAAATAAATATCGATTACTACCTGGATGAGGTCATGGATGAAGACCGACAGGAGGAAATATTCGAATATTTCAGGGAAGCTGAAGACGATAGCATTGAAGGTGCACTTAAAGAACTTGGGGAAGATGAATATACAGAAGAAGACATCCGTCTGATGCGAATCCGCTTTCTTTCAGAAATGGGTAATTAAAGTAAATCAAAAATCCTAATTTTTAACAGATGAACAAAAACCTATTATCAGCTATTGCTTTGACCACCATTATAGTATCTTGTGCCGGTGGTGGCCAGAAATCAGCCGAAAAAGAAAAATCAATGAGTAAATTTACCGGAGCCGCTGGCGAGGTCAAACTGATGACACTTGATCCCGGCCATTTTCATGCTGCCTTGATTCAGAAATCGATGTATGATCAGATCGATCCCACTGTTTATGTGTATGCTCCTGAAGGATCGGATGTTACTGATCATTTGGCCCGTATTGAGGGATTCAATACCCGTGCTGAAAATCCGACAAGCTGGGTTGAAAAAGTATATACCGGCACCGATTATCTCGAAAAAATGCTGGCTGAAAAACCCGGAAACTTGATGATCGTGGCCGGGAACAATGCCAAGAAAACCGAATACATACTTAAAACCGTTGAAGCCGGTATCAACGTTCTGGCCGACAAGCCGATGGTGATCACTCCTGAAGCTTTTCCGGCATTGGAACAGGCATTTAAAACTGCCGAAGAAAAAGGCGTTTTGCTTTACGACATTATGACCGAACGTCACGAAATTACTTCTATCATTCAGCGCGAATTGTCCAAAATTCCGGATGTATTTGGCGGATTGGTAGATGGAACTCCGGAAGAACCCGCGATTGTCAAAGAAAGTGTTCATCATTTTTCTAAAATGGTGTCCGGAAGTGCGCTCAAACGTCCGGCATGGTTTTTCGATACTGCTCAGCAGGGCGAAGGTATTGTGGATGTAACCACTCACCTGGTTGACCTGGTTCAATGGGACGGTTTCCCTGAAATAATTCTGAATAAGACGGACGTTCAGCTGATTTCGGCCAAACGCTGGTCAACCGACCTGACACCGGCTCAGTTTGAAAAAGTTACTTATTTGAAAGAATTTCCTGAGTTCCTGAAAAAAGATGTAGCTGATAACAAATTGAAAGTATTTTCAAACGGCGAATTCGTGTATAAACTGAAAGGAAAAGTGGCCAAAGTTTCGGTAACCTGGAATTTTGAAGCTCCCGAAGGCGCCGGCGACGCACATTACAGCATCATGCGCGGTAAATTGTGCAATATAATTATTAAACAAGGCAAGGAAGAAGCCTACAAACCAACTGTCTATATCGAAGCCAATATTACTGAGGGTTTGACTACTTTCGAAGGTGGATTGAAAAAAGCAGTTGATCAGGATATTGCCACCAAATATCCCGGACTGAAACTGGTTAAACTAACCGACAAACTCTGGACAGTTGAAATTCCATCCCAATACAAAGTAGGGCATGAAGCCCATTTTGGCCAGGTAACAGAAAAATTCCTCCAATATCTGAAAGATGGCAAATTACCCGAGTGGGAAGTCCCCAACATGATTACAAAATACTACACCACCACCGAAGCCATGAAAATGGCCAGACAATAAGGCAAAAAACTTCATAACAGGAAAGGCTATCTGAATTCAGGTGGCCTTTTAATGTTTTTAAATCAACATGATCATTACAGATGTTATACATTGCCTGTTCAAACAAATTCTTTAGCTTTGTAATTGTAAAAAAACAAGGCATTTATGGCAAATAACGATTTCTACAAAAAAGCATTTAAACTTGTTGAAGTTGATACGGCTGTGCGCTTTGATGTCCCTATTGGCTCCGATCATGAATTCTTTACAGATTTCTCTGATGTTCGCGGCGATTTCGCAGATCGAATGATTTACAAACGATTAAATGTAAATCCTACCACTTTTGTTTATAATGAAGAAGCTAACAGAGGAAATAAAACCCTCCTTTTTCTGGCTGGAATGAGAGGCTCTGGCAAAACCTCTGAGTTGGCCAAAATTGCTCAAAAACTGAACCACAAAGACGGGTTCTTGTGTGTGACTTGTAACCTTGATGAGGGACTGGACTCGAATGATATGGAATATATGGACATTGTCATTTTCCAGCTGGAAAGACTCTTCCAGGAATTAGTTAAAATTAAAATAGAAATAGATAATTCTATTATTGAATCGTTACAAAACTGGTTTAGTGAACGAGTGAAGGAGGTTAATAAGGCGATTAAAAAGGAGGGTGGTATTGAAGTAGAAATTGTAGCCGGAACTCCAGGTTTTCTTAGTTTCCTGGGAATAACTACAAAAGTTAAGTCAAACTTAATGGGAAGCAAAGAGAATGCGCAGAAAATAAGGACAGTATTTAAAAATAATTTTTCTGACTTTGCTCGTCAGTTTAACTTGTTTGTGGAAGAGGTTAATTTAAAATTAAGGCAAACAGAGACTGCTAAAGAATTACTTTTTGTAGTTGATGGTCTTGAAAAGTTAACAAGTCTTGATATTCGTAAAAAGATCATTGTTGAAGAAGGGAACAGAATTCGTTTGATTAATGCAAATACCATCTTTACTTTGCCTCTCGAACTCATGAAGGAAGGACGAAAATTAATGAGTTTTAGCAAAGTTGTACCCTTCCCTTTTGTGAAAATAAGAGAAAAGAATGGTGATGTAATTGAAAAAGCGGTGCAACGGTTTATTGAATTTACCTACAAACGAATTGATGAAAAGCTTTTCGATAGCCCTGAAACGGTCCTTAGAGCAATATTGACCGGAGGCGGTTCTCCCAGGGAATATTTACGCATCCTGGAATACGCTAATATGTTTACCGATGACGATGCTGAAGTAATTACAATAAAAGCACTTGAAAAGGGAATACAGAAATTGGCGGCTGAAACTTCACAGTATATTTCTACTGCTGATTTGGAAAAACTGAAAACTCTCAAACAATCGAATGAAGATGGCAGAGTAATGCCATTTGATGAAGATTGGCAGGATTTATTGGAAAAACTGATTGTTCTGGAATACAATGATGGAACATACAAAAGAGTCAACCCGATTGTTGAAGAATCACAATTATACAAACAGTATGTCGGATAAGATTAACAATTATATGGAAGAAACAAAACCCCTGTTTCACTTGCTGCGGACTGAGGCTTTTCGTTTTATAATTGTACGATACAACCATTATTCGCTTGTGAATCAGTTGAAGGGAGAACTACTTAAACGATTTCCTGATCGTCCTCAAAATACGATTGATAGCCGGGAAACTGATTACAGAGTGTTGGTCGAAAGTTATTATAAAGCTGCCACTGGTTTCTTTTTTATTGAATACTTTGAGGAAATTCTTGCCAATCCCGAAATATATTCCGGACTTAATCAGCGTCGAGATAAACTGGCAACATATCCAATCGCCTTAATCGTGTTTATTTCTTCTTCAACCGACGAATTATTTGCCCGCCAGATCATGGAAAAGATGCCTGATTTATGGTCGTTTAGATCGTTGTTGCTGGATTTGAAAACTGAAGATATTCAAGTGACTCATACTGAAGAGTGGCATAAAAAATTGGATGGTGATACGGCTCTGTTAGATTTTCTCTCAAGATCGTAATGTTAAAAAAACGAATATTATGAAGGACATCTTTTCTAAAGGTAATAATATAGATAAAGAACAGGAATTGAATCGTCTAATAACTCGAATAAATTCACTTCCAAATACTGAAATAAACTTACTGAGAATTGTCAATGAGCAAATTGCTAAATTATTAGTTGATTTATGGCGATTTGATGAGGCAATTGAGTATTATTTGAAATTAGAAAAAATAATAATTGAGATAGGGGATATGGCAAGTTTAGGAACAATATATAATGATATTGGGTTTATTTATTCACAAAAAAGAGATTTCAAAAAGTCACTGGAATATTATCAGAAATCAGAGGAAATTCGCTCTAAAGAAGGCAATAAGACTGCTTTAGGGACAACATATAACAATATTGGAGGTGTTTATTCTGAAAATGGTGATTTGGAGATGGCATACAAATATTATCTGAATGCAGAACAGATGTTCCTAACTTCTAACCACAATGAAGGACTTGGTGCAACCTACAATAATATTGGTGGATATTACATCCATAATAATGATTGGGAAAAAGCACTATCTTTCTTGTTAAAATCGGAAAAAAGGCGATTAAATTGTGGTGATATAAAGGGATTGGGAACAACATATTTCAATCTTGGTTTTACCTATTCCAAACTTGGAGATTTGAGTAATGCTTTAGAATTTTATTTAAAATCGGAAAAACTTCATGTAGAATTTGAAGATATAGAAAAGCTAAAGATAATATATATGAGAATTGCTGAAATTTATATTGCAATTGGTGCAAGGAGTAAAGCAATTGATACATATCAAAAGTTGGCAAATTTAGAGCAGAAGTTAGGGAATAAAGTAGGTATTGGTAATGCTCTTAATTATATGGGAATTGTTACATCCGATATGGGTGATTTCAATAAAGCTCTTGCATTTCATTATCAGGCTGAAAAAATCCGATATGAAATAGGTGATGATTCTGGATTGATTCAGACTTTATATAATATTGGAATGGAGTGGTTGAGGATTAAAAATGCTGAGAAAGCAGTTGATTATTTCACTCTTGCCGGATATATTGCAAGGAAGAAGGGAGCAACCAACGAATTAAAACAGATGGATTGGGCGATAGGAGAACTAATAAAAAAGCATGGTCAGGATGGATTTATGAAGATTGGGAAGACCCGGTATGAAAGCTGGCTAAAACATGCTGAATCTGAAGCAAAAGGATAGATAGTGAATTCAAACTTCAATCGAATTTCTCTTGTTCTTGGCGACATTACCAAATTAAAAGTCGATGCCATTGTAAACGCAGCCAACTCCTCTCTTATGGGTGGCGGTGGTGTTGATGGAGCTATTCATCGCGCCGGCGGACCAAACATTTTAGCCGAATGCCGCGAGATAGTTACCCGCCAGGGGCTTTGCGCAACCGGTCAGGCAGTGATTACCACAGCAGGTAATCTTCCGGCAGGATTTATAATCCATACCGTTGGGCCGGTTTGGCATGGTGGCAAAGATAATGAAGCAGAGCTTCTGGAACATGCCTATTTGAATTCGTTGAAACTGGCTATGAAAAATGGAATTGAAACTATGGCATTTCCCAACATCAGCACAGGAGTTTATTCGTTTCCGAAAGAAAAAGCAGCAGAAATTGCCATTGAAACAGTGAATAGATTTTTATCAGAAAATGATCAGATCAGGCAGGTTTATTTTGTTTGCTTCGATCAGGAAAACTATGAGCTGTACAATCGGTTACTTAATTCGCATTGAGGATTGATCTTGTAGCTCAATAATTCAGTCCTTCAATATTAAAAACTCCATTTTAACCGTCCAAACGCGATTCTACCAATGTCGCCAAATTCTGTTTCAGGATCACCAAAAAATAGTTGGCCGGTCAGCATCAGTTCCAGATTATTTAGCAGCGAATAGGTAAATGCAGGTCCAACGTAAAATGAACCATCCAGCGGATTCAGGATACCTGAAAAACTTCCGGAAAGTAGGGGAGTGATGGGTTTTGAAACCTGCCCGAATAATGAATACCGTGCTAATGATAGTTGCTTGGCCGACATTTCAGGATTAAATAGTACGTTCATTCCACCGGCTTTCCCGGTTTTCCCCAGACTGTTATAAAGAAAACTCGCATGGATGTACCAACTATTTGAAAAGGTGTAATCGGACGAAACGGATGCAACGGTGGCGCTTTTCGATGAATCGTTTCGGGCTTCGAACCGGGTTAGTTCTCCACGGAAACCGGCACCAAGGATATCGCCCGACCAACCACCGCCCAAAACCCAATCATTACCGACCTGTCCACCTAAAAATTGAAAATCGTAATCCCATTTCGAAAACCTGAACATTCCTGCAATTGTTGAATGAATGCTGTCGTGTCCCGGTTTGTAAACCAGTTCGGCTGACGAAGTGACTCCGGTGTAATACTGAACACGAACAGCATCGGTTCCCGGTCGTTCCTCATAATCAAAATCGAAGTATGAAAAGCTGTTAAAAATATCATTCGGGTTCCAGACAAAGTTGATACCCCAATTGACCCGTTGCCTGCCCACTCTTACCTGCCATTTCCCGGACGAATAATCGAGATAAGCCCTGTCGATCATGGAATGTACAAACCAACTGTTGCCCTGTGCCGGTATCCATGACATATTCACCAACCCATTGTCAACATTCACGGTTGCCTGATAACCGGGAAAATCCTTAACCAGATTCCCGAGCATTAACCGGTTGCGCATTTCAACTACTGTAGTAAGTTTTGTAGTGGTGTACCATTTGAAGTTGAGGCGGTTGTGGACGATATTAGTCGAAAGATAATTCAAATCAGTTCCCGGAATTGGGTTTTCAGGAGAATAAAACATATACAAATCTTTCAGATATCCGTTGATACTGATTTTGCTTTCCTGGTTAAATCCTCTGATTGGAAGAAAAATGATCAGAAAAAAAAGAATTATAGAAGATCTGAATTCAGTCATATCGATAATTTTCGGGTCTTTTTTCAAATAGTAAATTGTCAATAATTAAATTGCCAATAGTTTTTATTTGCTTTTGTAATCTCCGGCAAAATCGATCACGCCAATTGTTTCGTAATTGGGATGGCTGCCATTGGCCACACCTGCAAAACGGAAACAGGGATTAAGTATATTCTGGCGGTGCCCGCGGCTGGGTACACCATCGTCAATCAACAGGAAAATTACAATCTGACGGGCATCGTAGCTTCCATAGGTGATATTTTCGGCTGAGCAGATATCCCATGTCCCGTATTTCTCAATTCGTTGTTGCGAATTGGCGCCTTTTCTGGTTATATGTCCGGTTCCACCATTTTTTTGCTGATCGTCCATCAATTCTGCCGCAGCGCGTGTCAATCCTTTTGATGGTTTTAGAATGCCACAGGGTGAAGCTTTTTTCAGGACATTTATGCACTCTTCGAGTGGCCGGATGCCTTCCATTGTTTTGAGCATAATTTGCCCCGGATATTTAAACAGTTTGCCGTTAAAAGCAGTCCGGAGCTCCTCCAGATAATCTTCGGCATACTGCCTGGGATTGCTCCTGACTTTATTTAGTTCCAGAATAACGTCCCTTTCCAATTGATTCAGATAGACTGCATTTTTAGCCGTGTTTAGTTCTTCCGGCCAGTCTTTTTCTTCAGAAAGTTTTTCGGGAGAAGCTACACAGCAAAGGATTGAGAATAGCAGGATGAAAATATTTTGCATTGGAATAAATTCTTGTTTGTTTTGAATATTGTTAGATCCATTCTACTGAGACTGAAAACTACGACTGCAAACTTCCTACTTCCGCAGGTCGCTGATAATTTTTCCGTCTTCGAGCGTAATGACCCGCCGGGCTTTGTTTACCACTCGCTGATCGTGGGTACTGAAGATAAACGTAATATTTTCCTTTCTATTGAGTTCTTCCATGATATCCAGTAAATTTTCGGTCGATTTGGAGTCAAGGTTGGCGGTTGGTTCGTCGGCCAACACAAATTTAGGTTTCGAAGCCAATGCTCTGGCTACGGCTACCCGCTGCTGCTGTCCGCCGGAAAGTTTTGATGGACGGCTGTTGATTCGCTCGCCAAGCCCAACCATATTCAGTAGTTCTTTTGCCCGTTTGATCCGTTCCTTTTTTTCGACACCCTGCATTTGCATGATAAATTCGACATTTTCGACGGCGGTTAGCACAGGAATCAGATTGTAGGCCTGAAATACAAAACCGATATTCCGGAGCCTGAAATCGATTAATTCGGAAGACGAAAGGTGCTGAATGTCGGTACCGCCGATGGATATTTTACCTTCAGTTGGTGAATCCAGACCACCCAGCATATTCAGAAAGGTGGTTTTTCCTGAACCGGAAGGGCCAACAATGGCGGTGAATTCACCTTGTTCAATGGTCATATCAATACCATTGAGCGCATTAACTTTTACCTCAGTAGTGTTGTATATTTTTTTCAGGCCGCTTACTTCGATGACTTTCATGAGACAAAATATTAGTTGATAGACAAATAGATATAATTTTAGCTTCAAGTTCCAAATTTCAAGTTCCAATTCAAATAAACGAGCATTTTGATCAATGCTTTTACTTGAAATTTGAAACCTGAAACCTTGAATTCTTTTCTTACATATCAATCCGGATTGCATCTGCCGGTTTTAATTTCAGTGCTTTCAGTGCCGGATAGATAGCAGCCAATATTCCGGTAACAATTACCATCCATGCAATATCAAATGTTATCGACATCGATAGTTTGGTATAAACCAGCGTGTCGAATCCCATCGATTTATAGGCAGTTGACCAGGTTCCCAAATCAATTCCATAAACTCCAAAATACAGATTGAGTGCCCATCCAAGCAGAATACCACAAACTCCTCCGAAAAGCGACAGCATGACTGTTTCGAGCAGGATCATGTTGAAAACCCGAAACTTATTCATTCCGATAGCCATCAGCATTCCCAGTTCTTTGGTTCGTTCCAAAACGGCCATCAGCATGGTGTTGATAATTCCGAAAAGCAGCGCCAGCAGTATAATTCCTATAAAAATATACATCGTTAATCCAAAACTGCTCTCCACCAAACTAACGTCAGGCATAATTTCGCGCCAGGTTTTTATGTCCAGCTGGGGAAAATCGCTTTTTAGAGCCAGGTCAGCCATCTCAAGCTGTTCGTTCTGGTCGAGTAAAACCGCTATTTCGTGAACTGAATTGTCATTCAACGCCATCACTCTTCTGATGTCGGAATTTCGTACAAAAACGCTCATTTCATCAAAAACAGTGTTCGATGTTTCAAAGATACCTTCAACCCTGAAGGAAGCACCGGTCATATTGCCTTCCATATCCTGAAGGGTAATCACCACTTTCGATTTTAATTTGATCTTCAGTTTTTCGGCCAGTTTTTTCCCGATGATAATCGGATTTCGCTTTCCTTCTTCAAAGTATGAACCTTCAATAATTTTGGAATACAGATTGGTTATCAGTTTTTCATTTTCAGGAACAATTCCGGTAACTTTCACTCCCGAACCTGTTGTTGGCGACTGAATCATGGTATTGATCAGGATTCGGCTGCTGGTGGCTTTTACACCGGCAATAGTTTTAACAATTTTTGTAATGGAGTCGGCATGTTCGATAACGAACTTTTTATCCGGATTGGTCAGGTATTCCTTGTGGTGAATCTGAATGTGCGAGGCTTCAGTTTTAATGGCCGTGTTGATTCGCTGATCAACCATTCCTTTATAAAAGGCCATGTAAAAAATTCCTGATGCAAGTCCCAGACAAATAGCAACTATAATGACTAAACTACGGGTTTTGCTTCTCCAGATATTTCTCCATGCGACTGCTAATATCATGATTCAGATTTTTTGAGGGTTAAGAATGGAGTGCGTTAATCAGTTTTAACTTGTACGTTTTGACAAGGGGATAAATGTAAACCGTCATTGTAATAATGAAAATGATGAGTACCTGACGTGCAAACACAAACCATTGTGCTGAAAAATACATGGCTGGTTCGAATCCAAATTGTTCGTAAGCTTTAGCCATTTCTCCGGTTATGGGTACCGGATGAAAAACAAGGTAAATAATTAGCGGAAGACTGACTGCAAATCCGGCAAATACACCCACCAGACCTAACAGGGTAGTTTCATAAAACAGAATTATGCTGAGCCTGCTTTTCTGCATTCCGATAGCGATCATGATTCCCATTTCTTTGCGGCGTTCGGCCATCATCATGATTACGGTGCCGAAGATTCCAAAACCGACCAGTGCATAGAGAATTCCTTTGGTGATATAAGCTCCGGAACGGTCGGCATCGATCATGTTTTTAGTTACCGGATCCATTTCGTCCCAGCTCATGATTTCATATTTTTTCCCCAGATCAATTTTCAGCTTGTGTTTTATTTGGTTAACCTTGCCATAATCGTCAACCATCAATACAAGAGAAGTGTATTTGTTTGGTACTGAAAAAAAGTCTTGTGCAGCGTGAATATCAATGTATCCACCAAGGCTGTTCATGGCCGGTGCCGGAAATTTCAGGATTCCACGAACCGGGAAAAGAGCCGCCGCGCTAATTCCGTGGTATCCCTGACTGATCAAAACCAGCGTATCACCAACTTCTACACCTAGATTTTTTGCCAGATTGACTGCCAACAATATTCCTTTATCTCCGGGTTTCAGGTAAGTTCCTTTTTCAATCCAATGCGACAGGTTGGTCATTTTGTTCTCCTTCTCCGGATCAATACCAATCAACGCGGCACCTTTGGTATTGGTTTTAAACGACATCAGGGAAAACGACTCGAGCCGTGGAACGAATGAGGTAACTGATGGATTATTTTTCAATACATTTTCCAGCGAATCGGTTGAGGCAAATGTGTAATCAATGGTTTTATTTTCCCAGTATTCCGGATGATGAATCTGGATGTATCCGGAATAAAAACCGACTACGTTATCGATCATTTTAGAATAGGTTCCTTCCTGCATAGAAGTCATGAAAGTACTGAGCAATACCCCGAAAAAAATCGAAGCCACTGTAATAAGTGTCCGGCGCTTGTTTCGCCAGATGTTCCGCCACGCAAGAATAAAAAGCCTCCCCCCGCCCCCCCGAAAGAGGGGAGTTGAAAAGCGTTGTTTGTTATTTTTCCGGTTTATAGTCATGATTTAAATTGCTTATTCCCATTAATATGTATTATATCTTACCTTGTAATCCTAATTCAGAGAGGTCTTGGCTCCCTCCCTTTCGGGGAGGGCTGGGGTGGGGCTTCTTTATTTTATTTTTTTCATATTCTGAATGGAGAAAAAATCTTCTTTCAGCGGCACATCAAATTTGGTGTTTTCGAATATCATAATGGTTTTATTCCCTTCCTTATCGGCCGGAATCATTTCCATACGGCAGGGAATAATGCGGTCGTCCATCTTTTTAACATCACTGAGGATTTCAGTGCTTACAAGAATGCCATCTTCATCGTAAAACTCTGCTTTCAGCCACAAATAATCCTTTTTGCTAACCCACATCAGCACTTTACCCCACACTACCGGAGCATCTTCAAGAGGGATGAGTTCAACTTTGTAACAGACATATTTATCAATCGTTTCTTCGCCAATCAGTTTGTGTGTATAATCTTTCACTATGGACGATTCACGAACCAGGTCGTCGTTGGTAAAATCAGAACCCATCCACGATTGCATCATCATCGATGGCGGGATCTTGATCATCCGCTCTATTGAAGGAACCCAGTTCCACATTTCGCTTTTGCGTTTCAGGAAAACCTGACCTTTTTCCTTGGCAGGTGCAGTAACGTATATCAGGGAATATTCTGTTCCCAGAGACCAGCTTTTCATCGAAATGGTTCGTGACCAGGTTGGCCGTTCTATTGTCATCGAAAAGCTGCCGGTACTCGACGAACCACGAAACTTCTCATCCGACTGCCGGATTATTTCTTTAATGTCAACGCTCTGCGAAAAGGCAGAAAACGACAGAACTGCCAATAAAATGGCTGTGAATTTTGCTTTCATACTATCATGTATTTTTGTTTCCTGACTGTATAATACGGAATACTCCATCTATCGTTTTCACTTTCATCTGATCAATCGGAAATATTTCAGGAGCAACGATTGCATACAGAAAAGCACCCTCAAGCATGGCGGCTATAATCATTAAATCGCCCTCCGGATCGGTACTCCCTTTACTGGCAATGAATTCAAACATCATCCGGAACATGGGTTCGCCAGCCTTGGCATATTTCACGGTAAAGTTTTCAGAAACAAAAGGTTGAAGTATTAATGAAAAATAGAGTTTCCAATATCGCTGATTGTTTTTCACAACATCAAAACTTTGTTCCAGAAAAAATATGAACTCGTCCTCAGTTAAAACACCATCCTTATTTGGATCAATCAGATCGTGTATTTCATGAAATCCATGATCTATTATTTCCTCCAGAATGTTGTTTTTACTTTCAAAATAATTGTAACTAAGTCCTTTCGAAATACCTGCCTCTTTGGCGATCATACTCATGGAAGTTGCATGAAATCCATTCCCGGCAAAGAGTTCGAGTGCGGAATCCAGGATCAGCTTTCGTTTTTCCTGTCGAATGGCTTCATATTGTGTGGATGTGCGGGGCGACATTAATTCAGAATTTAATTTATGACTGAACGGTTGGTCAAAGATAAAACACGAACAATAAAAATGCAAGATGTTTTTGAATTTATTTTCGTGGGTGCTGCAATTTTTAATTCGGGGAATAGAATTGATTGTTTTTTCGTGCCTTTTGCTTTAGCTTTTTCCGGATTTCCGATGACTCTTAATTTCACTATTTCAGTAATTAAATCAAGCTTAGTCGGCTGGTTGAGTGGAGACTGAACGGTTCATTCTGAGGTTCTATAAGCTGAAAATTCGCGATTGAAGTTGACAATTCCTGCTCCTGCTGGATAAAATCTGATGTGATTTTTATAACCTGGAAAGTACCCAAATAGGCCATGAAATTTGCAGGCAGGCGTTTGTTCAGGAAAAAAACTGGCGGCGAAAGATTAAAATTAAGTATTTTCATACATTTATGGAACTAAAATTAATCTACTAAAAGATTTTATTTATGAGAATGTTTCTGATTTTTATAGGCCTGACATTCATTTTCTGCGATGTATTTCCTCAGGCAAACCCGATTCAGGTAGTGGTTTTTGGGGCACATCCTGACGATGATGACCTGGATGCCGGCGGTACAGCCATTAAGTTTGCCCAAATGGGGCACAAAGTCCTTTTTGTTTCACTGACAAACGGTGATGCCGGACATCAGGAAATGGGGGGCGGTGCCCTGGCAAAACGTCGCATGGCTGAAGCTCAGGAAGCAGGCAGGCGGTTTGGTGTAAAATATGTGGTTCTCGATCATCATGATGGAGAATTGTTGCCAACTTTACCTGTCAGATTGGAGGTTATCAGGCTTATTCGTGAATGGAATGCCGATGTTGTGATTGGGCCGCGCACAAACGATTACCATCCTGACCACCGCAATACCGGTATTTTGTTGCAGGATGCTGCCTACATGGTCATCGTGCCGAATATCGCCCCCGATACGCCACCCTTAAAGACGAACCCGGTATTCCTGTACACTCAGGACAATTTTCAAAAACCTGATCCTTTTGAACCTGATATAGCAGTGGACATTACGAGTGTTTACAAACAAAAAGTTTACGCGATGTCGGCCCATGTATCGCAGTTCTTCGAGTGGTTGCCCTGGACGGCCGGGAAGTTGGATATGGTGCCGAAAGGCGAACAGGAACGGTTGGACTGGTTGGCAAATTTCAGGAAAAGTCCCATACAGGACGATGTGCGAAAATCACTCGAAAAATGGTATGGCAAATCAATTGCTGAGAAAGCTGAAATGGCTGAATGCTTTATGATTTGTGAATATGGCCGTCGCCCGTCAGACGACGAAATCCGGAAATTATTCCCGATGCTTGGGAAATAAAATTATTTTTTCTTCCCTTTTGCTTTTGTCTTTTCCAGATTTTCGGCTACCCTGAATTTCACCATTTCAGTAATTAAATCAAGCGGAAGCGGCTGGTCGAGTGTGAATTGAACGGTTCCTTTTGAGGTCTTATAAGCTGAAAGCTCATGTTTAAAGCTTTCAATTCCTGAACCTGCAGGATAAAACCCGATATGATTTTTATAGCCGGCAAAATAAGCCAGTATTCCATGGAATTTATATGCCGGCATTTGGTAACTGATTACTTCTTCCGCTTCAGGTGCCGCTTTTTGAATCGTTGCCCTCAATTGCTCCAGCAGTTCTTTTGTGGTTTGAGGAAATTCAGCAATATATAAATCAACTGTGGCGTGGACAGATGCCTGAACTGTTATTTTAGTTTTTTCGTTTGATTCCATGCGGCAAATTATTTTAATGGAAAGTTAAACATCCATTGCACTCCAAATTTATCGGTACAACTGCCATAATACGATCCCCAAAACATATCCTGAAGTTTCTGGGTAATGGTGCCACCTTCGGCCAATGCATCAACTAATTTTCAGAATAGTAGGGAATTATAAAATCGGGTCAATAGAATTTCTGAAAGCTGATTCAAGCAATATCAACTTTCTTTCCTTTTTTGAGAATGACGAACACATCCCGGGTTCCGGCATCTTTTCCGCTATAGTAAAAAATAATATTGATTTCAGATTTTGATAAAAATCTTATTCCTGAACATCCAGAAACAGAGATACCACAACGCAGACCAAACGGCAATACTGGTAAGTATTTCGGCAATAATGTTACCTGTCCAGCCTAATAAAGAATTGACTATGGGTTTAAATACTTCGGTCAGAATACCGGCGCCTCCCATTGAAAACAGCATGTAGATGAAAATACTGTTCATTCCGACTACAATGAATATTTGGGAACCTTTGGCAAACATCTTTTTGATATCGATTAACCAATAGGTGAATGCAAGTGCAAGAATGGCCCAACCACCGCTTGCAAACACAAACGAAGCAGTTGCAATTTTCTTGATAATCGGAGTAATATTCAAAAGATCCAAAGAAAATCCGACGATAAGGCCTGCCACACCGGCAAGAATCAGCCACTTAATTTTCTCTTTCTGGGATTTATCACTCATCAGCAATTTACCGCAAAGTACTCCCCAAACGGTATGAGCAATGGTGGGTATGGCATTGAGCGAAGCCCAGATGCTTGTTTTATCGGTACCTTCAATTTTGGTATTTACCCACGCCCCCAGGTTGTGAAAGGCTTCCCAGGGCTGATTGAATCCTTCGACCGGGAAGAAACGGTAAGCAAAGTCAGTCAGCAATAGAACGATGAGTGTAAAAATAAGCTGGAAAACGAAGCTCTTCCGCATAATGAGAAAGGCTACAAGGTATGTAACCGAAAGTTGAGCCAGTACATTCTGAAGCCGGAAAACAATATGGTCGGATCCCATGCAATAAAGTCCCCAACCAAGCAAGAGCAGAAATAGCGAGCGTTTTAAAGCATGGTTCCGTATTGATTTTTGTGTTGCCCCTTTTTTTGTCCGGTTAAATACTGCAAACGGAATGGCCACTCCAACAATGAACATGAAAAACGGCTGAATGAGGTCCCAGAAGTGCAGTCCGTGCCAATCGTGATGGCTCAACTGGGTTCCCAGGAAATGCATCAGTCCATTGTTTATTTCATTGAAGTGACTGTAAAGTTCAGTACTTTCTCCAATGAGCAGAAACATGGTGAGACCCCGGAAGAAATCAACTGAAGTTACCCGCTCACCCAATGAAAAAGATGTGTCAGGCAAGTTTTTCCCATTTGTTGTCATGTGCTTACTGATTTATTTAGTGTCAGTTACAAATTAAGGGCAAAAATTCTGAATATTCCAAACTTCGTCTTTTATTCGTAAAACGCTCCCTTGTCCGTGGTTGCAACCTCAAAAAAGAAATCGCCGATTTTTTTTGCAATTATTTTGAAAAACTGCTCTCCTTTTTCTATAGTTGCCTTGGCCGGATTACCAATCCCTGTATCTTTAGTTACACTTGTCCATCGGCGTTCGGCCCAGCCCCAGCCTTCGTGCATGGCGCTGAATTTGTATTTTTTTGCAGTACCATCACCGGCTTCCGAAAGTGGTAAAACCCATTCCGGTTTGAGATACATCATCAGGCTGGTTTCCACCTCACCGGCATGTTCGCCCAAATCTTCAAAAATGGTATTGGCATCTTTTACTTTATACCAATTTACTTCCGAAAGAAACATTTTCGGGTATTTCAGACCCAGTTCGCGTAGTATTTGCCTGAAGTCGTTTCCACCATGACTGTTCAGGATAATTAATTTATAAATTCCCTGCCGGTTCAGGGTTTCAATAATGTCGTTCAGGATGGCAAACTGAGTGGTAGGGTTCATGTTCATATCGAGCGGAACATCAAACTGGCCGGTATTTACGCCGAAAGGAATGCACGGCAGAACGATCACTTTGCCGCCTTTTTCCCAGGCAATTCGGGCAGCTTCAGCAGCAATTGCTTCGGCTTCCACATTGTCGGTCGCATACGGAAGGTGATAATTGTGTGCTTCGGTGGCACCCCACGGCAGTACAACCAGTTGATATTGCTCGTCTTTGACGGTTTTCCAATTGGTTTCGGCTAAAATATAAGGTCTCATAAGCGAATTATTGTTTGTTGAATTGACTAATATTGTCTGGTCAAAAAGGATTGGTTACCTTTATG
>JBBRXN010000053.1:0-36242 GCA_038248385.1 Bacteroidales bacterium
ACGAATCCAGCATTCAAGTTCGCGAACGTTGATTGCTGATATATCAACTGGCTTTCCCCTTGTTTTCATATTACCTCTGTTTTTTCAAACAAAGATAATATTTTATTAATATGTCAGTTTATTAATTGCGTTGTATATATTACATCTTTCACTTCTTCAAGGTAATCTTCATATCAAACATCAGTATTTATCTTTTCCACTGGTACTACCGGCATTTCTTCAAGGTCAATCATTGCATTGATCAATCCAACTTTCTGATAGTTTCGAATATCTTCTTCCCTGATTTCTTTTTCTGAAATGATTCCCTCGTCAAGCAAAAATTGTCGTTTGGTACCTTTTAGCAGTGGGGTAGTGGGGGTGTACCAGTTTTGCCCGTCGAAAAATAATAAATTGGCGGCAAATGAGTCGGTCACCAATCCATTTTTTACAATGATAATATCGTCGCAATCTCCGCGTTGGGCATACAATTCCTGAAGAATTTGACGGTCGGTGTATTTCAAATGGTAATCAATGTTTTCGTGGTGAACTACTTTCAGACTTTGGATGGAACGGTATTGATAAGGTTCGAATTCGATTTTATCAATGAATGGACCATACAAAATACGCACCTTATAAATTCCAACTCTGCACGTCTCCGGGATAGAAATCTCTTTCCTCAAATCAATCTTTTCCGCAGTTGGAAATAATTCTTCCATCGAACGATTCAGCCTGTTTTTATGGAAGATCAGGTTCTGAATAATCCCGTCTTTCAGTTTGAGTGATTCAACCAATGGGTACATATACTTTCTGAATAAGTTCATTGTATTCAGCGTGGCAGTCACTTAGAAATGTGATTCCGCCACCGCTTTTAAAGTTTAATTGATCGCCGTCCTGTTCCAGATACCTGATCAGCACACAGCTGTCAAGGTTTTTTCCATCAAAAACGCCGAAAATACCTGTATAATAACCGCGATTGTATGGTTCTGCCTTTCTGATAATTTCGATCGTTTTGGATTTCGGTGCTCCGCAAATCGAACCTGCCGGTAACATTTTTGACAGAATAGTACCGATCGATTGCTGATAATCCGTTGGAAGTTTGCCCGAAATCTGTGAACTCATCTGCAATAAATCGCCCTGGTTGGTGCAAATGCGATCAATGTACCTGAACTTCTCCACTTCTACATTACTGGCCACCATACTCAGGTCATTGCGAATCAGGTCAACTATGGTGTGATGTTCAGCCACTTCTTTTTCATCATTCAGGAGTAATTGTTCGGCGTTTTCGATATTGGCATCAATGGTTCCTTTCATCGGATAGGAGGAAATGATGCCTTCATTGATCCGGACAAATATTTCAGGAGAAAAACATACAAACTGATTTTTGAGCCAGATTTTATAAGGTGCATCACTTGAGTTGAAGATTTCTTCCGGGCTGAGGTTTGTCTCAACTTTGGTGGGCATAGTCAGGTTCAGTAAATAAGTATCGCCGTTGCTGATGTGATGCTGAACCAATGCAAAAGCTTTTTCATATTCCTGAAATTCAACCGGATGAATATCCCATTGTATTTCTCCGGAAGGATATTTTGCAGGAATGTATTTGCTGAATCCGGGTGTTTCCCATAACAATTCGGACGTGTCGCAGAAATCAAAAATCAATGGTTTTTCGAAATCAAAATCGATAATAAAAACAAAAGGTTCGCCCTTTGCCCCCAATTTATTCATTCTTTCTATCGTCTGTCTTTGTTTCTGATTCATAGCGGGTGCCAAAGATAGGGAAAAGATATTTTTGATATTGCTTTCAAAAGTGGCAGGTATTTCGTTTTTTGTGTATTATTTTTGAATGATGAGTGTTACTAAAAATATAGACAAAATAAAGGCAGATTTGCATGAAGCGGTGCGGCTGATAGCAGTTTCGAAAACCAAGCCTGCCGAACTGATTTTGGAAGCATATAACCACGGCCAGCGCGCTTTTGGTGAGAATAAGGTTCAGGAAATGGTTTGGAAATACGAAGCGCTTCCGAAAGACATTGAATGGCATTTTATCGGTCATCTGCAATCGAACAAGATAAAGTACATTGCACCATTTGTTCATACAATTCACGGAGTCGATTCGTTCAAACTGCTGAAATCAATTGATGCGGAAGCAAAAAAAGTTGGCCGGATCATTTCTTGTCTGCTTCAGTTTCATATTGCCGAAGAGGAAACCAAGTTTGGCCTTTCGATGGAAGAAGCGATTGAAATGCTGAATTCGGACGAGTATAAAAAGCTGAAGCATATTCAAATTTCAGGAGTGATGGGAATGGCCACCTATACCGATGATGAAAGTCAAATCAGGAAAGAATTTTCTGGCTTAAAGACCAATTTTGATACCCTGAAATCGGAATATTTCCTCGGAGATATTAGTTTTAAAGAAATTTCGATGGGAATGTCGGGTGATTATATGATTGCTATAGCCGGGGGAAGCACAATGGTTCGCATAGGAAGTACTATCTTTGGTGAACGAAATTACAGTTCTTAAAATAGAGAAAACGGTTCATTGTTATTTTAATTTACCTTAAAATTACAAGTTATGATACATTTGGAAACTCAATACATGGGATTAAACCTGAAAAATCCCATTATCGTGGCCAGTTCGGGCCTGACAAACTCGATCGAAAAAATCAAAGACCTTGAAATTGCCGGTGCTGGTGCAATTGTGCTGAAATCGATTTTTGAGGAACAGATCAACAATGAGGTGAGTCATCTGATTAACCGTGATCCACAGAATTTGTATCCCGAAGCTGAAGATTATATTTGGAATTATACCCGTAACCATTCAATTACAAGGCATCTGAACCTGCTGAGTGAGGCCAAAAAGGAAACGGAAATTCCGATCATTGCCAGCATCAACTGCATGTCGGCCTCCGAATGGACCATATTTGCGAAGGATTTTGAAAATGCAGGCGCAGATGCACTCGAACTCAACTTGTTTTTTGTCCCCACCAACCGTTTAAAAACTTCGGAAGAGATAGAGCAGCTTTACCTGAAAATTGTTTCAGACGTAAAAAAGCGGGTGAAAATTCCTGTTTCTGTAAAAATAGGCTATTACTATACCAATCTGGTTGCAATGGCCGACAGACTGGTGGCAAACGGAGCGTCGGCTTTGGTATTGTTCAATCGGTTTTATGAACCTGATATCAATATTGAAAAAATGGAGATCACCAGTTCCGAAATTTTCAGTTCACCTTCCGACATACGCCATTCATTGCGATGGATCGGGCTTATTTCGTCGCAACTGCCGAAAGTTGAAATTGCAGCCGGTACAGGTGTTCACGATGGCGAAGCCGTTATTAAACAATTACTCGCCGGGGCTCAGGTTGTACAGGTTTGTTCAAGTATTTATATCAACGGGTCACAAATTATACCCGGCATGTTAAGCGACTTGAATGCCTTTATGAAGAAGCAGAATTTCAAAAAGATTGAAGATTTCCGTGGTCGTTTGTCGTACAAAAATATACCTGATCCGATGCTTTACGAACGCGCCCAGTTTATGAAGTATTTCTCCGGAAAGTAAAGTGATTGAACTCCGTATATAATGACCAGCTTTATTTGATTAAGGCTGGTCTTTATCTAATCTGTCAAACTCTATTTCTGCCGGGTATTGGAATTTGGAACTTGGAATTTGGAACTTTTTTAGTGCCCTATGGAAGGCAGAAAATCAATCACATCGAGCATGAGTACTTTCTTGTCTTCGGTAGTTGTGTGCATCGTCTGATCAAGCTTTTCAATTTCGATGTCAATTTTTGCCTGATCGATTGTTGTGACCATGTTTGTGATAACCGTATAGGCTTCGAAAGCAATCAGGAAATCGCTATTGATGAGCAAATCAACAAAAACCGATAAATAATTGCTGTAATCGAGACCATTCTCCCAGCAACACGAAACCAGTTGTTTTAATTCGGGCGCATATTTCTGATCCTGAATGGCTTCAATGATCAACGGAACGGCAGATTTCTCTTTCAGGTTTCCAAATAAACCGGTAATTTTTGATTTGATCTCAGGATTCTGACTTTGGTGAAGCAAGTCAAGCAATACCGGAATGTCGGTTGCTTTTCCTGAAACGCGCAATTCTTCAAGTGCCTCAATTACTTTGAGATGGTCTGCTGATTGTAATTCTTTCAGAAGTATATTATGGTCGTTTTGTGTATGATCGCTTGTCATTGAATATCCATTTTAATGTTTGGTAAAAATAGTAATATCTTTACACGCTTTAATTTTCTGCTTTAAAATGAACGAAAAAACGAAGGAACTCGCCGAACTCAATATTGCCAAACTAATGTTGAAGTTTTTTATTCCCGCATTTATCGGTGTGTTTGTGAATGCTTTATACAACATTGTTGACCGTATTTTCATTGGCCAGGGTGTTGGTTCGATGGCATTGAGCGGTATTTCAGTCATTTTTCCGGTCATGCTGATTGTCATGGGATTCGGCATGTTGATCGGTATTGGTTCAGGAGTATTGGTCTCGATCAACATGGGTAAGCGCGACATGGACCGGGCAGAAAAAGTACTTGGAAGTAGTTTTCTGCTGATGTTGCTGGTTTCGGTTGTAATTACAGTCATTGGTTTTTCTATCAAAGGTCCGTTACTTCGTTCGTTTGGCGCAACAGCCGAAACAATCCAATATGCCAACGATTACCTGAATATTATTCTTGCCGGATCTGTTTTTCAGGTGGTTGGGTTCTCGCTCAACAACATTATCAGAGCCGAAGGAAATGCACGCATCGCCATGTATTCAATGCTTATCAGTGCGGGCACTAACCTGATTCTTGATCCGATTTTCATTTTTGGCTTTGGAATGGGAGTTAAAGGAGCCGCCTATGCCACTGTAATTTCAATGATGGTGCTGACCGTGTGGGTTTTGCTGCATTTCAGAAGTTCAAAATCGATGGTTAAACTGAAAACTGAAAATATTCGTTTCGACACAAAAATATTATTTGAGATTCTGGCGATTGGGATGGCTCCGTTTTTTATGCAGATTGCCAATAGTTTTGTTCAGGGACTGATCAATACCAAACTGATCGCTTTTGGCGGCGATCTGGCAGTAGGCGCGATGGGAATTGTAAACAGCGTGGCAACCATGATCGTGATGGCGATTGTGGCCATCAATATGGCGACTCAACCCATTATCAGTTTCAACTATGGCGCAAAATCATATTCAAGGGTGAAAGAAACTTTGCGGATTGGGATCATCTCAGCAACTGCGATCTCAATTTTTGCATTTATTTTGGTTGAAACAATGCCCGGTACAATTGTGAAACTTTTTAATTCGTCCGATCCGGGGTTAATGGATTTTGGTCGGAATGGACTGCGGCTGGCATTGCTGGCATTGCCCATTGTCGGATTTCAGGTAATAGCCGGAAATTTCTTTCAGTCGATGGGAAATGCGAAAATTGCCGTACTCCTCACCTTGTTGCGACAGGTAATTATCCTGATTCCCCTTTTATTTATTCTCCCCAATCATTTCGGACTTCAGGGAATTTGGATATCAATGCCAATTGCCGACTTCTGTTCAGCAATTATCGTGGTATTTTTCCTTGTCCATCATTGGAAAAAGCTGAATCGTTGATTAATCTACTTCAGAATTCGCAATGATCTTTTTGTTTTTCAGCACATTTACTATCACATCAACAATGTGGTCATCGATCATGGTGGAGTAATTAAAAATCAGATCGAAGTCATTATTATCCAATTGACGGCCAGCCACATGTTCAACAAACAAATTGCGCTGCCGGTCAACTTCGAGTACATATTCCTGCGCATCGGCCCACGATAAGTTGCTGATCTGCATGATCCGGTTGATCCGCCATTCAAGCGGGGCCTGCAATTTAACACTCAATCTTTTGGGAATGTCCTGCGCAATTACACTTGCCGCCCGCCCGACAATGATGTAATGTCCTTCTTCAGCAATGCTCCGGATGACAGATTTTACCGTGTCAATCACATGCTGGTCGTCGGCATCATAAACCTTTGCATTGGAGAATGCAGAAGTTACTTCATGAATACTCTTTTTTGCCTCACCCAGAAAAACATTCTTAATCCTTCCGGGGTGAGTTTCCAGTTCACCGGCTGCCATTTCAATCACTTCCTTGCTTACCCATTTCCATTCAACATCAGTTTTTGTTTCCGACAGGTAGTTGTAACCTGTCAGAATCTTTGAAAGCTTGGTGGCAATACGGTTGGCCGAACATCCGCATTCGCGCGAAATGGTAACAACAGGGCCGGGGTGATGTGGTTTTCCGCTGCTTTTATTTCCTGACTGGGTCAGATAATTGCTTAAAAAGTCTTTCATAATTTCGTGATATTAATTCAGGTTTTGTATTTTTTCGATTCGATATTAATTTGTTAAAACTACAAATCAAATCACAAGCAAAAAAGTTAAATGTTATTGAATTCGTTGTTCTATATATGTTTTAGAACTCTTTTTGAAAACAGGGATAAAATGAATTCTGACCAGGAATACCATTCTGACATCAATCAGTTGTCAGGACAATTATCAAAATAATCATTTTCAGAATGGTATAATTTCGTCTCTATTTTTTTATATTTGCTTTGCCCACAGATCGTTTATGTGTAATTTCTTCATGAATTGAAAGTGTTAGGTTTATTATTCTTTTAATAGTGGTGGTATTCAAAATTATAATCCATAATTTCGAATGAAAATAAAACAGTTGCTCAGTTTTATCATCGTCCCAATCATCTCGTTGGCCATTGTTCTTTTTGCCGATCTTAAACCGGGTGAACCTGCCGTTACCAATACACTTGCTGTTGCTTTGCTCATGGCCGTGTGGTGGATAACTGAAGCGGTTCCACTGGCAGTTACCTCACTGCTTCCGGTTGCACTTTTCCCGCTTTTAGGCTTAATGGATGCTAAAATTGTTTCAGCTACCTATTTCAATAATGTTATATTTCTTTTTATGGGTGGTTTTATCATTGCTTTGGCGATGCAACGATGGGAACTTCACAGGCGTATAGCTCTTAAAATATTGATGATTACAGGAGTAAGTCCTGGTAGAATTTTATTGGGATTTATGTTGGCTACGGCATTTTTATCGATGTGGATGTCAAATACAGCTACTGCAATGATGATGTTGCCTATCTTGATTTCGGTCATCGAAAAACTCGAAGAAACCATAGGCAAACTTCAGGTTAAAGGTTATTCGGTTGGTTTATTATTGGGTGTTGCTTACAGTGCCTCAATCGGAGGAATTGCTACTTTGGTGGGAACACCACCCAATCTTTCATTTGTCCGGATTTTTCACATTTATTTTCCCAATGCTCCCGAGATTTCATTTGCCTCCTGGCTGTTGTTTGCCTTTCCGATAAGTGTTATGCTCTTTATATGTACATGGATTTATCTGCATTATACTTTTAAGCCAAAACAGCACAACTGGACTAACTTTAGCCGACATACCTTCAGGGATCAGTTAAACGAATTGGGTACTATGCGCTATGAAGAAAAAGTTGTTCTCGTTTCTTTTATCTCTGTTGCACTTCTATGGATTTTCAGGCTGGACCTGAATTTAGGATGGGTCAAAATTCCTGGATGGTCAAATATATTTCCAAAAAGCTCTTTTCTTGATGATGGAACAGTTGCCATTTTCATTGCTGTTTTACTTTTTATCCTTCCCTCAAGATCCAAAAGTTTTAAAAAAATTATGGACTGGGAGGCTGCATCGAAAATGCCCTGGCATATAATCCTGCTTTTCGGTGGGGGATTCGCCCTTGCTTCCGGAATGAAGGAATCAGGACTTTCGGCCTGGTTTGGCGAACAACTCATTTTTGTAGCTGGGTTCAATCCAATCATTGTGATCTTATCGATCGCCTTATTAATGACTTTTCTTACTGAACTTACCTCCAATACCGCCACTACTGAAATGATCCTTCCCATTTTGGCCGGAATCGCTGTCAGTGCACAGATCAATCCGTTGCTGCTTATGTTACCGGCTACTCTTTCGGCTTCGATGGCTTTTATGTTGCCCGTTGCAACACCACCAAATGCCATTATTTTCGGCACCAACAGGGTAACAATTTCTCAAATGGCCAGAACCGGATTGTTCTTAAATTTAATAGGTGCAGTGATTATTACTTTAATGACCTACCTATTGGGAATATATGTTTTTGATATCAGGTTGGATGAATTTCCAGTTTGGGCAACTCCAAAATAATTCAACATTACAATAAGCTGTCTTTTAAGCAATTTTCGGAATTGGCTTCTGATTTTAACTGGCAAATTTTTATGAATGAATCCGGATTACAGAATGTTGACACAGTAATTGTAGGTCAACCCGAATTCCTTTCGGCCTTAAATGCTAACCTGAAAAAATTCCCGCTGGAAGATTGGAAGAACTACCTGATATATCATTTTACAATTGGAATGGCGGCTTACCTGGATGATGCAACTTATCAGGAAATGTTCAGCTTTTATGCCCAAACAATCAAGGGCGTAAAGCAGCCAAAACCAATTACAATGCTTACTACAATCTGTCGAACAACGAATTGGTTGTTCCTGTTTGCAATATCATTCAGCCTCTATTAATATTGAATAGAATATTTTTAGATTACAGTATCTCATGTTTTCAGAATGAAATTCAATTCTTTAAAAACAGTTTCGCGCTTAAAAACCTTGCAAGTATATTGTTCCAGATCGCAATCAAATTGTTGAAATTAGCTTTTACAATCTTTCAGAATCTTACCTATTTTATATATTTTTAATATTACTT
Organism: Bacteroidales bacterium; assembly: GCA_038248385.1. Taxonomy (GTDB): domain Bacteria; phylum Bacteroidota; class Bacteroidia; order Bacteroidales; family Prolixibacteraceae; genus Aquipluma. The sequence goes on from JBBRXN010000053.1 coordinate 8,742, forward strand.
TTTATTATTTGAATAATTGTTTTTTTAATTTGAAAGATATTTCTAATATTTTTAAATATATTTCTACTATTTTGAAGAATAAATTCTAAATATTTAATTCCTGTTTTGTATATTTGAAAGATGCTTTTGATATTTAATAATACAATTTGTGTTATTTTAAATATAGTTTGTATTATTAATACTATACTTTCATTATTTAACACAATTCTCATGATTAAACTCAACCTGATTCCTATATTTAATGCTCGTGGAATTGAAAGACCCTATACTTTTTTAGTAAAAGCGGGTTTCACTCCGTATGCAGCCAATAAACTTTTAGATAGAAGGACGAGGGTTATTAAATTAGACCATCTGGAGAAGTTATGCTTGGTTTTGATGTGCGAACCAAACGACTTGTTTGATTGGTCTCCCGATAAAAAAGAAAAAATTGCAGGCAATCATCCTTTGGCAAAGCTAAAACAAGATCAATCAACGGTGATTGATTTGCAGGATTCGCTTTCAAAGATGTCTTTACAGGAGTTGAAATCGCTGTCAACGAAAATAAAGGAAGAAGCAAAATAAGAATAGGCTGTTGTATTATCCCTGACAGGGTTTCAACCCCTGTTAGAGATAATAATGACGAACGAAAACTATCTAAATTTTTCTTTTAAAAATACTTTCCGGATATTCAATATCGGTCAAAAACAGTCCGTGTGCCGGAACTGACAATCCGGCAGCGCTGCGGTCTTTTTGTTCCAATACATCGCGAAAGGCGGCAATATCCATTTTGCCCAATCCGACTTCAAGCAAAGTTCCCACCATGGCACGAACCATGTTCCTTAGAAACCGGTCAGCCTTAACGGTAAAAATTAAACTGCTGTCTTGCTGTGTCCATTCAGCCAGAATGATTTTGCAATTGTTGGTTTTCACGTCAGTATGCAGTTTACTGAAACTGGTGAAATCAATGTATTCAAATAGTATCCGGCAAGCCTCGTTCATTTTTGCAACATCCGACTGACGAAAGAAATACCAGGAAGTCTCGACCGAAAAAGGATCTTTCAACAAATTAATATGGTACTGGTATGTTCTTGAAACCGCGTCGAATCGGGCATGAGCATCAGAATTGACTTTGCTGACGCCGAAAACTGAAATGTCATCATTTAAAAAACTATTCAGTTTATAAACAAAATCCTGATGATCCAGATTGAGTTTCGCAGAATCGAAATGAGCCACAAAATAACTGGCATGTACCCCTGTATCAGTCCGGCCGGCGCCGGTTACTGCAATTGTTTCGCGGGTAACGGTGCTCAGCGCTTTTTCCAGACATTCCTGAACGGAAACCGCATTGGGCTGAACCTGCCAACCATGAAAATGAGTGCCTTTGTAGGCCAGTTCTATGAAATACCTTTGTGTCAATGGATTGATTTTTGGCAAAAATAAAAAAGTGAATCCATATTCTGTTAAAGATCGCCGATTTAATTAATTTCACGGCCACTTTAGAGAAAATAGCTTAACAAAATTTAACGAAAATTTTACCTTTTTCATTTCAGTATAGCTTATTTTCGTGTTCTCAAAAAAACATACAATTAAATCATTTATCTTAAAAATATGGATCAAGCAGTTGATATTCGCGAATTAAACGAAAGAATTCAAAGAGAAAGTTCGTTTGTTGACATCATCAGCATGGAGATGAACAAAGTGATTGTAGGGCAAAAACATCTGATTGAAAGCCTTTTGGTAGGACTTTTATCGGGTGGGCATATTTTGCTCGAAGGGGTTCCGGGGTTGGCAAAAACTTTGGCCATCAACACCCTTGCAACAAGTATTGATGCCAAATTTGCACGCATCCAGTTTACCCCCGACCTTTTGCCCGCTGACTTATTGGGTACTATGATTTACAGTCAGAAAAGGGAAGAGTTTATCGTTAAAAAAGGGCCTATTTTCACCAACTTCGTTTTGGCCGATGAAATTAACCGTGCACCCGCCAAGGTTCAATCGGCGTTGCTCGAAGCCATGCAGGAACGTCAGGTTACCATTGGCGAAAACACCTACAAACTTCAGGAACCATTTCTGGTAATGGCAACCCAAAACCCGATAGAACAGGAAGGTACTTATCCATTACCTGAAGCACAGGTTGACCGTTTTATGCTGAAAGTGGTGATCAATTATCCGACGAAGGAAGAAGAAAAACTGATTATTCAGCAGAATCTACTGAAACAGTTTCCTGTTGCCATGAGAGTTGTAAGACCCGAAGATATTCTGAAAGCCCGCGAAGTAGTGAAAGATGTTTACATGGACGAAAAAATCCAGAAATACATTGTTGACATCGTATTTGCCACACGTGAGCCAAAAGCTTACAAACTCGACAAATATGTTGATATGATTTCCTGGGGAGGTTCGCCCCGTGCAAGTATCAGTCTGGCACAGGCAGCCAAAGCATTCGCTTTCATCAAACGCCGTGGTTATGTGATTCCTGAGGATGTACGCGCTGTTTGCCCCGATGTAATGCGTCACCGTATCGGGTTGAGTTACGAAGCCGAAGCCAATAATATTACTTCCGAAGAAATTATTGCTGAAATTTTAAATACGGTTGAAGTTCCATAATGGAAACGAGCGAACTAATAAAAAAAGTCCGGCGAATTGAGATAAAAACACGTGGGCTGAGCAAAAATATCTTTGCCGGTGAATACCACAGTGCGTTCAAAGGAAGAGGGATGGCTTTCAGCGAAGTTCGTGAATACCAGTTTGGCGACGACATCCGTAACATTGATTGGAATGTGACTGCGCGATACAACAAACCTTTCGTGAAAATTTACGAAGAAGAGCGCGAACTGACCGTTATGTTGCTGATTGATGTAAGCGGATCGCGTATGTTCGGATCGATGGACAAGCTGAAAAAGAATATCATTACTGAAATAGCTGCTATCCTTGCCTTCTCGGCCATTCAGAACAACGATAAGATCGGGGTTATTTTCTTTTCTGAAAAAATTGAAAAATTCATACCTCCGAAAAAAGGCCGCAGCCATATTTTGCGGATCATCAGCGAGCTGATTGACTTTGAGCCTGATTTGCGTGGAACTGATATTTCGGGAGCCATCCGTTATTTGACCAACGCGATTAAAAAACGTTGTACAGCTTTCGTCATTTCCGATTTCATCCAACAGGAAGTAGCGCTTGAAAATGCACTTTCGATTGCCAATAACCGCCACGACGTGGTTGCCCTTCGAATTTACGATGAACGCGAAACAGAGCTGCCCAATATCGGTATGATTAAACTGAAGGATGCTGAAACCGGTAATTACACCTGGGTTGATAGTTCTGACCGCAATGCCAGGGCAATTTACCGGAAATGGTGGTACGATTTATCGGCACAACTCGATAACAACTTCAAAAGAAGTGGTGTCGATTATGTGAACATCAGTACCAACCACGACTATGTAAGATCGTTGATCAGCCTGTTTAAAAAAAGAGGATAAATACATTTTCAAAATGAAGCTAAGATTATTATTTGTCGTACTGATTTTTCTGTTTTCAGGTAGCTTAGCGCTTCTGAAAGCCCAGCAAGTGACTGTGAAAGCCAGTATCGACTCAACACATATTCTCATCGGTGATCAGATGAAATTGATTCTGGAAATTGAAAAGCCCAAAAATATGGACATTCAGTTCCCGCTGGTTCCCGATACATTCAGTTCGCACATTGAAGTGGTAAAACGAATGCCCATCGATACTTTAAAGTCGGATGACAAGGAACGTGTAAAACTGTCACAAAGTTTTTTAATCACCTCTTTCGACAGTGGTTCTCATGTGATCCCTCCATTTTCATTCAAGCTGAAAGTGGACCAAAAGTTGGATTCAATTGCAACCAAAGCATTGATATTTCAGGTTCTTACCATGAAAGTTGACACCACCAAAGGACCGGTGGATATCAAGCTTCCTTACGCGGCTCCTGTCACACTGAAAGAAGTTACCCCATACATTTTGGGAATTATCCTGATCGCTGCCATTCTCTTTTTCATCTTTTATTATATCAGGTGGAAGAAAAAGAATGTTCCGCTTTTCAGCAAGCCTGAAAAACCGGCAGAACCTGCTCACATTATTGCCTTGCGCGAACTCGACCGCATTAAAGTGCAAAAGTTGTGGCAACAGGAAAAAATCAAACAATATTACAGCGAAGTGGCCGACACAATCCGCACATATATTGAAAACCGGTTCGATATTCCGGCAATGGAACAAACTTCGTCTGAAACAATCGGAGTGTTCAAACAAAACAAAGATTTGGTTGCCGGAACCTCCGTTGATCAGGTTCAACATATACTTAGTCTGGCCGATCTGGTTAAGTTTGCCAAATACAAACCATTGGTTGACGATAACAATCTGACTTTGATGAATGCTTATTTCTTTGTCAACCAGACTAAAAAAGTGGAAATAAAAACTCCTGAAAAACCGGTTAATGAACCTGACGGAGAAGAAGTAGCTTTATCATAAATGAATTGAAAATGAACGGAATAAGTTTTAATAATCCAGAGTATTTTTACCTGCTTCTTCTTTTACTACCCATGATTGCGTGGTACATCTGGAAGCAGAAAAAAATGGGAGCCAGTATTCAGTTTTCATCCGACATGGGTTTTGCCCGGATACCGAAAAGCTGGAAATATTATTTCAGGCACAGTGTTTTTGTTCTTCAATTGCTTAGCTTGTCACTATTAACGGTGGCGCTGGCAAGACCTCAATCCTCAAATAATTGGTCCAATGTTACCACCAAAGGTATTGACATTGTGATTGCTCTCGATATTTCAAGTTCGATGCTGGCCATGGATTTCCGTCCAAACCGAATCGAAGCCGCCAAAGATGTAGCTGTTCAATTTATTTCAGGTAGGACAAACGACCGGATTGGGCTGGTTATATTTTCAGGTGAAAGCTTTACCCAATGTCCGCTGACCACCGACCGTGCAACTGTGATCAATCTTTTTAAAGGAATTGAAAGCGGAATGATTGAAGACGGAACAGCCATAGGAAACGGTTTGGCTACTGCCGTTGCAAGGTTAAAAGACAGCGATGCCATCAGCAAAGTGGTGATTTTGCTGACTGACGGTGAAAACAACCGTGGCGAAATTGCGCCTGTAACAGCTGCCGAACTGGCAAAAACTTTCGGAATTCGCGTTTATACCATTGGAGTCGGAACAATCGGGATGGCACCTTACCCGCTTCAAACACCATTTGGAGTGCAGGTGCGTGATGTGGAAGTGAAAATTGACGAAGTCACGCTGCAAAAGATTGCTGCCACTACCGATGGAAAATATTTCAGGGCAACCAATAACAATAAACTGGCTGAAATTTACCAGGAAATCGACAAGTTGGAAAAATCAAAAATAGATGTGAAAGAATACAGCAAAAAACAGGAAGAATACCTGAAATATGCAGTTTTTGGTGGCTTGTTACTCATGTTGGGCATGTTTCTGAAGACAACGATATTTAGGAATATTCCTTAAAGCAAACTTGAAACTTGAAACTTTGAACTTTAAGAGATGTTTAGAATAGCAAACCCGGAATATTTATATGCACTGCTGCTAATCCCGGCATTGATTGCCTTTTACTGGTATTCCAGAATAAAACGGAAAAGAGCATTGACCCAATTCGGACAAAAGGAGATTTTGTCAGTTTTGATGCCCAATGCAAGCTCAGCTCGACCTGCCATAAAATTTACAGTGCTTTTGATTGCTCTTGCAAGCATCATAGTTGGTATTGCACGCCCACAGTTTGGTTCACAGCTCAAAACGGTCAAACGCGAAGGGATTGAATTGATTATTGCACTGGATGTTTCAAACAGTATGCTTGCCGAAGATATTCAACCCAACAGGCTGGAGCGATCAAAAAGAGCTATTTCTCAATTAGTTGACAAACTGAGCGATGACAAAATCGGGTTAATCGTTTTTGCAGGTGAGGCATACACCCAACTTCCAATCACTGCTGACTATGTTTCGGCCAAATTATTTCTGAGTTCGGTAGGTACGCAAATGGTTCCAACGCAGGGAACTGCCATTGGCGCTGCAATCGATCTTGCTGCAAAGTCGTTCAGCCCTCAATTTACGGGTAGCAAAGTGATAATAGTTATTACCGATGGAGAGAACCATGAAGATGACGCCGCCGGAGCTGCAACAAACGCGGCAGAACAGGGAATCGTGGTTCATACTATTGGAATGGGTTTACCTCAGGGCGGACTTATTCCGGATAATTCGAATGGACAAAAGGGTTACAAGAAAGACAATAAGGGCAATACCATCGTAACCAAGCTGGATGAGAAAATGCTTCAACAAATAGCACAGGCAGGGAAAGGACTTTACATCAGAGCCAACAACACACAGATGGGACTAATTGCTCTTTTCAACGAAGTAAACAAGATGGAAAAAACCGAAATGGAATCGCAGATTTATGCTGATTACGACGATAAGTTCCAGTATTTTATAGCTTTCGGAATATTCCTTATTTTGTTGAACTTCCTGATACTTGAGCGAAGAAATAAATATCTGAAGAATTTTAAATTGTTTGGCGATAGAAAATAAACCAATATGAAACGAGCAAGTTTACTGATCATTATTCTGTTTGCTTTGGCAATTACAAGCCATGCTCAAAACGAACGAAAATTTGTCAGGCAGGGGAATAAATATTTCGAGTCGGCCATGAAAGACACGGCCAGACGCGATACTATTCAATTTAATAAAGCTGAAATTGAATACCGAAAGGCCATTGAGAAGAAACCTGATGATCCGAAATGGAATTTCAATATGGCGGATGCCTTGTATAAACAAAGAAAATTTGAAGAATCGGCTGAAAATTTTAAGGAGATAGCAGACAAAACCTCTAATAAAATTGACAAAAGCCGTGCACTTCACAATATGGGTAATTCGCTGCTGATGAGCAATAAGCTCGATGAAAGTATTGATGCCTACAAACAGGCGCTACGAAACAATCCTGAAGACCTCGATACCAAATACAATCTGCTGTATGCGATGAGTTTGAAGAAGAAACAAGAGGAGCAGAAGAAAAAAGATCAGGATAAAAATAAAGACAAGGATAAAAATAAAGACAAGGATAAAGATAAGGATAAAGATAAGGATAAGGACAAGGATAAAGACAAGGACAAGAAAAAGGATCAGCAAAATAAAGATCAGCAAAAGCAGGATCAGCAACAACAGCAAAGCAAAATTTCAAGACAAAATGCCGAACAAATGTTGCAGGCACTGGAAAACAACGAAAAGAAAACCCAGGAAAAAGTAAAAAAAATACAAGCGTTGAAAGCTAAATCGAAAAATGTGGAGAAAGACTGGTAGAAAGATTCCAAGTTCCGGGTTCCAAATTTCAGGGCGTGAACTTGGAATTTGGAACTTGGAATTTGGAATTTGGAACTGTACTTTTATAGCGGTTAGGAAAATTGAATATTGGAAAAACTATGATCAGAAAAACACAGATATTACTGATATTGCTGTTTGTTGGTTATGCAGCAATGGCCGACAACATTCGGTTTACGATGGAAGGGCCCGAAGTAGTTGCAATGGGAGATCAGTTCAGATTAGGTTTTACCCTGAATGATAGTGGATCCGATCTTCAGTTACCCGACTTGTCGAATTTTGATGTGCTGATGGGGCCATCAACTTCACAGAGTTCAAGTTTTCAGATGATTAATGGAAAGACTACCCAATCAACCAGTTTCTCTTACACTTTTGTCCTTCGGGCTAAGAAGGAGGGGAAATTTACAATTCGGCCGGCTTCCATCAAAGTGGGTGGTAAAACGTATGAATCAAACAGCCTCGATATTCAGGTAGTTAAAGGCCAGCCACAACAGGCTCCGGCAACGCAGCAAAATCAGGCGGCAGAAGAAGCTGCTCCGGCAGGAAACATCAGTAAAGACAACCTGTTTGTAAAGTTGGCGCTTGATAAAACCAATGTTTCAAAAGGCGAACAAATTCTGGCAACCATCAAATTATATATCAGTCAGAATGTTCCGCTTAACGGATTTGATGAGGTGAAATTGCCTTCGTACGAAGGGTTCTGGACCAAAGAGATTGAGGTTCCGCAGCAGGTTAATTTCACCCGCGAAGTGTATAACGGGAAAATCTACCAGGTTGGAATTCTCAAAAAAACTATCCTTTTTCCGCAACAAACCGGAACGATCCGTATCGATCCTTTCGAAATAACTTGTCTGGTGCGACAAAGAGTTCGCCAGCAACAAGGATTTTTTGACGATTTCTTCGACAATTACCGCGTTGTAAAAGCCAAAGTTGTGAGCGACGCGATTGCTGTAAATGTCAAAGATCTACCCAACCAACCGGCTAATTTTTCCGGGGCAGTCGGAAACTTCAGTTTTTCAGGAGCATTGGATAAAAGCAATATAAAATCGAATGAGGCTGTTACGCTCAAACTTACCGTTAACGGGAGCGGAAACCTCGGACTTATCAATGCGCCTAAAATTCATTTACCGGAAGATTTTGAAGCCTACGAGCCCAAAACAACTGATAAAACTTCTGCCAGCGACAATGGTTTGAGCGGTTCTGTTTCATTTGAATATCTTTTTATTCCACGGTTTGCCGGTAGTTTTACGATTCCTGCTGTTGATTTTGTGTTTTTCAATCCGTCAACCCGACAATATGAAACCAGGTCAACCGCAGCATTTCAAATCAATGTTCAAAAAGGGAGCGACGACCAGAATGCTTCCGTAGTGAACTCATATTCGAAACAAGATGTTAAAATGATCGGAAAAGACATCCGGTTTATCAAACAAAACAAGTCGGAACTTCAGCCTAAAGGAAGTTCATTTTACGGAACGTCTGAATTTTACGCGATTTACCTGCTGAGTTTTATTGCCTTTGCTGTTGTATATGTTGTCAACCGGAAAAAAATTAAAGAAAGTGCCAACCTTGCTTTGGTAAGGAACAAACGAGCCAATAAGGTAGCGCTGAAACGACTTAGGGCAGCTGCCGGGTTCCTGAAGAACAATCAGGCCGAGCAATTCTACGAATCAATCATCAAAGCGCTTTGGGGTTATCTGAGCGATAAACTTTCGATTCCGGTTGCTGATCTTAACCGCGAAAGAGCATCAGCTGCACTTTTAGAAAGAGGTGTTGATCAGGAAGTGGTAACTGAATTGTTGAAAATAATTGACGACTGTGAATTTGCCCGCTATGCACCGGCAGCCTTTTCAGGAACCATGAAAGAAATGTATGATGGGGCAGCCAAAGTAATGGGTATTTTTGAAAAGCAAATCAAATAATTAACAGAGATGAAACGACTATTCAATACAATACTGGCGATCCTGATTACTGCAACTGTATTTGCGCAAGCCGATCTGCTTCAAAAGGCGAACGAACATTATACAAAAGAAGAATTCAAACAGGCGATAGATGTTTACAATCAAATATTAATGATGAACCTCGAATCTCCGGAAGTCTATTTTAACCTTGGCAACGCTTATTATAAAACCAACCAATATACGCAGGCCATTCTGAACTACGAAAGGGCAAAATTGCTTTCCCCGGATGATGAAGATATCGAGTTCAACCTTCAGGTAGCCAACCAGCATGTGGTGGACTCCATTCAGGAACTGCCCGGAGTATTTATTGTCAGGTGGTGGGATTCGCTTGTAAACAGCCAAACTACCGATACCTGGGCCATTATTAGCATCATCAGTTTTTTGTTGTTCTTAATTTTGGCAGGATTATACTTTTTTGCCCGATCGGGCGATATGCGCCGGATTGCTTTTTGGAGCGCCTGCTTTCTGGTGGCAATTTCGATATCCAGCTGGTCGTTTGCCACCAAGCAAAAAAGCCGCCTGGTCAATCATACGTATGCCATTCTAATACAGCCTTCAGTAACTGTAAAAAGTTCGCCTTCCGAAAAAGGGACCAATTTATTTGTGGTCCACGAAGGTTTAAAAGTTAAGATAACCGACAAACTGGGCGATTGGCTCGAAGTCAGGTTAGCCGATGGAAACAAAGGCTGGTTACCCGTCGAATCGATCGAAAGAATTTAAAAAATCATTATTAATGAACTGCTCCTTGATCTGATTTCAGGATAGATCCGGCAATTTGTTCTATTTTGCGGCACTTCGGCAACCATTTATAGAATTTGGTTGTTATGTATTTATAAATTTTTAACTATGGCTTATAATTTACTGAAAGGCAAAAGAGGGATCATTTTTGGCGCCCTGAATGCCGATTCAATCGCATGGAAAGTAGCTCAAAGAGCATTCGAAGAAGGCGCAAGTTTTACCTTGTCAAACACAGGAGTGGCAATGCGCATGGGCGATACCGCACAGCTTGCTGAAGCTTGCAACACCATTGCTATTGAAGCTGATGCAACAAGTGTGGAAGATCTGGAGAACCTTTTCAAAAAATCCATGGAAGTGCTGGGAGGTAAAATTGACTTTGTACTTCATTCAATCGGAATGTCGCCAAATGTTCGCAAAGGCCGTCATTACAGCGATCTGGATTATAATTATCTCACAAAAACCCTTGATATTTCAGCAGTTTCGTTTCACAAAGTATTGCAGGTAGCACGTAAACTGGATGCCATAAACCAGTGGGGCTCAGTGGTAGCCTTGTCTTATGTGGCTGCACAACGGACTTTCTACGGATACAACGATATGGCCGATGCCAAGGCATTGCTCGAGTCGATTGCCCGCAGTTTTGGATACATTTACGGACGCGAACGCAATGTACGTATCAACACTGTTTCTCAGTCGCCAACCCTGACAACTGCAGGAGCAGGAGTGAAGGGAATCGGCCAGTTGCTCGACTTTTCGGAACGGATGTCACCACTTGGAAATGCAACCGGCGACGAATGTGCCGACTATTGTGTTACTTTGTTCTCTGACCTGACAAGAAAAGTGACCATGCAGAACCTTTTTCACGACGGAGGTTTCTCTTCGATGGGCATGAGTTTGCGGGCATTGACCCAATATGAAAAAGGATTGGGCTGTAACTGCGAATGCGGAAAAGAAGAACCTTGCGACGATCATCCCTTCGATTAATTCGAATCTGCTCTTTATAAAAAACAAAAAACCGGCATTCAACCGGTTTTTTTTATTCAATAGCCTCTGTATTCTTCAGCCTCACTGCACAGAATAACATTTTTTGTTCCGAAAATTTCTTTCAAGCTATCAAAATCGATATGGTAAGATGCAGGCAATACTGCCATTGCCATTTCACCATCGATTTTGAGCATAACCGTTTCAGCAAACTCTTTACCTGAAATATTTAATTCCCTGTTTGTTTGTATTGGATATCGACTCTTCTGGCCCGTTTATCCTGATATTTTTCTATCTCCTTTTTCAATGGTTCTGAAGGCGCAATATCTATATGAGTTAAAGCACAAGCCAGCCCATCAACATCTTTACTTTCAATCACGCATAAAATCCCGGAAATATCGCCGGTATTGATCACCTCTTTGATGAGGAATTCAGATTTCAGGGTAACTCTTGGTTGCTGACCCCTTATTTTTGAAACCAATTCTCTTGTCGGGGTTGCTTTTATCGGAAGACAAAGTTTTATCTTCTGAACCAATACTTCATATTCAGCTTTTACCTGATCCATTTGTTTTCTTTTTATCTTATTGTTGATTTATCTTCCAAATTTAATGAATATCAAATTAGAAACAATAATATTTGAGACTTTTCTAACCAAACTTTCGGTGTTAATTCAAGCACTAATCCAATGACTTTATAGGTTCATTGAATCAGTTATTGTTTATCTAATACATAATGGTATCAATTAAATAAAGCCATTTCAATTTTTCACCTTGTAAAAATGCCTAAATTTGCTTATTAATAACATAAAACGAAAAAACATGAAACCGTCTACACCTTCAAAATCAGTTTGGGTTATTGGTCTTTTCCTTGGATTGCTCGGTATTTTAGGTCATTTTATCAGAGTCGATTTTCTTTCAACTTATGACTTTTGGTTTTTACTTGCCGGTTTTGCTTTACTTGTATTTGGTACTTCGTATAGAAGATCGTGGTTTTAGTGAAATTTATGAAGAAAAAAAATCTGCAAACTGAAATTGACGCTTGCTTTTTATATCAGAAATTAGCTGAAAATGAACCGGATCCGATAATTGCAAACGTGTTCAGCCAGATGAGCGGCATTGAAAAAGGTCATGCTGAGGCATTTGCTTTAAAGTCGGACATTAGTTTGGAAAACCTGATACAACCATCATGGAGAGCCAGAACCATCAATTTGATCGGTAGATTATTTGGTTACGACTATGTTTTGGGTGTGATGATGGACACCGAAAAAAGTATTTCAACAGCGATTATTGCGACTAAGAAAAAGAACCAGTTAGAAATAACCGGCGCTGAAACAAATCATGTTTCCATACTTCGCTCAATTCTTGAAAAAGAGGAGAAAGTGACCGGGACACAACTTTCGAAATTTGAAAGCAGGCATCGATCGGTGGGCGGAAATGCGATACGGGCGGCAGTATTGGGCGGAAATGATGGTTTGGTTTCTAATTTTAGCCTGGTGATGGGTATCGCCGGAGCCACTTCAGGACAACAAGGCGTTTTATTGGCGGGCCTTGCAGGCTTATTGGCCGGAGCTTTGTCGATGGCATTGGGCGAATGGATTTCAGTGAAGAGTTCGCAGGAATTGTACGAAAACCAGATGCAGCTGGAAATGGACGAGCTGGAAACCAATCCGGAAGGAGAACGTCAGGAATTGGCGCTGATCTATATTGCAAAGGGAATTCCGGAAGAACAGGCACATGAAATGGCTACAGAAATCATGAAAGATACCAATCATGCACATCAAATTTTGGTAAAGGAAGAGTTGGGAATAAATGCGGAAGAATTGAAAGGCTCGGCAGTTGAAGCAGCAGTTTATTCTTTTCTCCTGTTTTCAATTGGTGCGGTTATACCTGTTTTGCCGTTTATGTTTACGAACGGAATGAAAGCAATTTTAATCAGCGTTGGCCTTAGTGCAGCAGGTTTATTTCTGATTGGTTCAGCAATAACTTTATTCACGGGTAAAAATGTCTGGTTTTCAGGATTCAGGCAGGTAGTTTTTGGTTTAATCGCCGCAGCAATCACCTTTGGAATCGGGAGGATTATTGGAGTTTCGATGACCGGATAATTTTAAACTGAATGGCTAAGCAACCTGTCTTTAAACGTTTTCTGATTATCCTGCGCGCTTGCTTTTTGGCGTTGGGTGGCTTTTTTCTGATTGCACTAATCCTGAGCTTTACCAGTTTACCTTATTGGGGCTATTATTGGCTGGGAACCAGTCAATCGAAGATTTCAGGAAAACCTGATTATATCGTGTTGCTTGGTGGGGGAGGAATGCCCAGCGAATCGAACCTCATGCGGGCATTTTTTGTATTCAAAGCTGCCAAAGCATCTCCCGAAAGCCGAATTGTAATTTCTATTCCCGGCAATCCTGCCGATTCGACCAGTACTGCCCGTTTAGTTGCAAGCGAACTGATACTGAAAGGAATCGATAAGCAGCGAATATTTTATGAAGAATTGGGTACAAATACCCGGTCACAGGCACTTCAGCTTCAGAAATTCAATTCTGAAAAACTGACAGAAAAATCAATTTTACTGGTTACCTCTCCCGAACATACCCGGCGCGCGGTGCTGGTCTTCAAAAAGGCTGGGTTTACAAAAGTGAGCGCTCTGCCGGCTTTCGAAAATGCCATTGAAGCTAACCTCTTTTTTGATGACGACAAACTGGGTGGCAATAAACTTCTGATTCCTGACATTGGTGGCAACACCGAAGTCAGGTATCAATTCTGGAATCACCTGAAATACGAAATACTGATTGCCAGAGAAATGGCTGCTTTGGGCTATTATAAACTGAGAGGTTGGATTTAAAACCTGATATTATACTTTAGCTTCAACCTCAATGCGCTTTCATTCATCACAAAACGATCCGATGGTTGCGACCAGCCTGAAGTCCATGCCAGGATAATTTCATTTCCTGGTTTTACAATCCATTGAAAGCGTGATTGCCAACCCATTTTTTCGGTGGCATTGTCGTACTGAAAATAGTTGTAAAGCGTCACTGTAGGGCTAAACAGAATATTGGCATTGAGCTGGTAGATTTTAGCAGTAAAATCACCTTCGGGAAGTGTTACATGATTGACCGTATAATTGGCGCCGATGAACAACGGAACAGCTACTTTGTAATTCACCGTCAGTTTCATATCCTGTTTCCGGCCATTGTAAAAATCGCCCGCTCCGAAACTTGCCAAACCTGCCAGATTGCGGCTTCCGGCCGAAATGAACTGAACATTCTGATACCAGAATGTGTAGGCATTTTGAGGAATCACAAATCCGGGGTAAATGTTAAAATCTTTGGTTAAAAATTCATATTGCTGATTGATAGAATACGAAAATTCTTCGCCCGATTTGAAGCGGATCCCCAACGGTGATATATTTACAACCCTTGTAACCATTATGTTGCTGAAGTTGGTCAGGTAATTAAACCCTCCACCGGTTTTTACCTGAAGGATGCCCCATTTGTCTGGTCGCGGTCCAAAAGAGAAATTTCCATACGACGCTTTGATATTGGTGCGCGGAACAAATCCTATGCCCGCCACGAAGTTTTCGCCCACTTCATAGTGCCCCAATCCGAAGTATAAAAAATCGTTCGGATAAGCAATGTCGGCTCCCCATGAAGTATTGCCGTCTTTTTTGCCGGGAGTGTCCGAAATCATTCCGAACAAGGTAAAGGCGATGTTTTTATTCTTCTGAAATTGGGAAGTAGCCAGTTTGAGATCGAATCCACCCACTTTATTATCGTCGGTCGAAAGCGCGTTTCCCCAGGTTCCGATTACCCCGACCGATGATTGTGCCCCGATGTTGCGGCTAATCCTTCCGACTGAAAGCTGCGAATTCCCGTAATCGCGTTCGTCGCTGATATGCATCATCCCGATGTTCCAGTTGTTTTGCGATCCGGTTATTTTTGCTGCATACCTTACAGGAAGCATATTCCCGTCGTTATCGAGACCCAATCGCCGGGAGAAAAACGGCACAATTGAATTCCGGTACGGATTGTTGTCATCGCCTTCAATCCCGAATTTGAAATAATTGGATCCATCGAGGAAAAAGTCACGTTTCTCCGGAAAGTGCAAACTGAATCGTGTGAGGTTGATTTGCCGGTCGTCAACTTCGGTTTCAGCAAAATCGGTATTGATCGAAAGAGAGGCTTTCAGCCTTGGGGTGATTTGGTAAAACAGATCAAGCCCGGCATCGGCCATATATTTGTTTTTCTGACCTTTTTTAGTATTCATCCCGCCAATCGCGTAGGGCGAAAGGTCGAGCCCAATTCCCTGGGTAATTCCTTCCAATCCTTCCAGCAATCCGGAATCGGAAATTTGAAAACGGTGTGTATTGAGGTTGGCAACCGGCCAGTACGATGCTTCGAGCTTGCGTTTGATGTTGCGTATCAGCTTCATTCCCCAGACTGTTTTATCCGGATCGAATCCGATGGTTTTAAACGGAATGGCCAGTTCGGCTTCCCATCCTTCGTCGTTGATGCTCGATTTGCCGGTCCACAAGGCATCCCATTCTTTGTTCATCGAAGCGCCGTTTTCGCTGATCAGTGCGTCGCCAATCGAACCACGTGGCCCGATCTGAAACCAGTACCCGTTTCGGTGGTCGAGGTAAGTGTCGAGAATAATTTGCACGCGGTCGTCGTTTCCAAGACTTACATCGCGGGCCATTTCCTTGGCTGTAATTTTCTTTGGATCGTCGTAGCATTTCACAGCAAAGTACAGGTAGTTGTTATCGTAACAAACCGAAACAATTGTTTTCTCCGAAACAGGTTGCCCCGGATTGGGTTCGCGTTGAACAAACTGGTCGATTTTGGTGGCTTGTTCCCAAACCGCTTCGTTGATGTGTCCATCAATGGTTGGGGGAGTGGTTACCCTTATAGCAGTTGCAGATGTTTGGGCAATCAGTTGTTTTCCTGAAAACAATATCAGGACAACTGCTACGGAAAAGCAGAAATATTTCAAGGTATTCGGGTTACAGGTTTTAAAAAATTGCAATCAGGTTTGAAAATCAAATAAGAATTTCAAAATTAAGTTTGCGAATAACAGATGCGAAGATATATTAAAATAAATCAGTCAATTTTCATAAAACAAGATTTATGCAGGTTATTAACAAACAGAATCCGCTATTTTTGAATCCGATTTTGAAACTTAATATATTGACTATGCAAGAGCATTTGTTTTTGGGGGTCGAAGCAATCGGGCAGGGAGCTATTGATGGCGGAATGTCAGGCGTTTATGCATACCCCGGTACACCTTCAACCGAAATTACCGAATTTATACAGGATCATCCGTTAGCGGAAGAGCGAAATATACATCGAAAATGGTCGGCCAATGAGAAGACCGCACTTGAAACTGCATTGGGAATGTCGTATGCCGGGAAGCGCGCCATGTCGTGCATGAAACATGTGGGACTGAATGTCGCTGCCGATGCTTTTATCAATGCGGCGATGACCGGCATCAATGGCGGACTGATTGTTACTGTTGCCGACGATCCTTCGATGCACTCTTCACAAAACGAACAGGATTCACGTTTCTACGGAAAGTTTGCCATGGTTCCGATATTGGAACCTTCGTCACAACAGGAAGCCTACGATATGGCGCACGATGGATTTGCCCTTTCGGAGCTGACCAAAGTCCCGGTATTGATCCGGATTACCACCCGCATGGCTCATTCGCGTGCAGGCGTGGTTTGCAAAGAAGTCCTGGACGAAAACCAGCTTCTGTTGCCGGCCGATCCCCGCCAGTTTATCCTGCTACCGGCCATTGCCCGCCGAAAATACAAAGGCTTGCTCCAAAGTCAGGAGCTGTTTTTAAAACTTTCGGAAGAATCAAAATATAACAGATACGAAGAGGGCGAAGATAAAAGCCTTGGAATTGTGGCTTGTGGTATTGCATACAATTACCTGATGGAACATTATCCAAACAATTCCTGTCCTTTTCCGGTGGTGAAGGTTTCGCAATATCCGCTTCCCGAAATTTATATTCATCGTCTCGATCAGGAATGTGATGAAATATTGGTTTTAGAAGAAGGTGCGCCCATGGTGGAAGAATCACTGAAAGGTTTTTTTGCCAATGGCACCCCGGTTAAAGGCCGTTTGGACGGAACTTTGCCCCGCGATGGCGAATTAAATCCTGATTTGATTGCCAAAGCGCTTGGAAAGGAATTTTTTCCGGGATACGATATTCCTGAAGTAGTGGCCAATCGCCCTCCGGCTTTGTGTGTCGGTTGTGGGCATCAGGATGTGTATGTGGCCATGAACGAAGCTTTGGATATTTATTCCAAAGGTCGGGTGTTTTCTGATATTGGATGTTATACGTTGGGCGCTTTGCCTCCTTACGAAACAATTTATTCGTGTGTCGATATGGGCGCTTCCATCACCATGGCCAAGGGAGCTGCTGATGCCGGTTTGATTCCGTCGGTTGCCGTGATTGGTGATTCAACTTTTGCCCACTCCGGAATTACCGGATTACTCGATGCAGTGAATGAAAAATCAAGCATTACTGTTGTTATTTCTGATAACGAATCGGTTTCTATGACCGGTGGACAGGACTCATCAGCTTTCGGAAAAATCGAATCCATTTGTATTGGCGTTGGTGTCGATCCGGCTCATATTCATACAATCGTTCCGTTGAGAAAAAACCACGATGAAATGGTGCGTTTGTTCAGTCAGGAATTTGCCTACGAAGGTGTTTCTGTCATTATTCCGCGTCGCGAGTGCATTCAGCGGGCAGGTCGGCGGAAAAGAAACCAGAAGTAGTCTTCAGTCGCAGTCTCAGTAATAAATATCATTAATAGTCATTTGTTTCTCGTCATTTATTGTAATACCGCTGTTAGATTAACAATCAATGACTATTTATTTACAACAGAATGACAATTTAATGACCACCAATGACTACGAATTTACTTGAAATTTGGAACTTGAAATTTGGAACTTGAAATTTAGAACTCAACTTTAAACTCGAAACTATAACATGAAATCAGATATTATATTGGCAGGTGTTGGCGGACAAGGAATTTTATCAATTGCAACTGTACTCGGTGAAGCCGCTCTGGCCGACGGACTGCTTATTAAACAGGCCGAAACACATGGAATGAGTCAGCGTGGCGGAGCCGTTTATTCGCATGTACGCATTTCTGATCAATCCATTTTTTCCGACTTAATTCCCGGCGGATCAGCCGATTTGATTTTATCGGTTGAACCGATGGAATCGCTTCGTTATCTGCCATACTTATCAGAAACCGGGTATTTGGTCACCAATATTACTCCTTTCATCAATATCCCGAATTATCCGGATATTGAAAAAGTGTTGGAAGAAATCCATAAATTGCCCCGTTATATTGCCATTGATGCTGATGCCATTGCCAAAGAAGTGGGTAGTTCACGCGCTTCGAACATGGTAATGCTGGGTGCAGCTTCTCCTTTTATCGACATTGAATTTTCTAAAATCGAGAATGGCATCCGAACTATCTTTGAACGAAAAGGCGATGCAGTTGTTAACATGAATCTCGAAGCTTTTCGCCGGGGACGCGAGTTTGCTGAAGAGAACCGTTGATGCAATGAGACTAATTCGAATACTAACCCCACGTACTACGCGACGCAATCTGCTTTTTGTTGCAGCTTTTGTATGGACTTTTGCCGGCGGGATGTTGTTGACCAGAGGAATCCTGATGTTGGAAATTGATCATGATTTTCAGCTGATTCGTATGGTAATCAGCATTTTTGGTGGAGTCCTGTTTTATATGCTTTTGTTCTCAAAAATATCAGGGAAACATATTTCAAGAATTATTCAGCTGAAAAATGATCGCCCATGCATCTTCTCTTTTTTTAATGTCAAAAGTTATATCATGATGACTTTTATGATTTCATTCGGTGTGTTTCTCCGGAAATCAGGATTGGTTCCTCCCTTCTACCTTTCAGTCTTATATGTTACCATGGGAATACCGTTATTAGCTTCCTCTCTAAAGTTTTATTACTCCGGAATTTATTATCAATTGGTTTTCATGAAAAATGAATAACTTGCCCTTCATTTTTATAATACAAACCAACTAAACCTTTTTGTTATGAAAAATCTACTTTTTATTGTTTTGGCGGTGGTACTTATGGCTTCGTGCCAACCCAAACCGGCTACCATCGGATCGCCTGCCGATTTTAAAATTTTTAAAGGTACCAATATTGCCCACTGGCTTTCGCAGTCGGAAGCACGCGGCGCCGAACGCGACAGTTTCTTTCTTGAAAAAGATGTAATGACCATCAAAGAACTTGGGTTCGACCATATTCGCCTGCCTATTGATGAAGAGCAAATGTGGGACGAAAAAGGTGTCCACCATGATGATGCATTCAAATTGATGACCAACGGTATCGAATGGTGTGTAAAACATCAGCTTAAAGTCATCATTGATTTACACATTTTGCGTTCGCACCATTTTAATGCTGAAGTGAAACCATTGTGGACTGATCCCAAAGAGCAGGAAAAATTTTACAAGCTTTGGGTTGACCTTTCATCAGCGCTTAAAAAATATTCGGTGGGCGATGTGGCTTACGAACTGATGAACGAAGCAGTTGCCGACGACCCTGAACAATGGAACCAATTAGTCGCCAAAGCCATGAAAACACTGCGCGTCCTCGAACCTGAGCGTATCATTGTAATTGGATCAAACATGTGGCAATCGGCTCAAACATTTGATGTTTTGAAAGTCCCCAATGATAAAAATATTATTCTGAGTTTCCACTTCTACGAACCATTTTTGCTAACCCATTATCATGCAAGCTGGACCGGCCTTCGCGGCTATACCGGATCGGTCCATTATCCGGGCGCCTTGCTTAATCAGGCTGAATTTGATTCTCTTCCTGCACCTCAGCAAGCAAATACAAAAGATTTTGTCGGGAAAGAATGGAATATGGAAAAACTGGAACAGATGATGCAGCTCCCTCTGAAAAAAGCGAATGAACTGGGCCTTCAGGTATATTGCGGCGAATATGGAGTGATTACTGGTGCTCCTGAGGCCGATCGAATCCGCTGGTACAATGATATGATTTCCGTTTTCAATAAAAACAATATTGCATCGGCCAACTGGAACTATAAAAGCGGATCATTTGGATTGTTTGATGGCAAAGGAACCAGGAATGAAGCAATGATTCAGGCTGTAACAAAAAATTAGAAATCAAGCTCTCACCTAACAGAAGGATGTAAGACAAAATTCCCTTTGCACATAAAATATCTTATGTGACCGATAAAAATTCACCCAGATAATAGGTCTCAGCGATGCTGCTTTTCAAAAGCGCATTGCGCCGTTCTATTTGTAGAAAATGTGATCAAAGTCAGAATTAAAACCTCGTCGGGGCGACCTATTCTATTGACAATTATATAAAACCAAGAAAAGGAAAAATGTCGTACATCCTATCAAAAATGCCTGTTCAGCAAAAGTTGAACAGGCATTTTTTTTATATACTGAGCGGCAAATATAAACATTTGTCCACTCTGAGGTCTAAAAAATGAATTTTCGGAGTGGACTCAACTTAAGAAGTGAAAGCGATAAGTAGCAATGGAGTTATAAATTCAAGTTTGTCTGTTTTTCGTTTATCTTTGAGCTCTATATGAAAGTAAGAAATAACACAGCAGGAAATTCAATTCAGTTGATTCTTAAAACGATTTTATCAGCTGCGATATTTTTAGGATTACTCTCTTGTGGTGGTCGTTCTGCAAGTACGACGCAGGCATCAGGCGCCGGAATTGATGCTGATTCACTCGAAATACCTGACGATATTGATGAATCCCCGGCAGTTTATGCATTGTTGGTTTCGCCGAAAATTCCCCAGCCGGGACAGATCTTTCATGTTTTGGTGACTGGTGATAAAAGTATCATGAAAGCGAAGGTGGCAGTTAGCAGTTCTTCCGGCACTATCGAATCAGGAAAAGGCCGAAGTGGAGAAGGATTGCCTTTCTGGCGAATTGATGAATTTAAAGCGGAGGCGGCAGGCAAATATCATGTTGAATTGAAAACGGGGAATACAATTTCCGGACAGATGGATTTTACTGTAACCGACAAACCGTCTCAATCCTCAACGCAAGCCGTTTGGAATACCGACAGTGGTTGGGATAGCAAGGCTGAAGCACTTTATTCGGCGTGGATCAATGCTCTGTTTTATGATGCAGATGAACGCTCATCATGGTCCGCACTGCACGAGGTTACACAGAACAGCGATCGAAATTTTCTATACAATCATCTCTCACTTGGAGAGGATGATCCTGCCGGGAAAATCAGGGTACTTATGGAGCCTGACTGTGCCGATAATCCATTTTACCTTCGTGCTTATTTTGCATGGAAACTTGGACTGCCATTCGGATACCACGAATGTGATCGCGGATATCTCGGGGGTGCTCCAAAAACCGGACGATGGATCACTAACGAGGTAATCCTCTCAAAAACACATCCTACGCAGAAATTCAATACATTCATGCGGATGGTGATGAATGGGGTCCATTCAGGAACAGCCCGTACCGCTCTTGATAATGAGAGTTCCGACTATTATCCTGTTCCGCTCACAAGGGATGCCATCCGACCCGGAGTCGTTTTTGCCGATCCTTATGGCCATACCTTGATACTCGTTCACCGGGTGCCGCAATCTGGTGACAGTCCGGGAGTACTTCTTTCGGTGGATGCCCAACCTGATGGTACGGTCGGGATCAAACGGTTTTGGAAGGGTAACTTTCTGTTTGCCACTTCCGAAGTAATCGGAGATCCTGGATTCAAAACATTTCGTCCGATTGTTGTGACCAATGGTAAGCTTCGACTTTTAAAAACGGATGAGATAACTGTAAAATCGGGACTGATCCCTTTTTCGCTTCAGCAAAAGGGAATGGCAGGTAATGATTTCTATCATACCATGGAGCGGATCATCAATCCAAAACCTCTTGATCCGGAAACAGCACTGCTTGATCTGATTCAGGCTTTACATGAACAGCTAACAGTCAGGATTACCTCTGTAGCCAATGGTGAAGCGTACATGAAATCACATCCGGGTGCGGTGATCCAGATGCCCGGTGGTACTTCGGGAGTATTCCAGGCGGGTGGTCAATGGGAAGATTTTTCAACTCCCAACCGCGATCTGAGACTCCTGATCGCCATGGATGCTGTACTCGATTTCCCGGATAAAATAGTTCGTTCGCCCGATGACTTCAAATTGCCCATCCTTCAGTCTCCTGAGCACGTTAAAAAAAATCTGGAAGACTTTTTAACCAGGAAGTTATCTGAGTTATCGATTACTTATATACGAACCAATGGCACTGAACAAATACTTACTATCGGGGAGATCATTAAGAGAAAAGACGCGTTTGAGATGGCTTATAACCCGAATGATTGTATCGAAATTCGCTGGGGAGCTCCAGCAGACAGTGAAGAACGCTCCACCTGCCATCGGCATTTACCGGCCGGCCAATTGGAGAAAATGCGTTCAGTTCGGGTGTGGTTTCAGAAGAGGCTTCATCCGCCAACTTAGTATTAAGAATAAAATATCTATTTGTCTTAAAATATAAACAAATTTATTTATCGGATGTTTGAGATGTTGATAAGCAATTTAATATTAACATTTTAAAACTCATGCTGATGAAAACAAATTTTACCTTTTCAATTGCCCGAACGCTTTTTTTTGCATTTGGTACTGTATTTTTCACTTTGAGTTCGGTTGGCCAGACAACCCAAACCGTCGCGGTAACCAACTATTCCTTTACTCCAAAAGAAATTACGATAACTGCCGGTGACAAGGTAATTTGGAATAACAATGGAGGTTCACACAATGTTAACGGCGACAAGTCAACTTTTGCTTCCAATCCTGAATCATTCGGAAATAATTTAGGCACTGGCTGGACGTATGAATTTGTCTTTAATACTGCCGGCACATACAATTACCAGTGCGATCCACATGCTTCATTTGGAATGGTCGGAAAAGTAATTGTCAACCCAAAAACAGTAGATCCTATGAAATTGACAGTCAATTTTTCAGCAATGACGCCACATGTTGGTCAAACTATTTGGTTGGCAGTCATTGAACAGGATACTAAAAAGGAAATCGGCAGGGTGAAAACAAAGGCGACAGTGTCATTCTCCATTGAAGTTCCCGGAATTGAAACCGGAAAATCGTATTGGGTTGATTTTTTTGCCGATCACAACAAAAACGGGGTTTACAATGCCCCACCGGCTGATCATGCCTGGAGGCTTCCGCTCAACAATGTTACCGGAAATTCGGTGATTAATTTCGTGCACAATACCACTTTTACCGACATCGCATGGAAAACAAAGCTAACTGTTCGTTATTCTGCAATGACTCCGCATCTGGGCCAGAAACTGACTCTTTATGTCAGGGACTTTGCAACCGGAATGGATATGGATATGGTGATTGTACCTCAAGTTGCTACAGCCGCTTTCGATGTTTCATCATGGGAAATTAAACCCGGAAAGTCATATAAGATAGATTTTTATGCCGACCACAATAAAAACGGAGTTTACAATCCGCCTCCGATCGACCATGCCTGGCGTATTATGCTGAATAATGTCGTAAGTGATACCATTATCAGTTTTGCGCATAACACCACCTTTACCGATATTTTGAGTACAACTTCCTCGGAAAATCTGGCTGCAAGACCGGATCATATTAGTTTGTATCCCAATCCGGCCAGTCAGTTAATCGAGTTGAAAATACCCCATAATTATAAGACCATCCAATCGCTGAAGGTATATTCAATTTCAGGAAAATTGATTGACCAAAAAGTTCTTTCGGGAAATACGGAATCTTTCAGATATGACGTCAGTAATTTTAAAAACGGCCTTTATTTTATGGAAATCAATACCGGCAATCATAAAGATGTATTGAAGTTTTTAAAGCAATAATAAATCTCTGAAAATTGATTTTAAAGCAATTTGAAACTCATTGTTATTGGATTATGGTCTGAGTTTCGGAACCTGAGGTCGAAGGTTTTGTTGTCCAAAACTTCAATATTGGGTGATATCAGGAACTGATCGATTACACATCTAACAGTTTTACCCGGAGAGTAAGCTTCGTTCAGGTAACGATTGGTTGGTGTTTGAGGATCAAATATCCATTTCCAGGTATTTGGCATAAAGTCAGCTTCAATATTGGTCAGCTTAAAAAAATCAACCTTATAGTTTTTGCCAAATTTGGTCAAAGGAAAGTTAGGCGGTGATTGGTTCCAGTCACCGCCTGCTATTACATAGTTTCCTTTGGCATACTCAGCCATAACAAAATCTTTAAGATATTTCATCTCCAGTTCCTTCATCCTGCCATTATCAAATGCTGATATATGGGTGTTAATCAATACAAGTTCTTTCCTGTTAGTGGTGTGATATCGGTTTACGAGCATACATCTTCGAAGATT
This sequence comes from Bacteroidales bacterium, assembly GCA_038248385.1. Lineage (GTDB taxonomy): Bacteria > Bacteroidota > Bacteroidia > Bacteroidales > Prolixibacteraceae > Aquipluma. The sequence goes on from JBBRXN010000053.1 coordinate 33,159, forward strand.
GAAAAGTCTGTTTGGCCATCCGAATAGGCCAGGGTAACCATATCTGATGGAATTGACAGGAAGGAATTTACTTAAATTCATTATCCCGGAATTGACCTGGCCCATGGGAGAGGCAGGAGGTATAGGCACAAAACCTACCACGTAATTTGGGGCAATTACTGAATAGTAGTTTAAATGTTTCATTAGAACATCCACCTCATTGATAAAATAGCTTCGCTTTGAGTGCAAATCAATTTCCTGAATCATCATAAAAGTCCGTGATGAGTTTCTTTTCAGGAAATGGTTGATAGAATCGAGGTTGATCATGGTTCTTTCACGGGTGTCGCGAACTTTTTTACCGCTATCGTAGAAAAAATCCATGTTATCTCCCAAACCCGCATACCCGATATTCCATGATAAGACATTCAATGTTGAATCGCAACGAATCGTATCTGGCTGTGCATTTTCAGTTAGAATCAGCTTCTGAGGCGGATCATACCAGGTAAGTGTTGAGTAAATAATAAATCCGGAAAAAAAGAAAGCAACTGCGAGCAGAGTGAGTCCGAAAATCTTAACTTTTTCATTTTAATTGAATTTAAATTCCTTCTGAAGGAAATCCCTTTTCATCCCTGATAGAACAGATTCCTTCGTGTTACAGTTCCAGCAAAACCCGAAGAAGTCCTTAGAAAAATGCATACGGTGGAGCACGTCAAAAGTATTTTTATAGTTTATTCGTTGCAAATTAAATCAAACAAAGCTTATATCGTTATCTTTATTGCATCAAATTCACTGTGAATTTTTTTTATGGGAAAAGATCAGGTTGGTGTATTAATTATTGGTAGTGATACCGTTGATCAAGGTCAACTTGCTCAATCTTTTCAATCCAATCCTTCGGTTTCTTTTGTTGAAATTGCTGAGGATACTGATGTAGCTTTATTGAAAACTATTAATTTAAATCCCGACCTTGTTTTTCTGGAATATCCCTTGACAGGGAAAACAGGGACTGAAATTATTAAATTTATTCAGTCTAAGCTTCCGGAGACAACTATTGTATTTGTTTCTGATTCAATAGAATATGCTGCTGAAGCCATTCGTCAGGAAGTCTATGATTATCTGCTGAAACCTATCGTTAAAACCGAGTTGGCAAGAATACTGGAAAAAGTTCAGATACGAAAGAAAACAAATTCATCAACCAGGATAAGAGAGATAATTGAAAATACACAGGACGAAACCCGTTTGAGATTCAATACGTCCAAAGGTTTTGTAATCGTCAACCCCGATGAAATCATCTTTTGCAAAGCTGATGGAGCTTATACTGAACTTTATTTTACAAATAAAAGCACTGAATTGACCTATTTGCCACTGGCTAAAATTGAAAAAATATTTGATTTTTATAATTTTATCCGAATCAGCCGGTCGATGGTTATAAACAAGAATTATATTCGTAAAGTTTTTTTAAAAGCTAATAAATTGGTGTTGTCTTCAAACGGAGAAGAATACGAAATCAAAGGATCAAGATTACCAATACGTATTCTGAGAAAAATTTATTTAGAGTAAATGATTATGGATACTATTGATATTTCAGCTGTTATAGTTGATGATGATCCGGAAGCTATTCAATTGCTTGAGATGTTTCTCAAGCAATTCCCAAATATCACTATTGTTGGGAAAAGTACCGATCCCAAAGGCGGACTGTCAATTATTCAAAAATTGGTTCCCGAACTTATATTTCTGGATATTGATATGCCTGATATGACAGGCTTGCAGGTAGCCGAATCGGTGAAGGCTAAAAACATTCATTCGGAGATTGTATTCACTACAGCCTATCAGGATTATGCCTATAAGGCATTGAAAATTGCACCTCTTGACTTTTTAACCAAACCCTTCTGTCCTGAAGACCTTGAAAATGTGATCAAAAAATATATAGCCAGAACGGAGAAAGAAAAGCACGAGCAGAAACTGCAAAAGTTTATTCAATCTCAATCAAATCCCGGTAAAGTTAAACTCCCAACCTTCCATAGTTTCATTATTATTGATGTTAACGAAATTGTTTATATTAAAGCAAATAAAAGCGGTACAGCTGTTTATCTTCGGGATGGAACTGTTGAAACAATTACCAGGAATCTAAGCAGCCTGTTACTAATGCTCAACTCATCGCTTATCTTTCAACTCAATCGCGGAACTTATGTGAACCTGAACTATTTGCTTCGAGTTGATAAAAAGAAAGAGATTTGTATCTTCCGGTTCAATGAAAATCTTTGCCAGGAATATATTACAAAAAGTAATATTGTAAATTTTGAGAAACTCAAAATATTTCCGGCTGTCTGATTTCGTACGGGATATAAAACAGAACGGCGGCCAATTTACCTGGTCGCCGTTCTGTTTATCATTCCTGTTTTATTCAATTTTGACCGGATGATCAACCTTGGTTTTAAGTAAAGCAATATCCAGTACTTCCTGAATGGTATTTACATGGTGGAAGATTAATCCTCTGATATACACCTCTTTTATTTCTTCCAGATCTTTACGGTTGGCTTCCGACAAAATTATTTCCTTGATTCCGGCGCGTTTGGCAGCCAGTATTTTTTCCTTGATTCCTCCAACCGGAAGCACTTTTCCACGCAGCGTAATTTCTCCGGTCATGGCCAGATTTTCCCTGATTTTTCGCTGGGTAAATGCTGATGTAATAGAAGTTACCATGGTTATTCCTGCTGACGGCCCGTCTTTTGGAATGGCTCCTTCAGGAACATGTACATGCACATTGTATTTGTCAAACAATTCAGGGTTCAAGCCCAATTGTTCAGCATGACTTCGAATATATTCGTGTGCCAGCATAGCTGATTCTTTCATTACATCACCCAAATTTCCGGTTAAGGTCAATGAACCTTTTCCTTTGCTCAGGCTGGTTTCCACATATAAAATCTCGCCTCCAACAGCAGTCCAGGCCAGACCTGTAACTACACCGGCAAATTCATTTCCCTGATATATTTCTCTTGAATACTGCGATACTCCGAGGTATTCCCTGATATCCTGTTTCGTAAGGGTTTTGTTATAGACTTCCTCGAAGGCGATTTTTTTAGCCAGTCTCCTTGAAATCTTTGCCAA
>JBBRXN010000054.1:0-36142 GCA_038248385.1 Bacteroidales bacterium
CTAACTAATATTTCAGATAAGGAACTACCAACTGCACCATTTCCAATTACAAGAACTTTGCTTTCAGCAAGAACTTTATTTAAAGACCCACGACCAAAATATCTTGTGTAGGAAGAATTGTATGTCTTGTCCCAAACAATTTCTTTTGAATATCTTTCAATTGATGATAATGATTTTCTTGAAAAGTCATAGCGTGGAATTAGAACCAAATCCCAGTGAACTTCATAATCATTTTGATTAGGAATTCTATAACCAACAGCCAAAAATATATTATCATCCAAACCTTTTGGGTAGAGTTTGTAATTCGCTGAACTTTTGCAAAAGTTTCTAAAAAAGTCTGAAAATCCAATTGGGAGATTTTTACCTAAATCTATCCAACTATTAAACCTATGCTTCTTTTTATGAACAGGTTCATTCTCAAGAAACACCCAAGCCCCAATAAATTTTTCTTTCCCTTTTAAATCTTTAGACCAATTGTATTCTTCATTGCCAATGCCTTGGGCAATAGCGGTTAATTGAGTTATTTTATTTTTTTCGTTACGGTGGAAACTAACAACTGAATATTTGAATTGGCCAAACGGAATTTCAAAGCGTGATTTTTGAAATTTTTCTTCTTGGAAAATTAATGAAACAAGTCCTTTTGCGTTAAATGCCGAGTATTCATAATAATCATCTACCTTGTTTTTTTCGAAGTAGTCAAAAATGTAAGACTTCAACTTTGAAATCTCTAGGTTTAGTCTCGTATGTATGTGATTTACAAAATTAGTGTTGAGGCAAAGAGAGTCATCAAAATTTTGATGAGGAAGACCTTCGAAATCTTTCGTAGTAAATTTTATATCGCCTAATGGATATACTTCGGGAATATGAACCGTGAAATGTAATTCTTTGAATAAAATTTCACCATAATATCTTTTGTTTTCTTGGTCGTAAACAAAAGATTTTTTTAACTGGAACTTTTCAAGTTTACCGAAGTAGTCATTGTAAAATGCTAAGTCGGTTTTATTCATTTGCGTAGCTTCTTGGTGGTGCTTCAGATACAGGAGGTGCATCTTGTTTTAGTCCATACTGACTTTGTTGTTCTTTGGCTCTCTGTTCATTTAATAATTTTTCTCTTGCCGATTTCTCTTGTTGTGCTCTTGCTTCCGCTTCTTTTCTTTGTTTTTCTTTTTCTTCAAGTTCTTTTTTATGTCTTTCTTCTTGTTGCTTGATTAAGATTTGGGTCTGTCTATAAGCAGCTAATTTTTCTGGTGTTAATGCATCTTTATGTTCCTTTTCTATTAAAGCAAGTTCAGCTCTTTTAGCCGCTGGATTGTCAATGTCGGTGAAAAAGTTAACACTGTTTTTTAAACATTCATTGAATTGAGTAATTTTCTTTAATACTGGAACTTCATCGATGGTTTCTCGGTTTGTTGCAGCATTCATTGACATATTGTAACTGCCTGACTTTGCAAGTTTGTCATCAATGATATAAAACTTATAATGCATAAAGTCACCTTGCTCAGCATCTTCGCTTCCTTCTTTGTTTACTGTCGCACCTAAGTCAATAAGTTTTTGGAAAAGCTCAAATCGAATTATGTTTAGTTCATTACTGGAAACTATAACCTTTACATCAATTCCCCTTTTTCTTGCAGCAATAAATTCATTGATTAGAAAAGTGTCTGTCAGCCAAGATACAGCAACCTTTATAGATTGTTTTGCATTACTCAGGTCGTTTGAGATTTCTGTTTGAATATAATTCATTGTCTTGATTTTTAATTGTTCAAATTTATGGTTTTAATTGTTCGTCTGTTTATGTCATGTCGTTTGTTACGCTTGCCCATAACTGCCGACGCTATGGCAAGTGCGGGAATAAATTGTTGCTCAACTGTCTGCCAACACAAATGTATATAAAGATTTCCAATGTTTCAAAAAACACGAAACCCCGCATTTGCTATAGCGTTTGTTACCGCCAGGTGTTCTTTCAAATTATAGAGATTTAGCAATCTACTTGAGTAATAGGAAGAATTACAACTTTGAATTAGATAAAATTATTACACTTTCCCTTAGTTCTTTTACATCTGGGCTGTATTTTGTTTTACGTTTTTTAACATACCTAAGAACTCCAATTTCTTTTAAATACCAACCTGCTTTTGTTGCAATATCTCCAATAATTAGATCAACAGGAATTTCAAGACCAGCATATGCTGAATTTGACACAACCAACCATACTTGTGCATCTTTCGCTGATTTAGCTTTTAGTAATTTTAAAATATTAAGCATGTCTTCAAAATAGGCTTGAATCATAATAGGAATATTCTTGTGCATCAAATTCTCTTTATTTTCATTGATGTGAATCATCGTTTGTTGAAAAAGTAAGCCAAAATCATTTTGGGTTGGCAATTGCCATTTAGCTTGCACATGAGAACGGATTGTATCAAGCCTTAAATCATATAGTTTTTTTGATCCTTGAATGAATCTACCTAAAAACAATTCTGGCCTATAAATATCAGTATAATCAAATGTGTTCAAGTAAGGAGGTGATGTAATACATAGTTTATAATCATTTATTTCATTAGATGATTTCAAAATACTTCTACAATCACCTCGCAATATTTTTGATTTAACCTTTATTGGAGCAATTTGAAGGTCGGTCTTTATAGTTGAAAGATTTAATAATAAAGATTCAATAAATGAATCTTTGCCAAAATTGTTTTTATCCCAATTGTTCCTGTATCGTAAGCATTTCCCATCTCTTTTAGCATTACCGTTTTGCATAGCAGAAGAAATTAACGCTAATCGAATAAGCTTTCGCAAATTATATTCTGAAATAGAGTTTGATAATTGCCAACCTCCTTCAAATGATTCTAAAATTGAATCATTGAACAGCCACTTGTCAAGATTCTCTTTTTTTGAAAATGTTGAAAACTCAAGAAGAGGAGAAATTGCTCCTTGATTTACAGCATTAATTAATTTAGACTCTATATTGTTTAATTGAGAAGCTTCTACATTTTTAACTTTCGCGTCTGACAAGAATGATGTAAAAGGATTTACCTCAATACCTATAGATTTGTATCCTAGTAAAGAAGAAGAAAGTGTAGTTGTTCCACTACCATTAAAAGGATCAATAATTATATCTTTTTTCGAGATTCCAGAATACTCAATAGCTTTTTCAACGAAATAGGGGGAATAACCTTCCTTGTAATAGTACCATCTGTGACGAGGCAAGTTTGTAGTGTCTTCGTAAGTTGAATAACCACCGTTTTTAAGATTGAAATTATCGTTAATTTTATCCTTCATAATAATTAATCACAAATTGGTTCTGCAAACATTCTGATAGGGCGTTCAATATTGGGATGAGTCAAAAAGTATCTTTTATCCTCATCTATTTCTAATTCAATTTCCGAATAATAAAGTCCGTTTGCCAATGAAATAGACTCAACTTTAGGGCTCACTCCTCTACGTCGACCATCAACAACTACTAAGTACCCTTTAGATATCACACTTGGAGAATCGCTATTTACAAAATCAATATATTCTTTAATTTGCCTCATCCCTTCATTCGCACGTTCATTACCATACTCATAAGCGTTTATATCACCATCAGGTTTGACTGACCTGCCCATTAATTTGACTTCAATAAGAGCTGCCCGATTTGCTTCTCTCCAAAAAACTCTTAAATCCACAGGTTTTGATGCATTCAGATTATATTCCCTAACTATATCTACTCCTCTTAAACTGTTTTTCAGATATTCGGAAATAGATAATTGAATTGAATTCTCCGGCTTATTAATAAAATAAATATACTTGGTATCTGCCCAACATGTTCTAAAATGTTCACAAGAAATTTTTCTAATTCTTTCAGTCCTGAATCTTACGATAGCTTCATTTAAAAAATGATATTGTAATGCAAAAATACTAGGACAACTGTATTTATTTACTATTCCTACTTTCTCCCCATTTACATAAATAGCTTCCACCCCATTGTGAAAATAATAAGCAATAAGGCTCTGTTTTGACAATAATTCTAATATTAATTCATCAGTTACATTTTGATAAATTAAAGGTAATTTCTCGTTTTGAAAAAGCTGAAATATATAGGAATTAAAACTGTGATTAAGAATGCTGGGATCATAGAATTCCAGTCCTGATGGATCTGTAATAATAATTTCATCGGTTAATTTATAAAATGCAACAATTTTTCCATTAATGTGGCTCGGCTCAATTATTCTGTATATATTGCTTATAAATTTGATTAATTCCTTTGTTAGATTTGTATAAGTTGAGTTTTTTGTTAGTGAAAAAACCCTCAACAAATAATCTTCTTCTCTTACTAATTCAACTAATTTATCTGACATATTACAAATTGTTTTGTGATAACTGAATCAATCTAACCCAAGTAACAGCGGTTAATGTTAAATCATCAACTGGAGCACCTAATGATGAAGTGATTTTTTGCAAATTTTCATACTCGAAATCAAGCCAATCTAAATTATCCAAACTTTTTGCTTTAGCAATGTTAACATCTTCTAGTAATAAGTTTTTTGTTTCTTTGTATGGAAGAAGAAAGCTTGTACTGCAAGCAGCCTCAAGATATTTCTCTCTATCTTTAAATAATGATAATTCTTTACTAAACTTATTAAATTCGTTAGTTCCTCTACCTGTAATTGTTAAATAACTATTCCTTAACTCAAAACTTCCCATAGACTCATGTCTTTCTATTGCATGATCTAAATACATGGAATGTGGAAAGCCACTTTTTTTGTCAACTGTGAATTTATATTTCCATTCTTCGACCGGGTTTCCTCTGTAATGAAAAAGAAATGCCGAAAAATATGAAAACAAATGTATTTCTTGTCTTTCAAACCCATCAAGAAAATTATCAAGTTTATGACCAATAGATAAGCTGTCATAAAAAGCCTCTATTTCAATTTGTTTATTCATAATCAACTTTTTAGAGCATTGGTAATATTTGTGAAAACATCATTGAATAGATATTCTCCCTCATTTTGAATTTCACTTAAATCTGTCCATGAAAGCATCCTTCTAAACTTCATATGCTTTTCTCCACATTTACTTGCTAATGAAATAAGAAGTTGAGATGCATTAATATTTGCGGTCATAATTATGTTTTGTTCATAATCTATGACGAAATTTGCAAACATATTTCCAACCCTATTCTCATAAGCTATATCTAATGAGCCTTCTGGAGTATCTATTAAAAGTGTAGCTTCGCTGCCTTTATTGGATAGATAAACTGCTAATGCCATTCTTAATGCGATATCAAGAAAAAATCTTTGACTTTCCGAAAGTTGATGGGAGGCAGTTCTTGCTGTTTTCTTCATCTCAAAGAATAAAACGAAATTTCTACTTTTTATTCTTGAATAAATATTCAGATCTAAACCAATGAAACTTTTTGCAAATTCTTTAAAAAGAGGTACAAAAACACTTTCTGTTTCTTTATAACCTTGATTAACTTTGTTTTGAAGATTTTTATATTCAGGCATCAATTCGTCTCTATTCGAATAAAAATCTTTTGATTGTTTATCAAATTTATTGAACTGGCGTTTGTATTCCTCTATTAAAGTATCAATTGGTGCATCCCCAGTTTTTTCAAAAGATATATTTTTATTTTCTCTTTCAATCTTGGTAATTTTTTTTCTCACTCTATCAAGTTCTGCAAATTTTTTATCTAGCTCAACTTTCTTTGTCTTTGATTCAAACAATAGATTCTCTAACTCTGTATTTTTCTTTTCTAATTCAGTATCAATGACTTTTATTTGAGCTAAGAGCTTGTCCTTAACCTTGTCATTATCGCTATTTATTGGAGTGTCGCATACTGGGCAAGTTGTATTTATAAAAAGCTTTTTCTCAATATTCTCAATCGTCTGATGTCCCTCTGCATTGCACAAAAAACACCTATTCTCTTTTTTTGCAATTTGTAAAAGAGGATTGTGAGTCAAACTAGACCGGGGTTCTGAATACTGAGAGAATAATTGTTTGTATGTGATTTTTAATTGTAATATTTCCGAATTAACAATATTTTGCTGTTTCAATATGGTATCGTATTCAATATTTAATTCATTATGTGTTTTTTCGAAAATATCGCATTCCTTATGAAAATCAAAGTATTCATTTTTTAATTCCTGTATATTAGTCTCTTCACTTTGAATACTTGAATTTATAAGTCTTTTAATTTCATTTTCAATCTGTGTTGCCTGCCATCTAGCATTTCTGCCATAGGATTCAAATTCTTCCATTTTCTTTTTAATATCCAAGACTCTTTCTGTGTTTTGAATATCATCATTAAAGGCAATAGACAATGCACTATTTGAGGCCCTCTCGTCCCAAAACAACATCCTTCGATTTTCATCAAAAGTCAGCACATACAATTGATAGAATAAGAAGAAACTAAAATTGCCTAAATTAGTTTCTCTCGCTATAGTTGTTTCATATTCTCTTAAAAGTTCTTTTGGACTAAATTTATTTACATTTATTAATGAAATTTTACGTTCATCTCTTATCTGATAGAATTCAAAAGATCTTAGATCTTCTCTGTTTATAAAAGAACGAATAATTCGAATGAATTTGTTATTAATTTTTAGGAGAATCTCAATTTCAGCCGTATCCCTATCTTCAGCTTTTATTCTGCCTTGGAAATACCTTTCCGTATGATCTTTATTCCATTTGACAATTTCATCTGGAATATATACTTCGGAATCAGGATTTAATACGATACCAGTAAGTCCATAATTAATAGTATTTAAAAAAGTGGTCTTACCTAAGCCATTTGCACCGGCTAGACAAAAAACTCCTTTTTCAATAGTTTCATTGATTTTTGCAACTTCATTATTCTTGGAATACAAGGAAAAATTCCTAATAATTACATTTTCAATCTTAATAAAATTATACTTGCCTTGCATAGAGAGTTTATTTCTTATTAACCATTAGTTCAGTAATATTTATATTTAAAAGATGAGAAATATTATTGAGAGTAGTCAAAGATGGTTGCACTTCGTTAGTACACCAACGAGAAATTGTTGTTTCGTTCTTTCCTAACTTTTCAGCAAGCCATTTATTAGTCTTACCTTGTTCGGCTAATACTGCTTTAAGTCTGTTAATTGGCTTAGAATTCATTATAATCAACTTTTAATGCAAATATATCTACATTTAACTTCATTTAGAATAATTTTTTGAAAGGATTGGCCAAAATGTTTTTTTATCTTGCCAAAATGTTGGTCTAAAGTGACGAGTAAAAATGTAAATACACCATCGCTATGATGGTTAATATTGTTTAAATCATGCATGTAGAAAAGCAATAGCAAACATTGGGTCGGCTTGAGAGTCTGCTTTTTTGTCTTGTCAATATTTCTTTTTTCTGTCCTTTCACAATGGTTTACTTTTAATTTTCTGTCTGTCGTTTCTGTTTCCTAGACTTGGCGGTAACGTTTTGCGGCTTGCTGCTAGGCTCTGGCGTGTTTCATCCTTAAATATTTTGCAACTTATATCATTGCAAATTGCTGTTCAATTATTACTGGATATTGTTGCAGGACTTGACCATCAATTTTTTTACCATTCAATTTTTTATTTCTTTTTATTTTATCTGCTCCCCAGGTTCCCCATTGTTTAAAGAAGAAGGCCACATCGTTAATTTCACATTGCTTTTTTATATTTACAACCCATTCTCTATCCATAGGTCTTGCTTTATTGCCACTTTCACCACCCACAATTACCCAATCTATATTTTCCAAATTTATTTCGCCCAAATCTTCAAGTAATGGCTCAACGGAAAGAAACAAAACACTTGCATTCAGTTTTCTTAATTCATCAATTCTTGGCAAACCTTCTTTTTTATTATCAACTGTTACACCAAGCCATATATTTTTTGGAATTTCTCTTTGTGACAGAAATTTAAACATTTTTCCTGCTCTTTTTGTCAAGATTTGGTATGTATGATGTGGCGTTTGCTCAATTACATTGAAGATTTTATCCAAATATTCAATTGGCATTTTCTCGTGGAAAATATCACTCATTGAATTTACAAAAAAGACAGTTGGTTTTTTCTTTTTTAACGGGTCGTTTAATCGACTAGGAACAGTGTTGAATTCAAAGCCGTTTTCGTAGCCCACAACTTTCATTGCTTTTAATCTTCTTGCCATTGATTCGGCATAGCAATTTATACAACCTGAACTTACTTTTGTGCAACCTGCTGATGGATTCCAAGTTGCTTCTGTCCATTCTATTTTGTGTGCCATTGCTTATTTTATTGAAATTAATACTTTTATTGATTTTTGCTTAAAATAGTCGTAACCTAAGTAGAAAGCATTTTTTCGTGCATTTATATTAGTTTGACTATCAATAACAATTATTTTATCGTCGTTTTGCAAGTTACGTAAAATCTCGTTAGCGTGCTTTTTTAAATACATATTTCTTAATGTCAATTCGTAAATTTGAATATTATTGACTGTTCTATTTGTAGAAATATAATTTAAAAGTATTTGCTCTAATTTTCTGTATTGCTCTTGTTTTGCGTTCTCTTTTTCTTGGTCTGAAAACAAAGATTGCATTTGTTTTGGTTGCTCAAATCCTTCGCCATGGTCTTCATTTAAAGCCCATTTCACCTCTAATATTTTCTCTAAACCATATATGCTAGGTGTTATGAAAAACAGAGCGTAAAAATGATTTTTATTATCTCGCTGAATAAAATATGATGTCGAAAAGAATTTATCATTAAAGGTCAAGGCTTTTCGAATATACTCAATTAACCCTTTCTCGTCAGAAAGTTGATTATTATAAATTGGATGGCTTTGGTCAGGAAAAAAGCTTTGTATAAAATCCTGCAAAGATTTCACATTGTGGTCTTCATCATTTAAAACTTTATCAGTAAATCGATAAATCTGGGATATTGGTAGAAATAGTATTATTTCAGTATTTTTTTTGTTTAATATTAGTTTCTCAATGTATTCCTTTTTGATGTTTTTGTACCCATAAGGGTCTATAAGTATTAAGTTTCTGTCCTTGCTTGTTTGGGTATTTATCTTTTGATTTATATCAGACAAAAATTCAACCGCATCTTTATTTTGGAATTCTATTTTACATATATTTTTAACTTCCTTTTGAAGATAATCTTTTACTTGCTGAATTTTATTAGTTTCTAAATCGTTAATAAAAAGATTTATAGGTGTAAGGTTTGTATTTAGAGTAAGGGAATTATTACTACTTTCTTTTATTGCTTCAAATGCGAGTATAGGGCTTCCTTTTGCACCATTTTCATATATTCCTGTCCCACAAAAAACATCAAAAATATTAATGCTGGTTGTGAATTTTGCTAAACGCAATATTGGGATATATCTTTTTAGGTAGTCCTTATAAAAATCAAGTTTTGCTTGTGAATGTGGCAACATTACCTTTTGTGCATCAATTTTATTTCGTTTCTTCATATTTTATAAACTGTATTTATTCTACCTGATTTTTAACAATTTCTTTTACGGATTAATTTAGTTTTGTAAATCTATTATTTCAGTCTTTGATTAGCTTGTGCCTAACCTCCGCATACCCGCTACCTTCCTACGCCTATTTGCCGTCTATTCGTAGGTAACGCGAACAAAACTTTAAAAACAGGAATATGGCTATTAAATAGCATTGCGGCAGGGTTTAAAAGTAGCGGTTGATCAGAAGACTTACTTTCTGATAAGGTAAAATTAAATATTATTATGATAAGTCAATAGGATATTTTTGCCTGATTGCCATAACCCCAAATGCAATATATTTGCAGAATACAGGTTGAAACCAGCATGAATAAACCAGAAACCAGAAAAGCGGAAATCAGCAGGAGCGGACTCAGGAACGTGTTCAAACTATACCGGTTTTTGAAACCTTACCGGTTAAAATTCGCTGTCGGGCTTTCCTTTTTGGTGATATCCAGCACTGCCGGCTTGTTTTTTCCTAAATTCCTGGGGCAGATGGTCGATATGGGGAATCAGGGAAAACTGACCAGTGATATCACCCGGGTTGGGGTCTTCCTGGTCATTATTCTCTGCATCCAGGCCTGCTTTGGCTTTTTCCGTACCCGGATATTCGTTGAAGTTACGGAACGAACGCTGGCTTCCATCCGTCAAAGCGCTTATAACCACCTGATCAAGCTGCCCCTGGGCTTTTTCGCCAAACGACGGGTTGGAGAGTTAAACAGCCGCATTTCGTCCGATATTTCTTTGTTACAGGAAACACTCACCTCTACGCTGGCCGATTTTCTGTCGCAGATGATTTTTGTTTTCGGAGGGATCGCCCTGCTGATCCACAGCTCCTTTCGCCTGACGCTGTTCATGCTCGCCATACTGCCTGCGGTGGCTTTGGCCGCCTTTTTCTTCGGGAAGTTTATCCGTAAATATTCAAAACAGGCACAGAACCAGGTCGCCGAATCGAACACCGTAGTGGAAGAAACCTTGCAGGGAATCCAGAACGTAAAGGCGTTTACCAATGAGCTTTTCGAGATGAACCGTTACCGTAAAATCACGAACGATGTTGCGGAAACCGGGATTAAGGGCGGGAAATACCAGGCATATACCTCGTTTATCATCGTTTCGTTTTTTCTTGCCATCGGCGCTGTCATCTGGAAAGGTGCAACCCTCATTGCCGCGCACAAACTGGCAGCGGGTGAATTGTTCTCATTTGTCCTTTATTCGGCTTTTATTGCCGGGAATATTGCCGGAATGGCGGGTGTTTACACGAGACTGCAGAAAACCATCGGGGCAGCCGAAAATTTACTTGAATTGTTTGATGAGCCTACAGAAGAGATCAGCATTGATTACAAACCAGCGAAAGAGCATACCTTAAAAGGAGAAATTGTTTTCAGGGATGTTTCCTTTGAATACCCCTCCAGAAAAGACTTCCCGGTGCTCAGGAATATCTCGGTCAGCATAAAACCCGGTCAGCAAATTGCCCTGGTGGGGCCAAGCGGGGCAGGTAAGTCAACCCTCGTTTCGTTGTTAATGCGGTTTTATGAACCGTCCGCCGGTTCTATCCTTTTTGACGGAAAACCAAGCCAGACCTTTCCGCTGGCGGCTTTGCGATCGCAAATGGCCATTGTGCCGCAGGATGTCTTCCTTTTTGGCGGAACCATCCGTGAAAATATTGCCTATGGGAAACCGGATGCCTCCGATGAAGAAATCATTGAAGCAGCCAAACAAGCCAATGCCTGGGACTTTATCAGTGCATTTCCGGAAGTGATGGCAACGATTGTCGGTGAGCGCGGTGTGCAGTTGAGCGGCGGGCAGCGGCAGCGCATTGCCATTGCCAGGGCGGTGCTGAAGAACCCTAAGATCTTATTACTCGATGAAGCCACCTCATCCCTCGATTCGGAGTCGGAACGGCTGGTACAGGAAGCCCTTGAAAAACTGATGCAATGCCGCACGTCTGTTGTTATCGCCCATCGCTTGTCGACCATCCGCAAGGCCGATCATATCATTGTCATCAATGATGGCACCATCGTGGAACAAGGAACGCATGAAGCGCTTATTTCCAATATTCACGGACTCTACAAAAATTTAAATGAATTGCAATTCACCATTTAAAACCCGGGACAGCTTTTCTGAAACCCACTGATATTGCCGGTTGATCCATTCACAAAACTCCTTTACCTTTGTACGAAGAAATCCTTAAAAAACCTCAACGATGAGTCTTGTAATTACTGAATTCAGGGACCAGATCGGCTGGATCACCATGGACAATGATGCCAAAAGAAATGCCCTGAGTTTCGAAATGTTATGCAACCTGATTGATGCCTTTGATGAGATGCTGTTGCGCAAAGCCCGGGTGGTGATACTCCGTGCCAACAAAGGAACGAAAGTATGGTCGGCCGGATTTAACATCGACGAGTTGCCCCGCGACGGGAGCGATCCCCTGGCCTACGACAATCCTTTACAGAAGGTGATCCGGAGCATCATGGATTTCCCCGCACCGGTAATCGCCATGGCCGAGGGAAGTATCTGGGGAGGAGCGTGCAACATTGCCTTCGTTTGCGATATCGTGATTGGCACGAAAGATACCTGCCTGGCCATTACACCCGCCAAGATCGGCGTTCCTTACAACACTTCGGGAATCCTGCAATTCATTGAGATCATCGGTGCCCATATCGCCAAGGAAATGTTCTTTACCGCCGATCCGATCTCGGCCGAAAGAGCCCTCACCCTGGGCATCCTGAACCATATCGTACCCCAGGAAGCGATCGAAGAATTCACCATGAAGATCGCCCGGAAGATTCTCTCCAATTCTCCGCTTAGCATCAGGGTGATAAAGGAACAGCTGAACATCCTCGGAAATGCAACTCCCCTTACGCCGCAAACCTTCGAGCACATCGATATGCTGAGAAAAATTGCCGGTACCAGCAAGGATTACCTGGAAGGGATCAATGCGTTTTATGAGAAGCGGAAACCGGAGTTTAAAGGAGAATGATCCCCATATCCGTAGAAATCCCTATTGCGACGACGACATCATTCACTGTCACGGGGCTTAGCGGAGACTCAGGCGTTATGGTAACGGCGTAGGTTCCAACAGGAAGACCTTTCAGGATAAAATAGCCATCAACGTTAACGGCAGAGGAATAAGAAACTCCGTTTGAAATGGCTGTTACAGAAGCCAGTATTCCGGCCGGCACGATCTTTCCTTTGATCGATCCGCTGAGAGCCGTTTCGACGGTCCTTAACACCGGTTTAAGTTTATACTGGCCATTGCCTGTAACCACAATCGATTGGTTGGCATCAAAATCAATAAGAACATTATAAGCCACCCCCGGTTGCAAGGTCTGGTGTACCTGAAGTTTCAAACCTGATTGTTCTGCGCTTGGCGTACTCAAAGGATAGGTTATCTGATTGACCACGATGGTATTGTTCGGTCCCAGGATGAGCCTGATCTGTTCAACCCGGCTGAGCGTCAAATTTCCTGTTGCAATCAGCGTATCCAGGCCATTTGCAAAATCAAGAAGGTTATAAATCCCCGGATGGGTGTTCAGTACGACTGCAACTCCGTCATTTCCGGTAACTTCCACCGACAACAAATCAATATTCACTGCATTGTAAGGACCCGGGTCATCCGTCATATGGACAGCTATAGGAGTGGTTTTTGTATCATCTTTATCCTTATTACAGGAACTCATCATCGACCCCGCAATGATAAAGCTGATCATACTGAGTAAAATTGAAAATTGAAGGATGAATCTGCCTTTTTTTTGATTATGCATGTTT
This sequence comes from Bacteroidales bacterium, assembly GCA_038248385.1. GTDB lineage: Bacteria > Bacteroidota > Bacteroidia > Bacteroidales > Prolixibacteraceae > Aquipluma. Next base: position 13,215 of record JBBRXN010000054.1, read on the forward strand.
CCATTATTGGAAGCGCATGGTGTTCCTGATTTTGTCATTAAAGTTGATTTTAGTTTATAATTAAAATTGGTCAGTTATATGAAGGAAAATGAATGAGCGGGAAAGGTTACGGACTAATGCTTATTACAGGCTATACCAATACAGGAAAAATTACAGCTAAACGAATTGCTCCTTGTAAGCAATAGTGGTAAAGAGCATAAATTATTCCTGCAATCCCCCTATGGAAATATCATTTACCGGAGGAGAATCCAAATCAAACGTGCAGGTGCTGCAGGCTATCAAGTACACCAAAAACGCTGAGTAACCAAATCACAACGATGATAACAACAACGGCGTTGAGAATGGATTTGATGGTGCGCTGCATGGGAATGTAAGTGTTCACGAGCCAGAGAACGACTCCGGCAACAATGAGGACAAGGATAATGGTCAGGACGGGCATAAAAATGATTTTTTGCAATATAAAATTAATGTGCAAAATTGATCATCATTATACTGAAAAGCCTTACACAATTCAGTAATTACGTTACATCATTCACATATCCGCCGGGGAAGTGATGAGCCGGAAGCGGGTGTGAAGCCCGATGGCAAACTATTCCAGATAGTTAAGAATGATGCCGGCGATATCAGCCGGACGCTCGGTCAGCACAAGATGCCCGGTGTTATCCAGCACAACAGCGTCGTGGATTTTAAAATGCCGGATAAGGGATGCCGTATGTTTCCTGAAAAAAATATTTGTGTTTTTTCCTGAAATACAAAGGCAATTTTCACGGATATCAACATCAAGTTTCCGAAAGTCACTTTGATGATTCTTTTTGAACAGCAAATGCAGATACTGTTCTGATATCCGCGTATCATTCCTGACAAGGGATTTAAAGATATGGTTATTCATTTGTTTCTTCCCCCCGGTTAATTGCGAACCCACCAAAGAAAAAAGGAACCGGGACTTTGCCAGGTGTTTAAGGAATGCAACACCGAATCCCGGAATTAAAAGAGGAATAAGGATGATCGGAAACTTCAGTAAGGGTTCGATCAGAATCAAAGTTCTGACACGGTCAGGAAATTTCTGATAAAAATCCAGAATAATGGCTGCACCAAGACAAAAACCCATCAGCGAGCATCTTTCAATTTTCAGATGACCGAGCAGTGCTTCCAGGATGTTTGAAAAATCCGCAAATTGAAGTCCTTCAACAAATTCAGAGTTACCATACCCTGGCAAATCCAGACTGATAACCCTCAATTTTTTATCGAGATATTTCTGGTTCAGCTTCCGGAATGAAAGCGATGAAGCATACCATTCATGAACATACACCAAGCAAGGCCCCGATCCCTGATCCGCATAAAAAATCTCCCGATCCTTGTATGTAATATAAGGCATCTCCCCCTCCCGGTTGTCTGTAAAATAATGAAACGAGCGATCAAAGATAATTTTTTAATATTTGCTATTCTGGTTTTTTTTATATATTTGCTTTGGGTCAAAGGCATAATTGACCTTTCAATCGCCTGATTATTATTAAACAACATTCGTTTAACCTAAAAAATTCTGGTATGAAAAAACTTTATCCTCTCTTGTTGGTGTTAATGGTTTTATCCCTCTCATGTAAAAAAACCTCAACAGACGACAATAATACTTCCGTCGGGGGCGACGCATCGCCCATGGGAGTTGTAGGTACGACGGTATCTTCCACATCGGCCACGGTTTCAGGGATCAGTGATCTCAATGGGTCTGTGGTCTCCCTGTCGAATGGCATTTCATCCTATACGGCCACCGGGGTTATTACAAATGCTGCCATTAAAAACATTCTTGCCAACATTCCCGGGATCACCATCACCGGGGATAATGTCACCGCCACCGGGTTTCAGATCAAACAGACGGTGGAAGGGATTGAGAGTTTTGTAGGCATGGGCCCCGGGATACTGGTCAAATACAGTTCAGTTGCCGGTGATACGTATCCGGTAGGATCAACCGGAAGGGTTCGGACGGTGATCAGCAAGTCCTCAACAGATGATTATCCTTATGGATTTTATAATATCAAGGTGGTTAAGGTTGAAGAACCGACTCCGGGATTAAAAGGGATGGGTGTCAATAAAATCACTTACTGGGCAAATCACAAATTCGGTTTGGTGGGCGTTCAGTGGGATTTATCAGACGGAACCTCTGTGAACCTTCCGGTTTATTGCAGTACGCAAAATGGTAAATAACTCCAATATCCGTTTTTGTGAATAACCTTCTGCTGCCCTATAAATTTAAATGGATCGGGACAGTACTGGTGCTGATCGGCTTCTCAGGATTGGCTTTCTATGCCTTTTTTGATTTCAGGCTGGACCTGCCTGTTTTTGCGGTTTATTCTTCATTCTTCGAGACCCGCATGTTCGCCATCATTCAAACCAATGTGGCGGATGAACTGATCATGCTGACGCTGCTCACAGGGTTTGTCTTTTTAGCCTTCTCGAAAGAAAAGGCAGAGAGTGAAATCCTTGACAAAATGCGGGTCAAGGCTTTTGCAAAGGCCATGCTGACCAATGCCGTGCTCCTGGCTTTTTCCATCCTTTTTGTTTTCGGAAACGGGTTCGTGATGGTTCTCCTGATAAACATTTTCTCGGTGTTTATCTTCTATCTTGTTTACTTTTTTTTGCTGAAAAGGACGACGGCAAACTAGCTTACAGCCCCGGTCCCCAGCCCTTTCCCCAACACGGGGGGAGGGAAAGGGTACCGATGGAGGCGTTATAGCCCCTATACTATATAAAAAATAATACCTTCCGGGAAATACTTTTCTGACGCCTATTCAGTTTTACATCAACATAAAATTTATAGCTGATGAAAAAAGTACTTGTAATACTCTTGGGATTGATCTTGTCGATTCCAGTATTTGCTCAGGAAGATAAGACTTCCGAAACAAAAACCGGCGATGGTTCAGAAATGAAGACCATCTTTGGAAACATGAAACACGGGAAGAAGATCCCCATCGGTTATTATATTGAGCTCCACGGAGGTTACACCCGGATAGACCAACGGGATGTTTTTCTGCCTGGTATCAGCGGGGGAATCATCCTGAATCACCATTGGTCTGTTGGTTTAACCGGAACAATGATTGAGGGTCACGACCTTCATTATCGCAATGTGTATTATGATGAATTCACCTTACAAAATGAAGGAGCCAGTTTGAGCGGTGGTTACGGAGGCTTGGTACTCGAATATATCCTTTTACCGAACTCCAGAATTCATGTCAGTTTCCCGCTGATGATCGGTGGAGGTAACCTAGCTTTTTATAAAGATAATGATTACTGGGCCGATGATAATATAAATCAAAATGGCGGATGGAATTCCCATCATCATTCATCGGTAGCCCAGGATAATTTCTTTGCAGTTGAACCCGGCGTTAAAGTGGTGTTCAATGTGATCAAAAAACTACAGCTTGGCTTGGGAATCAGTTACCGGTATACGCCCGATTTTGAGCTTATCCGCCTCAAATCAACCAGTCTGAATCAATTTAATGCAACCTTAAGCCTCAGGTTCGGCAAATTTTAATCCCGGAACACCGGAACCAATAAGTCGCCCTTTTATTCTTCTCAATCAGGAGCATGAAAGGGCGATGGCTTGTTCGGCCCCGTCACTGAGTTCTTTTTACAACTTCACAAACTCCACCCGACGATTATTGGCTTTCCCGATGGCGTCAGTATTGGGAGAAACCGGTTGAGTGGCGCCTTTCCCATCTGTTTCGAAACGGGAGGCTTCGAGGGCGAACTGGGTAACCAGTGCATTTTTCACCGCATCGGCCCGCTTCTTCGAAAGGGTCATATTCAGTGCATCCCCACCATCGGAATCGGTATGTCCGGTAATTTTAACCCGCAGTCCTGCATTCTCCTGCAGAATTTTTGCAATCTCTTTTATCGTCCCGATGGATTCGGGTTTGATCTTATCCGATCCTGAATCAAAGGTGATTCCATGGGTTACCAGTCTTCCTTCGGTCAAGAGTTTATTCCGCATGTCGGGGGCACCTGCTGCGACCCGGTAATTGCATATATAGGGGAAAAAACCTTCTTCTTCACAACCGCCAAAACGGAGACGATCGATCACTAAACCGGGTGGCAATAACCTGGGAATGTCAAAGATTTTATTCTCATCCATGTACAAACGCACTCTTTGTTTCTGAACGGTCATCGAAATCCGGATCTTCCTATTCTTATGTGTTTGCAGGTAGATGTTGTCTTCCGAATTGGAGATTGAGCCGTAATTGCCTTCGGCCCAGTTGAAAACAGATAAAGAATACTCTGCAAACCTGAATGCAGCTCCGCCTTTGCCCGGTACCAGGGCATCCATCCTTTCATCGGGCAGGGTATTGTACAGATCGATTTGGAAACAGCCTGATCCCTGCACATAGGCGTAGATCAGATCGAATTCTACCGTGAAATTTTCCGGCAGGGCTTTTCCCATCTCGGGATAAAAAGAGCCACCGGGTTTCATCTTGAACCATTTTCCGGTCATGCCGGTTACGCTTACCACTTCCCCGCTGCCATTGGTATTCCAGGCAGCCGGGAAATCCCCGATATTATCCGTTGCAAAATCATCAAAGAAAATGACCTGCTCCCCGGGAATAAAATCGAATTTACCGGTCGATGAAAAAGCCGGCTCCGTTTGCTGCTTCTGTTCTGTTTCCTCTTCCTGGGCAAATACAGAGGGTACAAAGAAGGTGATCAAGGAAAAGAAGGCAATCATCCTAAAGTTTTTCATAAAAAAGTATTTTTAATCAGCCTCACCCCCTTCGGGCGCGGTGTTTGGGTTAACTCCGGCTTGGACAAAACCTTCTTTACCGGTTCACCGAAAATTTCCCGTTATACCTGCTGTTGGATGCATTCAGCGAATAGAAATAGATACCGGGAGATAAATCCTTAACGGAAAACTGAACCTGCTTTGATCCGAATGACTGCGGGTTGCAGGCGATCTTTTTCACAACTTTCCCCGAAGCATCCAATACCGTCAGCAGGCAGTCACCTGAAATATTTTCATCGAGCCGAATGGTAAGGATATCAGCCACAGGATTTGGATAACATTTCCCCGTTACATCCGAAACCGGGATGTTTTCTGTTCCGCTTACCAGAGAGAAATTAAGATCATCCATAAACATCACCGAACCCGGATGAACATCATTACCGGTGACAGGACCTGTAATGGAAAGCTGGATAATGGCTAAATCGGGTACCTCATTCGTTGTATAAGTTAATGGAACGATCAGATGGGTGTAGGAGCTTACGTTTGCCGGAAGCGCTTCTGCACCATTGGCAATCGGAGTTCCCCCTTTCCAAAGGATTACATTGACGGAAAACTTGTCACCGCCGACAGACGTGAACTTGTACCATAGATCAAATGAAAGATACTGCTCAGTGATCGCGAAGCCCGTTCCGCCGGGTCCGCTTTGAATTACAGGACCAACAATTTGGGTTAAGAAGTTAACGACCTCCCCGCGTAAGGCAGAGGAACCCGAATGTTTATCTGTGGTTTGTGTAATATTATTCAAACCGGCGGGGATTATATTGGATGATGCCCACCCATCCGGATCCCCGGCGGTCCAGTTTTCAAAACCGGGATTGGGAATCTGGGCACTGATTGTCAGGGTAATTCCAAAAAGCAAAGCGATTAAGGTTGTAAGAATTTTTTTCATGGCTTTTGATTTTAGCGGTTCTTGCAGGCTGAATCCAACCTGTGATTTCAATATTTGATATGTAAAAATAGTTTAAAAATGCGTGAATTGGGTTGTTTTGTATATTGTAAATCATTCTTTACACCTATTCCTTGACAAACTTAACCGCTTCCGTCTTTGCGTTATTGGATAATTTTATGAAATGGAGTCCTTTTCCCCATTGGCTTATATCAATTTCCTGTTTTTCAATGCGTACTTCCTCCTGCAATTCAAGTTTTCCCTGCTCGTCATAAACGGAAAGGAAATCATTCTTGTGGTTTTTTATATCCCGCACAAATACGGTAATTTTATCGGTTGCAGGATTGGGAAAAACAGACAAAACCGCTTTCCCGTGTTGCAGATTTTCAATCCCGGTATTTACAAATGAAATAAAATGTGATTCATAGCGATACCGGTTCGGAAGAGCGTAAATGATGTTTTGCTGTGAATACAAAAACAAGGTCCACATACCCGGCTGCCAGTTCGTATCATTCCAGGTTTCATATTTCCCTGTGGTGCTGTTTCCAGCGACGTCATATGAATAATTGTAGTTGGTATAATTCACCCAGTTGTTGGTTTCCCAGATTTCCCATAAATCGGTCAGCATATTTCCACCGCTATCATAGGTATAAGTCCACCGCGTATAATTAATCCATGCATTGGCTTCCCATCGTTCGACAAATTCGGTCAACTGGTTACCATTGAAATCATAAGTGTAAGTGTGCATATATGCGTTCTCCCATGCACTGTTTTGCCAGAACTCATAAAATGTGGTAAGCATGTTTCCATTTGCATCATAGGTATAAGTAAGCAAGTAAGAATTCTCCCAGGCATTGGACGGCCACAGTTCATTGAATTCAGTTAGCATGTTTCCACTGGCATCGTAAGTATAAGTCGTTCTTGAACTATTCGCCCAGGTGCTGGTTTGCCAGAGTTCGTGTAAGATGGTCAGCATATTTCCATTGGCATCGTAGGCGCTCGTGTACCTGTCGTAATTTTCCCATCCACCGGATTGCCAAAGTTGATTTAAATAGGTAAGCATGTTCCCGTTCGCATCGTAAGTAAAAGTATAGCCCGCTGCGTTCTCCCAGGCTCCTCCCTGCCACTGTTCATCCAGTTCGGTGAGCATATTTCCGTTGGCATCGTAAGTATATGTATATCTCGTTGTATTCACCCAGTTGTTGGAATTCCATTCTTCATCGGTCTCCGTAAGCTGGTTTCCGTTGGGATCGTAGGTATAGGAATATCTCGCTGCATTAACCCAGGTATTGGACTGCCATTGCTCGGTTAGCAGCACCAACACATTCCCGTGAAGATCGAAGGATTCAGAATATCTTTCTTTTAATCCTACTGTATCGTGTACCAGCAGCGTATCCCACCGCCATATCAGTGTTGCAGGATTTAACAAATTTCGTTTTTCAGGATAAGTCCGGAAGTTTTTCCTTGCTGTTGGGAGCTCATGATGGGTTTTGGCGCTAAACCGTTGGGCGCCGAAAGCATTGGCGTTGCTTGCAGGCTGTGCCTGGGCGAAAATATTGCCCGTGAAAATGATCATTCCGATAAAAAGCAGTAATTGTCTTTTCATAAGGTCGTATTTTAAGGGAGTTGTGGGCAAATGTATACCGATTCTGTATAAGTATACAAAATGATTAACAATTGCCTGTTGAAAAAGCCATCTTTTCGCTAAACGAGGGATATGAATACGCAGAGATAGCCTAGATCCTCGCGAAATTTTTCATCACGCTCACTTCGACATCATTCCATTCATGTCCATGCCCTGACCTTCTTTCATCTTCATTTTGGTCCCGTCTTTCATGATATATTCGCCATTGGTCATACACTTCGTCCCGTTTTTCATCGTCATGTTTTTACCCATTGGCATTGTTTTACCATCTTTCATTTCCATCATCTTCCCGTCTTTCATCATGACACAATCTTTCATCATAGGGCATTCACCCATTTTCCCGTTCATGTCCATGCATTGACCTTCTTTCATCATCATTTTTTTACCATCTTTCATGACGCACGCTCCGTTGGTCATACATTTGGTTCCGTTTTTCATGGTCATGGGCTTGTCCATTGGCATTGTTTTACCATCTTTCATTTTCATCATTTTTCCATCTTTCATCATGCAACAATCTTTCATCATTGCAGAATCGGTTTGAGCTTGTGCAAACGAGTCGAATGCTATAAAACATACCACCAACATTAGCATTGAAGCAAAAATGGCAGCAATTATTTTCTTGTTTTTCATTGTTGTTGTGTTTTTGAATTATCGTCAAATGCGCTGTTGCCCGCTCTTCAGATTCGCTGTTGCCCGATAATAAAAATTAAACCAAATCTTCATGACCCTTTAATAGTTGTCATTCAAAAGTGAATTCATTGCACTTCCACAAATGCACCAACCCCAGGAATTTTCGCTCATCATGTATCCATTTTGGCTTTGTGGTTTATTCCATTACAAAGGTGGCTCAAATTGAACCGAATGTTGTTATATAAAAGTGGGAACAAATTACATGATTCACACATTAAACCAACTTCACATTTCTTAACCGTAAGGAATTCGCAATAACTGATACGGAGCTAAAGCTCATTGCCAAGGCTGCAATCATCGGTGAGAGTAAAATTCCGAAAACCGGGTAAAGAACTCCAGCAGCAAGGGGAATTCCCAAAACATTGTAGGCAAGAGCAAAGAATAGATTTTCTTTGATATTCCGCATAACATTATGGCTTAATAATCTGGCTTTGGCAATACCGTTGAGATCTCCTTTTACCAAGGTTATTCCCGCACTTTCTATTGCCACATCGGTTCCTGTACCCATTGCAATTCCAATATCTGCCTGCGACAATGCCGGAGCGTCATTAATGCCATCCCCCGCCATGGCGACTTTCTTCCCTTCGGTTTGCAGCCGTTTTACTTCATTTAATTTATCCTCCGGAAGCATCTGAGCTTTAAATCCGTCTAAATGCAAGGTTTCACTCACAGCTCTTGCCGTATCTTCATTATCACCGGTGAGCATAATCACCTGTAAACCTTCTTCCTGTAGTTTTTGGATGGCTTGCTTACTCGATTCTTTTATCTTATCAGAAATAACAACAAAACCAATGGCTGCATTTCCTTCAGCTAAATAAGAAACCGTTTTACCTAATTTCTGTTCCGTCTGAACCTGTTGCCGCAATTCAGTTGAAATTGTGGATTGCATTAGATCCATCAGCATCTGATTACCTAAACCCAGCTTTTTATCTTTAATTATCCCGGTAACTCCTTTGCCTGAAATTGCTTCAAAATTGGAAACAGGTTCACTCTTTAGATTTCTTTCTGCTCCGTAACGCATTGTTGCCTGTGCCAATGGATGCTCGCTGCTGCTGTTAAGTGAAATTATTTTTCGAAGAATATCCTCTTCGGAAAAAGAAGAAGAAGCGCTGACGACTTTTTCAACCGAAGGTTTCCCCTCTGTGACGGTTCCGGTCTTATCGATGATGACCACATCAATCGCGTTCATTTTCTCCAATGATTCTGCGTTTTTGATCAGCACTCCGGATTGAGCACCCTTTCCAACTCCAACCATCACCGACATGGGTGTAGCCAGGCCAAGCGCACACGGGCAGGCAATAATAAGCACTGCAATGGCATTGACAAAAGCAAAAACATATGCAGGCTCCGGCCCGAATATAGCCCAGATGATGAAGGTAATAATTGAAACACCCACCACAATGGGTACAAAATACCCGGAAATTTTATCAGCCAGTTTTTGAATAGGGGCTTTTGACCGACTGGCATTATTGACCATTTCAATTATGTGGGCAAGTAATGTCTCTGATCCGACTTTTTCAGCAGTCATCAAAAAGGTTTTGTTCCCGTTAATCGCGCCTGAAATTACTTTATCACCAGTTTTTTTATCAACTGGAATGGGTTCACCCGAGATCATGGATTCATCTATCGTTGATTCTCCTTCCTGTATGCTTCCATCCACCGGTATTTTTTCACCGGGTTTCACCCGCAATACATCTCCTTTCTTAATGGTTTCAATGGCTACTTCTTGTTCTTTCCCATCAACAATTAATGTTGCCTTATTGGGCGCTAATTTTAATAATTCTTTAATGGCACTGTTTGTCTTTCCATGTGCACGGGCTTCTAACAGTTGGCCCAATAAAACCAGCGTTAAAATTACGGTGGCTGCTTCGAAATAGGTAAAAACCGTACCTCCATGTGATTTAAACTGATCAGGAAATACGTTCGGAAAGAGAATGGCAAACACGCTAAAAATCCATGCAATCCCGGCGCCAATCCCAATTAAGGTGAACATGTTCAGATTCCAGGTTATTAAGGAACGCCATGCCCGTTCAAAAAACATCCACGTGGCATAAAATAACACAGGTATTGACAATGCAAATTGCACCCAATTCCAATATTTAATATTCATCCAGCCGTATAAAGGATTCCCCGGAATCAAATCTGACATAGCGATCAGGAAGATGGGTAAGGTAAAAATTACAGAAACCTTAAATTTGCGCAGTAACATTTGATAGGTTTGGTCCTCTTCCTCCACGTTGGCACCCATAGGTACTAAATCCATTCCACAGATTGGACAGGATCCTGATTCATTGCGGATAATTTCAGGATGCATTGGGCAGGTATATTTACCCGAACTTTTCCCGGTTGATAATCCATCCGATCCACCTGTTGTTTTATCTTTTGAATAAAGCTTTTTTTCATTCGTTTCCATACATCTCGGGTATTTTCAATGTTTATTTTACTATCAACTTGCCTGTTTTTACATGGCCATTTTTATTGCCGATGATATCATTTACCTGTATCCATTTTTTGCCTGTCAGATCAGAGATAATCAATGAATATTGATCATCCGCAATAATCTTTCGGTGAATGGTTCGCATAGTTATTTTTTAGTTATTCCCTGTATTTGCAGCACTCCGGCAATGCCTGGTAAACCTTGTCATCTGCCTTGATTTTTTCCGTATCATGACCAACCCTGGCAATGGCCTTCTGAATCTGAATCAGCGATGTTTTCATATTGTCGAATGCAACCTGAATTTTCTGTGTCTTTTCATCCCATTTTGCCGATACGACACCATCAACAGATTTGGCGGCTTTTTCAATTCGATCTTTGCATAGATCACATTTTCCGGACACATGAAACAGTCCGCTTTGAATCATTACTTTGCTTTTGGTCATCGGTTGTTTTTTTGGATTAGCCGGCATATCCATTCCCGGCATTGAATTGTTCTTTTGAGTTTTTGATACGGCAGGTGTTTGCTTCGCCGGCATTTTTTTATTGTTGTCAGATTTCGAATCACCCGGCATATCCATTCCCGGCATCGAAGAAACCTTGCCACCTGACTGGTTCATCATACTTGGTTTTCCCTCGAGTTGTGCCGCCGCATCAACACTAAACGTTCCCGCGGTTACAATTTCTTCACCATCTGCAAGCCCGCTGGCCACCACATAGCTGTTGCCAAGCATGGGGCCCAGCTCGATTTCACGGATTTTAAAGATGGGCTCCTCCGATCCGGGCTGCTTCACATACACAATCGATCGTTTACCGGTCCATAACACCGCCGATTGGGGTATAACCAGGTTGTCGCGGTAGTTGTCAAGATTTGCCTTGATCATACCGGTGACAAACATTTCAGGTTTCAGCTTTCCTGCCGCGTTATTTATTTCAACTCTCACCTTGGCTACCCGTGAATAGGGATCAATGACCGGATCGATAAAAAGAATGTTTCCTTTAAAGTTGGTACCGGGAAGCGCCTGAACCGTGAAATCGATCCGATCGCCGTTTTTCAGGAACGGAAGATCGCTTTCATAAGCATCAAACATCACCCATAAATGTGACAAATCGGCCACATCGAAAAGTACAGTTCCTTCGCTGATATAGTCTCCTGTGTTGACTTTTCGGGCAGTAATAACACCATTGGTACCTGCATTTATTACAAAGTTGTTTTGGGTGACACCGGAGCTGACAATGGTGTTGATCTGGTCATCTGAGATCATCCATTGACGAAGTTTACCTTTGGCCGCTTCAAAGATTGCAGGCTGCGTTTCCTTCATTTTTGCCGATTCGAGCAACTCCTGTTGTGCATTTACAAGTTCTGGTGAATAGATCTCGGCAAGGGGCTGTCCTTTTCTTACCATTTCGCCAGTGAAATTGACCATGAGTTTTTCTATTCTCCCAGGCAGGTGAGAAACCTGGCTTTGCATCAGGCGCTCATCCGCCTGAACTTTACCATACAACCTGACCTCTTTCATGGGTTTCGTCCTGCTCACAACCGATGTAAGCACATTGGCCAGCTGGGCAGCTTCATGGGTCAATTGGATGGCAGATGGGTCGATGGAAGTATCACCCGTATGACCTACGGGGATCAGGTCCATCCCGCAGATCGGGCATTGGCCGGGTTCCGTTTTCCGGATTTGCGGGTGCATTGCACAGGTCCAGATCGTGGCTCTTGCCGCTTGCGCCGGAAGATCCCTTTTATCAACCGTCTTGCTGTGGCTGTGAAAGAAGAGCCAGCCAAGAAAAACGCCTGCAAGAAGAAGAAGGACCGGGAATACATATTTGTTTTTCACCCACTTTGCTAAAATCACCTTTTTCATATTCGATAATTTTCCTGTTTATTTCGTTTGATAAAATGCCATTAATCGTTTAAGCCAGGCGATTCCCGTATTAAAATCGGCGATGGCTTCAATCTGTTTTAATTGGTAATCAAGTGCTTGCTGCCGGATACGCAAAACGTCTGTCAGGGTGCTTCCTGAAGTTGAAAAACTTTTCAGCATCAGATCGAGTGTTTTGCTTGCAAGCAAGTATTGGTTCGTATAAAGTTTATTTCTGCGTTGTGCATCCTGGTAGAGTTGAACCGCTTCGTAATATTCGCTTTGAAGGGCGTTTGATGTTGCCGTGTAATTCTCTCCTGTGGCTGTTTTCAGAAGAGCGGCCTCGGTTCGAAGGGCGTTGTATTTATTCCGGTATATCGGTAATGTGAGCTTTAGCATCGGCATGATCATGTCTTTCCCGTTCATGGAGGAAGTTGACATTTCATTTTTCCCGATAAGGTTATAGGTCACACCCAAACCCATCATCGGATAGCCCATACGGGTAACCATTTTCTTCCGGGCTTCAAATGATTGTTGCTCATACTGAAGCATCCCAAGCATCGGATTGTTGCGAAGCAGGCTGTCGGTAACAGAAGTTAAAGGAATCTCAAGGCTGTCTGCAACCAGCGTGTCCGGAATAGCAACAGGCGATTGGAGGGGTCGGTTGAGATAGCTGTTAAACCTTGCAACAATGGTGTTTTGCAAGGTCAAAAGTTGTGCTATATTATTGTCAAGCTCTCCGGCTTCCATTTGTATCCTGTACAAATCAACCAACCCCGAACCTCCCGAGGGCGCACCACCCATCGAATTGCCAGATATCGTTGACCCGGAGCTGCTATTCCCGGATTGCTGGCCACCTGGCATCGTTTGCATCCCGGCGGAACCTGCCTGAGGGTTTTGCGATGTACCTGAAGATCCGGGACCCATCGGTTGTCCTGATGATACATTTGTACCGGTCGGGCCTGATTTAAACTTCACGATGGCCAACCGTTCGATTGTCGTCAAAAGCTGCCGGTTTTTCTCAGAAACGCGTTTCTCCTGTTCGATTTTATACAGTTCGAACCAGGTACGCTGCACATCATAAAATACCTGGAGTTTGGCGTCACGGAACAGCTCAAATTTCGCCTTTGCCATCAGGCTCATCTCATCTTTGGCTGCTTTTAACGTTCCAAACCAGGGGAACATCTGCATCAGCTGAAAATCGGCAAGCTGTTTACCTTCAACCAGCTCCATTGGCTGAATAAACACGCCGAGGTTAAATTCAGGATCCGACAACGCGCCAACCTGAGGCACTTTCTGCAGCGCCGCTTTGTATTCCGAGAACCGTTGAAGTACCGTTGGATTGTTCCTTGCAGCTATCTCCATGTATTGGAGTAAAGAATCTGATTGGGAGGGCAAAGAAATACACGGAATTACAATTGAAGTACATAGAAATACAATTAAAATACGCCTGAAATTCCGTAAGGCACATGAAAGTACATTGAAATACATTGAAATAATGTTCAAAGTAATTTTATACCCCAACTGAAGAAAATTATTCCTTTTGATGTTCTTTTTCATCTTTTGTTTGTCTGATAAAATTGTTCAGTCTAACCTGCAAATCCTTATAAATAATTGCGAATTCATTGAACTTTTCAACTGAAATTAATTGTCTCTCCAGCAATAATTCCGCCCAATGCTCCATGGCCTCTGCCAATGATGCCCTTGAATTGTAATAAAAACGAACTTTATCGAGATAATGGAAACGGTGGTAACCTTCAGCAATATTAGCCCCAACTGAATCAACCGACCGGAGAAACTGATCTCCCATATGTTTCTTAAGATCCATTCTCATGGAAGAATAAATTTCCCACGCCATCGATGAAAGTTGTCTTGCCAATAGGTATACTTTCAATTCTTTCAACGGTATATAACTTTTCTTTTCCATAAAACATATTTCAATTGTTTTTCAATTTATTTCTATTGTTTTTCAATCGTATTTCCATTGTATTTCTATAGTATTTCAATTGTATCTCCATGTATTTCTATCGTATTTCAATTGTATCTCCATCGTATCTCCATCGTATTTCAATGTATCTCCACCGTATTTCAATTGTATCTTCATCGTATCTCCATCGTATCTCTATCGTATTTCAATTGTATCTCTATGTATTTCAATCGTATCTCAATCGTATTTCAATTGTATTTCAATTGTATCTCTATGTATTTCAATCGTATTTCAATTGTATCTCCATCGTATCTCAATCGTATTTCAATTGTATCTCTATGTATTTCTATTGTATTTCCAAAGTATCTCCATCGTATTTCCATTGTATTTCTATAGTATTTCAATCGTATCTCCATCGTATCTCCATCGTATCTCAATCGTTTTTCACAGCCCCTTCCCTCCAGATTGACTGGAAGAGCGGAACCACAAATACGGTCATTACCTGGATCACCATACCACCGAACATCGGTATAGCCATTGGAACCATGATATCTGCTCCTTTGCCGGTAGAGGTTAATACCGGTAACAGGGCAATTACGGCAACGGCGGTAGTCATCATAGCCGGGCGTACCCGTTTTCGTCCTGCCATGATCACGGCTTCACGTACTCCTTCTACGGTAGTTGGCTGCTTAGCTTCAAACACCTGGTGAATATAGGTGCCCATGATAACGCCATCATTGGTGGCGATGCCGAAAAGTGCAATAAAACCGACCCATACCGCGACACTCAGGTTGATGGTATGCATCTGAAACATTTCCCTCAGATTGATCCCTGCAATGGAGAAATCCATGAACCATGTCTGACCATAAAGCCAGAGCATGATGAATCCCCCGGCAAAGGCAACAAAGACGCCTGAAAAATGAATGAAGGAGGCGGTAATCGTACGGAACTGGAAATAGAGCAGCAGTAAAATCAGGATCAGGCTAATGGGTATGACAATCGCGAGTCTTTTGGTGGCCCTGATCTGCTGTTCGTAGTTTCCGGCAAATTTATAGCTGATGCCAGGGGCTAATTTCAGCGCTCCTGAGGCAAGTTTTTGCTGCAACACCCTGGCGGCATCCTCAACAACATCCACCTCGGCTTTACCCTCCAGTTTATCGAAAATAACATAACCTGTCAGAAATGTGTTTTCACTGCGAATCATCTGAGCACCCTCTGTATAATCAATGTCGGCAATTTCAGAAAGAGGCACCTGTACCCCATTCATCGATGGTATCAGGATCCTTTTCAGATCTTCAGGGTTATCCCGTAGTTCCCGGGCATACCGCACCCGGAGCGGAAACCGTTCACGGCCTTCCACACTGGTGCTTAAAGTCATACCTCCTACTGCAACCTGCAGTACCTCCTGAACATCACTGACCGACATTCCGTAACGAGCCATGGCTTCACGGTTCAGTTTTATCTCAATATAAGGAGCGCCAACGGAACGGTCGTAAAAAACCGAAGCAGCGTTGACCGAAGGAACCTCTTTTAATGCCTTTTCAAATTCGAGACCGGTCTGCTGGATGGTTTCAAGATCGGGACCGTAGATCTTCACGCCCATGGGGGCCCTCATCCCGGTGGATAGCATCACCAGTCGTGTTTCGATGGGCTGTAGTTTAGGTGCAGAAGTAAGTCCCGGGATATTCGTCACTTTCACGATCTCATTCCAGATGTCCTGCGGCTTTTTAATTTCCGGCCTCCATTGGCGGAAATATTCGCCATGGTCATCCGGGATCAGACTGTCGGCAGGGATCAGGCGAAAACCTTCCTTCTCCGGATTGTGTGGTTTCCCGTTACGGAGCAAAAAACTTTCTTCCCTGTTTACTTTAAACCGCATTCTTTGTCCATCCTCATCCAGGATATATTCCGGCCGGTAGTTGATGGTATTTTCAAACATCTGAACAGGGGCCGGGTCCAGCGCTGAATTGACGCGTCCCCACTTTCCTGCAGCAATTTCTATTTCCGGAATGGCGGATAACCGCTTGTCGAGTATTTCGATATATTCAAGATTCTTTTCGATACTTGAATGGGGCATACTGGTAGGCATCAGTAAAAAGGAGCCCTCATTGAGCGATGGCATAAATTCTTTGCCGATGCCGGGGAACAGGTTCACAGCCCCCTGCCAGAAATCCGTCTGACGAAAATTTTTCCATCCCGCTTTTTCCATCCCTGCAGGCACAAACCCGAAAATCCGGTCGGATCCCTGCCAGGCCATGAGACCCAAAAGCAATGTAACTGCCGGGATGGTAAAGAATTTCCATTTGTTGGCCAGGCACCAACGCATAAGAGGTACATAAAAATGTACCATTAGCATCAATACCGCCAGGATTATGGCGATAATACCTCCTACAAACAGGAAATTAACGATTAAGCTGTTACGGGCTCCCAGCGGCAGCCATTCGATCGAAAGGTAATAGAGCGCAATCAGCAGGGTGATGGCGATGTTAATATAATTCGGAAAGTTCTTCCTCTTTTCCGGCCAGCGGTTATCAAGCAGATTATTGATTCCAATAGCAGTCAGGGCCAACGCCGGCCATGTTCCCCAGATGATAAGGAAGGTAATCCCGGCAATGATCAGCAGGCCGTTCCAGATCCTCCGGATTTTCTTTGTATCCAGCCTGATGGAGAAGATAAGATAAGCCAGGGTAGGCAGAACGATGATTCCCAGCAGAAACGAGGCACTCAGCGCGAAAGTCTTGGTAAAGGCGAGTGGCCGGAAGAGCTTTCCTTCTGCCGCCTCCATGGCAAACACGGGCAAAAAACTGACAATCGTGGTGGCCAGCCCGGTGACCACTGCAGCCCTTACTTCACAGGAGGCATCATAAATGACAGTAAGGAGATGTTTTCCCCGCGCATTCTGATTTTCCGGCATTTCAAGGTGCCGGGTGATATTCTCCACATCCACAATGCCCATGTCAACCATTACCCCAATGGCAATAGCAATACCTGATAAGGCAACGATGTTTGCCTCAACGCCAAACAGCTTCATGGCAATGAAGGTCATGATCACGCCAATGGGCAACAAACTGGCAATGATGAAGGAGGATCGGAGATTCATCACCAGCACGATGATCACCAGGATACTGATCAGCACTTCGTGTGAGAGCGCGGTTTCAAGGGTTCCGATAGTCTCTTTAATCAGCCCGGCGCGGTCGTAAAAAGGGATAATGGTCACCTTTGATATACTACCGTCAGGCAGGGTTTTTTGAGGCAAACCGGCGTCGATCTCTTTAATTTTATCTTTCACATTGTTGATCACCTCCATCGGGTTGCTCCCGTAGCGAGCAACCACCACCGCACCCACCGCTTCAGAACCTGATTTGTCAAGCCCTCCGCGCCGGGTGGCCGGACCGTACCCCACGTGCGCAACATCCATGATCCTGACAGGAACATTATTTCTGACCGCCACTACGGAGTTCTCCACATCACTGAGATTCTTCACATATCCTAAACCACGAATGATGTATTCGACATTGTTCAGTTCAATGGTTTCGGCCCCGATGTCGAGGTTGCTTTTGCGAACCGCGTTCATCACATCCATCACCGATACGTTGAAAGCCTTCAGAGCCTCCGGGTTCAGATCGACCTGGTATTCCTTGATAAATCCGCCCACGGAGGCGACCTCTGAAACGCCTTCGGCCGTTGAAAGGCCATACTTAACATAAAAATCCTGGATCGTTCTCAGCTCTTCCGGATTCCACCCTCCGTTGGGCCGACCCGTTTTCGGGTCGCGCCCTTCGAGGGTATACCAGTAGATCTGTCCCAGCGCTGTTGCATCCGGACCCAGCGCGGGTCGCACTTCCGTAGGCAAGGTCCCGGCCGGTAGCGAGTTCAGCTTTTCAAGGATCCGTGACCGGCTCCAGTAAAACTCCACCCCGTCTTTGAAGATCAGGTAAACGAATGACATCCCGAACATCGAAGTACTCCGGATGGTTCTTACACCCGGAATCCCAAGCAGGGCGGTTGTTAATGGATAGGTGATCTGATCCTGGATGTCTTTGGGCGACCGTCCCATCCATTCCGTTGCCACAATCTGCTGGTTGTCACCAATATCAGGGATGGCATCAACAGCAACCGGATCACGTGGGAGGAAATTCAGCTTCCAGTTAAAGGGCGCTGTCACCAGTCCTCCGACGATAAATACCAGGAGCAGGATGTAGGCGATCAGGCGGTTATCCAGGAAATATTTAACAAGCCGGTTGAATAACATAGGTTTTCAATTATTACAACATTTATAATTATCCGGTTTCCAAATCCCGGGGAATACTGCCAACAGGCTTATTATTCCCTGTATTTGCAACATCCGGGTAAAGCATCATAAGCCGCCTTGGTCGCCTTATATTTCGGTGTATCGTGACCGGCTTTTGCAACGGCCTTTTGAATTTCATCAGACTTTGACTCCTTGGAATAGTTAACGACAAGGATCTTTGTGTCACTGTCCCAACTAGAACTTTTAACCCCAGGAACAGACATGGCAGCTTTTTCTATCCGTTTTTTGCACATATCGCAATTTCCGGATACTTTGATTGATTCGGGCATACTCCTATTTGTTTTGGCGGGTTGAACATTTGAAGAACTGTTGTGTTTTTGTCCAGTCATATCATGGTTCATATTTTGAGCTATTAGTGACTGAATACTGCCTGATAAGAAGCAGATCATGGTAATTGCAAAAATTTTCGTTTTCATATAAATC
Organism: Bacteroidales bacterium; assembly: GCA_038248385.1. GTDB lineage: Bacteria > Bacteroidota > Bacteroidia > Bacteroidales > Prolixibacteraceae > Aquipluma. The sequence continues at coordinate 32,162 of JBBRXN010000054.1, forward strand.
ATTTTTAAAGTTACTATAATTAATAAAGATACATTCATCTCATATTGGGATAAGCCCAATAGGTAATCCACAGACAACCAGACCCTGAAAAAACAGGATCCAATGCCCGGGCTTTGATAAAGAAAAGAAGGGATTATAAACGAAAGCACTGCAGGATGGCTTCGGCATCTTCTGCAGGCCTTCGAAATTCAAAGGGGTCTTTGATGGGTAAGATAAACTGCTTCTGATATGTAAGACCGAAGCCGGGTAAAAGAACCGCTGTGAAAAGGTTCAGATGGTCTGTGAGGATCTTTACTTCAGCGGAAAAATGGATTTTTAACTCAGTAAACTCGAAAATATCGGTGAGTTTGACAAATTTTGTTTCATTGCGACAGGCCTTGCATGGGCCTTTGCAACAATCATCGGGAGTGGTCAGGATGCTTTTTGTAACCAGGGTGTTACCGCAATAATGGCGTGTAATCGTCACGCCACTGGTAGCGATAAGTAATAAAAATATAATACTGATATGTCCGGCTTTCCTTAACACCCTTTTCCTGTTTTATCTCTTTAGACAATAAAGTTAACAAAAAATTGCGCCAACATAAAAGAAATATGTCAACAGGATGATATTTATATGTGTTTATGCAACGCCTGGTGAACTTTCCGCATGGCCTGCATGCTGTTCAGATAACCATGAACGGTGTTGTTCAGGTTTCCCATCCTGGGACAGTATTGGGTTTGAAGGAACATCATGCTGTCCATTTTAAAAGTGGTCATGTTCATCATGCCGTTCATTCTCATAATGACACTATCCATGTTGCACATCATTCCACCGCTGCCACCATTGCCCATCATACCGCCTGTCATCATCCCGTTGGAGCCCATCCCGGCATTGGTCATCATCTGCAGGTAATATCCCTTCATATGCATGGTGAAGGCAGTATCCGATATATGATACAAGCTGTCATTCATTTTGCAAACAGGATCATTCCAAGTCATGCCGGGCGTGTTGAAACGGTCAACCAGGATGGTATTGTACTGCAGGGCCTGGTTGTATTCTATTTTCAAGTAAGATTCGCTTCCCAGCAGCGGATCTGACTTCACTGTATTATCTGCATCTTTATTACAACCGGCAAAACTGATGACCAGTGCAAGCAGACCGAGAAATATTATGTTCTTTTTCATTTTTCTGTGGTTTAAATTGTTTTATAAAATTTCAATAATAAATATTCCGACCTCCCGCGAAAGGCAGGGAAATCAGGTAATCAAAAAAAGAAAATGAGATCAGATCAGGAAAACCTCCAGGAGTGCTTCCTGGTTTCCCGTAAGCAGGGGTCTGATAAACCCGGGCCGAATGTTGACAGACTGAACCGGGTTAACAAAGGAGAAATCTTCTGAAGAATACAGACTTACCGGGTAGATCTGAAAGGTGATTGGGTTTGTTAAATACTGTTTGAAGTCGACCTTTAACCGGCTGACTTCGAATCTATCTTTAACCCTGAACCGTTTAAAGTCATTATGGCAGGCTTTGCAATGTGCATCGCAACAGTTATCGGGTTCTGTAATAATGGATGTACTGATCAGCCTGTTTCCGCAATAGTGATGGTAAATGGTAATTCCATTGGTGGAAACCAACAATAGGAAGATAATTGCGATATGGCTGCCCTTTCTTAACACTTATGCAAAGATATACATACTTCGATAAACGTAGGAACTTATTTTTTGTTGTCCGGTGCATTCCCCTTTCAATCAGCGATTTAAATAACCTCACCCCCCGGCCCCCTCTCCTGTTGGAGAGGTGGGAGTTGGGTTAATTTCACGCTGATACTTTGCTCTCTAAAGTGGAGAATTTCATTATTATTCAGAAAAATTTTTACTTTTGATCAGTAAACGCATTTTTGTAAAAGAATCCAATTTAAAATTTTTATAGTAATTAATTCATAACCCTATGAAAAAAACCATCCTTCTTTTCGTGACATTTTTTGCTGTCTTGACAACCTATGCCTTATTTCCGATTAGCCCTCCGGGAGTAAAGTGGGATAAGGTGTATTCGTTTGACAAATCCAATGTCTTTAAAATGGAATTTTACGCCAAAAACAACGAATTGATGCGGACCATGGATTTGAAAACCTGCTATCAGTCGGATGGAGAAAACTTCGACGTTAGGTTTATCACCGATAAAACCGGTATGGGCCAGGAAACCGTGATCGACAAAAAGAACGAAGTAGCCATCCAGATCTTCGGTACGGGAGGCGGAGCCACTCCGTTGTACAATGCGGGAGGGTATAAATATCCGGCCGATCAGGATTTGAAAAGACTTGAACTGGTGCCGACCGACGAAACCAGGCAAATACTCGGTTATACTTGTAAAAAGTACACGTATACCTACAAAAAGATTTTCGGGGAAGTCTGGATCACCGATCAGGTGACCTTGCCGAATGATATCGGTGTTTTCAGGGCCTGTAAAATGGCCGCGTTGCACAATACCCTTTCAGAAGTCGGTTTTGTGATGGAAATGACTACCGAAGACGCCAAAGGAGGTAAAACGCTGATGAAGACGGTTTCGCTCGAAAATGCAGAGAAATATACACTTGATCTGAATAAAGTGGAGATGAATACCGCGATGAATAAAGTGAATTACTTTGTTTTTTAATAAACTTTAATTGCGGCTTGAAAGTTGGGAGCCCCGAATTCCAGCCTGGACACAAAGCTCGAAACCGTGAGCAGGCAGTTTTAAATCTTTTCAAAATAATTACATTTATAAAAATCAAAATACAGAATCAATCAAGTGAATAAACCATAAAAGGTTTTGGCCATCATCAATCTTTTTTATTCTTTTCCTTTTCATAGCTGAAGGAGTGTTTTCACAGCAGGTAATCTTGTTAAAAAACGGAAAGAAGTTCACTGCAAATGTCAAATTCAGAACAAATGATTCCTTAGTTTATATCTTACCTTCTCATCCAAAAATTGAGAATTGGGTTTCAATGACTGAAGTTGAAAATATTCAGAGCTTGAATCCAATGCATAGAATTATTTGGGACACGCTACCGGAAAAAGGAAAAGAGGAGCTCTATCTTAGCAATAAAAATTTAAAGAATATCGGTGTGGGATTTGAGATTGGTGGAGCCATTGTTAGCGGAGCGGGCTTAGTATTGATCATTCCTGCTGCTCTGAAAGATTTTAATCATGTAACTTCAAATCCCGGATGGGTCAAAGAACAATTGACAGGCGGAATTATTGTCTGTGTAATTGGAGCTGCCGGATTGCTCACGGGGATCATTTTAGCATCAACTGCCAATTCCAAAATGAAAAGATATTCTATTAAACATCATAAATTAGCTTTTGATTTTAATTTTACTCCGACGCAAAAGGGCCTTTCTTTGGTTTATAGATTTTGAATAGCATTTTTAAGCATATGATAAAAAAACATACCTGCTGTCATGCCGACAGCCGGGCAATGCGGGTAAAGATCGTGACACGTAACAAGCAACCGTTGAAACCTTCTCTATCATTTAATCATTAACCATTAACAATTAAACTCTCATCAATCAAAGATGCTCTTTTTTCGTCGTAGGGTTTTTCGGTGGGGCACCCACACGGCGAAGATTCCGTTAAAAGCCAGGCAGAGAAGTGCGTTCCGGATCGGAGAAGATGTATTTTCTTTATTACACGGAGTTACGCGGAGAAGGCACGGAGGTACACGGAGATTTTGAAACGGTATGCAGAAAAAGTTTTTATCAGCCCAAAAACCTCTAATAAGCCAACGCATGGATTGATAAATTTTCCCAGTCACCGATCCTTAATCATTAACCAATCACTTGTAACACGGGACAAGAGACGCGTGTTACGTGTCACCAATCACCAATCACCAATCACCCGCTAATCACCAATCAAAGATGCTCCTTTTAGGCCGTAGGGTTTTTCGGTGTGGCACCCACACGGCGTAGATTCCGTTAAAAGCCAGGCAGAGAAGTGAGTTCCGGATCGGAGAAGAAAGATGAG
>JBBRXN010000055.1:0-35911 GCA_038248385.1 Bacteroidales bacterium
GAGGGCACAGGCAGCGGCAGTATTGCCGCATAAATGGAAAGGGAAAACACAAAACACTGAATAGTAATAGAATACAAAACAGCCGATTTCTTTAACTGGTTGACTGTTAAAATCATAAAATCAAGTGCGAAACATTAGTATATTATTATCAGATTAATAACAATCGAACCGGGAAATTGGTAAAAAGGTAAAACTCAGCACCTCGTCTTATTACTTCTGGTCTGCCATCCAAATGGCGTCGAGTAAAATCATCGAATCGAGCGTAATGTTTTTTTCGATTGCCTTCGCTTCAACTTGTTTAAGCCATTCGGGCGAACTTTTTATGGCATTAACAAACCCGTCAATCCTGCTTTGCCTTTCATTGGCGATTGTATAGCTAGGTTGCCAGCCGGAAGCTGAGCCCATCGCTTTCGCCCGGATAATTTCATGTTTTGTTTCGATGTCAGAAAAAACAGTATCAACCTGCAACTGAATATTATTGCGGGCGGCAGCAACTTTTACCATTTGTAACAATACAGGCGCATGCCTGTCAGGAGTGGAATAGATGTGTAGGCTTTTTCCGGTAGCCACCACACTATCGAGGCTAATTGGTGCACCGCGCCATAATTTCACCTCATCGGGGTTGCCTTCGTAAGTAATTATATTTGGGTTAACTGCCATCAATTGAGGTAGGTAGTCAATTCGGTGAGCACAATAGCTTAGACCATAAACAATCGCATTTTCAACAAATGGGCCACTTTCCCAGGTAGGTTCAACAAACCAAAAATCTGTTTTCCCAATCTCTGTGTCAACAAAGGCTTTGATTTTTTCACGCTGACCGATAAGTTTTGAAATGAGAATATAATCGTCTTTAACTCTGCCAGCAGTAAAAAAAATGAACAGAAGCGGCAGGATGAAGGAGCCTAAAATCACCTGACTTTTTTTAACCATTATTTTTGAAAGGAAAAGCGAGATGGAAAAAAACATGAATCCATACATAATGAAAACAGGAGCCAGATAATAGTTTTTAAAATGTTTCGAAACCATCAGCATTTGCAGGGCGATAATGAACAAAAAACCGGCAAACAAAAATACAAAGCTTTTCATCCCTTCTTGTCTTTTTCGTATGGCAATGATGATCAACACAATTAGAGCTGCAATAAGTACTAAAAGGCCCGGATTTAGCCTGAAAATTTCGGATGCGCTTTCCATCATTTTCTTAAAGTTCAGCACATTGGCTTCTCCTCCACCATAAAGTCCGTCGTGTTTGAAAATTCCCATTATAAATCGACGGAAGTTTCCAAACTTAGTAATGATGGGAGCAATGAAAATAAAGAAAGACACTATGCCAGATCCGACGTAGATCAGCCTGTTTTTGTTGGTGTCAATTAGCAACAATGGAAGTAAAAGTACCGGTAGAAAATTGATTTTAGTGGCCAGCCCTAAAGCCATCGCTACCCCACTCCACAAAGCAAATTTTCGGGATGTGCGGTTTTCGTATCCATGTTTCAGGTAAATCAAAATAAAAATCAGACCGGCGATCATGAAAAACCGATCGGGGCTTACCCGACAGAATAGCCACATCAATACATCGTTAAAAAAGCAACCGGCTTGCAAGATCGCAATTTGCCAGAAAGGAATTTTTCGCTTGATGCCGATCATTCCAATTGCAAGAATCAATAAAGCCTGAATTAAAAATAAGGAGGTTGAAATGGCATTCAAATAATGTTCGGGCCGGGCAAAAACATCGCGAACGATGTTCCCGCTTCCTGAAATTAAATGGGTAAGCCTGATAACTATCCCGTTGAAAACCTGAAATGGTGTGCCAGGATGATCGATGTGACCGATGTAGTTGAATTTGAGAAGAGCACAGTTCAGCCCATTTATTAAATACGGAAATTCCGGATCAGAAGATTTTGAATAAAACGGGTCGAAAAACAGGTAAGTAAAAACGCCCCAAGCAATTACCAGCAAAGGTATGATTGCAATACTGAAGTTCTTTTTGAAAAAAATCATTGTCAATTTTTAAAATTTATCGTTTCGCAGCTTCACACAAGCAGAGATTTAGCCAATAATCTTCTTGCAAATAACCGCATTTCAAACTTATTAATTTATGCACAACAAATCAGGAAACCCATGCATGGGTTTAGCTTGCCTTAGTTGGACTTATTCTTTTAGGAATTTACCGATCTGTATATTATTGTCTGAATTTAATTCGATTAGATACAAACCTTTCTTCAAATCTCCGATATATAACCGTTTAAAGTCATAATCGTCAAACTCTTTGATGGTTCTGCCAGAACTATTAGAGATCCTGATATGAGATTTACCTAGCCTGGCTGAAACTAAATTAATAAAGTCGTCTGCCGGATTAGGGTATAATTCAAGTTGTGTTGCTGATTTTATTTGGTTAACGGTAGTTAATGGCTCATTTTTCAATACAAATATGTAGCTGATAGTAGAAGCACCTTCTTTTACTCTGAAACTTAATTTATCCAAATTGCAAAAGCTATTACCATAAATTGTATCCTTAATCATTATTTCATTTTGGGTTGTAAAGAATTTAGAATATTCTGGAGGGGATTTGCTATCTATATTTGATGCTCTTGTGATTAATGGTCCTGTACCGTTAGCTCCTGTAATGAGATAAAGATTGTATTCGTTAATCAAATAAAAACCCCAATAAGTTGGTCCTCCTCCGTTTAGATAACTCCAGCTTTTCCCATAATCTTTGGTCTTGAGAACACTATGGTTACTGCCTGAGTTTTTTTCAATCAAAAATCCTGTTGAGTCATTTATAAAAAAGAGAGCTACCACGTAATCAAAAGTATAATTAAGGCAAGGTTTTTCGTAGGTTAGTTTACCATTTAAAAAGACTTTGTAATTGGCCGTATGTGAGTAACATTGGCTTGTCAAATTGTCAAAAGTATAACCATGATTCTCAATTAATCCGCATTGCTCTTGGTCAAATCCTAAAAAAGACGTTTGAGCATTGGTCTGCAGAGTAAGAGAAAACAATATTGAAAAGCATATTGAAAATATTTTTTTCATAGTCTTAAATGTTGATTTTTACCTTTATTATAGCAAGTTACTTATTTCTTTCACTTACCCAAAATCTCAAAAGTGCTATTTAAATTTTATTTTCCTCGCAGCAAAAATGCTCATCTTGATCAATAGCCAACCGTGGCTGAAACGGCTGATTTGTGTTGATCCGTATTCACGGTCGCGATAGCGCACAATTACTTCGGTAATTTTCAGGTTCAGTTTAGCGGCGCCAAAAAGCAGGTCGAAATCACCAAAAGGATCGAAATCGCCAAAATATTTACGGTTGGCAATGATCCTTTCGTAGTCATTTCGGAAAAGTACCTTTGTTCCGCACAATGTATCTTTCAGTTGCTGACCAAGCACATAAGAGAAAAACCAGCCGAAGAATTTATTGGCGAGGAAATTAAGAAAACGCATCGCCTCTTTGTCCATGGGATAAACGAGGCGACACCCGTTTATAAATTCGCCTTTGTTATCGCGCAATGCATCATAAAATTTGGGCATATCTTCGGGCGGTGTGGTAAGGTCTGCATCGAGGATCATCAAAATGTCGCAGGTAGCCGCATCGAAGGCTTCACGAACAGCATTTCCTTTTCCTTTTCCTGTTTGCCTCATTACTTTCATATCCACTTCAGGATAAGCCTGCTGCACCCGGTGCATTTCTTCGTAAGTGCCGTCGCTTGAATGTCCTTCAATAAAAATAAACTCCTGGTGCGAACCGAATTTGGGCGTTCGTTTAATGGCGTTTTCCATGTTTCCTTTTTCGTTTCGTGCCGGAACCACAATCGTGACCGAATAATCTTTGGGCTCGGAATAAACCGGACGAGCACTAATAAACTTGATCAGGTCGAGGCTGTTAACTATAGGAAGGTTCGCTAAAAACTTGTTAACGATGAAGTTGAAAATCGGAATATATTTAGGAAACAGAAGTTTCTTTTCCACTTTGATAATCTCAAAATTCTCGAGGTGGAGTATGTTTTCAATGTCTTTGATGGATAACCAGTTTTGCAGCGGTTGTTTGGCTTTCAGTCCTAAGGTTTCACCTAATTTTAGGAATGGTTCCCAAAGATGATTGTAACTTGAAATGATGATTTTAGTGCGTGGCGATACATAACTCCTCACTTTACGAAAAAAAGCCTGCACGTCCCACAATGAAGTGATCAAATCGGAAACAATGATATAGTCTATGTCAACGCTGGGTGTGAAATCCTGTGCATCGGCCAGATAAAATTCGAGATGCGGGTATTTCTGTTTTGCTATCTTGATGGCGGTTGGTGAAAAATCGACTCCAATACCATTGCCTGGTTTTACTGCATTCAATAAATCACCGGTCGAGCAGCCAAGTTCAAGTACTGTCGAACCTTCAGGAATGATGAAGGAAAATTGTTTTTCGATGGTCCTCTGATAAAATCGGTTTCTTCTTTTCCACTTATCCCTTTTGGGAGCAATACTTTCAAAATAATCAAGGAGAATTTGTTGTCCTTTTTCCATTGGGTTGAAGTCAGGTTATATAAAAATTTGAAGTCGCAATGATACAAAAGTTTTGAAAATTTTTTATGAACTCTTTTGATGAATGTGTGATTGAGCTTTAATGCAGACTTTTCAGTATACTTTTCAGTATACTTTTCATTTGATTACTCTCCAATATCCTCCTTTGTCTGGACCAATATGTTCAATTTTATCTACTGTTTGCAATTTTTTAATCTGCTTTTTTATTGCACTAACAGATTTTCCAATAATCACAGCAAGTTCAGGAATTGTAACATCACTATTCGATTCAATTAGATCTAAAATTCTTTCTGATGTTTTTTTCTGTATTTTATTTAATGCTTTGTTTTGTTCTCCTATCAAATGTGCATGATTGCCAGCTTTAAAAGTAATCATCATACCTCCAAATTCATAACTAAATTCCGGAGATGGCACTTTTGCCAATATGCATTCAGTATTAATTTTTTCAATTCCACGGCCCCAAGCTTCAATATAACCTGCTCTGAAAAAAGCTGATGCAATAAGTGGGTTGTATGGAATTAAAGGATGTTTCTTTTGTAAAGAATCAATAGATAATTCTTCAGGTAATTTACCCGCATTCCAGAATATAATTTGATTGTCATAAACACTGATTTGCACCGGATTGCCACTGCTGTAATCTTTATGTACGATTGAATTCAGTAAGGCTTCACGCAACGCGGGGGCTGGGAACAAATAGCTTTCAATCCGCTGAATGCCTTCATAGCTAATGTAGGCTTTCATGTATTTGGTAAGTAACAGATCAATGGTTTTATCGACTTGATGAAATAAATTGCCATGTATTTCATCCTGATAAACTAATTCTGAATCAGTTCTAAAAAAACCAATCTTGATATATGCTCCGGTAACAAACTGCTCCGGATCATTGTAAAAGAGTAATGCTGCCGCACGTTTCAGATAGGAACCCTGAAAAAGATGCATCTTTTTCAGAATTGATTCGTGGCTTTCCATAAGTATTTCTTCATCAAGCCGTTTGCTTAATACTGCTTTTTTTGTGAAAAGTGTAAACGCTTCTGGTTCGAGCATTACAGAAAATAAATTTGGCATTGGAACAGCATCCCAATGTAACCCATATTTTCTGAGCAGGAATGAATTCAGTGCAGAACCTGTAAGCTCTTGTTTGGTGCTTCCACTGCGGTAATGATATTGACCTTTGTAATTTACCGGATATGGATAAGCATCAACACAGATTTCAATATAATCCAACCCATTTTCGTTTTTCAAATTAACATCAGCCACAACACCCAGTATGTCCTTTATTTTGTTAGGAATTTCTTCTAAAAGTAATTTGGCATTTTTAAGTCCAATAGGTTGACCTTTATCATTTTTACCAATTATTAGGATGCCACCCTGTGCATTGGCAAATCCACATACCCATTTAATATATTCGTCTTTCCAAGTCTCTTTCCATTCAATATGTTGATTTTCTTCCATGAAATATAAAAATTTGAAGTCGCAATGATACAAAAGTTATTTGGCTCTATTCAACCAAATTCGTTTCCGAAATCAGATAGTTGGGCCTGCGTTTGTTTTCAATAAAGAGTTTGCCAAGGTATTCGCCAATAATACCAAGCATCAGTACTGTTGAACCTTCAGGAATGATGTAGGAAAATTGCTGTTCGATGGTTTTTTGATAAAACCGGTTTCTTTTTTTCCATTTGTCCCGTTTGGGGGCTATACTTTCAAAATAATCAAGAAGAATCTGCTGTCCTTTTTCCATAGTAAAAATCAGGTTATATTTAATTGGGATTCAATCAGTGCTTTTAATTCATCCCTTTGGGGTAGATAAAGCTGATATTTTGATACAAAGAGTTGAGAATTTACATTATTCATGGCATATTTAACGAGCAACTCATCCTTCTCACGCGCTAAAACAATACCGATTGGAGGATTGTCTCCTTCAGTATTTTCCTCATTCTCAAAATATCCAAGGTACATATTCATCTGACCAACATCCTCATATCCAGCCTCTTCTTTTTTGAGGTCTATCAACACAAAACATTTCAAAATACGGTGGTAAAAAACCAAATCCACACGATGATTTCTGTTTCCAAGAGTGATGCGATATTGCCGCCCGATAAAGGCAAAACCTTTGCCCAATTCGAGGAGAAATTGTTGTAATTTGCTGATAATACGCTCTTCCAATTCTGACTCGCTTAATTGATAAGGTTCCGGGATTTGTAAAAAATCCAAAACATAAGGTTCTCTGATCAGGTCGCTTGGTTTTTCAACAAGCTGTCCCTGCTTCGAAAGTAGCAGAATTCCTTCTTTGTCTTTCGAGGCTGCTAAACGTAGAAAAAGAGAGGTTTTTTTTTGGCGTCGTAATTCTGGAATTGACCATTTTTCAACCATTGTCTGACTTTCATAGAAGCTACGCTCTAACGGGTCGTCAATTTTAAGTAGTTCTATGAAGTGCGACCAGCTCAATTGGTGCGAAGCCTTCGCACCAATTGGATAAACCAGGTAGAATTGCCTCATTCTCTTTAAGTTACTTAAGCTGAAGCCTTTCCCGTGGAGCAAGGCTAAGTCTTTTGATAAATTTTCTAAAAGACCTTTCCCATATTCAGCTTTGGCTTTGCCAGCTTGTTCATACTCAACGATGTATTGGCCTGTTTTCCAGTATGTTTCCAATAAATGGCTGTTTACTGAGATTACCGCCTGTTTCTGTCCCAGCAAATAAGTTTCGGAAATCTGCCTAATAAGTCCTTGATAACCAGTATTATTTTTTGTTATTTCCATACAAAACTATTTTAAAAAGAATCCACCAAATTGGTTTCCGAAATCAGGTAGTTCGGCCTTCGTTTATTCTCGATGAAGAGTTTACCAAGGTATTCGCCAATGATACCAAGCATCAGCAGATTGATGCCTCCGACAAACAGAACGCTCAAAATAACCGAAGTCCAGCCAGTTACTGCCTGATCGGTAAAAAGGAAAGCATAAGTGGCATACAGACCATACAGAAAAGCAAGAAAAGCAAACACAAACCCGAGGTAAATTGATAGCCGCAAAGGTTTTACGCTGAAAGAAGTGACCCCTGAAGTGGCAAATTTCACCATTTTCCTGAAAGTATATTTGGTTGTTCCGGCAAATCTTTCGTTTGCTTTGAATGGTACAATAGTTTGTTTAAAACCCATCCATGGTATAATCCCTCTAAAGAACAGAAAATTTTCAGGAAAGAGTTTCAGTTGCTTTAGCACTTTTTTGTCCATCAGGCGGAAATCGGCCATCCCGTTTTCGATTTTCACATCCGATAATTTTCTCATGATCTGATAAAAAATTCCGGATGATATTTTTTTGGTAAATGAAATACTATCATGGTCGGCACGGATGGTATTTACAATTTCAAATCCCTCTTCCCATTTTGCGATCAGTTCAGGAATAACAGCGGGTGGGTGTTGCAAATCGGCATCGAGGCTGATGGCACAATCGCCCGAAGCAAAATCGTAACCAGCCTTTAAAGCGTTTTGATGCCCAAAATTACGCGAAAATGAAATGTATTTGATGTTCTGATTGTTTTTGGCAAGATTTAAAATGACCTGAAAAGTATTGTCGCGACTGCCATCGTTCACATAAATAACCTCATAATCATAGGTTTCAGGCAAAAACTGAAGCAGTGTTTTATTGAACGTTGCCAGGCTTTCTTCCTCATTGAAACAAGGCACAACAACAGATATTTTTTTTTGAGGTTCCATTAATTAGTAAATATTTTGTTAGATAAATCTATTCGGATCAATAAAAATCTAAATCTCTTAACAACAAAGGATAAACTTATAAAAACTGACTTCAATTGGTTATTTTATGTAATTCTGTCCTTCCTGATATAAAATGCTCAAAGTCGGATTTACCCTCACGCTTAATTAGTTCTTCAAAGGTAAAATGAATTGAATCATTTCGAAAATAACCTTGTATTGAAACTCTATAATCCATGTAATATATATGCCACGGATTATTTGTATGACCTGAGGAGGGGAAAATTTGGTTTTTTGTCTCGATTTTATTACCTGCGACAAATAGTTTAATGGGACCACCAGATGAAGCGCGCCAATAGTCCATTAATATAGTGTCACTATTTAGTTTAGTAATTTTGGAACCTGCTAAACTCCAGCCAGATTCATAAAAAGTCTCTCCGAAATAGGTTCCAACCATCTCATCAATTTTCGACGGTTCAACTTTTTCTTCTTTCTTGCACCCTAACAGGATAGTAAATATTAGAGTCAAATATAATAGCCTCTTTATTCTTTCATTTTTCATGGATTATAAGCTAAGTTAATAATGAATAAATTTTTAATTTATTTTATTTTAATCATTCTTTACCTGCCAGTTTGTAAATTTTAATTCCATTATATTCACCAATCTGATTCTGTATAAAAGGTGCAACATCTTCGCGTAAGAGACTTTCTTCTCCTTGTACAATCATATATTTGGCACCCAATTCAATTTTGCGCACAGTAGCCATTGATCCTTTATAATTAACCGAATAGTGATAATCGGAAAATCCCTTTTGATTGAGTAGCGCAAGCGTTTTATTTGGTGTTTCATCTGGTATTGAAATAACCTTATCTTCAAATTTAATCCCCAAGCTTCGAAGGTATGGAACGATTCCTTCATAATCCTTAAAATGTACCTCCCAGTCATAATAGTTCCAATTCCAATATTCCAGAACCCTATTTGGTAACGGAATATTTTGAGTGACAATCTTTTCATGAGGATTGAAGTGAGCTCTTGTCATTACTACGTTATAATTCATTGCCAGTATCAATAAAATCCATGCAAAGGATTTGGCAGATTTGGAATTAAACAGATTTAAGGATAAACTTTTCAAAGTCGTTAAAAAAGTTATTGTAATAGCTGGTATTATGACTGTTATGTCGATTAAAAAATATTCATGAGCATCTAATCCATCAAAAAACAGAAGAATAAACATGGTGATCCCTAAAAATAGTAAGGAAGTGATCAAAAGTAATGATCTGTTCGTTTTCTTCCAAAATACAATTGAAGTAATGAATAAACCTCCTAATGCTATTAAAGCAAAAGGATTAAAGAATTGAATAATAGTAGAAGTATATACAGTATTTAGAATGTTTTGAATGCGTTGGGAACTTAAATTCCATATTGGGATAATATCCTGTCTGAATAATCCTTCAAGATTCTTTGAATTATAATCCTTGGAAAAAAGATACCAGAAAAATACGATTGCACCCACAATAACAATAGAGGCTAACTGCATTAAAATTGTTTTTGGTTTCTTTCTTATTTTGAGAACATTTGGAAAAAAAAGTACCGCATTTATTGCTAAAAAAACGAAAAGACTGGAGATTTTTATAAGTGCAGCTAATGAGAATAGGAATGTTGACAATATTAAAAAATGAACTTTTGATGAAGTCTGATATTTGTAATAATAATAACTTGCAATAATTGCTAATCCAAGTGCCGGAATATTAGGTATAAAATTAAAACCGTAATAACCGAGCAGAGGGGACGAAAACATCAGTAAACTAATGAGAAGTGCCCATGAATGATCTTTAAGTATCTTGTATGAAAGTTTGTATAAATAAAATAGTCCAAGAAATAATATGATCAAATTAATTAGTCTTGGTACAAGAGGGCTAACTCCTGTTAAAGTCCAGATTTTTGCTGTGATATAATATAAAATAGGAAACTCGCTTACCGCTTTGCTCCCTTTGTCTTCGAGAACAAATAGAATTGATGGTTCAAAAAACTTGTTTTTTCCGTAATAGTAATTTAGCGCAAAAGCATAGCTATCGCTTTGCCTGTATGAGTGTCTTGAAAATGGTCCTTTGGTTGTTACTTCCTGATAACCCATTAAATAGAATAATCCGATAGAAATAATTAGGAATAGGTAAAGAGGTTTAAGCTTTGGATTTGAAAATAGTTCTGGCAATTTGAATTTGCTAATGGATTTCAATGCAGATATGGTAAATTTCATAAATGATGTTTTGATTCAATTTAATGATTGTGAAAAGAGGAGAACTTTTACCTTGCTGTACCCGTGGATTAATAGTCTGCTTTCATGGCTCTAAAAACAATGGAAAAGTATATCTCTTTGCATGTAATTTCAAGTATTTTTGATCCGATGTCTAGGAGCAAACCTTATACAGTATTGTTTTTGTTAATCATTCCTGTTATTTTTTGTAAAGATAGTTTGATTTCGCTTTTTTGAAAGGAACTGATGAAGTTAAATTACAGCTTTGATAAAATATAGTAAGTAATGTTTGGTGGATTATTTCAGACTCAAATCATTGAGAATATTTTATCATTCAAAATTTTCGGAAAATTTGAATGATAAAATACTTAAAACTGTGATTTGATGCCTATATTGTGATACTATTCTCGAAAATAAGCAAAAGTATAAATCATCATAATAGAAATCAAAATGTTTGAAAATTACCCCAAATTAAGACCTGAATTGCCACTTGAATTTCAGAAAATATATGCTGAACATTATAAGAAAAACAGGGAAGGAGAAACATCTGCTTCATCGCTCGCACAGAAAATGGAAGGTTGGTTACACCGGAAGGTAGCTAAAGATGTTCTTGGAATTCATGACAAATCGACTCTTGAAATCGGTGCAGGAACCTTGAACCAGTTAAAGTATGAACAGACAAAGCCGTATGACATCATTGAACCTTTTTCAGAACTTTACATCAATTCAAAATTCAGGGATCGGATCAACGAAGTATACCAGGATATTGATGAGATCAAAGATTCAAAAAGATACGATCGTATCACCGCTATCGCAACTTTTGAACATATCACTGATTTGCCAAAAGTAGTAGCTAAAACATGTATTTATCTCAATGAGCATGGCACCTTGCGAGTCTCAATTCCGAATGAAGGAACCATTCTCTGGAAAATGGGATACAAGTTTACAACCGGTATTGAGTTCAAATTAAAATACGGATTGGATTATAGTATTTTAATGAATTATGAACATGTAAATACCGCAGATGAAATTGAGCTGGTGCTAAAATACTTCTATGGTAAAGTTAATTGTTCTTGTTTTGGGATTAACAGAAGAATTGCCTTTTACAGGTTTTATGAATGTTCTGATCCCAGGATTGAAGTTGCCAAGGAGTATTTAAACAGCTTAAAAGTATAATATAAAAACCCCCTGAAGTACGGATAGAAAAACTTCCACACAAGGTCAAAATTCTCAGTACGCCATGACATAACGCAAACTATCCGTATTCAGGGGATTATTCTAATTTGAGAAACGAATTTCTTGTTCCGGAAACTATAACAACCAAAATACGAAGATGTTTTTTTGTTTTACTGAAAACTGGAAAATGCGACTGAACACTTTTTTTATTTGCGTACAGTGGCATAAGTTAGAACATCTTCCTTTGTGATGTTCTTATCGCATAAAATGATCAATCGCTCAATTACATTCCTGAACTCGCGGATATTGCCGGTCCAGCGGATATTCTGAAGTTCGGCAATAGCATCTTCCTCAATCGATTTTAGTGGCATTCCGTATTCCGTGCAAATCAAATCAATGAAGTAATTGCATAAAAGGGGAATGTCTTCAACCCGGTCGTTTAAATCAGGCACATGAATCAGGATAACACTTAAGCGGTGATATAAATCTTCGCGGAAGTGATTGTTTTCTATTTCGAACGACAGGTTCTTATTGGTGGCGGCAATCACCCTAACATCAACTTTAATTTGCGCGTCACCGCCAACACGAGTGATAATACTTTCCTGCAAAACACGCAGTACTTTGGCCTGAGCTGATAAACTCATGTCGCCGATTTCGTCTAAAAAAATGGTTCCGCCCGTTGCCTGCTCAAATTTTCCTTTGCGCTGCTTGATTGCGGAAGTAAATGCTCCCTTTTCGTGACCGAATAGCTCACTTTCAATTAGTTCTGATGGAATTGCAGCGCAATTTACTTCGATAAACGGACCTTCCGAACGGTTGCTTTTTTCGTGTAACCTACGGGCCACCAATTCTTTGCCAGTTCCGTTTGAGCCGGTAATCAGCACGCGCGCATCGGTGGGCGCGACACGGTCAACCATATCAATAACC
Source organism: Bacteroidales bacterium (assembly GCA_038248385.1). Lineage (GTDB taxonomy): Bacteria > Bacteroidota > Bacteroidia > Bacteroidales > Prolixibacteraceae > Aquipluma. Next base: position 12,599 of record JBBRXN010000055.1, read on the forward strand.
TTTTGGATGGAAGCGGATGTACCAACAATGTCGAACCGTTTACCTGCCTTTTTTCTTAAAACTTTTGTTTCGGTAATCAGGGTCGATTTATCCATTGCATTGCGCAAAGTAATCAGCAACCGGTTTAAATCGAGTGGTTTTTCAATATAATCGAATGCCCCTTTTTTGATCGATTCTACTGCTGTGTCGATGTTTCCGTGTCCCGAAATCATAACAACCGGGGTGTCCGGCTTAATTTCTTCAATTTTTTGCAATACTTCGATGCCGTCCATTCCCGGCATTTTTATATCGCACAAAATCACGTCAAAATCAGCTGTTTTTATCAGTTCGATGGCTTTAAATCCATCTTCGGCCAATTCAACCTGGTATTTTTCGAATTCTAAAATATCTTTTAAGGTATTCCGGATGCTCCGTTCGTCATCAATCACTAATATTCTCGACATAATTATATATTTTAACCTAAATATGAAGTTTCAAATTTAGTTGAAAATTTGTTCGTATAAAACACCTTCCCGGAGTGCAAAGTCGGTTTGGACGATTTTCTGAATTTTTAATCTTTCGATCACCATTTTGATGAAGATGGTCGAGGGAACTATCATTTCAACACGAATAGATTCCATTCCTTTCATATTTATCCGTTCGGCAGTTGTCGAAGCAATCAGTGTTTCATAAATTCGATTGAAGTCGTTAATTGTTATTTCCTGTTTGATACGGGTTTTTGTTCCGGCATCGGTTTGGTCAATCAAATCGGCCAAGGTATCAAAAGCTCCTGAACAACCAATCAGCATTGAAACAGGGATATTTTGCAGTCTGTTCCATAAAAGTTCAAGCCGACTTTCAAACCAGTCATTGATTTGTTGGATTTCATCTGTTGTAATCGGGTCGGAGGGAGGTATTTGTTCAATGATTCTGGCCATTCCCAGCGGAAAACTTTCTTTCCATACCGGATTTCCATCTTTAATCAGTATAAATTCATTGCTTCCACCACCAATATCCAGAATCAATGAATGATCTTCGATTTCGCCAAAGGCCAGTTTTACACCTTTATAAATTAATTCAGCTTCTTTATCTCCTGAAATAACAAGCAACTCAAGCCCTGTTTTATCTTTAATTTCCTGCTGAAACCAATCTTTGTTTGTTGCATCTCTGATGGCAGATGTAGCTATTACCACCACTTCCGAAGTGATGTATTTCTTTATTCTTTCCTGATGTTTCCTGATCGCAAGAATTGCCCGTTCCAATCCGTCGGGAGCCAGCCGATTTTTATCTATTCCGTTTTTACCAAGTTTGACGACTTCTTTTCCCTGATAAAGAATGTTGTAGGTTGATTGGTCATATTCCGCAATCAGCAGGTTGCAGGTATTGGTGCCAAGGTCGATGATCGCGATTTTTTCGTACATAAAAACTTCATTTACACCACTATCTATTCGTTAAATGATAACCGCCTGTTTTTTTACTGCCAATTCTCTCGATAATTCCCATTCTGACAAGAGTTCTAATTTGTTTCTCTATTGTACTCAATGATCTATTATTGAGTATAATAGAAATATCCTTTGCTTGTTTGCCGGGATTGTTTTGAATAATTTCAAATACAGATTTTAATCCGCCATTTAATCCGCCATTTACTTCATTTAATCCGCCATTTAATCCGTCATTTACTTCATCAAATCCTTCAACATCGTAATGTTGCATTTCGGCAATTGGGATCGTCAATTTAAAAATATCGCCTTCAACCAGAATTGGTTGAAGGCCGTTTGAGTAAAATTTGGTGTATTTGAAAATATTCCGCACTCCGGAACCTAATTCTTCGAAGCGGCCAATCTCGCGAAAGAACTTTGCAATAGTCGGATTTTTAGTTTGTGGTGTAAAGTTAGAAGGATCAATAACTCCAAATCCATGCGGCTTGCACCAGTTTTCGGTTCTAACTTTGTTGGCTTCAATGATCAGTTTTGCAGGAAATGGATTGGTAAATTCCCGATGTCCTAACAAATTGATGATTACTTCATGAAAAATGACCGCACGAAGGCTTCTTCGCTGCGCATCGGGTTCTTCATAGAATTTGTCGGGCAAATGTTTTTGTACAAAAGCCATTAAACGGTCATACGACTCTATCAGATTGGTTCTCACATCGTCACGATCGTCATAACGATCAAGGTTTTGCACCCGAAGGATAGCATCTGTTTTATAAGCAGGTACAATGGATTGAATAACACTATCTTTACCCAATAAAAGGGCTGCGGCCAAAGTAAATCCTTCCTGTCCGGTTAAAAAATCTTTCTGATAAAGACTGGCAGATTTCATCATTTCCAAGTCGTTCATTTCGAGCCATGGATGATTGGGTCTGTTGTTGGCTGCCATTTTACGGATTCGGACAAATAAATCTTCTCTAAAATCGGAAAGTTGGATGAATGGATATATTTTGTTCTCGGTAAATGTTTGTTGCTTTTTCTGGTAAAGAGACGAAATGAGGGCGCTATTTTTCGAAATATGAAAATCACCATCGTAATTTCTGTCAAATATTTTACCTGAAGTTGAGTGGACCTGTGAGCTTTCAGGTACAAAAATATAGATCAAATGTTTGCCAAGTATTTCAATATTTTCAGGAGAAAGGAAAAAGGTAGGATTTAGCTTTTGCGGATTATTGACAGTAACAACTATTTGATTGATATAATTTTGGATTTTAGTGGGTTCGATACCAAGTATGTTTTTATGATCATCGACACCTAAGAAAATGTGGCCTCCATTGCGATTTAAAAACGCACAAACTGTTTCGTATAAATTTTCGGGCACACCTTTTTGAGCCGATTTAAATTCGACATCAATTCCTTCACCTTGCTGGATTAATTCATTTAATTTTTCGGGTGCCATTTCCTTAACAAATTTTTAGTTGGCGACTAAAATGAATTCTGAATTGAAACGGTTAAATTTAGCAAAAATGTAATGTCAAATGGTTTCAATCATTGTAATATAATTAAACTAAAAAGGCCGGTAAAACCAGCCTTTTTGAGATTAAAACAATCCATCAATAGATAAATATCTTTCGCCGGTATCGTAAGCAAATGTGAGTATTTTGGAACCAGCAGGCAATTCTGTAATTTTTTTTGCAACGGCGGCCAGTGAGGCTCCTGAAGAAATGCCAATAAACAAACCTTCTTCTTTGGCAGCTCTGCGGGTATATTCGAAAGCTTCGTCTTTGGAAACCTGAATGGTTCCGTCAATAGCGTTTGTATGAAGGTTTACAGGGATGAATCCTGCCCCAATTCCCTGAATCGGATGGGGACCAGGTGAGCCGCCACTGATTACCGGCGACAATTCAGGCTCAACAGCAAACGATTTCAGATTCGGAAATTTTTGTTTCAGTACTTCGCCTACTCCTGTGATATGGCCGCCGGTACCGACACCCGTGATAAGGTAGTCGAATCCTTCCGGAAAATCTGTAAGTATTTCCTGAGCGGTATTTTCTTTGTGTGCAGTAATGTTGGCTTCATTGTCAAACTGTGACGGAATCCACGAATCGGGCGTTTCAGCTGCCAGTTCAATGGCCTTGGCAATAGCGCCTTTCATTCCCAGTTCACGCGGTGTTAATACCAGTTCTGCACCATAAGCTGTCAGAATTCTTCTGCGTTCAACACTCATCGATTCGGGCATTACCAAAATGAGTTTGTATTTTTTTACAGCGGCTACAAGAGCCAAACCGATTCCGGTATTTCCTGAGGTGGGTTCAATCAATACACTCCCCGGTTTCAGGATTCCTTTTGCTTCGGCATCTTCTACCATTGCAAGGGCGATGCGGTCTTTGATACTGCCACCCGGATTAGTTTTTTCCACTTTTACATACACTTCGTATCGGGCTGGATACAGATTGTTAATACGCACCAGTGGACTATTGCCAATGGTTTCCAAAATGTTGTTTACTTTCATATCATATTCATTTTTAGGGTTTAAAACAAAAAAAGCCTCCCGATGTTCGGAAGGCTTCGATTTATTATCTCGTTTTATTTTTTCAAATGATCATTGAAAACACACCTTCTCCTGACTGTTGATAACAGCAGCACATATACATGTATGAGAAGTTTGTATTCATTTTTTTATCGTTGTTTGGTGCAAGTATAAGAAAAATATCTAATTAAAATACGTTTCAGTCTTAAATTAATTTTTATAGAATAACCACTTCACAATTTCTTTAAGATTGACTTTTTTTCCATACATCAGAATTCCGGTTCGATAGATTTTCCCGGCCATCCAGATAGACCCCAGAATAGATGCCAGTAATATACTCATGGAAAGTATGATCTGCCAGACTGGTATTCCATATGGAATTCGTGCCATCATTACAACAGGCGATGTGAGTGGAATCATTGATGCCCAGAAAGCCAGCGGGCCTTCTGGATTTTTAGCTATTGCAAATAGAATGATAATTGAAAAAATCAGTGGCATAGTGACCGGAAGCATCATTTGCTGGGCATCTTCGTCGCTGTCAACAGCAGAACCGATGGCTCCCATCAATGAAGCATAAAGCATAAATCCGCAAATGAAGTAGAAAACTAAAGCAAAAATAATCAAAGGAATATTGAGATTGCCAGCCATTTGGATAATATCCAATACAACATTTTCTTTTACCGGACTGACAGCAGCCATCTGTCCGACTGCCTGTCCATTAGACATGATATTTTGTGCCTGAATGGCTGTCTCTGCTGAACTTTGCCCAATAAACGTTGCAACACCTGTGATAATTGCTGTTCCAAGAACAAGCCAGATGGCAATTTGTGTTAATCCGACCAGACCGATTCCGATAATTTTTCCGAACAGAAGCTGAAATGGTTTTACCGAAGAAATGATGACTTCAACAATCCGGCTCTGTTTTTCTTCCATCACGCCTTTCATTACCATTGTGCCATAAATGAAAACGAACATATAAATCAAAAATCCGGAGATATATCCAATGACCATTGCCATCTCAGTCGAACTTTTTACCGCTTCGCCTTTTTCTCCCAGTTTAATCGTTTCCAGTTTAATGTCAGTTTTTGTGCCTGCCAGTTTCTTTTCCAGATCAGGGATTCCGGATTGATCAAAAACTAGTTTTCTTCTATCGCCTTCAATAATGGTTTCAATTTTTTTTGTGACCATCTCTTTGATATCAATGGTCACTTGTTTATCCGAGATCATTTCTGCCTGATTGGTAGTCAATATATTTTCAGGAATATGAAGTACCGCATAATATTTACCCGATTTGAAATTTTTACTCAATTCCTTAAACTCCTGTTCCGGAATGTAATGAAACTTGGTAAAATCATTGCTTGTAAGCTTATCCAATATAAGGCTGGTAGGATCATATACTGCAATTGTGCGTTCTTCATTGTCGTCCATTGTTGCCAGATAGGCTGGCAGAATGGTTATGGCAGCCATCATTACCGGAACCAGCAAAGTCATGATAATGAACGATTTTTTCTTTACCCTGGTCAGGTATTCGCGTTTCAGAATTAATAATGATTTGTTCATGGCTTACAACTTGTTTTCGAGGTTTGACTTTTCTACAACATGGATGAAAACTTCGTTCATACTCGGAATGATTTCTTTGAATGATACGATCTCGAACTGGTTCATCAGCAATCCTAAAAGCTCATTATTGGATTGTCCGTTGTGGAACTGAATCTTCAATTGATTCGAATGGGGAGTTCGTTCATGTTCGAGTATGCTGAAATGCCGGCCTAACTGGTGGTCTAAATCAGGAGCATCGCCCTTGTACACAACTTCGAAAGTATTCGACTTGAATTTTTCCTTCACCTGATCAATCTGACCATCCAATATCTTTACCGATTGATTTATCAGCGCAATGTGATCGCAGATCTCTTCAACCGATGACATATTATGAGTCGAGAAAATAATTGTTGTTCCTTGCTTCTTTAATTCAAGAATTTCATTTTTTATAAGATTGGTATTGATTGGGTCGAACCCGGTGAAAGGTTCGTCAAAAATCAATAGTTTGGGTTGGTGGATGACAGTGGTAATGAACTGAACTTTCTGGGCCATACCTTTTGACAGCTCTTCCACTTTTTTGCTCCACCATGCCTGAATCTCAAACTTTTCAAACCAGTATTTCAGACTTTTCAGGGCATCTTTCTTCGACATTCCCTTCAATTGAGCAAGATAAAGTGCTTGTTCTCCAACTTTCATCTTTTTATACAAGCCACGTTCTTCGGGCAGGTAACCAATCTGGTAAATATCATCCGCTTTTAAACGTCGGCCATCAAAAAGCAATTCACCGCTATCGGGGGCTGTAATCTGGTTGATAATGCGGATAAGGGTTGTTTTTCCGGCACCGTTTGGGCCAAGAAGACCAAAAACAGAAGCTTCTTTCACTGAAATGCTGACAGAACTCAATGCCAGATGGCCGGCATAGTCTTTTACAATGTTGTTTGCCTGAAATAAATCCATGATAAATATTTGAAAACTTAGGTATAGGTTTTGATAAATCACGAAACATTACACTACTTCAAACATTTTCATGAACAAGATGAAAACTTAGTGTCATCTCATTCATTTACTGAAAAAATGCTGAAAACTTAGTGCTATCTCATTCTTTTACCGAAAAAATGCTGAAGTGAACGCTTCCATATCGGCGCAAATCATGAAAATTCGGATGTTTGGAGTAATCAAACTGACCGGAATGTTCAAGGATGAACATTCCTCCCGGGTTTAATAAATTGTTTCTGAAGATGAGATCGGCAACTTCCGAAAATTTTGGATGATCGTAGGGCGGATCGGCAAATATCAGGTCAAATTGTTCCTTAATTCTGGCTGCAAAGACAAAAACATTCGATTTCACCACGCGGATATTTTTTTCACCCAATTTTTCAATCACTTCTTTAATGAACTGAATATGTGCCACGTTGATTTCAACTGCAGTCACATCAGGGCAACCGCGTGATACCAATTCGTAACTGATACTTCCAGTTCCTGAAAAAAGATCGAGTGCACGAATATTCTCAAAATCAATTGAATTCTGAAGTATATTGAACAGACTTTCTTTGGCCATATCAGTTGTTGGCCGGGCTTTAAAAGATTTGCCGGGACTGAAAACCCTGCCTTTGTATTTTCCGCCGACTATACGCATGGATAAGAATTTAAGAGGCTAACAAACTGGTGTTTCTGAACTTTGTCAAAGGTGTTGCTGTAATAGAAATCCGGCGAAGGCTTCAGGAAATAGACATTACTGACATATTTTTTCAGTTGTCGGATATAGCTCGAATCATCGGCCACATAACCTCCAATTAATAGTTCGTCGCGTTCGGGATCAATTTGCAAAGTATGGCAGATGTTTAAGGTGTAATATAAAAAGTCGGATTCGTTTTTGAAATAGAAACTGTTGTATAGGGCAATTTGCATATCTTTTATCGCTATCATCCTGACATATTTCTTTTCAAAATTGATTACCAGTGTATTTTTCTTCTCATTTCGTTGATTTACCGCAGAAGCCAGCAGAGGAACTGATTTATGTTTGAAATGGAATTCAGTAAACTTTCGGTTGAGCAAACTCATTAATTCTCTCGGATAGCTGAATAATATCTGTTGATTGAATCCGGGCAAATCGTTCATGCAAATATCTTCATTTCTGTTGATATCGTTGGTGAGGCCAGTTACCTGATCAAAAAACCGGATTTCAGAATATACTTTTGGAAGTAAGGTTGCTTTGTTGGTCGAATAAATGATAGAGACTGATTGAAAGGATGCATTTAGTTTTTCTTCCTCATCAAATATTGCTTCAATTTTTTTTACAATAAATTGTAATTTGCCGAAGATCAGAGGGATATGCCTTAAAACAATATGCTTTTTTCGAATAATGTCAAGGATAAAAAAAGAAAATCCATCCAGGCCAACCTGGATGGATAGATGATATTCTGATGCGAGTTTTAAATCGAAGGTTTCGTCAACAAAATTTAATTCATGCATAAGGAAAAATTATTCCCAGTTACCGGCATTATTGTTTGTTTCATCCAATGAACCAACTTTTAGCCCTGGATATTTGCTATTTGTTCTTTTGGATTCGTTAAGATTGATAACTTGTTGCTTGTCAAGGTTTTTCAATATCACGTTGTTGTGTGCTTTTGCTTCGAAAACCGGTACTTTAATTCCTGAGCCAGTAGTAATATATGTTGCACCTAAATGAAACATGGCAACAGTATCTTTAATAGGAACAAACTTTATATCTTCAATTTTATAATTTTTCCCGAAGAGGGTATCCAAAGCACTGATATAAACTGTATCACGAATGATTTTACCTTCTTTTAAGGCTTGTTTTTCTGTCCAGCCAGCTTCAAGCATACTGTCGGTCAACATACCAATTTTACGAACCAAAGGTAATTTTCCTGTTTTTACGAAATTGATTAAAGTGTCCCAACTTCCGGTAAATTTTCCGTAATTATCCTTGTATGCAAGTTCTGCTTTACGGATATCTTTCAAACGTTCAATTGTTGCATCATATCTCTCTTTTTTTGCTTGTTCAAAGTCGAGAGGTCTTTCAACGCTTGTGTATAAAAAATAAGCAAGTATTATTGCTAATGCAACCAGGACGATTTGTATTGCTGTTTTCATCTTACGAGTTTTAAGATTAGTTTTTGTTTGGTTGCAAATTTATAAAAAAATATAATTTAGAATCTTTGGTTTTGTTTTATTTTAGCCATGTATGATAAAAAATCACATCCAGTCGGAAATTATTAGAAATCTGGGAAAATCTCCCACGATTGGGCAGGAAGAGCTTTCCCTCAAACTCGCTGATTTCATTGCTGAATCGGAGTTAGATGCAGTTTTTGTGTTGAAAGGTTATGCAGGCACCGGAAAAACAACAATGTTGAGTTCGCTGGTAAAAACTTTCATGAAATTCAAATTCAGATCGGTTTTGCTCGCTCCAACCGGGCGTGCAGCAAAAGTATTATCCAATTATACTGGTCAAAGCGCCTATACCATTCATAAAAATATATACCGGCAACAATCCTCGAGCGATGGAACAGGACGTTTTGTTCTGAATAAAAACTTAAATAAGGACACTTTTTTTATTGTCGATGAAGCTTCAATGATCTCCAATTCGAATGCTGAAACATCAATATTCGGATCAGGTCGCTTGTTGGAGGATTTGATTGAATATGTCTATTCGGGTTCGAATTGCAGGCTTTTATTGGTGGGCGACACGGCTCAGCTTCCTCCGGTGGGTCTTGATGTCAGTCCGGCTTTATCGAAAAAGGACCTCGATTTTTATGACCGGTATGTTTTTGAGTACGAATTAACCGATGTTGTGAGACAGGATCTGGATTCAGGAATTTTATTCAATGCAACTTTTATCCGTAATCTAATTACCGAAGGAAGTTATCATGCAGGTTACTTTCATCTGGAATGTAAACCGTTCGATGATATCCGGCGCATTTTCGGCGCTGATTTGATTGAGGAAATCTCCACCTGTTACGATCGCTTCGGGTTGATTGAAACAATTGTTGTGACAAGGTCAAATAAGCGCGCCAACAAGTTTAACGAAGGCATTCGCAGTACCATTTTATATAAGGAAGCTGATATCTCAGTTGGCGATCTGATCATGGTAGTAAAGAACAACTATTTCTGGCTCGAAGAAAATGAAAAGATTGATTTCATTGCCAACGGCGACATTGCTGAAATAATTTCCATCTACAAACATGAAGAACTATATGGCTTCCGGTTCGCCAATGTCAGCCTCCGGCTGCTTGACTATCCTGATATTGAATTTGATTGCAAAATTATACTCGATACATTGTCCATCGAGTCAGCCGCATTAACCAGCGAGCAAAACCGAAAACTGTATGATACGGTATCCGAAGATTATCAGGATATCCGAAGTAAAAAGAAACGGTGGGAAAAGATACGCGAAAATCCTTATTTTAATGCACTTCAGGTAAAATTTGCCTACGCGGTAACCTGTCATAAAGCACAGGGTGGTCAATGGAAAGCTGTTTTTGTTGATCAGGGTTACATCACCGAGGAGATGCTGAATACAGAATTTCTCAGATGGTTATACACCGCATTTACACGTCCTACTGAGCGGTTGTACCTTGTTAATTTTAATAAGGAGTTTTTTGAAGAATCCTGAAAGGATTTAATGTGAATAACCGCCGGTGAAACCGGTGGATAGACAAAATGAGAAAGGAAAAAGAACCCTGAAAGGGTTCAATAACAACATATTGAAAAATATTGAACCCTTGTCAGGGTTCTGGCATCTGTGGCTATTTCTCCTCCGAATTTTATTCGGGGCTATTCACATTAAACCACTTTGTGGTTCTGAATAATTTTAAGCAAACTATAAGTTCCACCCCAAAAACCGCTGAAACCCTCGAAAGGAAGGAGCAACCTTTAACAGGACGGCGAAAATCTTAACAGGACGGCCAGAAACTTAACAGGACGGCGAAAAAACCTATCCGAATGGCCAAAAACTTAACAGGGCGATGAAAAAACCTATCCGTTCGGTCAGAATCTTAAAAGGACGACAAAAAAGCCTACTGGAAGGACAAAAATGTTAACAGGACGCTGAAAAAACCAACTCGAAGGACAAAAAACTAAACACGACGCTGAAATCTTTAACATTGCTTTTTTATACAGTTAAGGATTGTTTGTCTGTCTTTTTTTTTCCACCGAAAACACATCGCCTTCCGAAATGGCTTTTGTCTCCTGAAAAATCTCCAGCGCTTCGTTTAAAATAGGAGAGTGGTCTTTGTATCGGGCCGAAAAATGCCCGATCAACAGCTTCCCTACCTGTGCTTTTAACGCGACTGTCGCAGCATCTTTCCCGGTTGAATGGTAAGTTGTTGTTGCCAGTTCCTGATTGTTTTGTGCAAAAGTTGCTTCGTGGTAAAGCAAATCTACATTCCGGATTGAATCGATGTAGGATTCGTCGAATCTGGTGTCGCTGCAAAAGGCAAACGAACGCGCTTTGTAGCGCTTTACTGTTAGTTCTGAATGTGGAATCAGCTGTCCGTCGCTCGTCAAAAAATCACCGCCTTCTTTGATCCGTTGTCTTTCGTAAATTGGAATTTTGTATTCTTCAAGCTTTTTTGCGAGTAAATTGGGCAAGGCAGGTATTTCTTCGAACCTGAAGCCGCAGGTTGGGATGCGGTGTGACAAGGGGAAGGAAAAAACTTTTACTTTTTTGTCTTCAAAAATCAATTGTTCGCGCTTGAAATTCAGCGGATGATAAACGATCCGGAAAGGAATTTCGCCGGCATACAGAAAACTCAATTGTGGATCAAGGTATTTCTGAAGTTCGGAGTGGGAATACAGATGCAACTCTTTATCGCGTCCCAGCAATACCATAGTCGAAATAAGTCCGATTAATCCGAATATGTGGTCTCCGTGAAGATGGGTGATGAAAATTTGATCGATTTTCGAAAAACCAATCCTGAACTTTCTCATTTGCGTTTGGGTACCTTCACCGCAATCGATCAAAAAAAACCGCCCAAGTACATTGAGTACCTGGGCGGTTGGATATCTGTTTGATGTTGGTAATGCTGAACTTGTCCCGAGTATGGTCAGTTGAAAAGGCATCGTTGAGTCTGACAAAGTCAGATTAAACATTTTCCTTTTCTTTCAGGAGCAACTCTGCTTCTTCAACAGTTTTGGTGATGATCAAAACTGTATGAAGCATCGAAAGCCTGATTATCTGCTCAACATCGGGCTGGAGGCCGGTTAAAATAAATGTTCCCAAAGCATCTTCGCATAAACGGTTTGCAACCAAAATGGCGCTTAATCCTGACGAATCGCTGTATTCACAATTACTGACATCCAGAACGATGTTTTTTTCACCGTCCGCATTGATCATTACCAGTTCTGATTTTAAATCCGGGGCATTGTTAGTGTCCAGTCTGTCCATCAGAACTTTCACAAGAGTATAGTCTGTTAATTTTATTATTTCGAAATCCATGGTTGAAATATAAGAAATCCAAATGGATTTGTAATAACCTGAAATTAATTTTCCTTTTGTTCGTCGGCTTCCATTTGTGTTCTTAAAGCTGCGAGTTCCGAAATATCACCAAGTGTTGTTTTTTCAGCGCTGTTTTCTTTCACTGGTTTAACCGCCTTGGTTGTTGCAGGCTTTGTCCGGGTTTTTCTTTTTGCTGTTTCATCAGCTTTTTTCTCATCTTCGAAAACTCTTGAATGAGATAAGATAATCCGTTTGGCAGCTTTTGAGAATTCAATTACTTTGAATTCGAGTTTTTCTTCCAGCTGAGCCTGAGTTCCGTCTTCTTTTACAAGGTGACGTGGAGTTGCAAAACCTTCAACGCCATAAGGAAGAGCGATGGTTGCTCCTTTGTCGAATAATTCAACAACGGTTCCTTCGTGAACTGAATCAACAGAGAAAATGGTTTCAAACACATCCCATGGATTTTCTTCCAATTGTTTGTGCCCAAGGCTTAAACGACGGTTTTCCTTGTCAATATCAAGAACAACTACTTCGATTTCAGAACCGATTGAAGTGAATTCTGAAGGATGTTTGATTTTTTTAGTCCAGCTAAGATCCGAAATATGGATCAGGCCGTCAACACCTTCCTGAATTTCAACAAATACACCGAAGTTGGTGAAGTTACGAACAGTGGCTTTGTGTTTTGTTCCAAGGCCAAATGTTGTATCGATGTCTTGCCATGGATCAGTTTTCAGCTGTTTGATACCCAATGACATTTTGCGTTCATCACGGTCGAGTGTTAAAATCTGAGCTTCAACTTCGTCGCCAACTTTCAGGAAGTCCTGAGCACTGCGTAAATGCTGTGACCATGACATTTCAGAAACGTGAATCAAACCTTCAACACCGGCAGCAATTTCAACAAAAGCGCCATAGTCGGCCATTACAACCACTTTACCTTTTACTGAGTCGCCAACTTTAAGTTCAGCGCCAAGGCTATCCCATGGGTGAGGAGTTAATTGTTTCAGACCTAAAGCGATGCGTTTCTTTTCGTCGTCGAAATCAAGAATTACGACATTCAATTTCTGGTCAAGCTCAACAATTTCGTTAGGATGAGAAATACGGCCCCATGACAAGTCGGTAATATGGATTAATCCATCAACACCTCCAAGGTCAATAAATACACCATAAGAGGTGATATTTTTAACAGTACCTTCAAGTACCTGTCCTTTTTCAAGTTTAGAGATAATTTCTTTTTTCTGCAGTTCGAGTTCAGCTTCGATCAATGCTTTGTGAGAAACTACCACGTTACGGAATTCATGGTTGATTTTAACCACTTTGAATTCCATTGTTTTGTCAACATACATGTCATAATCGCGAATAGGTTTCACGTCGATTTGTGAACCTGGCAAGAATGCTTCAATTCCGAATACGTCAACGATCATACCTCCTTTCGTACGGCATTTGATGTATCCTTTGATGATTTCATCCTTTTCGAGCGCTTCGTTTACACGATCCCATGAGCGTAATGCTCTGGCTTTCTTGTGAGAAAGGATCATCTGGCCTTTTAAATCTTCGAGGCTTTCAATGTAAACTTCAACCAAATCTTTTGGTTTTAATTCAGGATTGTAACGGAATTCGTTCAAACTGACAATACCATCCGATTTGTAACCGATGTCAATTACGACTTCGCGTTTGTTCATCGAAATAACCCTTCCTTCAACCACTTCTTTTTCCTGAACGGTTGTCAGGGTTTTTTCATAAAGTGATTCAAGATCATTTTTAGCTCTTCCGCTAAAACCTTTGTCAGCTGTTACCAAAGCATCCCAGTCAAAGTCTGCTGAATCAGCCACCACAGTTTTTGCTGCTTTTGGCTTTTTTTCAACCTTTGCAATTTTTACAGGTGCTGCAAATTCGTCAGCTTCCGGAGCTGCAACAGTTTCTTCAACTACTTCGGGTGCAACAGCTTCTTCAGCCACTACAGGCGCAATAACTTCTTCAACTTCTTCGGCTACAACAGTTTCTTCTATTGCTTCAGTTGCAATAGTTTCTTCTACTGCCACTGGTTCAACAGTTTCTTCAACTGCTGTGATTGGAGTTTCAACAGTTTCCTGTTGTTCGAGTTCTACCTTTGGTTCAAGGTTCTCATTGTTGTTTTCTACCATTTAATAATCAATTAATTAATGAGTTAGACAATATATTAAATTAATGCGCCGCAAAAATAAGACTATTCCGCTATAAAAAAAAGGTTTTTAGTGATTTTTCGTGCGATAACGATCTTATAGCTGAATTTTACAAACTTTCACTTTTTTTATTGAACGATTATGGGTTGCTTTTAATTTAAAATTCGGATTTTTGTCGTTTGCTTAGTTCTGCTTACTAATAATTCCTATTTTTGATTGTAGCGAATTATCGATTTTTTATAAAACTTAAAGACTTTAAAATGAAGGGAATTATTCTTGCCGGTGGATCCGGAACACGTCTGTATCCGATTACTAAAAGTATTTCGAAACAAATCATTCCGATTTATGACAAACCGATGATTTATTATCCTTTGTCAGTCCTGATGTTGGCCGGGATTCGTGAGATATTAATCATATCGACACCGAAGGACATTCATCTGTACGAAGACCTTCTGGAAGATGGAAGCCAGCTCGGGATAAAGCTTGAATATGCCATTCAGCCTTCTCCTGATGGTCTGGCACAGGCATTTATTATCGGTGAAGAGTTTATTGGTGACGACAGTGTTTGTATGGTTCTGGGCGACAATATTTTTTATGGCTACAACTTCACCTCGATACTCGAAGAAGCAGCCACATTAACTGATGGCTCAATAGTCTTTGGTTATTATGTGAATGATCCGGACCGTTATGGAGTTGCTGAATTTGATGATCAGGGAAAAGTATTGTCGCTCGAAGAAAAACCTGCAAATCCCAAATCGAATTACGCAGTTACCGGCCTTTATTTTTATGGCAACGATGTGGTTGAAAAAGCCAAAGGACTGAAACCTTCGCCTCGTGGCGAACTCGAAATTACCGACCTGAACCGATTGTATCTTGAAGAAGGCCGATTAAACATGAAACTCCTGGGCCGTGGTTTTGCCTGGCTGGATACCGGAACGCATGAAAGTCTGATGCAGGCTTCAACTTTCATCTCAACCATTGAGCAACGTCAGGGATTGAAAGTGTCGTGTATCGAAGAAATCGCTTATAGCAAAGGATTCATCAATAAAGAACAATTGCTGAAACTGGCAGAACCGCTAAAGAAAAATCAGTATGGCGAATATTTAATCAGGCTTGCCAGCGGACAAATACAATCGTATTAAATAACCAAAAGTGAAGATAATAGAAACACCTATACCGGGTCTTCTGATCATAGAACCCCGGGTTTTTGCTGATCAAAGGGGATACTTTCTTGAAAGTTACAATCAACAGAAGTTTGTAGAGGCAGGCATTTCCACTGTTTTTGTTCAGGATAATGAATCGAAATCGGGAAGGGGAGTGATTCGCGGCTTGCATTACCAGCTTGAACCCTATTCGCAAACCAAATTGGTGCGCGTTATTCAAGGCAGCGTTTATGATGTCGCAGTTGATTGCCGCGAAGGATCACCAACTTTTGGTCAATCATTTGGACTTGAATTGAGCGAAGAAAACAAATTACAGTTTTTCATACCTAAAGGTTTTGCCCACGGTTTTTCAGTTTTAAGCGAGACTGCAGTTTTTTCCTATAAATGTGATGCTTTGTACAAACCGGCTGCCGAGCGTGGAATTTTATACAATGATCCCGCCCTGAAAATTAACTGGGGAATTGATCCATCGGAAGCATTGGTTTCTGGAAAGGACAAAGTGCTCCCGTTGTTTGCCGATGCTGAAATGAATTTCAAATTTTAATTTTATGCCTAAAATATTAATTACCGGGGCCAATGGACAACTTGGCTCCGAAATCAGAAAGTCGGGTGATTTATTTCCTGATTTTAATTTTGTTTTTACCGATCTAAATGAACTGGATATTACCAGTCCTTCAGCAGTTGAAGCGATGCTGACCGAGGAAAAACCTCAATGGCTGATCAATTGCGCTGCATACACAGCAGTTGACAAAGCCGAAACCGAAGAATCTACGGCCTGGCTGATCAATTCTGTCGCACCGGCAATTCTGGCCGAAAAATCAAAAGCCATTGGTTGCCGCTTCATCCAGATCTCTACCGATTATGTTTTTGACGGGAAAAACTACCTGCCATATATTGAAGAGGATGAGGTTTGTCCTACTTCTGTTTACGGCAGCACAAAACTGGAAGGCGAGTTGATCAGTTTGACGAATAATCCTGAGTCGCTTATAATTCGCACTTCCTGGTTGTACTCTTCATTTGGGAGCAACTTTGTGAAGAGTATGATTAGATTGGGCAAAGAACGCGATCAACTCAATGTAATCTTTGATCAGATTGGAACTCCTACTTATGCCGGTGATCTGGCAGAGTCAATTTTGGAAATCATTCGAAAAACCGAATCCGGAGAAATTGAGTTTGTACCCGGAACTTACCATTATTCTAACGAAGGGGTTTGCAGCTGGTACGATTTTGCCCTTGCAATCCATCAGATGTATGGTATAAATTGTTCGGTGAATGCCATCGAATCAAAAGATTATCCTTCTCCTGTGGCACGTCCGTTCTACAGTGTTTTAAATAAATCAAAAATTAAAAGTATTTTTGGAATTCAGATTCCCTACTGGCGTAGTAGTCTCGAAAAATGTATCAATGAAATAAAAAAATAACGATTATGACAGCAGATAACGATGTTTTGAAAATGGTAAGAGCCAAGGCTACCGAATGGTTAAGCGAAGTTTATGATGCTGAGACCCGTGCTGAAGTACAAAGGCTTTTGGACAATGAAGATACCTCTGAGCTAATAGATTCTTTTTACAAAGACATGGAATTTGGAACTGGAGGCTTGCGTGGAGTAATGGGAGCCGGAACCAACCGGATGAATATCTATACAGTTGGCGCCGCAACGCAGGGCCTAAGTAATTACCTGAAAAAAGAATTTGTAGCATTGCCAACTATCAAAGTGGCTATTGGTTATGATTGCCGCAACAACAGCCGTTTGTATGCTGAAACCAGTGCTCATATTTTCGCTGCAAACGGAATTGAAGTATTGCTTTTTGACGAACTTAGGCCAACTCCGGAATTGTCGTTTGTAATTCGGGAATATGGTTGCCAGAGCGGAATTATCCTGACGGCCTCGCACAATCCCAAAAAATACAATGGATACAAAGCTTACTGGGATGATGGATCACAATTGGTTTCACCGCATGACGAAAATGTAATTGAAGAGGTACAGAATGTCAAAGTCGAAGACATTAAATTTACTGGTAACAATCAATATATCAGCATTATTGGTGGTGAAGCCGACCGGAAATTCATTGAAAAAGTTAAAACGGTTTCGATTGCTCCGGAATTGGTTAAAAAATATTCAGACCTGAAAATTGTTTACACGCCAATTCACGGAACCGGTGTAAAACTGATTCCGATGGCGTTCCGCGCATTTGGGTTCAATAATATTATCAATGTTCCTGAACAGGATGTGGTGAGCGGCGAATTCCCTACCGTAATTTCGCCTAATCCGGAAGAACCCGCTGCCATGAAAATGGCCATTCAAAAGGCAATGGAAGTAAATGCCGATGTGGTGATGGCTTCTGATCCTGATGCCGACCGAATTGGAGTAGCTGTTAAAAATACCAAAGGCGAATATATTATTGTAAACGGCAATCAAACCGCCTTACTGTTTATCTACTACATTGTTACCAATATGAAAAAGAACAATTTGCTGAAAGGCAATGAGTTCATCGTTAAAACTATTGTAACTACTGAAAAGATTGCAGAGATCGCCCGTAGAAATCACATCGACTATTACGATGTTTATACCGGCTTCAAATTCATTGCCGAAATAATCCGTGAGCTCGAAGGAAAGAAAAAATACATCGGCGGTGGTGAAGAAAGTTTTGGTTTTATGCCGGCTGATTTTGTCCGCGATAAAGATGCCGTATCTTCCTGCGCTTTGATGGCCGAGATCACCGCATGGGCAAAAGATCAGGGTAAATCCTTGTATGAGCTGCTATTGGATATTTATCTGGAATACGGATATTCAAGAGAAAAAATGAAATATGTGGTTCGCGAAGGTAAATCGGGTGCTGAAGAAATTGAGCAAATGATGGTGACCTTCCGTAATAATCCGCCCCGCACATTGGGCGGATCAAAACTTCAGTTTGTGAAAGATTACGACACGCTGACCGAGAAGAATATTCTGACAGGCGAGGAAAGGAAAATTGATCAGAAAATAACCATGAACGTTTTGCAGTTTTTCACTGAAGACGGAACCAAGATTTCAGTTCGTCCATCGGGTACTGAGCCAAAAATTAAATTCTATTTTGAAGTTACAAGCGAACTGAAAAACCGCTCTGATTTTGATGCCGTTGAGAAACTGGCAGATGAAAAGATTGATAATATCATGAAAGAACTCGACCTGTAAAGTTCCAAGTTCCAGGTTCCAGGTTTCAAGTTAAAAATTCGTTTGTTCATCAGTGATGCAGTATTTATCAATGACTTTAATGACTATGAATGACTTGAAAAGAATGACAATTAATGACTTAATAACAATCAATAACAAAAAAAATTAACCAAAAACTACTTACATGAAACGATTATTATTTTTAGCAGCTGGAGTACTTGCTTTTACTGCAATTTTTGCCCAGGGAAGGACCGATTTCCCAATGAAACCTGAAATGACTGAAATCTGGGATCCGGAAATCTCTGTTGTTGCACCGGGAGCAACCGTTGTTGATGCTCCTTCTGATGCCATCGTGCTTTTTGATGGTAAAGACCTGAATAACGAATGGACCAATGAAGGTGGCACTGAACCCGGATGGAAAGTGGCCGACGGATGTGTTACTGTTACCAAAGGAGCCGGAATTATAAAAACTAAACGGGTGTTCAACGATTTTCAGTTGCACCTCGAATGGCGGACACCATCTGAAGTGGTTGGCGAAAGCCAGGGACGTGGAAACAGCGGGGTTTTCCTTCAGGGAATTTACGAACTTCAGGTATTGGACAATTACAATAACAGAACCTACCGCAATGGTCAGGCCGGAAGTTTCTACAAACAATATCCTCCGCTGGTAAATGTGTGCAAAGGTCCTGGTGTGTGGCAGGTTTATGATGTAATTTACACTGCTCCACGTTTTAATAGCAACGGGACTTATTTTACCCCACCAATGGTAACCGTTTTACAAAATGGTGTTTTGGTTCAGAATCACGTTTCATTGCGTGGCCCAACTCCATATATTGGGATTCCTGAATATTTTGTAAAACCTCACGGTGCCGGACCAATCAGTCTTCAGGATCACGGTAATCCGGTAAGTTATCGCAATATCTGGATCCGCGAATTGTAAATTATTCAGGCAAAGCTTTCTGTGAAAAGGAAGCTTTGCTTTTTTCCTACTCAGCTTAACCACAACCAAATGTCCGCAAGCCTAAAGTTTTTATTGATTTTCCTTCTTTTCCCTTTCATTTCGACTATTGCTTTTTCCCAAACATTTTCTTCTTCCAATCTTCCATTAGTGGTGATCAATACTAACGGACAAGCAATAAAGGACGATCCGAAAATTACCGCGAACATGGGAATCATCTGGAACGGGCCGGGCAATCGCAATTCACTGAGCGATCCGATGAACAACTTCAATGGCAAGGTCGGTATTGAGGTACGGGGGTCATCATCACAAATGTTTCCGAAGAAAAGTTACGGATTTGAGACCAAATCAGCCGCTCTGCTGGATGTTGATGTTTCGCTTATTGGTATGCCCGAAGAAAACGATTGGGTTCTTTATGCTCCCTATACCGATAAAACGATGATCCGTGATGTGTTAACTTATACCCTGGATGCTTCGCTTAAACATTGGTCGCCTAGGTGTCGTTATGTCGAACTATTTTTGAATGGAAAGTATGACGGAGTTTATGTACTGATGGAAAAAATAAAGCGAAACAAAAACCGCGTTGATATTGCCAAATTATTAACCACCGATAATTCGGGCGAAAATCTGACCGGTGGTTACATCATTAAGATTGATAAAACTACAGGAGGAGGTGGAGATGGCTGGTATTCAAATTACTCCAATAGAGTCGGGAAAACCTATTACCAGTATGATTATCCGAAAGCGAAAGAAATTACCAGTGTCCAGAAATCTTATATTCAGTCATATATACGTATGATGGAAAATGCCCTGAACCTTGAAAATTTTAGTTATCCGGGTAACTATCATGAATATCTGAACGATTCCTCTTTTGTTGATTTCATGATTATTAATGAGTTGGCTAAAAATGTGGATGGTTACCGACTGAGCTCCTATTTATACAAAGGCAAAAATAAATTGATCAACTGTGGCCCGATTTGGGATTTTAATTTAGGCTACGGAAATGCTGATTATTATGACGGTTGGGTTACGACCGGTTTTCAGTATCAGGCTTATTTAGGAGCTGATTATTGGCAAAATCCGTTTTGGTGGAATAAGTTATTGAAGGATCCGGCTTATGTCACAAAATTGAAGAAACGGTGGTCCTGGATTCGTAAAAATGAGCTTTCCAATCAGCGAATCCGGTTTGTTACCGATAGTCTTGTCAATCTTTTATCAGAAGCCCAGGTTCGCAATTATCAGCGATGGCCTATTTTGGGGGCCAAAATTTGGCCCAATTATTATGTTGGTAGTACCTATATTTCTGAAGTAAACTGGATGAAAAACTGGCTTGTCAACCGATTGGCATTTCTGGATCAATCATGGCCGTATGACTTCACCGGCAACGAAAACCAATTCGCATCCAATTCAATTTCAATTTTTCCGAATCCATTTGTCGATCGGCTGACTATTCAGCTAACCAATTCTGTGTCGGGTGGTGGTTTTGCTGAACTATACTCAACCGGAGGCATGCTGCTCCGGAAAAACAGTATTGAAATACAAAACGGGCAGATTCAGCTTGATTTTGCTGAAAACAATATACTGACCCCCGGTTTGTACGTGCTGAGGATCACTCAAAATAATCAGATTTTACTGACTGAAAAGGTGGTGAAAAGACAGTGATGTTTTTTCTATCTTTGCGCCAATTCAAAAAAAACAAGTCTGATGCAGGAAAAAATTCTTATCCTCGATTTTGGTTCTCAATACACACAATTGATTGGCCGCCGCGTGAGGGAGTTGAACGTATATTGCGAAATATATCCTTATAACCATTATCCAGCGATTGACGAAACCGTAAAAGGTGTCATTTTATCCGGAAGTCCTTTTTCTGTTAGGGATGCGAATGCACCAAAACCTGATTTGTCGCTGATTAAAGGAAAATTGCCTTTGTTGGGAGTTTGCTATGGTGCGCAATATCTGGCTCATTATTTTGGTGGCGAGGTGATGCCTTCCGATTCGCGCGAGTACGGGCGGGCCAATCTTGGATTTGTTGATTCAACGAATCCACTGTTCAAACAGGTGAGTGAACATACCCAGGTTTGGATGTCGCATGGCGACACGATTGAGTGTATTCCTGAAAACTATCAGATAATAGCAAGTACTGCTGACGTGGATAAAGCAGCTTTCCAGATCGAAGGAGAGCAAACTTATGGCATTCAGTTTCATCCCGAAGTTTATCATACCACCGAAGGAACCCAATTGCTGCAAAACTTTGTGGTGGATATATGCGGTTGCAAACAAGACTGGACACCAGATTCGTTTATTGAAACAACCATAAAAGAACTTCAGGAAAAAATAGGCAACGACAAAGTCGTGCTGGGTCTTTCGGGCGGAGTTGATTCATCGGTTGCCGGAGTGCTTTTACACCGTGCGATCGGTAAAAATCTGACCTGCATTTTTGTTGATAATGGACTGCTGCGCAAGGATGAATTTCAGCAGGTGCTCGATTCGTACCAGCACATGGGACTGAATGTTATCGGAGTGGATGCCCGTCAGAAATTTTGGGACGATCTGGCAGGAATCTCTGATCCTGAAACAAAACGCAAAACAATTGGCCGCGACTTCATTGAAGTTTTTGATGTGGAAGCGCACAAGATACATGACGTAAAATGGCTGGCACAGGGAACAATTTATCCTGATGTGATTGAATCGGTTTCGGTAAACGGACCTTCAGCAACCATCAAATCGCACCATAATGTTGGCGGGTTGCCAGAAAAAATGCACCTGAAAGTGGTTGAACCACTGAATTTGTTGTTTAAAGACGAAGTTCGCAGGGTGGGAAGGGCCTTGGGAATCAAACAAGAACTTTTGGGACGCCATCCTTTTCCCGGACCGGGATTGGGTATCCGTATTTTGAGCGATGTGACTCCTGAAAAAGTCCGTATCCTTCAGGAAGCCGATGCTATTTTTATCAACGGCTTGAAAGAATGGGGTTTGTATGACAAAGTTTGGCAGGCCGGAGCGATGCTTTTACCCGTTCAATCGGTTGGTGTGATGGGCGACGAACGTACTTACGAAAATGTAGTCGCCTTGCGTGCCGTGGCTTCTACCGATGGAATGACAGCCGATTGGGTTCATTTACCCTACGAATTCCTGGCCAAAATGTCGAATGAAATCATTAACAAAGTTCGCGGCATTAACCGCATTGTTTACGACATCAGCTCAAAACCACCAGCAACCATCGAGTGGGAATAGTGATCAGTCGCATAAAAAAAAGGAGGTTCGTTTGAGCCTCCTTTTTTATATACGAAAGTCCGGGTTTAAAGTCCGTTTAAAGTCCGGGTTTCACTCAAAGTGAAGCCCGGACTAATCCTCGGTTAACAAGTCCATAGCTGTCGGCGCAATCGTACAACTATATTTTATCCAACATTTTCGAATTTACATCCATTCTTTTTTCAATTAATATTCGATTTTCACCTTTATGTTGTATATTGCAGCAACGTTGGATAAAATACTTTGACGTCAGCGGGCATTTTAAGTATGACACAAACATTAATAAATTGACAATATGTTAGAAAAGGATATGGAAAATTTAATAGCTAGGTATCCAGACGAATTTTTTCCGAATTCGGGATTTACATTAATTGGACAACAAGTTAAACTGGACAAGTGCTTTGCAGATATAATTTTTGAGGACAAACACAAAAGGAAAATTATAGTTGAAGTTAAAAGAGGGCTTCTTACAAGAGATGCATCTGGACAAGTAATGGAATATTACGGGTTGCTCAAAAGACAAAGTCCCGATGATATTGTCGAATTGATATTATGTGCCAATATTATTCCATCAGAAAGGAAAACATTCTTAGAAAACGTGGGGATAGAATGTAAAGAACTCGGAATTAATTTGATAAACCAAATTGCTGCAAAAGTTGGCTATGAATTTATAAATCCTCCAAAACCCCAAA
>JBBRXN010000056.1:0-35721 GCA_038248385.1 Bacteroidales bacterium
AAATGGCTCTTTCTCAAATTAACTACTTTTTCCTCCGGTAAAAGTTACGGAGGGCTTGCTAAAATAATTGCCTCTTTTCCAAAAGCGAAGCAAAAAATCGATATTATCTAATAATAGCTTGCCCTCTGAACTTTTGAAAAAAGGTAATTCATACCTAAAATTGTTAACGCAAAACATTGCCAATTCTTTTGATAGGTCTTCAGCAAAAAATAAACTCATTATTTGTTCTTCGCTATCTTCTTCGTTATAATATGGATTGTTTTTTAAAGGAAAAGCGCTATTAATCGCCAAAGCGATTTCTACACCACTTTCAGGATTAAAAAATACTAAACCACTATCTGAAATTTCTGAAAAATTCTTTGTTTCATTTTCCTTTCCAAAGAATCCATCCTTTCTTGCTCTTTGTGTAGCTTCTTCCTTCTCTTTATCTGTTAATTTTAAGGAGTTGTTAAAGAACTCAATATAACCCTTATAGAAAGATTCAATTTTGTCTGAATTCATAAATGCAATTGGCAAGTCATTATTAAATTCTTTAAATGCTTTTAATTGCCCTTCCAAAATAATATGCATATCCTTTGATTGATGATCCAGAAAATTAACCTCCATTCGGCTATCCAATGAATTTTTTTCATTCAAAACCAAGTCAGCGTTAAATTCGATTTTAAAATATACTCCTGAAAACCACCATTCATTTCTCCATTCGACAATCCCCAAATATAGAATGGTATCAAATTCTTTTAGCTTTTCATAATGGTCAAATGACTTTTTCGTCATACTAAATTTCATTCCTGATGCAATATGCTCAAGAAAAACATTTTCTTCGTCCTGATCTTTGTAGAAGAAATAACCTTTTATTTTTTTTGAAATCTTAAGGAAATCTTTACTCAAATTGTGATTCTGACCCAAAATTTCGGAAATCCATTCCTGACCTTTTAGTCCAAGTAACCTTGTATAGGATTTAAAAAGTGTATTGTCTCTGTTTTCGTTTAAAAAGCTTGATAAATTTTCATCATTTTTACTTTTCTTCAGAATTTCAAACTCCTTATCGCGCAAATCTAAAAGTGTATCTGGATAGAATAAGTATGTTTTGAATAAAAGAGTATCAATCAATTTTCTAACTTTATAGAAATCTGTTTCCCCTTCATCAATAGAATAAAATGTTTTTAAAAGTTCATTTTCTGGAGCATATTCCCATTCATTTTCAAAAATTTCCATTACATTTTTTGATGTATTAATAATAAAATCATTAAATGGGGCAAAGAATTTATCTTGCTGAATCGTATTCATAAAATACCAAATCAAGAAGCAAATATCTTGAATATTAATTTCATTCTCATAGTATTCAGCCAATTCATAAAAAGGCAATTGTTTTCCATACAACCTATTGTGAATAGTTAAAAAAGAATTCCAAATATTTGTTTCTGAAATTAAATCCTCCAAATAGGATGTCAGGAAGCAAGCTAATGCATCAATTTCATCATTGTCTAAATAAATCAGAAATACAGATGATTGTTTATTGGCAATAATATTCTTCTTAACTTCATTGCAAAGTTTTAAATAATAACCATCAGTAGGAGCTTGATTATTATATGGTTTTAATTCCAGCCACTGTTTTATATAAATTCGGTCATTTGATTTGTTCATATCAAATTCATTTAATGATTTCTGTACTATTATTATCTTGAAGTAAATCTTATTCGCCTTCCGAAAAGCTTATAAATGCCTTAATATCTTTCGATCCGGGTTTCATATTTCTCCATTTATTTTAGCTGAATATTGGAATTTGAGTTTTCAACTCTTTATTTGATTCATTAATTGACAATTCGAACTTTGACCAAAGCTTTTTTATCAGAATAAGCATACACCTAATTAGGGTTGAGTGCATCATAGACACTGAAACATCTACAACTTGTTAAGGCTATCGCTCAAACAAGTGTCATTTCTGGTACTTTCCTGTTCCACCAATTTTCTCGCGCCAAGGTAAACAATAATTATTCTGGAATGCTTGCTTGAGAACAAATAATAAACTCAAAAGAAAAACTACCGTGTCAGGAATAAGTCATATTTAGGATTTTCAACAGAGGTTAACAAGTCCTTATATCATCAAAAAATGCTTACAATACGTTAGTTAATATTTATTATCAGTATTATTACACTTACAAATCGTTACTTTACATTCACTAAACGGCACTTAGTATTTAAGAAACGGCACTCTGTATTTAAGAAACGGCACTCTGCATTTAATAATCGGCACTATGTATTTAAGAATCGGAACTCTGCATTTAAGAAACGGCACTCCGTATTTAGGAAACGACACTCTGTATTTAGGAAACGACACTCTGTATTTACTGAACGGTACTTCTAATTTTTAATACAATTATTTTTATTAATTTTACGGTATTATTTCGTATTTTTTAACAACTTACAGGTATGGATAAGATAAACATCGTTTCAATGGTTAACCGTGAACTCGAAAACAGGCGCCTCAACTATTCTGATGTAGCTCGAAAGCTAAACACCAGCCCTTCTACCATTCAGGGAATGCTAAACAGGACAACCTTACAGGTAAAACGACTGCTCGACATGTCGGCGGTGTGTAACTATAACTTTTTCAGGGAAGTTGCCGAATTGTTGCCTTACAATGAACCGGTGGCAACAAATATCGAATCGGTGGCCAATATTACCAATGCACAAAATGAACGGATTAAGGAACTGGAAATGGAGGTAAGAATCCTGCGTCAAACCATTAAAGACATTGCGGGGAAATAAACCAACTTAAACTTAGTTTGTCCTTTCATCAAATTTATCCAATCTTTGCTGTCACAAATTCATTTGCCGCCGGGCGCTTAGCCTTATGACCAGTTTAATGAATAAACTGCTTAAACAGTACAATTATCAGTAATATGGAATTCCTAAATTCAATTGACACACAACTTTTCCTCTTTCTAAACGGCTTGCACAATGCCTTTTTCGATCCGATCATGTATTGGCTGAGCAACATTCTGGTTTGGGTTCCCATGTATTTACTGATTATTTTTTTGATGATTAAACGTTACAAAATGCGGGGACTATTGATGCTTCTGTTTATTGCTCTTGTAATCACTTTGTGCGACCAAACTTCGTCACATCTTCTCAAGAATCTGGTTCAACGATTACGACCTTCGCACGAACCGACTTTGGCCGGATTAATTTATATAAGCAAAGCCGGGCCTGGCGGATTGTATAGTTTTGTTTCGTCACATGCAGCCAATGTTTTCGGACTGGCAACTTTTATATATTTCACGTTCGACAAACAATTTAAATGGTTGAAATATTGGCTTATCGTTTGGGCTGTCTTGGTTTCTTACAGCCGAATTTACAACGGAGTTCACTATCCGGGAGATGTAATTTGTGGCGCTTCGCTCGGAATCGCTTATGGCTGGTTGATGTCAAAAGCATATTTCGCCACCGATGCTTACCTTCTGAAAAGAAAGAATTTAAAAAAATGAAAACCATTACCCGAACTGTCTGGATTCTTTCCCTGATCAGTCTTTTTACTGATACTGCAAGCGAAATGCTTTACCCGATCATGCCGATTTTTCTGAAAAGCATTGGTTTCTCGGTTGTTTTAATCGGCATCCTTGAAGGAATTGCTGAAGCCACTGCCGGATTGGGCAAGGGTTATTTCGGAAAACTATCCGACAATTCAGGAAAACGGGCGCCATTTATTCAATTGGGTTATACGTTGAGCGCCATTTCCAAACCAATGATGGCTGTGTTTATTTTTCCGGTATGGATTTTCTTTGCACGAACAATCGACCGGCTTGGAAAAGGACTGCGCACCGGAGCCCGCGATGCCATGCTTTCGGACGAAGCGACTCCGCAGACCAAAGGCAAAGTATTTGGGTTCCATCGGTCGGCTGATACATTTGGTGCTGTGCTGGGACCAATTGCAGCTTTGATTTATCTTTATTTTTACCCTGAAGATTACAAAACCTTGTTCCTGATCGCCTTTCTGCCCGGATTGCTGGCTATTGCCAGTACCTTTTTGGTGAAAGATAAAAAGCAAATCAAACCAGTTGAAAAGGTTTCAACACCTTTCTTTTCATTCCTGAAATACTGGAAAGTCAGTCCGCCCATGTATCGGAAAGTGGTGATCGGATTATTGGCTTTTGCACTTTTCAACAGTTCTGATATGTTGCTTTTGCTGAAAGTAAAACAAACTGGAATGTCAGATACTTACATGATTGGCCTTTATATTTTTTACAACCTGATTTATGCATTGTCAGCATTTCCAATGGGAATGATTGCCGATAAATTAAGCCTCAGAAGTGTGTTTATTTCAGGATTGGCATTGTTCGCGTTGGTTTACCTTGGAATGGCGCTGACTTCAAACTTCTACATTTATCTGGTTCTTTTCTTCCTCTACGGAATTTATGCCGCCGCCACTGAAGGAATCGCCAAAGCCTGGATCAGCAACATTACCGACCCAAAAGATACAGCTACTGCAATCGGGTCTTATGCCGGATATCAAAGCATTGCTGCGATGATCGCCAGTTCACTGGCCGGATTGCTCTGGTTTTGGTTTGGAGTTGAAACAGCATTTATCGCTACAGCGGTAGTTACGATTGGGGTGATTGTATATTTTCTGGGATTTGTAAAACTGGAGAAAAATATTCCTGATACTTTGGCTACCTAAAATTCGTCAGCAATTATTTGTTCTGTAATCTTTTTCAGTTCAGGCAAGTCCTTTTCGATGGCTTCCCATACTATCCTGAACTCAATCCGTTAGGTTTAACGGGCTGATTTTTTGTTTCTAAAAAAGGCTTATAAAATACTTTTCTTGCATTGACTTTTTGTTATTTTTACAACAAGAAACCTATCTAAATTCAAACACATGAAAGGACCTACCGAAAAACTTAAACTTTCCGAAAAGATTGGCTATGCACTTGGCGATGGAGCTGCCAACATTGCCTGGCGCGGAGTTTCAACATTCTTATTTGTTTTTTACACCGATGTATTCGGTATAAATCCTGCGGCTGTAGGAGTCCTTTTGCTTATCGCCCGATTCAGTGATGGGGTTAGCGATATTGCAATGGGCATTATCGGAGACAGAACCAACTCAAAATACGGAAAATTTCGTCCCTGGATTTTATGGTCTGCCCTGCCATTGGGGATCATCTTGTCGCTGTTGTTTATGAGCCCCGATTTAAGCCAGACCGGAAAAATTATTTATGCCTATACCACCTATATTTTATTTACCCTGATTTATACCGCGAACAATATTCCTTACGGCGCATTAATGGCGGTAATGACAGGCGACGATAAAGAGCGTACAAGTCTTGGTTCATACCGTATGGTTGGCGCTTTTACCGGTGGAATGCTGGTTCAGGGAGCTTTGTTGTTTTTGGTGGCCCATTTTGGAAATATAAACCCGACCATCGATGTCAGTAAGCTGGATTCAAAAAAATATGAAGTAACAGTTTCATCGCCCAGGGATGTGGAAAACGTGAACATCAAAACTGATGATGGTATTGCCAAGTTTATATGGGCCGATACCAAATTGACGGAGAATAACAATGTTCCTACCCAGGGAAAGAGTTTTTCGATGGAAGCTCAAAAAAATTATTCTTTCATTGTAACCGGTGAAGAAAACATTGAACCAAAAAGCATTTCGATCATTGACCAGAAAAAGGGGTACAGTAATTCAATTTATTTGTTGTCCGGAGTTTTATCGCTGGTTCTGCTTATTACATTTTATACCACAAAGGAACGTGTAACTCCTCCTAAGGCTCAAAAAAGCAACTTGTTAAAAGATTTAAAAGATTTAGTCAGGAACAAACCCTGGATAATTCTACTGGTTATTGGCCTGGTATTTCAAATCTACAATTCAATAAAACAGGGCATTGTAGTGATTTATTTTGCACATTACATACACAATCAACTTTTGGCTGCATCGTATATGATCGCATTAATGGTAGCATCCATCGCGGGCGCTATGATAACTTCACCATTGGCAAAAAAGTTGGGCAAGCGCAATCTGTTTATTTATGCCTTTATATTTTCAGGTGTTGTAAATGCATTGCTTGTTTTCTGCGGTCCTGGAAATATCGGTAGTATTTTCGCAATTGGAGTAATTTCTGAAATTGCTGCAGCCATTTTCCCAACACTGTTTTTTGCTATGCTTGGCGATGCTGCCGATTATTCTGAATTTAAAAACGGACGAAGAGCTACCGGACTAATTTATTCCGCGGGTTCGTTCTCAACCAAGTTTGGCGGAGGGGTAGCCGGTGCTATTATTGGTTTTGTTTTGGCCGCATTCAATTATAACGGACAAGATGCCGTCGCTATTCAAGGCGCGGTGCCGGGCATTATCATGCTGATGAGTTGGATTCCGGGAATTATAGCCTTGGTAGGGGCCGGATTAATGTTACTCTATCCGTTGGATCAGAGGAAAATGGATGAAATTACCGTAGAATTAAACAGCAGAAGAGCCAACGAATTGGCTTAAATGAACAACAATTTACAAAACTGAAAAATATACAGAACATGAAATTCGGACATTTTGACGACAAAAACCGGGAGTACGTAATTACAAACCCACAAACGCCGTGGCCCTGGATAAACTATTTGGGTAACGAAGATTTCTTTTCATTGATTTCGAATACTGCCGGTGGATACACCTTTTATAAAGATGCCAAATTCCGCAGGCTAACCCGCTACCGTTACAACAACGTGCCAATGGATAGTGGCGGTCGCTATTTCTACATTAAAGATGAAGAAACTGTTTGGTCGCCGGGCTGGAAACCCTGTAAAACACCGCTCGACAAATATGAATGTCGCCACGGAATGAATTATACCTCGATTGAAGGTATAAAAAATGGCGTTTCAGCTAAAGTACTGTTCTTTGTTCCACTGAAAACATGGGCCGAAGTACAGAAATTGACCCTGACCAATAATTCTTCGGAAGTAAAAAAGCTGAAACTTTTCTCATTTACTGAATGGTGCCTCTGGAATGCTGCTGCCGACATGGAAAATTTCCAGCGCAACTTTTCGACCGGCGAAGTAGAGATTGACGGATCGGTTCTTTACCACAAAACCGAATACAAGGAACGCCGCGACCATTACGCCTATTACTCGGTAAACTCGCCGGTTCAGGGTTTTGACACCGACCGCGAATCATTCTTCGGACTTTACAACGGTTTCGAAGAACCACTAGTGGTTACTGAAGGAAAACCCCGTAATACTGAAGCGCATGGCTGGTCACCAATCGCGTCTCATTATATTGAAGTTGAGCTTCAACCGGGAGAATCAAAAGATTTCGTTTTCTTGTTGGGTTACGTCGAAAATGCTGAAGACGAAAAGTGGGAATCAAAAGGAGTAATCAACAAAACCAAAGCGAAAGCCACCATAGCTAAATTCGATACTGCTGAAAAAGTTGACGTTGCTTTTGACGAATTGCGGACTTATTGGGATAATCTGCTTAGCGTTTACAATGTGAACTCAGGCGATGAAAAACTTGACCGGATGGTGAACATCTGGAATCAATACCAGTGCATGATTACCTTCTGCTTTTCACGCTCAGCTTCGTATTTCGAAAGCGGAATCGGCCGTGGAATGGGTTTCCGTGATTCAAATCAGGACCTCATCGGTTTCGTTCACCAGATTCCCGAACGTGCCCGCGAACGGATTATTGACATTGCATCAACCCAATTTCAGGATGGAGGCTGCTACCACCAGTACCAACCGCTCACTAAAAAAGGCAACA
The DNA here is from genome assembly GCA_038248385.1 of Bacteroidales bacterium. GTDB lineage: Bacteria > Bacteroidota > Bacteroidia > Bacteroidales > Prolixibacteraceae > Aquipluma. Next base: position 7,748 of record JBBRXN010000056.1, read on the forward strand.
ACGACATTGGTGGCGGATTCAATGACGACCCAATGTGGTTGATTCTTGGAACCATCAGCTACATCAAGGAGTCGGGCGATTTTGGAATCCTCGGCGAAATGGTGCCTTTCGACAACGACATGAGCGTAGCCCGCACTTTATTCGATCACCTGACTGTTTCATTTGACCATGTTGTGAATAACCTTGGCCCACACGGATTACCGCTAATTGGCCGTGCCGACTGGAACGATTGCCTGAACCTGAACTGTTTCTCGAACGATCCAAATGAATCGTTTCAAACAACCGAAAATAAAAGCGAAGGTTCGAAAGCTGAATCGCTGATGATTGCCGGTTTGTTTGTAATTTATGGCCGCGACTATGTCGATTTATGTCTGAAATTGGGAAAGACAGAAGAAGCCAACCACGCTCAAGAAAAGGTTGATAACATGATTGCAGCCGTTAAACAACATGGCTGGGATGGCGAATGGTTTATCCGTGCCTACGATTACTACGGACGTAAAATTGGCAGCAACGAAAATGAAGAAGGAAAAATCTTCATCGAATCGAACGGATGGTGCACCATGGCAGGAATCGGAAAAGAAGAAGGTCTGTGTAAAACTGCGCTGGATTCGGTAAAAGAACGCATGGATACCGAATTTGGAATTGTATTGAATAATCCTGCCTTTACCAAATACTACATCGAATACGGCGAGATATCGAGCTATCCGGCCGGATACAAAGAGAATGCAGGTATCTTCTGCCATAATAATCCATGGATCATGATTGGAGAAACGGTTATTGGTCGCGGCGATCAGGCTTTTGAGTATTATAAAAAGATTTGCCCTTCCTACCTTGAAGACATATCCGAACTGCACAAAACTGAACCTTACGTTTATGCACAGATGGTTGCCGGAAAAGATTCATTTAAGCCGGGTGAGGCCAAAAATTCGTGGCTAACCGGAACTGCATCATGGAACTTCTACGCGATCAGCCAGTTTATTCTGGGAATTCAGCCCGATTACGATGGGTTAAAAGTTGATCCATGTATTCCGGCCAAATGGGATGGATTTGAAATTACCCGTAAATTCAGGGGCGCAACTTATCTGATCAAAGTGGTAAATCCAAACCACGTAAGCAAAGGAGTTATAAAGGTTATCATTGATGGAAACATTTATGTATCAAATATTTTACCATTATTCAAGGAGGGAACCACCCACTCGGTAATCGTCGAGTTGGGCTAATCAACTGGGAAGGTAAATTTCTCTGTTGACGCGTCGTCAGCCGATTTGCGCCTGGATAGAAGCATCAACATTCAATAAAAATGACCATGAAGAAATACATTTTTTTACTTGCCGCCATTGTTTCGGTAGTTTCTGTCTCTGCACAAAAGCAAAAAGTTTGGCTCGATGCCGATACCGGAAATGAAATGGACGATTTGTATGCCATTGTGCGCCTGGTAAAAGAACCAGCGATTGATCTGGTTGGCCTTAGTTCAGCCCATTTCAACAATCCTGACTTGTTGGTTTTTGAGAAATGGAATGCTTACGACACAAAAGGATTATATACAGTTGCTGAAAGTCAGCGACTCAACGAACAGATTTTAAAAGCATTGGGCAGGATGAATATTGCTCATCCAATTGGAACTGACCGTCAGATTGGTCGAGCCTGGGGACAGCAAGATTCTCGCGATTCGCCGGCAGCACAAGCAATAATTTCCGCAGTAAAAGCACTTCCTGAAAATGAAAAGCTCGACATCATGACCATTGGCGCTTTGACCAATATTGCATCGGCATTGATTCTTGCTCCTGAAATCAAAACACGGATTCGCTGTTTTTCGCTGGGCGCACAATATAATCCCAAAACCAAAGTCTGGAACAAAAATGAGTTCAATATCCGCAATGACCTGAATGCTTTCGACTATTTGCTGAATCTTGAAGGTTTTGATCTGACGATGATGTGCCTTCAGGCTGCTCTCCCACTTCAGTTTAAACGCGATGAAACCTATAGCAAGTTGGACGAATCGAACGAAGCCGAGAATATCCTCAAAGACCGCTGGCGGGTACAAAACCCACAGGACGAAACCCGTGTGATGTGGGACCTGGCATTGATTGAAGCCTACCTGAATCCCTCATTGGTACAGCTAAAAACAGTAAAAACACCTCCTGAAAATAAACAAAGATCCATCAAGGCATTCATCAAAATAGATGAAAAAGCTTTGGCTGAAGATTTCTGGAAAGTACTGAAGCAATAGTTTTAAGTATGATTAAAACTTTTCTGATTTTCAACAGATGTTTTAACTATGATTAAAACTTTTCATATATTTGAACAAAGTTTTAAGTATGAATAAATGAAGATACCATCAAAACTATTACCAAGAGATAGTTACATAACACGAATTGCTCCATTTATCAGAAAACCAATCATTAAGGTTCTTACCGGGCAACGACGGGTTGGTAAAAGTTACTTACTTTTTCAATTGATTGAGCAAATCCTCTCTGGTGAACCTAATGCCAATATCATCTATATCAACAAGGAAGATATGGAATTCGACTTTATTCAGGACGCCAGAGGTCTTAACGATTATGTGACTTCGAAGCTAATCCCCAACGAAATGAACTACATCTTCATTGATGAAATTCAGGATATTGTTGAATTCGAAAAGGCATTGAGATCGCTTTTACTGGATGAGCACAACGATTTGTATATCACCGGTAGCAATGCGACGATGCTTTCGGGTGAATTGGCAACTTTTCTAAGTGGAAGATATGTTGAATTCAGTATTTACAGCCTTTCATATCCTGAATTTTTAAGATTTCAGCAATTAGTAGATAGCGATTCAAGCCTATTGTTATTCAGCAAGTTTGGTGGACTTCCCTATTTAATCAATCTTCCGCTTGAAGATGAAATTGTTGCAGAATACCTGAAAAACATTTATTCCACCATTTTATTCAGAGATATTGTAAGCCGTTACAACTTACGAAATACCATCTTTCTTGAAAAACTCGTTCAGTTTATTGCTGACAATACCGGAAGTATTTTTTCAGCCAAAAGCATTAGTGATTTCCTGAAGTCGCAAAATACCAATATTTCATCCAATCAAATTCAGACATATACCAGCTATCTCGTAAATGCCTTTCTGGTTAATAAAGTCGAACGTTACGATTTGATTGGAAAGCGGATTTTTACAATTGGCGAAAAATATTATTTCGAAAATCTGGGACTCCGCAATTCAATTGTTGGTTACAAACCACAGGATACAGGTAAAATACTTGAAAACATGGTTTATAACCATCTGTTATACATGGGATTTGATATTAAAACAGGAGCAATTGGAGTAAATGAAGTTGACTTTGTATGTGAAAAACGATCTGAAAAAGTATATATTCAGGTGGCGTTGCAACTCAACGAAGAAGCTACGATTCAACGGGAATTTGGTAACTTATTAAAGATTCAGGACAATTATCCCAAATGGGTGATTACAAACGATCGTTTCTACGGAAATAGTTATGAAGGAATTAAACACATGTACATTAGAGATTTTCTGATGTTAAAGGAAATTTAAAAAAATTGTACCATGAACGAAGTGGCATATAATTATCTGGCAAAAATGATTGACCATTCCATTCTTCATCCAACCATGACCTGAGCACTTATTCAACTTCTACATACAATTGTGCAGTTTCAACCCTGGTGACGACAATCGGGGTTCCTTTGTCTATCATACCTGCTTCGGCCATGGCATCGTAGTTGGTACCTTCAATATTTATTTTTCCGGAAGGGCGCAAAGTAGTAACAGCAATGCCTTTCTTTCCTTTTAGCAGAAGTAATCCGGGATCAACGCCCAGAAAACCATCCTTTGTGCTCATTACCTCATGAAGTGAAAGATGCGAAAATTGGCCAGTTGTAGCAGTAAACATTTTCTGGCTAAGGTAAATGGCTAGTCCAATTCCGGCAACGGTTCCAGTAAAAACGGTCGCAACTGCAATCAGCAAATCATTCATATTCACCTCTTCGAATGTAAAATTTACATTTTTAATTAGACTCAAAACCAATCCGGTGAAGGCCAAAGTGATTCCGGAAATGCCTGTAACACCAAAACCGGGAACGACAAAAATTTCGAGTGCAATCAGGATCAATCCAATTACAAATAGTAGGATTTCCCAATTGGCTGCCAGACCTTCGAGATAGAGTGGCGAAAAATACAAGACAGCACCGACAATAGCAACCAGAAGGGCAAACCCAATTCCGGGCGATTGCATTTCAAAATATATTCCGCCCAAAATCAACATGATTAAAATTCCGGAAACGAATGGATTCACCATAAAACCGATAAACTTTTCCAATGCGGTAGGTTTGTATTCAACAATCCGGGCATTCTCTATTTTATTTAGTTTCAATACTTCGTCAACGGTTTCGCAAATACCTTCACAATAGCCGTTTTTCATGGCTTCCATCGGAGTGAAAGTCAGGATTTTGCCAGTATCAATGACTCCCTTGATATAAACACGTTCGTCCACCATTGCTTCTGCAATTAATGGGTCACGTTTCCATCGGAAAGTCGTGTCTTTTCCGCTAATAATTGTGTCCCGTCCGTGTGCTTCGGCAGTGGCCCGCATGGTTGAGCGCATATACGACTGGTATTTGTCAGGCATTTTTTCGCCGGTCTGATTCACGACGGTGGCCGCTCCAATAGATCCGCCAGTTCTCATGTAAATGCGGTCGCAGGCAATCGAAATCAGCGCACCTGCTGAGGCAGCATTGTTGTCGATAAACACAATTACGGGGATTTTACTATTGAGAATGCGGGTACGAATCGAATCTGCATCCACGACGGTACCGCCATACGTATTCATGTGAATCAGAAACAGATCGGCTTTCATGCTATCGGCTTCGGCAAAGGCCTGTTTGGTTTGCCTCCAGATGGCCGGGGCAATATTTTCCTTAATATTGAACTTAAAAACAAGTTTCTGTTTGGTTGAGATAACTTCTTTTGATTTAATTGAATCCTGCGAAAAAACATTGGGAATACTGAAAAACAGAGTTAAAACAACGATGATAAATATTGGTAATTTCATGTTAAGTAATTTTATTGGTAAACTAAATTGCTCACTGGGTGACTTCGAGTCACCCAGTGAGCAAAGCGAGAATGACAAATGTAGAATCATTTTTCCTTTTGCGGAACTTTATACAGTTTCTCCAGATTGTATCCACGTTTCCGGGCTTTCTCAAATAGCATTTCATAAACATCAGGAGCCATTTGCGGCGTGCGGCTCAATATCCAGAAGTACTTGTCCGATGAACTGCCAATCATCGCATATTGGTAGTTTTCGTCCAGTTCCAGTACAAAATAATCGGCATAAAATATCCAGAAAAAGGAAACTTTCAGTTTGCCTGGGTCCAGTTTATTGGGGATTTTGGCCTTCCCTACTGCCTTCGACCGTTCGCCATCCAGTGTGTTTTTGTAACCTTGGTTCAGAACTTCAATTTTACCATCTTCCCGAAGGCTGTATGTAGCCGTTACACCTACCAGATTTTTCTCGAATGAATGCGGGAAACGGGCAATTTCGTACCAGGTTCCGAGGTAACGATTCAAATCGAGTTCTTTCACAGTGGTTTGGTCAATCATTTGGCTATTGGTTTTGGTACAGCTAAAAATAAATAATACGCTAAATATCAACAATAAATGAATTGTTTTCATGGATTGAATTGTTTTGGGTTCTTCAAATTTAATTAATAAAATCTTCCGAAATTTGAATTTAAACATGAATTTCAAAAATATGTTCGGTAAACATCAGGAAAAATCTATATTTGTTTGTCGAATAATCTGATTAACCCCTCAAACCTTATGCACAACCAGACAATCGTTGAAATTCACAATCTTCAGAAGAAATACGGCCAAAAGCAAGTTCTTCATGGCATTGATCTGGAAATCACTTCAGGTCAGATCATTGGGTATATTGGTCCGAACGGTGCCGGAAAATCGACCACAGTAAAAATTCTCTGTGGATTAATCAGCGAATTCCAGGGACAAATTTCCATTTTTGGTAAAGATTTACGTACCCAAACACTCGAAATTAAAAAGCAAGTCGGTTACATTCCTGAAAATGCGGTTTTGTATGAATCGCTGACTCCGATTGAATTTATGGAGTTTATTGGCGAAATGCGCGGCTTGGGCACTGAACAAACCCGTGAAAAAGCAGAAGCGCTGATGAATATTTTCGAGATGAAACCGAATCTAAACCAGCGGATTTCAACTTTCTCGAAGGGAATGCGTCAAAAAGTGTTGATTTGCTCAGCTTTATTGCACAATCCGGACCTTATTTTTATGGACGAACCGCTTTCAGGTCTGGATGCCAATTCGGTGATCATGGTCAAAGAAATGCTGATTCATCTGGCACGCGAAGGAAAGACGGTATTTTACAGCTCACACCTGATGGATGTGGTAGAGAAAATATCGGACCGGATTATCCTGATCGATCAGGGGAAAGTGATAGCTGACGGATCATTTGAAGAGCTGAACGAACTTTCGCAGGACGAAAATCTGGAAAAGATGTTCACCCGTTTGACCGGAAACACCAATCATGGAGAAAAGGCTGAAGCATTCATCAACGCATTTGAGAAATAAAGCCATGATCCGATTTCTACTTTCACTTTTTAAGCCATTTCGTTGGTTCATCGAAAAGATGGGCGCCGATTACAATCAGTTTATCAGGATTTTACAACTGAAACTGACAATGGATAACCGCCGCATGAAAGGTTTGGGAAACAACTCAAAAAATGCCACTGAAAACGCATTGATGAAACAATCTTTTTCACAGATCTTTTTCGGGGTATTCTTTGCAATGTTTTTGATCCTCGTTCAATCGCCTTTTACTTTCTATTATTTTGCCCATTCATTTGTGATGGTTATGATGGCCATGATGATTATTTCGGAGTTCACCACCATCTTATTCGATACCTCCGAAAATGTAATCATTCAGCCACTTCCGATTAAAGGAAACACTATTAGCCTGGCACGGAATGCTCATGTATTTCTATACCTTTCCATGATGGCTTTCAATCTTTCGGTTATCTCCATTATTGTTGCCTTCTTCAAGTTTGGGATTGTTTCAGGCTTAATATTTGCCTTTTCCATCTTCCTGAATGTATTATTTACCCTCTTTTTAGCAAATATCCTTTATCTGGCTATTATGCGGCTTGCAAGTGGCGAAAAACTTAAAAACGTACTGATGTATTTTCAGATCGTCATTGCAATACTATTTATGGGCGCCTACCAGTTTGGCCTGAATATGGTTGACAAAACCGTCATTAAAGATATGACTTTACCCGTCCACTGGTACACATTTCTGGTTCCACCCGCGTTCTTTTCAGGATTGATTGAAGCGCTATCGACTTTGAATTTTGATCAGCAGCACTTGATTTTTATTGCTGAAGCGGTAATTTTACCAATACTTGCCATTTATTTTACAGGCAAATACCTGACTCCGGTATTTAACCGGAAACTGATGGACCTGGAACAAGGCGACCGTGTTTCGAAAGTTAAAATCGAAAGTGCCCGCGAAAGCTGGTATTTCAGAATGATGTCATCACTTTTTATTCATCGCAAGGAGGAAAAGGCACCTTTTAAAATGATGTGGATAATGACCGGGCGTGAACGTCTTTTCAAACAAACATTCCTGCCGTCGCTCGGGTACATAGTGATCATGATGGTTGTACCTTTTTTCAAAAAATCGTTAAATATTACTGAATTGGTTCAAGGTGACAAATACTTGCTGATCTTATATTCTTTCATTTTTATTGGAGCAACTCTTCCAAAAGCTTTGTTGGTTGGAAATAACCAACATGCTGCATGGCTTTTCAAAACAGTTCCTCTTGACTCCCCTGCTTCTTATTTTAAGGCATTTATCAAAGCAGCTTTTGCACGATTTTTCATGCCCTTTTATGCTGTTTTAGCAATCATTATTTGTTCTATTTGGGGGATGAAGGCATTACCTGATGTAGCAATTTCATTGTTAGCCATATACCTCTTTACTATGCTGTTTTATTATTTCCAGGACCCAAACTTCCCATTTGCCGTGGAAAAATTAGCCAGTCAGGGTGGAACAGTTTTTATGAAGATTTTGGGATTGATGGCAATTGCTGTTGCCCTCGGATTTTTACACAAGTTTTTACTGCACTGGTTCGCTTTTGCCAATTTGCTGCTCATTCCTATTTATTTCGGTGCAATTTTCTATGTGAACCGCGCTTTTGTATATCGCAAAATTACCTGGAAAGCAGTTGACCGGGTGAATGATTATTCGTAGCAGGCCTTGTTTTGCTTTATGCTTTTCAAATCGTCCATCATATTAACTGGATTTGTAAGTTCTCATGTTTGTTAGTTCCATATGTAATCAGATCAGATCTGTTTTCCATTATTTTGTCAGGATCAGGTGACATGGGAAGCTTTTCCCCTTTGTGTCCAGGTTGGCCATCTGATATTTCACCGCTTTTTCCCGAAGGCTTTGGTTCCTGAACGGTAACAAATCATGATAAGGTAAAAGTGAGCTGTTTAAGAACCGAACAGCTACTAAATTCAGTATTATTTAGCCAAATTCGCTGATCCGCTCCAACCGGGCAATATCCAGCAATTCAATGCTTTTACAATGCATGTCGATCAGGCCGTCGTCTTTAAATTCTTTCATCATTCGGATAACGCTTTCGGTTGACATTCCGGTTAAATCTCCCAAATCGGCACGTGAGAGCGGTAATTCAAACGACTTACTTTTAAAAATCCGGTTCGACAAACAAAGTAAAATATCAGCCAGGCGGCCATGCAATTGTTTTTGAGTCAGCGAAAAGAAACGACCATAAATTTGTGCGGTTTTTTCATTTAGTAAATTGATAATCCGATAGGAGAACTCGGAATTTTGTTTTAACAATTCCCTGAATATCTGAATATCAATCATTCTCACCCTTGAATCAGTATAGGTAGAAACGGAGTAAGGCAACTTATTGTTCCCATCAAAAATTGACGACAGACCCAACAAATTATTTTTTGTTGACAGCATAAGAATAAGATTCTTATTCCTCTCTTCCAGATAAACCTTTACCAGACCCTCTTCCAGAAAAAAAATGTGTGAAGCAAAAGCACCACGCTTACAAACTGTTTCTCCCTTTTTAAAACTGATGCTTACCGAATGTTCATCGATTAGTATTCTTTCATCTTCTGTTAACAGTTCATACCAGCTTTGGTCAAAATCGAAAATAGAGCAATGACTTATACCTTTTGATTCAATGGGTTGGTTCATATAAAATTCTTAAAATTAAATTCGTCACAAAAATAGATATTTAAAGTCAGTTTTTTCCTGACCGAAATTAGCTTTTATCCAAACATAAATCAAGCCCTCATTTCATTTTAATCAGATTTGCGCTGTTAGCTTTGTCCGCAACTATCAGGAGTAATAAGTTCTGGCTACCTGCGATCTATTCTACTGAATGGTTGATACGATAAAAATTAATTTAAAAAAAACAAAAATCAACTTATTATGAAAAAACTTATTCAAAACAGCGCTCTACTTGCTATGCTGATTCTGGTGTCATTACTTCATGCATGTAAGGAAGATCCGCCACCAACGCCTGACAATGCATACGCAACTTTAAAAACTTACATGGTAGCAAACAGTCTGGATTTACCTGCCTTGTTGTCAACATGGGTGGTTGACCCATTCGGAGCAACTGCCACTCCTCCCGGAATTGTTGAAGATGCAACCAGCAAAATTCCCGGTTATACGATTTTCGACATTCGTTCAGCAGCTGACTTTGCAACCAACCACATCAGTGGTGCAAAAAATGTTGTATTGAAAGACGTAATCACAACAACCGAGACGCTTGCATTGGCCAAAGATGCTAAAATTCTGGTAGTTTGTTATACGGGTCAGACTGCAGGTCAGGCTGTAATGGCTTTGCGTTTACTCGGATATAAAAATGCACAGGTATTAAAATGGGGTATGGCGGGTTGGAATGCTACCTTCCAGGGACCTTGGGCGAGCAACTCAGGTTTTGTAACTCCTGCAAACGGCGACCTTGCTGTAGGAAGTGCCAATTGGGTAACCACAGCAGCTCCTGCAACCGGTTCATTCGCAGAACCAAGTTTTACTTCCACATCAACCGATGGCGCTGCTATTTTAAGAGAGCGTGTACAAGCTGTTCTTAATGCTGGGTTCGCAACTTCTGATGGTTCTGCTGTATTGGCTGCACCAGCCAGTTACAGCATTGTAAATTATTGGGCTGCTGCCGACTATACCACTCTTGGACATTTTTCAGGCGCTGCTAATATGCCAGTTATTTCTTTGGCAAACGATCTGGTTAAAGGATTTGATCCTTCAAAGGAAACTCTTGTTTATTGCTGGACTGGTCAAACATCAAGTATGGCAACTTTCTGGTTAAATGTTTTAGGATACAAAACAAAAGGCATTGGATTCGGAACCAACCGTATGATTTATTCAGCAATGAAAACTGCAAGTAAATCAATCTATAAAGGCCCAAAAACCTGGACTGTAACCAATCAGTAACCATCATTATTTCAGGGAGCTAACAGATTTGCTGGAAATGTCAATTTCCAATAAACAGATACTGTTAGTTCCCTTATTTGATTGCCAATAAATTATACCAAATACCACATCTGAAAATCAATCAATGAAAAAAATACTATTAAGTGTTCTTTTTACGCTGGCAATAGGTTTTACAAGCACTTTTGCACAAGGTTGTATGGAACCATCAGGCACATCAACAGGGCCACAAGTAATTGGCTATGTACAGGTTGAAAATGTTACCAACCTTTTAGGTAACGATGCTGCAGGTACCGATTTAACCAAGAACTCATTTGCATTTCGCAGAGCGCGAATCGGGGTAACCGGCTCAATTCCATACAATTTCACCTACTATGTAATGACAGAATTAAGTCCGACTTTTGGCGGACCTTATATTCTCGATGCATTTTTATCATGGAAAGCTGCCGGTCAGTATCTGAAAGTTTCTGCCGGTCAGTTCAAGTCTCCTTTTGGCCTCGAATTGTCAACTCCTTGTCAATCATTATTTACTGTTGACCGCTCATTGGTTGTGAATGAGCTGGCTTCACCATTTCGTGATCAGGGAATCATGTTTAGCGGTGGTACCGATTCGTTAAATATTTTAGGCATCGAAAAACCAAATGTATTTTCCTATTCATTGGCAGTAACCAACGGAACAGGTTTAAATGTTGCAGATAATAATAAGTCAAAGGATGTGATTGGCCGAGTAGTCTTTGCTCCTTCAAATTTTATTCAGGTTGGTGGCAGCTATCACCATGGCAAACAAAAAAATCCTGATCCGGCTGTTACCAAAGAAGATGTGCTGACTCGCTGGGGAGCCGATCTTCAGCTAAAAAAATCGTTTGGACAATTTGGATTTATATCTCAATCTGAATACATCTTTGCCAAAGACGATGGTTCAAAACTTGTTGGCGGAGGCTGTGGATCTACTCCTGAAGTAGTTCAGGGATCATTCAAACGGAATGGTTTTTATTCTCAGTTGATGCTTCAAACGCCCTGGAAAATCGAACCGGTAGTAAAAATTGAACGATATGATCCCAATATGGATCTCGACAATACTGACCACAGTGAATACCGCAAGGATAGCTATATATTCGGATTCAACTATTATGTGAATGACTGGACCAGAATACAGATGAACTATTTCTACAACATCGAAACCAGTTCTGCTACGGACGCATCGCGATACAACGAAATAAAGAACGACATGCTTGTTCTTCAATTACAATTCAAACTCAAATAATTTCTGACCTCATGTTAAAGAATATATTCGCCATTACAATGGTACTGCTTGCATTTCAGTCGTTTGCACAGGGACCGCTTATTTCAGCAAAAGATTTTGCAGCCGAACTGAAAGCCAATAAAAGTATGATAGTGATCGATGTAAACGGTTCTGACATTTATAGCAAACAGCACATTCAGGGTGCCATTAATTTGCCTCATAAAGAGCTTTATAAGCCTGGTGTTGTTGAAGGACAGATTAAACCTTCCGAAGAACTGGCCATTATTTTTGGTAAAAAAGGTATTTCAAATACCAGCAAAATAGTGCTTTACGACGAAGGTTCCAACCGATACAACAGCCGCGTATGGTGGATCCTGAAATCAATTGGCGCAACCGATGTCTCAATTCTGCATTTCAACATGGATCAGTTTGCTGCAGCACGGATACCGCTAACTGCAACACCCTCGACCGGAAAAGCTACCACCTTTACAGTTACCGAAAGCGCTTACAAGCCATACCTGATGGCCGATGTGCAGAAACTTGCTGAAGGAACACTTTTACTCGATGCCCGTGAGAAAGACGAATTTGAAGGCGCTGATGCCGCAAAGAAAAGCAAAGGCCATATTCCCGGAGCAGTATGGATGAACTTTAAAGAAGTGCTGACAGCCACAGGAGCCTATAAATCGAAAGAGGACATTATTGCTGCTGCAGCCAAATTCGGAGCTACTCCTGAAAAACCAATTGTAGTATATTGTAATTCAGGCATAAAAGCCGCAGTTTTATACATTGCCTTAAAAGAAATAGCCGGATTTCAGCAGGTAAATAACTATGCTGGCTCTTATTCTGACTGGGTTACAGTTCCTGAAAATCAACTTGTCAAATAGGTTGTTAATTTCATAAGTAAGTGGAAAGTGCCGGAGAAATTCCGGCATTTTTCATATCCAGTGATGAATTCATCAACGCTCTTCCGGCAAAACACACTGTTTGCTTCGCCTCGAAAGTGCCTGCTGATAATCTTCCAGAGCCCTGTCCATCACTTTCGATTTTTCATCATGGCAAGTCAGGCAGGAGCCAACTTCCAGAATTTGTTTTTGTTCCTTGACTGAAAATGGCCTTAACGTGGTTCGGGTCGAATGTGGAGGTTTAGCTTCCTTCAAAAAACCTATCCAGGCATCTTCAGGTAAGCTGTCGTGTTCGTTCAATGCAAAACGCGGTTCAAAAGTCCATTTTCCGATTTTTCCTGAAATTTTGTAAATCAATTCGCCACGGCCAAACCCGATGGCCAGCGGATTGTTGTGGCACGATTTGCAACTTCGCCCTTCGCGAACAGTCGTGTGTCCCGATGCCGGTGCATACAAACGGTGAAAGCTTTTACTCTTTCCTTTGCTGAATGATTGCTGATCGATACTCATCACCATTCCTGGCATGGCGGTTACTATTTTGCGCTCCGGCATTGTGTTAACGCCAAGTACCGGTGGCTCAGCCAGATTCTTGCCTGCAAACTCAACCCATGTTCCTTTGGTCGGTTTGCCGGTCAGCAAATCAAATCCTGAAGATTCTTTTTCATACACATTGTGACAGCCAATACATTGTGGAACCCAGGAAGTATGGCACGATTCGCAGCTCAGCTGGCTGTGACCTTTCCCTTTGGTACAGGCAGAAGAAAGCGGTTTCGACAAGTGACTTTTTTCCGTTAGCTTATCAGTCAGAAAAATTTCTCCCAACGAATCAATTCGGGTATTTAAAAGTGGATACTGCGCTTTTTGGGTAACAACCACCCTGTTTTTCTTGTCATATTTTCGCAGCCACGAAATCATTTGCGATTCGTAGTCAGGTAAATCAGCAATCCGGATTGAATTTGTTTTTCCGGAAGAATGGCAGTCGATACATTGTACCTTTACCGCATCCTCTTTGTGAATCGGATGATTTCCGTCGCCCATGATTTCGTACGAGCCGTGGCAATCGATACAGGCCATGCCTTTCTGATGATGAATATCGGCCTGAACATATTCAAGTACCCGTTCATCGGGCAAAACCTTGAAATGCATTGTATCAGTGACTTCCGATTTATTGAGTGTAGTTTCATTCCAGCCTTCATAATTAAGGGAAATCCGTCCTGAACGGCTGTGGCAACTCTTGCACCGGTCGTTCGAAACCTGAATATCAATAGTTGGGTGAACTTCATCCGCTGTAACCGAAGTTTTTGATTGCATACTGTTCATGCTGGCTTTAGCCTCTTTGTTGTAGTGTATATGACAGGCATTGCAGCCCCCACCCCGCTCGAGCCAGGCTGCATTTCCGGTATCCGTCTTTTCAGCGCCTAAATGACAACCTGCACAAAGGTTTCGCAGGTGAGTATCTGCCGCCGAATGGCCCAGATTCATGATATGAAAAGTATCGTTTAACGAAGCAGTTTCCTGAAACACAAACTTATCAACGCCAATAATTCCGCTTTGGGTAGTCATCAGCGAATTCAGCAATCGTCCGGTAATTTCCGCATGGCAGTTCTGCGTTCCACAGGTTTGTCGAACATTGGAAAAATTGCCCGGAACTAAAATCATTTTACTATGAGCAGTCAATTTATCAGCCGAAAAAGGATCGCCTTTATGACAGGCAAAACAGCCGATAATCGCCGGATTGTGGGCATCAGATAAACCTTTCATTGAACTGTGGCAAACCAAACATCCCTCTGTTTTTTGATTTTCAGGCATGAATGTGGCATTGTTCTTCCCAAACAAGTTGACCGGATCGAAAATCAGGAGTTGCTCACCCGATTGTTTAAAATCATTCCAGCTTTGCCATTTCCAGTTTTCGCCCCTGAATAAAAATACCAAAATAGTTGTGCACAAATAAAGCATGCTTGCGGCCAATATTACATATTTGATAATGGTTTTATATCTTTTTGCAAGCTCCGGAAGAACAAAAAATACCCCAAACAGGATTGCAAACAGCAAAACAACTATACCGGGATGACTGGTTAAATGGAGCATTTCCTGAATTCCGACAAAAAACCAGGGACCTTTTATCTGATTGCTGTCAACCTGACCCAAAGGAGCCCGGAATAAAAGACTAATAACTATGAGCATCGCAAGCAGTAAAACGAGTGTTTTCAATCGTGGCCAAATCGTTCGCACATGATCATAAATACCGATAAACAACAGGATTGTTCCTGCAGCAACATGCTGTATATAAATAATCTGCCAATTATCTTCTGTTCCGGTCAAAGCCGAGCCCAGCATTTTTCCGGCGAAAGGGACCGATTCGAGCATCGAAGCTACAATCCGGCGGGCCTGAATTCCTCCGGCATCACCTTTCAGGATAAATCCCGAAATCATTTCGTAGCCTATGGAAACTAATACCAGGCACAAAATCAGCCAGGTTCTTTTATTCCTGATGTTGGTTTCGGTTGATTTATGAAGATGATCGTAAATATGCAGAATACTTAAAATGAAAAACACTTGTGCGCTCCAATAATGGAAATTCCGGATAAAAGTACCTGTTGGGTTGAAAAGCAATATTTCTGAAATTGACTGATGCGCCCTTGTAAAATCGTAGGGAATAGCCAGCAAAACTCCACTGATAGCGCACAACAGTAATGCGGAAGTGGCAACCCATCCGGCAGTATCAAATTGTACAAACTTTTTCAGTTTTTGCAGATTCATTTATGAACTGTTGTTATTTTTTTTTATCTCACAGGGTTACATTTCATTTCACCCTGAGCTTTTATAGGTCGTCCTTTCAGGACTTTAAAGGGGCAACGCCCTGACCTGTATCACCACAGGACTTAGTGAAACGGAGTCCTATGGGTTTGATAATTTATGCGTCTCCTTTTCCAACAGTTTGAAACCTCACCACCCACTCTCCCGATTTTTCATTGAATCGACATTCCAATTCCTGCAATGGTTTGATTGCCGGTCCCTTAATTGGTCTGCCAGTTTCGGCTTCAAACTGCGAACCGTGGCAACTGCACTGAAGCAAGCTTCCATTGTTTTTACCAATCCGGCAACCGGCATGGGTACAGGTAGTTGAAAATGCACGCAACGAGTTTTCGGTACGGATTAAATAATACTTTCCAAAATAGCTGATTCCCAAAGGAATATCCTGACCATGCCTGAATTCCATCCTGCTATCCCTTTCAGTTTGAAAATTGGTGAGTCGGTACCAAATCCAAACAACAAAGGCAATGCTTAGGCCGGTAATTATTCGTATAAATAATTTTCGCGATATGCTCTTTTGTTTCTTCATCCATGTTTTCCTTCGGGCATCAAATCTACAACTTTTATAATTGAACGTACATACCCCGATTTTATCAAAAACTGCTTTAGATCAGTTTTTTTTATGCCGCAGGACATAAAGTAAAGTGATATTTTTGTCTAACATCTATATTGCTGATATTCTGCTAATTAACACATCACCTGTAAATATCTATATATTTACAGTCAAACGTATATCTAACTAAATATCAGTACAATAAATCATTCAAAAAATATGTTATAAAACAACAAAACATCTATATGACTGAAATAGTGATCATTACACACTTCCTGGTTTGACTGAACAATTTGGCTACCAGAGGTATAAGCTTTACTTTCGCATCGAAATAAGTCAAACGCAGACCTATTCAACCATAATTATTTAATAAAACTCTAAATATCAGCATAATGCCTACGAGGAGGAATTTTATAAAAATCAGTTCACTGGGATTGGGAGCGACCGCCCTGACCGGAGGAATGGCAAAATGGGTCATTGGTTCTTCCCAACCAAAATTACTTTCGTCCGGTATAAAATCGGCTGCCACTTTTCGGATAGTTCCAACCTATTGTGAAGTTTGCTTCTGGAAATGTGCCGGGTGGGCTTATGTTTCGGAAGATGGACAGATTCAGAAAATTATCGGAAATGATAACGATCCGCAATGTAACGGTCGTCTTTGTCCGCGTGGAACAGGCGGCGTTGGTATGTTTTCGGATCCGGATCGTTTGAAAACACCATTGATTCGTGTGACCAAAGATGGAGAACAAACCTATCGTGAAGCCAGCTGGGATGAAGCGCTGGATTTTATCGCCACAAAAATGAAAGCAATTGCTGAAAAGAATGGCCCTGAAAGCATGGCATTGTTTAACCACGGAAGTTCAGGCAGGTATTTCACCCAATTGCTCAATGCTTTCGGTTCAAACAATATTACTGCGCCTTCTTTTGCTCAATGCCGAGGCCCTCGAGACACCGGCTTCGAACTCACTTTCGGCGAATCAGTAAGTAGCCCCGAAGTAACAGATATCCGCGATACACGTTGCCTTGTTTTGATCGGGTCGCATATCGGAGAAAACATGCACAACGGCCAGGTTCAGGAAATGTCGGAAGCCATCGACAACGGAGCGACTATTATTACTGTCGATCCACGATTATCAACAGCCGCAAGTAAATCGAAATTCTGGCTACCCATCAAACCATCCACAGACATAGCGCTGTTATTGGCCTGGATCCATGTGCTTATTTACGATGATATCTACAATAAAGAATATGTAGCCAAATATGCGGAAGGCTTCAATGAACTGAAAGAACATGTAAAAGATTTTACTCCGGAATGGGCTTATGGCATCACCACCATCAAACCTGACCTCATCCGCCACACTGCCCGTGAAATGGCAAATGCCGCGCCTTCAGTAATCATTCATCCCGGAAGGCATACCAGCTGGTACGGTGACGATGTTCAGCGTTCGCGTGCCATTGCTATTTTGAACGGCTTATTAGGTGCATGGGGAAACAGGGGTGGAATTTTCTTCAAAGAAGGCATCAAGGTTCCTGAATTTCCGCGACCTGAATACCCAAAACCCAAATGGTCGTGGCAGGATACGCTCAATGGAAGGTATCCGCTTGCAAAAGAATCAATTACAAACACCATTATAGAAGCGTCAATTCCCGGAGAAGGAAATGAACATGTGATAAAGGGCTGGATCGTTTCGGGAACCAATCTCGTGGTTTCAATACCTTTGAAAGAACAATTGATGAAAGCAATGCAATCGCTTGATTTATTGGTTGTTGTTGATACCATGCCGATGGAAATCACCGGTTTTGCCGATGTGGTATTGCCCGAATGTACCTATCTGGAACGATACGACGATTTGCGCGCCACTGCCCACCGCGAACCAACCATCTGCCTGCGAATGCCAGCCGTTGAACCGCTTTACGAAACAAAACCCGCATGGTGGATTGCCAAACAAATCGGCGAACGTCTTGGTCTGGGCGCTTACTTTAACTTTACTGACTTCAAAGAAGTACTCGATTGGCAGCTGAAACAACTGGGTTTATCGCTTGATGAAATGGAGCGGATCGGAGTAAAGAAGTATGCACGTAAAACCCCTGCCTACATCGAACCGGGTTCAGATCATCAATTCAAAACCGCTTCAGGAAAAATACATTTAAACTCGAAAGAACTGGAGGAATCCGGATTTGACTCCATGCCGGTTTATACGCCTCATCCCCAGCCGGAAGAAGGCTTTTACCGACTAATCTACGGACGTGCTCCGATGCATACTTTTAGCCGCACAGCAAACAACCGCAATTTGGTAGCACTGATGCCTGAAAATGCTGTCTGGGTAAATCCGCAGGTTGCCGAATTGTGGGGATTGAAAAAAGACCAGTATGTATGGCTTAAGAATCAGGATGGTGTGGTTTCGAATTTCGCGGTGAAAGTGCGAGTTACAGAGCGTATCCGCTGGGATTCGGTTTACATTGTTCATGGATTCGGGCATCACCACAAACCATTGACTTACGCGTTTGGACGAGGTGTAAACGATACTGAATTAATCACAAAAGTAATGATTGATCCGATTATGGGAGGAACAGGAATGCGTGGAAACTTCGTCACTTTTATTACAGACGAACCAAGAAAGGAGGCTAAATCATGAGATATGCAATGGCTATTGATACGCGGAAATGCGTAGGCTGCAGTGATTGCGTGGTAGCCTGCCAGACCGAAAATAATGTACCGGTGGGTTTCTGCCGCGATTGGGTGGTTGAAGTGGTTGACGGAACTTATCCAAATGTAACTATCGAACTTCGTTCCGAACGCTGCAACCATTGCGACAATTCTCCTTGTGTGCGTTGCTGCCCTACGGGTGCCAGCCATTTTGAAGATGGCGGGATTGTGGTGGTCGAACACAGCAAGTGTATTGGCTGTGGCGCCTGCATACAGTCATGCCCTTATGATGCCCGTTATTCGCATCCCGATGGCTATGTTGACAAATGTACTTTCTGTATTCATCGGGTACGTCAGGGATCAGATCCTGCCTGTGTAAGTGTTTGTCCAACCAAGTGCATGACCTTTGGTGATCTTGACGATACGAATTCGAAGATTGTTAACGTGCTAAAGAACCGGAAATTCAAATCGCTGGCTCCTGAAGCAGGTACCAAACCACAAATATTTTACCTCGTTTAAAACTGCGAAAAACTTTAAAGATGAAAGAAGAATTATTTGTAAGTGGACGTAATATCCCAAATATAGATCCTTATTTAAACATCTGGCATTGGCAGATTCCAAGTTACCTGTTTCTAGGTGGTTTGGCTGCCGGAATCCTCTTTTTTGCCGGTGTGTTTACCATCATGGGTAAAGAAAATAAAATGTCGGCCACTGTTAAAAAAGCGCCAATGATCGTGCCTTTTTTGCTGATTATTGGTTTGTTTTTTCTGTTTCTTGATCTGAAACACAAACTATATTTCTGGCAGCTCTATACCACCATTCGTCTTGAATCGCCAATGGGCTGGGGTTCCTGGGTTTTAATGATCATGACACCAATTTCAATTCTGTGGGCAGCCAGTTATGTCAGGGAGTTATTTCCGAAATGGGATTGGAAAATCAAATTCCTGAAAACTTTTGAAGCCTGGATAATAAAGAACAGGATTTACATCGCCTGGCCAATGACTATTTATGCGATCATTTTAGGTATTTATACCGGTATTTTACTTTCAGCATTTAATGCCCGGCCATTGTGGAATACTTCCATCCTGGGACCGTTGTTTCTGGTCTCCGGAATGTCAACCGGCACCGCAGTGATCATGCTAATGAGCAAAGATCACAGGGAATTGAAAATCATGGGTCGGATAGACATTATGCTCATTATAATCGAATTATTCTTTATTATCCACATGTTCATGGGATTTCTGGCAGGGTCAGAAGCACAAATTAATGCTGCGAATTTATTTCTCGGCGGAAAATTCACCGCTCCATTTTTTGCATTTGTAGTGATACTTGGGCTTCTTTTCCCGGCATTACTCGAAATTTTTGAATTGAAAAAATTCAAAGTGCCAATTTATATTCCGGCCATATTAATACTTTTAGGCGGATTGATCTTCAGGTTCCTGATGGTAGAAGCAGGACAAATCACAAGGTATTTATACTGACATCAATAAACAAAACATTTTAACAATGAAAAAAATAATAAACGACGGAACCTTCTACGTCAACCCCTATTTGGGCGGAGTGATGCTGGGAATAGTTCTTTTGCTTTCGTTTTACATTTCGGGCCGCGGACTTGGCGCCAGCGGAGCAGTGAAAAATACTGTTGCAGCAACCGTTAATGTAATTGCACCACAACATGTCGCAAAATCAACCTACTATTGCCAGTTTGCCGGAGGCGACAACAAACCCATGAGCAATTGGCTGATCTATGAAGTACTTGGAGTATTGGCAGGAGCACTTATTTCAGGAATTATTTTCAACCGCCTGAAATTTAAAGTGGAACATTCGCCCAAAATCACCTCGCGCCGCCGACTTATTTTTGCTCTGGCCGGTGGACTTGTCTTTGGTTTTGGTGCACAACTTGCCCGTGGTTGCACCAGCGGCGCTGCGTTGAGCGGAATGGCTGTTTTATCGCTCGGTGGTTACATCACCATGGCAGCAATCTTTGGAACTGCCTTTGTGGTTGCATGGATACTCCGTAAAAACTGGATTTAAATCATTTAAGCTTAAAATTATGATCGGACCAATCATTTCATCAGGAATAGTTTCCCCGGCATGGGACAATATATTTGCCGTAATACTGGGTATGGGTTTTGGATTTGCGCTCGAATCGTCGGGTTTTTCGTCATCGCGCAAGATTATCGGCACCTTTTTTGGCTACGACTTTGTGGTTTTAAAAGTCTTTTTCACGGCAGCAATTGTGGCTTCTATTGGTTTGCTTTACCTCAATTACCTCGGACTTGTTGATTTCTCTTTGCTATACATTCAACCGACTTTCCTGACTTCGGCAATTGTCGGCGGAATCATTATGGGAATTGGGTTTTCGATGGCAGGTTTTTGCCCCGGAACCAGCCTGTGTGCAGCGGCAGTCGGGCGAATTGACGGAATGGTGTTTTTCGGGGGAATGTTTATCGGTGTTTTCATTTTTTCTGAATCGTTCTCTTTGTTCGAGAACATGTTTTATAGTGGTTCGCAGGGAGCAAAAATGATTAATACAGCTCTTGGAATTTCTCCTGAAATGTTTACTTTTTTACTGGTTTTGGCAGCTGTTGGAATGTTCTTCGGAGCGGCATGGGTTCAGAAAAAAGTAAAAAAAGTAGAATATTAATTATTACAAAATGGAAAGAAAATATACAATACTTGCTATTCTCCTGATTGTTTTGGCTTTAGGTCTGGTTATTCTGCCAAAGAAGGATAAACAAAAAGAAACTGATCCCAAAGTACTGCTGTCTGCCATTGTGGAAAAGTCACGTTATCTGACTGTAGATCAGGTCACCCACCGGATGATAGAGAACGACCCCACCCTTTTACTCATTGATTTACGACCAGCTGATCAGTTCAAAACATTTGCTTTGCCGGGAGCCATCAATATTCAGCCCGATTCACTGCTGACCAGAACCAACCTTGAAATTTTCAACCAACCGGGCAAGGATAAAGTACTGTATTCAAATGCTGACCTGTCGTCGGAAAAAACCTGGGTGCTTTGCTCACGAACTTCGGTTAACCGGATGTACATCATGAAAGGCGGATTGAATGAATGGTTCAATACTATCATTAAAGAACAAACTGTCAATAATGCAGCTTCATCAACCGAACTTGATCTGATCAGTTTCAGAAATGCAGCACGACAATTTTTCGTAGGTTCCGGCACAACAAGCAATGCTCCGGTTACCACAAAAGTAAAAGAAAAGGTTCAGACCATTCGCAAAGCTCCCGCTGCTGCATCGGGTGGTGGTTGCTGATCATTCCATAGTAAAAAATTAGGTTTTTTAAACAATTGATTACAAAAACATTAAAATATGAACCGTTTCCTGAAAACTAACTCTCTCTGGTTAAGCCTACTTGGTTTGGCGGTGATAATTGTCGTACTGGCTTTCATTTTCCGGCCTAAGTCGTTTGAATACCAAATCAGCACTGAGAAGGCGTTGAAGTTGATGAATGATCAGTCGATGCAGGTTGATGTGAAAGATATTGCCGGAAAACAATTGATTGATATCCGGCCTACAAATTTATTTGCACAGGGACATCCCCAAAATGCAATCAATATTCCTTCACGCCTGATACTTGATGGCGAGTCGATTGAGGTATTCGATGAGCTTTTTCAAAACGGGCAGGAAGCTGTTTTGTTTGGCAGTACTGAATTACAGGCAACGGCTCCATGGCTGTTGCTGCAACAATTGGGATACAGAAACCTGAAACTTTTAAAAGGCGGATTGGCTGCCAATGGCGAATTTAGTGAAACAGCGCTATCTTCAACCGAAGTTTCGGTTGTGGATACCACAGCTTTTAAGGCTAAACCACAAGGAATTACAACTCCGGATACAAAGGTGGTAAAGAAAAAAACTGAAGCAGTTGTTCCGGTCCGCAAAGCTGCATCTTCGGGTGGAGGTTGCTAATAAAATAAACCCACTTAACGTTGCTGATCTGAATTAGGTTGGACAATCAATGTCCAACAATATCCAGTTGGTTAAATCAGTAAATGAACAATTTATAACTAGCCATCAATAATATTCCGGATAGCACATACCGTAAAGCGTTGGTTGAAAGTTTACTGCTGCCAAACCATGAACCGGCCAATCCGGCTGAGATTCCAACAATTACCCAGATATAAAAATCGGGAATCAGATGGTACCCGTTTTGGATAACTCCAGCCAATCCGGAAAATGAGTTGAGAAAAATAAACAAAGCAGATACTGCAGCCGCTTCTTTCAAGTTAGCCCAACCCAAAATAACGAGTACTGGAGTTAGAATGATTCCACCTCCGATTCCAATCATTCCAGAGAAAAAGCCGAGCACTGCGCCAATCGCCAAAGCTAACCAAAACGAAAAAGGAATTATTTTTTTACCCTCAGCTGGCTTTAAAAGCATTCGAAGGGTTGCTATTAACAAAAAAATGCCCAGAATAATTTTATAAACTTTTGGATCGACTGGCAGACTTGCACCGATGTATGCCATTGGTACTGATGATATTACAAATGGCAACAGAATTTTATATTTGAAATAACCCTTTTGATAATAGCTTATGAAAGCAACGATTGAGACAAACAAATTGAGAGTGAGCGCAGTAGAGCGCATAAATTGGGTTTCAATCCCCATGAGTGCCATTAATGCCAGATAACCGCTGGCACCGCCATGACCTACTGAAGCATATAAAAATGCAATTCCGCCTAAAAGTATGTACCAATAAAATTCCATAAAAATACCTTAAATGCTTCCTATTGAAGAAAAGGATTTAAGGTGTAATGCCTTAAATAAGAATGTCTTTAGCATTCTTAAATCTCCTTTCCAAATTTATCTGACAACTGGCAGATGCGGGAGGCAAGCCTGTTTCCGGGTTTACCCATCGGTCAGAAAACCATTGTAAAAACTTTAGGTTGAATGACTCGGAGAGAAATTATAATAAACAGGCCAAAATCAGACCAAATAAATGTCTGTAAGTCCTATTACATTTGCCGAATTGTTTTATTTTTTTCAGGGTCAAATATATTCAATTATATAGATATAGAACTAATAAACCTGAGTAGATAAATAGATTTTAAGAAATTCAAAATCTTTGTCTCCTGAAATTGAGGGTGGAAGTTTTTAACTTCTGTTAATAAATTGCGATTGAAAATCACATCGCCCAGGCCACATAAAATCCCTTTTGATTTTTTCCTACCTTTACGGCTCGAAAAAAAATCATTTCATGGAATTAAATTTGCTCACAGCCATTTCGCCTATTGATGGCCGTTACCGTTCGAAAGTTGAAAATCTTCAGCTCTATTTTTCTGAATTTGCACTCATCAAATACCGGGTTCTGGTTGAAGTTGAATACTTTATCGCGCTGTGTGAACTGCCTTTACCTCAACTTTCTGCTTTCGATAAAAATCAATTTGCCGCTCTCAGGCAAATCGTTGCCAACTTTTCACTTGATGAGGCCCAACTCATTAAAGACATCGAAAAAGTAACCAACCACGATGTGAAGGCTGTTGAATATTTTCTGAAAGAAGAATTCGACAAACTGAACCTTCAGGCATTTAAAGAATTTATTCACTTCGGACTCACTTCACAGGATATCAATAATACTGCTGTTCCAAAGTCCATTCACGATGCTTTGGACAATGAATATTTTCCGGCGATGAATGATTTAGTTGATAAACTGGAAGAACTTGCTGATGAATGGAAAAATATCCCCATGCTGGCCAGAACCCATGGACAACCTGCCTCACCAACCAATTTGGGCAAGGAAATCCGTGTATTTTCGGAACGAATAAAAGGACAATTGGAACAATTGAAAGGTTTGTCGTGCGATGCCAAATTCGGCGGTGCAACCGGTAATTTTAACGCTCACCACATTGCCTATCCTGAAATCAGTTGGAAAACTTTCGGTAATCATTTCCTGAAAAAATATCTGGGACTTGAACGTGCTCAATACACCACACAGATTACCAATTACGACAACCATGCCGCCATTTTTGATGCCATGAAACGCATCAACAATGTTATCCTGGATTTGAACCGCGACATGTGGACCTACATTTCGATGGAATATTTCAAGCAAAAAATAAAAGCCGGTGAAGTAGGTTCATCGGCCATGCCACACAAGGTAAACCCCATTGATTTTGAAAATTCGGAAGGCAATATTGGTTTGGCAAACGCACTTTTCGAACATTTATCGGCCAAACTCCCTGTTTCACGTTTGCAGCGCGACCTGACCGATTCAACCGTTTTGCGTGTTATTGGTGTACCTTTCGCCCACACCCTGATTTCGGTCAATTCGACTATGCGCGGATTGAACAAACTGTTACTTAATGCCGATGCCATCAATGCCGACCTGGAGAAAAACTGGCCGGTAGTTGCCGAAGCCATTCAAACCATCCTGCGACGCGAAGGATATCCAAATCCTTATGAGGCTCTCCGCAACCTTACCCGTGTGAACAGGAAGATTGATCAGGAAGTGATTCACGAATTTATCGATTCGCTTGAGATCACTGATGCTTTGAAAAATGAATTAAAAAAAATTACTCCTCAGAATTACACTGGAATATTTTAATATTATACAATAAACAACTCTAAATAAGAGTTTTAAATACTACTATTTATCCTGAACATTCAAATTCATGAAGGATTTTTTCAAGATTTTAAAGCGATTTATCCCACCATACAAAAAGCAGTTAATCCTGAATTTTCTGTTCAATCTGTTATCAGCTTTGTTTACTGTTTTTTCGGTGACAATGATGATTCCTATTCTTGAAATTCTTTTCAAAATGTCGCAGGACGTTTACGATTTATTGCCGTGGGCGATGAACCTAAATGCGTTAAAACACAATTTATACTATTATATCACAGCATTTAAAGATGCCAACGGAGCCGGACCTGTACTTTTAATGGTTGGTTTTTTTGTCATTTTCACCACGCTCCTGAAAGTTGGATTTGCCTACATGGGAGCATATCAGGGAGTATTGATCAGAAACGGAGTGGTGAAGGACATCCGCGAACAAATTTTCAGCAAAATACTCCGATTGGCGTTACCATTTTTTTCAGAAGAAAGAAAAGGCGACATTATTTCGCGTATAACCGGTGACGTTACTGAAGTAGAAAACTCAATCATGTCGTCGCTTGATATGTTCCTGAAAAATCCTGTAATCATCTTCGTTTTACTTATGTCGATGCTGATTATGAGTCCAAGTTTGACCCTGTTTATTATACTGGTACTGCCGATCGCCGGTTTTATTATTGGTCGCGTGGGAAAATCGCTGAAAAAAGTGTCGCGTGAAGGTCAGGATAAAATGGGTGAAATACTTACAGTTGTGGAAGAAACTCTCGGAGGATTGCGCATCATCAAGGCTTTCAACGCAGAAAAGAAAATGAATGCCCGATTTTATTCGGAGTTGCACGATTACAAATCCATCATGAACCGGTTGATGCGCCGCCGTGAACTGGCACATCCACTAAGCGAATTACTGGGCACAATAGTAATTATCATAGTAGTATGGTATGGTGGAACTTTGATTTTAAGTAATCACAGTGAACTGACAGGACCTGAATTTATAGCCTATCTTGCTATCTTCTATCAGATAATCAATCCGGCAAAAGCATTTACAACAGCCCTTTACTCCATTCAAAAAGGATTGGCTTCGATGGACAGGATCGACATGATTTTACTGGCAGATATTACCATCCCTGAAGCGACCAACGCACAACAGATAAGCACTTTGAAAGATGTAATTGAATACCGGAAAGTGAGCTTCTCTTATGATGAAAAGGTTGTTCTTAACAGCGTTTCACTATCAATTCCAAAGGGTAAAACCATCGCGTTGGTGGGTCAATCCGGAAGTGGAAAAACGACTTTTGTTGATCTGTTGCCTCGTTTCTATGATGTGAATGATGGTGAGATTTTGATTGACGGCATTGATATCCGCCACCTGAAACTGCACGATCTGCGCGATTTAATGGGCAATGTGAACCAGGAAGCCATTTTATTTAACGACACAATTTTCAACAATATCGCTTTTGGAGTTGCAAATACAACTATGCCCGAAGTAATTGCTGCCGCCAAGGTGGCCAATGCCCACGATTTCATCATCGAAACTGAACATGGTTACGAAACGGTCATCGGTGACCGTGGAAGCAAACTTTCAGGAGGCCAGCGCCAGCGATTAAGCATTGCACGGGCTATTCTGAAAAATCCGCCTATCCTGATTCTGGATGAAGCCACTTCTGCCCTCGACACTGAATCGGAGCGCCTGGTTCAGGATGCACTTGAAAACCTGATGAAAAACCGAACTTCTGTGGTGATTGCTCACCGTTTGTCAACCGTCAGGAATGCCGACCTGATTTGCGTTTTCCATGAAGGCGAAATAGTTGAACGCGGTACCCACGATGAATTAATCTCACTGGATGGCAGGTACAAAAGGCTACACAGTATGCAGATGTTTTAGTCTATTACAGTTCAACTAAAAAAAAATTAATCACTTTCAATATTTTATTACATTTACCGCGACTTAAAAATCGTGTTCAAATTAGAACTGGCGCGGCATACAACCGTATTTTTATAAGAGTATGAACAAACAATTAACTTTTGCTTAATGAGAAAATGGCGCATCGAAGACTCAGCTGAACTCTACAACATCAATGGTTGGGGGATCAACTTTTTTTCTATCAACGAAAAAGGAAATGTAACTGTTACCCCAAGGAAAAATGGCGTACAGGTTGACCTTAAAGAATTGGTTGAAGAGCTTCAACTCAGGGATGTTTCGGCACCCATGCTGCTTCGTTTTCCGGATATTCTCGATAACCGGATCGAAAAAATGGCGAGCTGTTTTAAATTTGCCGCTGAAGAGTACGAATACAAAGCCAAGAATTTTATTATATATCCGATAAAGGTAAATCAGATGCGTCCGGTGGTCGAAGAAATTGTCAGCCATGGCAAGAAATTCAACATTGGCCTGGAAGCCGGTTCAAAACCTGAATTACATGCGGTTATCGCCATCAGTACCGATGATGACTCGCTGATTATCTGCAATGGATACAAAGACGAAAGCTACATTGAGTTGGCTTTGTTGGCTCAAAAGATGGGACGTCGCATTTATCTGGTGGTCGAAAAATTAAATGAACTAAAGCTGATTGTCAAGATAGCTCAACGATTAAAAATAAGGCCGAATATCGGTATTCGCATCAAACTTGCCAGTTCGGGAAGCGGTAAATGGGAAGACTCTGGCGGCGATGCAAGCAAGTTCGGTTTAACTTCAAGTGAACTGCTCGAAGCGCT
>JBBRXN010000057.1:0-35040 GCA_038248385.1 Bacteroidales bacterium
GTTGAGCCACCCCAAATGATAATATTTACGGCATCCCACCAGCCACTTTTCATAGAATTTAGCGAATACATAGCAATCATATTATGAAAGGTATCTTTATCGCTGCTTGTCCAAAGAATATTTAATTTTTCCATTTTACTTATTTTTAAGTTTCACTTTTTCGTTATATACTATTATTCTTTCTCTTCGTAATGCATTTAAATCTTCTCTGTTAAAAATTACATTCATCCCTTTTTTAGGCATTTTCCGGCAAGCATAACTGTGTTTTCCAGCAATTTCTACAACACAAACTTTACATCCGCCAAACTTTCTATTATCACCAAAGCATGGCGCTGGTATATTGATGCCTGCTGATTTTGCCGCTTCATATATCGTAAAATTGGGATTAGTAACTTTTACAACAGTGCCATCAATCGTAATGTCAAAAT
Organism: Bacteroidales bacterium; assembly: GCA_038248385.1. Lineage (GTDB taxonomy): Bacteria > Bacteroidota > Bacteroidia > Bacteroidales > Prolixibacteraceae > Aquipluma. The sequence goes on from JBBRXN010000057.1 coordinate 429, forward strand.
CAACAATATCAAAGGCTTTTGTTTCTACCGATTTTGTCATAAGTTTTTAATATAGTTGGTTTCTTTTTTTCTGAATTTCCAGTGATTCTTTTGCCCAACTCACAAATAAGTCAGCATTATCAAAAACATCGGGTGGAACATTGTAAAATGAAAGTACCGTTGCATTGTTTTTAAATGGCTTTAATGGCGTGGAAGCTTCATGCAAATACTTATCTCTATTTGAATCATCAACTTTCAGATATACAACATCGTTGGCAATCATTCCAAAAGCTAATTCATCCTGATAAAGTGCTGCGCCACCAAACATTCGCTTAATTTGTACCTTTCCCAAACCCGAAAGTTGGTCCAAAACATACTGAATAAAGTCATTCGATACAGCCATAGTTTTCAAATTTTTAGATGAGCCATAATATTCGATGAAACCTTCAGAAACATTGGACTCAAATAGGGTATCAACCATACCGACCAAACGAGCAGGCTATATTTATGAAATTTCATAAGTGTTCGTTCTTCGTTTTTATAAAGCACTACTGCTGCCCAAATCGCATGAAAAAACATGAGCGTAATGGCAACTAAGCCGGCAATACCATGAAAGCTGTACGAAATTCCATCGCTAATGCGAAACATTATTCCGGTTCCCCACGAGTCGCAAATTAAACCGGATGTGAAAAACAATAAATGCCAAAGTTTAAGTTTCCCCTGAAATTTCTCAGTCCAAACACCAATGGTGTAGAACAACAGGGCTACAGCCATCACAATACTTGCTGTTTCGTCCATTGTCCGAGCCCTACTTTTTTCTTGAATACAATTTTGAAGCAATCCAGGCACCGATAATCATTTCGAACCAGGCAATAGAAAATAAAATTGCAGCAGTACTCCATTCTCCAAGACCAGTATTAACGCTGGCAATCCAGAATATACCAATTGTCGCCAAAGCAGTTGTAGTTCCTGAAATTACGATTGATTTTACGTTGTTCCCAAATGCTGCCGAGCAAAGCCAAAAAATAAACACCAGTACAGCAGTCAATAACATGTCCCAGCCACCCCATATTAAGGCGTTGCTTATTCCCATTGGTCCAATTGGAATTCTACCAGCGAAGAAATCTTCCATAAGAGGGAATGCCACTAACATTGCTCGTGCTACCTCTGCAATATTTATCCAGATACTGGTAATTAGGGTAATAATTACGAATTGTTTGAGATTAAAATTTTTGTTTTCCATGTCTTAAATATTATTTGTGAATTCTTTACCATAATCCCTTATGAGCTCTTCATCTGCTTTTGTTACAGAAGGACCTTTAAAAATGCTTCCTAAAGTACCTGCTTTAACTACTGGCCCCAGGTTGAAGTTCTCGCAACTTTTATTCGTTAAAAGTTTCTTCAAATGTGCCAAAGTAGCCTTACCTCCATATTTAGCATGAATAGCAATTCCACCGCACAACTTGCCTTTTTAAGCCATCTTCAGGCAATTTATTTAATGCTCTAACTATTGGACCAGCGACACCCACAAAGCCGCTACTGCCACCCCAACAAGGAGTGCATACAACAAGCGAATCGTGTTTCGACATTGTTTCAGGTTCAAAATCAGCAGCTAAAACAACCAGTACTTCAGCCCCTGCCGACCTTAAAGTTTCTACAAACGGAGTTACGGCCCCCAGAGTGTGGCCAGTCTTTGTGTGATAAATCAGTAATATTTTCATGGTATTGCCCAATCTTAAAATTAATTATTGGACAAAATTACGTGCAACGAAGAACTATCTCGTTGATATTTGCTAAGAAACTAAGAAATGCAGATTTCTTTTCGGATTCGACTTAAATGTTCGGCTGAAATGCCAATGTATGAGGCAACCTGGTGTTGCGGAACTCTTGAAATGATTTGTTTGTTATTCTTTAACAGGTTTAAATACCGTTCTTTGGGGCTTTTTACAATAAAACCTTGTCGTTCTTTTTCAACTTTCAAATAATTTATTTTGAACATGTTAAAGCTCATTCGATGAAAGCCAATAATTTCTGAATTTAAAAATTCCAGAGCTTCCAGAGTCATTTCAATGGCTTTTATCGAATCTAAAGCCTGAATGTTGATCTGTGCGTTTTGATTAAGCAAATAATTCACATAATCGTAGGTGTGGTCGTTTTCAAAGTAGAAATTAGTGGTTATTTCTTTCCCGTCAACAACAACAAATCCACGTGCACATCCTTTTAAAATAATCCTGATTATATTGCACTTTCCACCTTCTTTCAGTAAAAAATCGCCTTTGCTATATTCAACCAGATCGAAACCCGAAAGAAATAAACCGGCATCAGCATCGCTCATTCCCAGTGTCTCTATCAGGTATTGTTTGTAGCTTTCCATGGTGCTAATTTATTAAAAAAACGATGAGGATTCAATATAATCTTAATCATCCCAATGATGAGATAAAACTGTTTCTGCCTCCGAATAATTGGAATAGAAATCAGAAATAGAAAAACATTTTGACCTTAAAAATCTTGTTAATAATCGGATTGCTATTCTTTTATTTTGTACAAAGCATGATGTGTTTCCTGGATCAGTTCTACCAACGGAAAACCTTTTGGAACTGCAGACAAATCAATTTTCTTTAGATTCTCTTTTGTTGGAAATGTTCCCGGGATCCAATGACCTTTTTCTTGAAACATGTTGTAGCGGTAATTACACCATCACACTGAAAATGCAGAAACGCGAAAACCTGAGGAGAATCAAAATATTAAATAAGTAGAGAATTGAAATATTAGAAACTGAAACAGGCTGAATTCTTTAGAAATCAGCCTGTTTTGATTTGTGGGTGTCGCGGTTTTTAAGGTGATTTAAGAATAATACCAAAGTAATTTATTAAATAATCCAAAGGTGTATCTGGTATTATACCAATGGATAGAAGTGTTTTTATGCTGGTAGTATGGTGAAAGGCTTAGTCATTATAAAGGAGAGTAAGCAAAAATTCGGTTTCTGGTCTGCCAGGTATATTCATGAAGCATTTTTTTCAACAATACCATTGATGATGACATTTTCTCCAATTTGCTTTAAGTACCTAAGGGTAAAATATAATTTCAGTAAGTTTACTTTAGGTTCCATAAAGTAAACAATGCTCAGTAAGCTCTGTTTTTTTGATATAAAATTGTCTGCAAAACAGCTTTGATTTCTAACTTCACAGCAAAATATAAAATTATAGTAAAAAAATCGGGATGACAATTGGCAAAAATGCACTTGCCAGATGATGAAAAATCCGATATAAAACGATTTACATGAAAAAGCTATTATTCTTGATTACATTTCTTCCTTTTATTTCATTTTCACAGGAATTCTCCGAAATTGCATTTAAAGATGGAAGATACAAAAGCGAGATCACAGATATTTCAATAATAAGTAATGATTTCGGACTTAGTTCCGGAACTTCAAAACCTTTTAAAGAGTACTTCGATAAAAAAGAAACCTATAAAAAATCAGGCGATCCTGAATGGGTCTATAATAATCCTCCAGGTGGAATTAAAATTGGAAAGGAAGCCGCCAGGAAATTGGCCAAACCAAAACAAGATATTTATAATCTGATATGCAAAACGGAATCCGAGATGATGGTTCTTCTTTCCAAATTGAATCAGGAAACGAAAAAGCCAGAAGATGCCTGGTGAGCTGAAAATATGAATCTCCAGTCTCAGCCTTTTTTTGCAAATACATGCCTGAAAAACTCGTCCACCCGGTCGAACTGCAAAATTTCAATTTTAAACTTCTGAAGGTTGATTCCTTTTCCGGCTTTTGGAATAAATATGCTGTCGAAGCCCAGTTTTTCGGCTTCCGCGATGCGCTGTTCGAGCCGGTTGACCGCACGAATTTCTCCTGAAAGCCCCACTTCACCTGCAAAACAAACATTTTTTCTAATCGGCAAATCGAAGTTAGATGAAAGGATTGCCGTAATCACCGTCAAATCAATGGCCGGATCATCAACTTTTAATCCACCCGCAATATTCAGGAAAACATCTTTGGTGGCCAGTTTAAATCCGGCCCGTTTTTCCAGAACAGCCAGCAACATGTTGAGCCGGCGCAAATCAAACCCGGTGGATGATCGTTGCGGGGTTCCGTAAGCTGCCGTACTCACCAACGCCTGAATTTCGATCAGCAATGGGCGGATTCCTTCGATGGCCGCTGCTATTGCGGTGCCGCTCAGGCCCTCGTGTGTACGGTTGATCAGCAGTTCCGACGGATTTGAAACTTCGCGTAAACCCATATTTCCCATTTCAAAAATTCCCAGCTCCGAAGTTGATCCGAAGCGGTTTTTGATGGCCCGAAGAATCCGGTACATGTATTGGTTTTCACCTTCAAACTGCAAAACCGTATCGACAATGTGTTCCAGTACTTTTGGCCCAGCCAGACTGCCTTCCTTGGTAATGTGCCCGATCAGGATTACCGGAACATTGTTTTCTTTGGCGTATTTCAGGATACCGTGAGTACATTCGCGGATTTGTCCAACCGAACCGGGTGACGATTCAATCAGCTCTGTCGAAACGGTTTGAATGGAATCAATAATCAGCAATTCAGGGACAATCTGTTTGCTTTGCGCCAGAATATGTTCGAGCGAAGTTTCGCTTAAAAAATAACATCCGGGATTTTCCTTCTGAAGTCGCTGTGCGCGTATTTTTATTTGTTGGATGCTTTCTTCACCTGAAACGTACAAAATTTTTCTGTTCTTCAAGTCAAGCGCCAGTTGCAACACTAAAGTTGATTTGCCGATACCGGGTTCACCACCAATAAGAACCATCGAGCCGGGAACCAGTCCACCACCAAGTACACGGTTGAGTTCCTGGTTGAAGGTGTCAATCCGCTCCGTGTTTTCCGATGAAACTTCAGTCAAAAGTTTGGGTTGATTACCTGTTCCGGTTAAAAAGGAAGTCGATTTTGTACTTTCCCGCTCCACAATTTCCTCAACAAACGAATTCCATTCGCCACACGAATTACACTTGCCAACCCATTTGGGCGATTGAGCCCCACAATTTTGGCAGAAGAAGCTGGTTTTTGTTTTGGTCATCTTTATAACTTGTTAAAAGTTACTCTTTATTTTTTGAATAAGGTCTGAAGTTGAGAAACCTTCGGAGAGGTCAATTCTTTCAACCCTTCCTCCGGTAGCAAGAACGATGTCGTATCCGGCAATTTCTTTGATCTGGTATTCACTTCCTTTTACAAGTACATCCGGCTGAATACTTCGGATCAGTTCATAAGGTGTTTCTTCATCGAAGATTATCACAGCATCAACCATCAGCAGCGAAGCCAGCAGAATTGCCCGCGATTGCTGATCAATGAGCGGCCGGTTTTCGCCTTTCAGTAATTTCACAGAAACATCAGAGTTCAGGCCAACAATCAGCCTGTCACCCAACCCGGCGGCCTTTGATAGCGAATCGATATGTCCGCGATGCACCAAATCAAAACAGCCATTGGTAAAAACTACAGTATCACCGGCTTTCTTCCATCTTTCCAGAACCGGAATAAATGCCTGAACATTCTCAAATATTTTGGATTGAATGATTTCTGAAGGTTTCATCTTAGTTAAAGTATTTCTGTAAAAATAGCAAAACCTCACTGCTAAAGGAAGCAATGAGGTTTTTCTTTATCTTTTTTTGAATTCAGATTAAATCAATTTGTTTGTTTCGGTGTCAGGGAAAACCAACCAAGGCTTAAAGATTTTGGCTTCTTCGAAGTCCATTTGGGCGTAGGAGATAATGATAACCACGTCGCCGACAGCCACTTTTCGTGCCGCCGGTCCATTCAGGCAAATGACTCCAGATCCACGTTCGCCTTTTATCACATAAGTTTCGAGCCGTTCACCATTGTTGATGTTTACCACCTGAACTTTTTCATTTTCAATTATATTGGCAGCATCCATCAATTCCAGATCAATGGTTATACTTCCAACATACTGTAAATTGGCTTCGGTTACAGTAACTTTATGTATTTTCGATTTACAAACTTCAATGACCATTTTAGTTTATTTTAAGTTCGAAGTGCTTAAAATTCGGAGTGCCTAAAGTACCTTCCGAAATCAACCACTTTATTTATTTTTAAGTTCACTTTAAGTACCTTAGTTCACTTTAGGCACTTCAAACTTTATATTGTCAATTAACCTTATTTTTCCGCATTGAACAGCGATACATCCTACTTTCACACATTGTTCGTCCCAGTTTTTCACTGGCAAAAGTGATTTTTCATTAACAATTTCAAAGTACTCGGTGTTCAAATATTTATTTTCGTTGATGCGGCCAATTACCCATTGGCAAAGTTCTTCTACGTTTAACTGAGCGGTTTTGTTTGCTGCCTCAAACAATGTGGCCGAAATATGTACGGCATTTTGGCGCTGTTCTGGATTGAGCAGTATGTTACGCGAACTCATGGCCAATCCATCGGCTTCGCGAATAATCGGACAGGAAATAATCTCCACCTTAAGATTCAATTTTCTGACCATATCTTTTAAAATGGTCAGTTGCTGGAAGTCCTTTTGCCCGAAAAAGGCCTTTCCCGGTTGAACTATTTCAAATAATCTGCTCACCACCTGGGCCACGCCATTGAAATGGCCCGGCCTGAATTTTCCCTCCATCACCTGTTCGAGCATTCCAAAATTGAATTGCCGGGTATCAGGTTCTGGATAAATTTCTTCGGTATCGGGTGCAAAAACAAGCTGACAGGAAGTTGATTCCAATAAATCAATATCTTTCTGAAGATCACGTGGATAACGGTCTAAATCACTTTTGTCGTTAAACTGGGTAGGATTTACAAAAATACTGACCACCACAAACCCGGTTTGCTGTCCGGCCATTTCAACCAATGAAAGATGTCCCCGGTGCAATGCTCCCATTGTAGGCACAAAACCAATGCTTAATCCTTCTTTACGTCTGTCGTTCAGCACTGACCGAAGATCGTTTATATGCTTTACTACCTGCATTTTGGAATAAAAATGAGCGTGCAAAGTAAATAAATAAATCAACACCACTCCTAACTTGTTAAGGTTTTTTAAGACCTCTGTAACCTACTGGAATTGAATATTGCCGATATTTTACTAATTTTGCACAATTAAACTCAGGCGATATAAATGGAAAAGAAAAAAGTCTTATTTATTTCATCAGAAATTACCCCTTATCTTCCGGAGACAGAAATGTCCAGAAAATCCAGGTATTTGCCACAGGGAATTCAGGAAAGAGGAAAGGAAATCCGGACTTTTATGCCTAGATATGGTAGTGTGAATGAACGTAGGAATCAATTACATGAGGTAATTCGCTTATCGGGAATGAACCTTATTATTGATGATACAGACCACCCGTTGATTATTAAAGTAGCTTCCATTCAATCAGCTCGAATGCAGGTTTATTTTATCGATAATGAAGATTATTTTCAACGAAAACATGTTTTGAAAGATCCTAAAGGAAATGAATTCGCTGACAATGATGAAAGGGCCATTTTTTATGCACGAGGTGTGCTCGAAACGGTAGTTAAACTGCGCTGGGCACCCGATCTGATTCATTGCAGCGGATGGCTAACTTCCCTTGTGCCATTGTACGTCAAGAAGGCATACAACGACAATCCGTTGTTTGTAAAGTCCAAAGTAATTTATTCGGTCTTTCATGATGACTTTAAAAAATCATTGGATGTGAATTTCAGGAATAAGTTGAAAATGAACAACATTGTCAACGATGATACCGAATTGGTTGACGAACCGAGTTATGTCAATTTAAGTAAAATGGCGATTCAGTATTCTGATGCTATTATTCAGGGAAGCCCTAAAATAAATCCCGAATTATTAGAATATATTAAATCTTCAGAAAAATTATTTTTAGATTACCAACCTGAAAATACCTATATAGATGCTTACAACGACCTGTATGATAAAATGTTGTAAAAAATAGGTTTAACAAATTTAAAACATTAATTGGTGAAAAAAGAATTGAGAATAATGTACAAATTCGTTACCGGATTTGCATTGATTGTAATTATACTTTGGGGTTGTAAGGACGAAATGAGCAAAACCGGACTTGGGTTATTGCCTACCGGCGATTTGGTTTCTGTTCGAAAACACACTATCGACAAGGAAAAAATTAAGGCATATACTGTTACCGATGAAAAACAACGTACCGATGAAACTGCATCTAATTTACTGGGTTCTTTCAACGATCCGGTTTTCGGAAAAACAACCACTGATTTTGCCTGCCAGTTCAGATTGAATTCCTATCCTGATTTTACGAAGAATGCACAGCCAGATTCATTGGTACTTTATCTTTATTACACGGAAGTCTATGGCGATACCATCACACCACAAAAGCTGAATGTATATGAACTAGCCTCCGATTTATCATTTGAAGAAAAATATTATCAGTATGTAAACTTGAAAGGGCTCTCTTATGGTGAATTAATAGGTCAAAAGAGTTTTTTGCCGAAATTTAGACTCGACTCATTGTCCAAAGTTTACGGATCAACTAAAAAAGCTCCAAAAGATACCATTATTCAGGAGATTGCCATTAAACTTGATCAGAAACTGATTCAGAAATTAATGACAGCCGATACGCTTACCATGTCAGATAATGTCAAGTTTATGAAATACTTTAAAGGTTTGTACGTAGAAGCAGGAAATTTGAATACTGGTGGTGCTATCATGAAAATATATACAGTGGCTGGACAAAATTCTAAAGGTATAGGATCTTATTTAGTATTACATTACCATAATAGCGAAAAAGATTCTCTTTATTATAGTTATGCGATTAGTTCAAATGCTGCACGGGTTAATCGTTTTACGCACGATTATTCAACTTCTCGTTTTGCAACTTCGCTCGACAAGCGGGATCATCTTGACAGTTTGATTTATTTACAAACAACCGGTGGATTGGCCAGTAAAATATTCATTCCTACCCTCAGCAACTGGAGCGACTCGACCGATTGTGCCATCAACAAGGCAGAATTGATTTTTCAGGTTGATACAATACTTACCGACACTACAGCGATGAAACTGCTTCCTCCTCCTTACAAGGTGATTTTAAGTGCGATTGCTGAAGATGGATCTTTATATTTTCCTTCTGATCTTGGTTTCTCTCAGGCATATTTTGGCGGTTATTACTATAGCAAAGACAAAACTTACCGTTTTAACATCGCCAAACACCTGCAAGAGATGATTGCCAAGAAAAAGGGAAAAGAAAATTATGGATTTTACTTGTCAACAGATGCCAGAAATACTATTTTCAGAAGAGTCGTTTTAAAAGGTACAACCAGTAAAACAGGCATCCGTCTCGATATTACCTATTCAAAGATAAAATAACCCCCATTTTCGATAACTTAAAATAAAATCATAATGTGTGGAATTGTAGGTTATATAGGCGATAAAAATGTTTATCCCATTCTTATTCAAGGTCTTCAACGACTCGAATACCGAGGTTATGATTCAGCCGGCCTGGCGATTTATAACGATTCGCTAAAGGTTTATAAATGCAAAGGCCGTGTTGCTGATCTCGAAAAATTTGTTTCGGCAGAAGATATCAGCGGGCATATCGGAATCGGCCATACCCGCTGGGCCACACACGGAGAACCAAACGACCGCAATGCCCACCCACATACCTCGATGAATGGCGATTTTGTGCTGGTACACAATGGCATTATCGAAAATTACGCAGAACTAAAATCAGACTTGCTGAAAAAAGGATATGCTTTTCAGTCGGATACCGATACTGAAGTACTCGTAAACCTGATTGAATATTTTTACCGGAATGCCGAAGAAGTAAATGCTGAAATTGCCGTCAGGCTTGCACTCTCAAAAGTTGTTGGCGCTTATGGTATTGTGGTAATCTGTAAAAATGAAAAGAACCAGTTGATTGCTGCACGTAAGGGAAGTCCTTTGGTGATCGGGATTGGCCGGGGCGAGTATTTCGTTGCTTCTGATGCTACCCCAATTGTTAATTATACTGACAGTGTGATTTATTTGAACGACCACGATGTGGCCATCATCACAAAAGATAGTCTGACTTTAAAGACGGTTGAAAATATTCCGGTTGCGTTTAAAATCACCAAGGTTGACATGAGCATCGGCGATCTGGAAAAAGGGGATTTCGAGCATTTTATGCTGAAAGAAATTTTTGAACAGCCCAAAACCATCGAAGATACTTTTAGAGGACGCATTTCTCCCGACCATTCCGAAATTGTATTAGGTGGTTTACTTGATGTTTTCCCTAAAATACTGAATGCAAAACGTATCATCATCATTGGCTGCGGGACTTCATGGCATGCTGCCTTGGTTGGTGAATACCTGATTGAAGAATATGCCCGAATCTCTGTTGAAGTGGAATATGCCTCAGAATTCCGTTACCGTAATCCGATTTTAAGCAGCAACGATGTGGTAATCGCTATCAGTCAGAGCGGCGAAACTGCTGATACACTGGCGGCTTTGCGCATGGCCAAAGAAAAAGGCGCCACCATTCTGGGCATTTGCAACGTAGTAGGATCAAGCATTGCCCGCGAAACTGATGCAGGAGTTTATACCCACGCCGGTGTCGAAATCGGAGTTGCATCAACAAAAGCATTTACCGCCCAGGTAACTGTACTGACACTTCTTGCCCTCAAACTGGCCAAAGCAAAAGGACAAATTTCAGATGGATTGTACCTTGACCTGATTACCGAATTGACAGAAATACCTGAAAAATTAAAATCAATATTGGTAAAACATCCTCATATAAAGGAGATTGCAGCCAAATACAAAGATTCGGTCAATGCGCTTTATCTCGGAAGAGGCTACCTTTTCCCGGTTGCGCTGGAAGGAGCGCTTAAATTGAAAGAAATTTCATACATACACGCCGAAGGTTATGCCGCCGGCGAAATGAAACACGGTCCGATTGCCCTGGTGGATGATAATCTTCCGGTAATAGTTGTTGCAGCCAAAGATCATTACTACGAAAAGATTGTAAGTAACATTCAGGAAGTAAAAGCACGTAAAGGCAATATCATTGCTGTAGTTACCGAAGGCGATGATGTTTTGAAAAACATGGTCAACGATGTGTTCGAGATCCCCAAATCGCACCCTGCCGTTTCTCCCTTACTTGCAATTATTCCGTTGCAACTGTTCTCATATTACATTGCCGTGATGCGAGGCTGCGATGTGGATCAACCAAGGAATCTGGCAAAAAGTGTTACGGTGGAGTAATTATTCTTCCTGCTGGTAAGGAGAATCCAATCTTCGTCCTCGGTATTCAAAGCGGTTGGCCATGATATTCAGGATTTCGTTGGCGCTGTTTTCTATCGGCTTGTTCGAAACATTGAGCACAGTAAAACCGCCTTTCTCGAAGATTAGGTTTGCATTCCGGATTTCCTGTACCACCAATCGTTCGTCAACATAATTGGTATTCCCGGTATTATCAATGCTGCGCAAACGTTTCATCCGGTGGGATATCAACTGACTGGAATTAATGTTCAATCCAAATACACGCATTGGATCTACCTCAAACAGTTCTTTGGGAGGATCAATGCCGTGTACCAAAGGGATATTGGCCACTTTCCATCCATACATTGCCAAATAAACACTCAGCGGTGTTTTTCCTGAACGTGAAACCCCTGTTAAAATAATTTCAGCTTTGTGCAATTTCTGTGGTTGCAGACCATCATCATGATTTAAAGTAAATTCGATCGCTTCAATTCGGTCAAAATATTGCTGGTTGATTTCCCTGTAAAGCCCCGGCGTTTGAAGTGATGGAATATTAAGCTTTTCATCCAGATAGTCGGCCAGCTCACCCATAAAATCAATATTTTTCACTCTATTTTTCTCACAAAGTTTCCGAAGAAAATCGCGTAACTTACGGTTCACCAAGGTATGTGTAATCATTCCTCCATCGTGCCTTGCCTTCTGAACCAATTCAATCAATTGAAATTCTTCGTGTATATTTGGCACAATAATTACCGGAACATTGTTATTCGGATATTGAATGAGCAGCGAATGTACCATGTTGTTTCCTGCAAGCCCTTTTCCTCCTGAAACAATATAAATTGGCCTGGCCTGTTTTCCCTTCTTATCGGTATCCATAGTTCGAAAATTGGTTAAAATCATGGGATGGAATCCTTACTCCACTAGGAATGAACCATCAGATTTTAAAAAAGTTCAGTTTGATAACGATTGAACTGACATTATTTCTTAATTTGGCTTTTTATAAACCAAAATCATACAAACTAAAAAATACAAAATGCAATATGTAGCTGATATTAACCGATATGGCCAGATGCCATATAATAAATGCGGGAAATGGGGTCTGAAACTTCCTGCTATTTCGCTGGGTTTATGGCACAATTTCGGTGGAGTTGATGTCTTTGAAAACGGACGTGCTATGTGCCGCCGTGCTTTCGATCTGGGAATTACCCATTTTGACCTGGCCAACAACTATGGTCCGCCTCCCGGATCAGCAGAGGAAAACTTCGGAAAAATTATGCAGCTCGATTTGGCTCCCTATCGCGACGAGTTAATCATTTCGACCAAAGCCGGCTACCTGATGTGGCCCGGTCCTTATGGCGAATGGGGCAGCCGGAAAAACTTGCTTTCAAGTCTTGATCAAAGCCTGAAAAGAATGAATCTCGACTACGTGGACATTTTTTATTCCCACCGTCCCGATCCGGATACACCACTTGAAGAAACGATGATGGCCCTCGATCATGCAGTCCGTCAGGGAAAGGCATTGTATGCAGGAATTTCAAATTATCCGGCCGAAATGGCCCTCAGGGCATCGCATATACTGAAAGAACTGGGAACTCCCTGTCTGATTCATCAGCCCAAATACTCAATGTTTGAGCGTTGGGTTGAAGGTGGATTACTCGATATTCTAGGCAAAGAAGGAATTGGGTGCATCCCGTTTTCTCCACTTGCGCAGGGACTGCTGACCGATAAGTATCTGACCGGTATTCCTGAAGGTTCAAGAGCAGCCAAATCGTGGGGATTCCTGCAACCCGAACAAGTAGAGCCGGCCCTTGAAAAGGTACTTAAGCTGAATGAAATCGCCATTCAAAGAGGGCAGTCTTTGGCTCAAATGGCTCTGGTTTGGTTGCTGAAAGATCCAAGAGTCACCTCTGTGCTGGTTGGCGCAAGTTCAGTAAAACAACTCGAAAATAACGTGGCTTCGCTCACTAACATGTCTTTCACAATTGCTGAACTGAAGCAGATTGAACTCATACTTACAGGAGAAAAATATACTGTACCCACCTTTGAACCTAAGGAGATTTTTGTTACGAAGCAACCAAAAGAAAATACTCCATCGAGAGGTGACTTCATTAAAAATCTTGCAAAAAGAGTTGGAAATCAATAAAAAAACAGATAATTAAACTTCCGGTGATACTGAGTGTTTATACAATTATGACAAAAACAGCATTAATAACCGGGGCCGCGAAAAGGATTGGAAAGGCGATGTCACTTCACCTTGCATCTCTGGGGTGGGACATCGCCATTCATTACAACACATCAGCAGGTAATGCAATAATGCTGCAAAATGAGTTGAAATCATCGTATCCGGGTCAGCAATTTGAAATTTTTAAGGCCGATCTTAATAATGCTACTGAAGTTGAATTCCTTATCCCTCAAGTTATTCAATCCATGCAAAATATTGATTTGCTGATCAATAATGCATCGGTATTTGATGGTGGTGATTTAGCAAATACAGATACCGGTTTTCTTGATCGCCAGATGAACGTCAACTTTAGGGCTCCGTTTATTTTGACCCGCGATTTTGCCGGATTGGTCAAAAAGGGACTGATCATTAACTTTGCAGATACCCGCATTGTGAATAACAAATCTAACTTTGCCGCCTACTCTTTGTCGAAAAAAGCAATGTGGGAAATGACCAAAATGGCAGCGCTCGAATTTGGACCAAACATCAGGATTAATGCAATTGCACCGGGTTTAACACTTCCGCCGGAAGAAAAAGGCGATGATTATCTTTTAAATCTGGCCCAAAACATTGCAATGAAAAGGCCCGGAGGTCTGCAGCCCATTCTGAAAAGTTTAGACTACATTCTGAACAACGATTATCTTACCGGGCAACTATTATTTTGTGATGGTGGTGAAAACCTGGGATTAACGAATTAATACAACAATACATGGCACTCATCCGCGTTAAGAATTTATTGCTGCGAACCTTTATAGGTTTTAATCCCGAAGAATTGGCGAACATGCAAGATGTTGTCATTAACATTGAAATTGAAGCTGATATTCCGGAAGAAGCTTTGCTGGCCGATGAGCCCGATGGAATTTACAATTACAGGACCATCACCAAACAAATCATCGAACTGGTTCAGAACAACCGCTTTAAGCTGTTGGAAGTACTTACTAAAAATATACTTGACCTGATAATGGCTGACCTGCGTGTCATCCGGGCACGCGTAGAGGTTGACAAGCCACATGCTTTACGGTTTGCCGAATCGGTTTCGTTCGAAATGGAGGCAAAAAAATGAACGATTGCATTATTGGCATCGGTTCAAATATTGAGGCTGGTTATTACATTCCGGAGATGTTGAGGCTTTTGGCTGCTGATGTTCAGATTATACAGGTTTCTGAAATGGTTCAGACCAAACCAATCGGAATGACAGCACAACCTGACTATACCAATGGTGCAGTCAGGATTCAAACAGAATTGGATATTGATGAATTGTCAATCTTCCTAAAACAGTTGGAAGACCAGATGGGACGAGACCGAAGTCAGAAAAAATTCGGGCCAAGAAACATTGACCTTGATATCCTCATTTGGAACAATACAGTAGTTGATCCTGATTATTTCTCCCGCGAATTTCTCCGGAAATCGGCAGCAGAACTGGGATTTGAAAACAATAATTAAAAAAAATGAAAATATTCGCACCATGAAAAGTTTTAAACTGATCCGTTTTTATATCGTTATCCTGGTATTTACCGGATTCTTGCTGAATTCGTGTAATCTGAACAATGAACCTGATAAAAAACCAAATGAGCATTTTATCTCAAATGAATATAAGTTTGCCATCTCAAGTTTAGAGGCTCGAATCAGACTCACAACCTTCCAGATTATCATACCGGAAACATCGGTATTTGGACCATTAGTTAAAAGTGATGTTGAAGTTCATAAAATAACTTACAAAACCATTTATAAAAACGGAAATATTGAGGCATCAGGACTCGTTTGTATGCCAAAAACTGCAGGCGACTATCCAATATTGTGTTTTCAGAACGGTACCAACACCCTCAACAGCGAAGCTCCAAGCGAAAATCCAAAAAATGATCTCTTTTCAATCCTCGAAAGTGTAGCGTCCATGGGATTTATTGTCGTCATTCCTGACTATATCGGATTTGGTGCATCTTCGCAATTGCCTCATCCCTATCTTCATGCCGAATCAACTACTCAAAGTATTCTTGATATGTTACGGGCAGTAAATGAATTCAGTACCGAAGACAAGATTGTTGCCAAACCCACCAAAGATCTCTACATTTTTGGCTATTCACAAGGAGGTTGGGCCACCATGACACTTCAGAAAGCGATCGAGACCAATTACTCTACAGAATTTAACCTGATCGCAAGCTCATGTGCTGCCGGGCCCTATTCGCTCGAATTTATAAACAATTATATTACCCAAAAGGCAGACTACCCAATGCCCTACTTTTTGACTTATTTGCTGAATGCCTATCATTCGCTTGGACTCATCTCAAATTTAAGTGATTATATTCAGGAACCTTATGCTTCAAAAATTCCCGGATTGTATGACGGACAGCACAGCGGAGGCGCTATCAACAATGCCTTAACTACCAAAATGGCCAACTTGCTTTCTCCTGAATATCTTACTCAATTTGATACCAATTCAAAGTTTAAAGGAATTAAAACCGCGTTTTTTGCAAATAGTATTGCAGTCTGGAACATCTCTACCCCAACACGGCTTTATCACGGGGGTAACGATGAGTTCATACCGGTGAGCATGAGCCAGAAAATATTTCAGGACTTTAAAACTGCCGGAGTTCCCGATTCAAAAATTAAACTGATCATTATTCCCGGCTATGACCATCCCAGTGGTGTTGTACCAGTCGGTTTATCAACCATTATGTGGTTTGTAGAACTAAAAAAATAGTTTTTTTATTCTGAATACACATGCACGCTATTCTGTGCACTTGGCAGGTAGTTCACACCAAACCAACAGATAAGCAATACGATGAAAGCCAAAGCCAGTATCAACATTGCCTTATTGTGCTTTAAAGGATTTCTGAAACGGTAATGGATGTAAATAAGGTAAAACATCCAGGTAATGAAAGCCCATGTTTCTTTGGGATCCCAGGTCCAGTAATGCCCCCAGGCTTCCTTGGCCCAAAGTGCCCCGAAAAGTAATCCCAATGTTAGGAACGAAAATCCCAGATAAACAAGGTTGTCAGCCATTTGAACAGGAGCGCTGATTGTTTCTCCTGAAGTTTTTACGATCAAATTCCGAATGGCGATCAGTGATGAAGCACCCAACAGTGCATAAGCGAAAATATAAACAATTACATGAGGTACAAACCATGGGCTTTGCAATGCGGGCATAAGGGTTTTATCGTAAGTTTCCGGGTGGTTCAAATTGACTGACAGAAACATGATGGCCAAGGTGAGGCTATAGCATACCACCCATTTGTATTTCCAGCGGTAATAAGCAGCAAGGCCAATACCGGAAAGAAAAATGGCATACCAAAGCCGTGTTTCACCCAAAGTTCGCATTGGGGGACGATCAATCGAAATCCATAGCAGGATTACGAAAACAAGCAATCCTACAGTACCTAAAACGCTGAGCCCAGCCGCCAATCTGTTAAGTATTTTTGAAGCCGAAAACAGAAACAGACCAGTCGCTACCAACCAGAGAAGGATGGAAACAGAAGCAAAAGCTGGAAAATTAATCCACATGATCAACTCCTTTCTTCTTTGGGTTACCTAAAATAAAAAGTAAAATTGCGCCAGCCATCATCAGGAAAATACCAAGATACACAAATGGCAACCAGGGATCATATACCATTTGAAGCACACTCATATCCGACCATCTGCCCATTTCTTTGTTATATCCAAGTTGGTAAATAGTCCAGCCATTTATCGTGAAAGGTTTGTTAACTTCAATGATCGTAGTCAACTGTTTACCATTGCCAGATAAAATAGATACTTCAGAACTGAATTTTTTAGGTTCAGCAGGAAGCATGATCAGCGAATGATTTTCGTTGAGCTTCAGCGCTTCCGGCTGCATCGAATAACTCCCGCTGCAAACCCAACCGCTAATTACTGATTTGTCAGTTAAATTGGTTACTTTAATTCTGGCCGAAGGCGCTGAACCGGGTTCGTTAACCGGGTAATAATTTTCTTCAACCCGTCCTGAAGTTTCAAGAAAAGTATCAACTTCTACATGATATTGAAACAAATCAAAGGCATCCTGGTCGAGTAATACAAGTTTTTGGATGCCGTTTTCCTTATAAAGCTCACCTGATTTATTATCAACAATTGCCAATTTAGGCCGAAATTCTTCAATACCAAAATTTAGCAATTTGACGGAAAATGGCAATTCGATCAGCTTGTTATTTTCGTCCGTTGCTCTTTTTTCTGTTTGGTTTTCGTAACAATTCATCTCTAATCGCTTGATATCGCTACTGCCCAATGCAGTGGAGAACAACACCAGAAACAATCCAAAATGATTCAGGAAAAAGCCAACATTTTTTAGATTGAACGGAGTAAGACGTTTTATTGTGACGACTCCCAGTAAAATAAGCAAATAGAGGTTAATAAGGATAAAAGGCCAGGTTTTAACCAGGTGATTTAAACCCAGGAGTTGAACGATACTATTCTTTGATTGCACGTCCTGCTTGACAAAACCCATTAAAAGAACCAGAAAGGTAAAACCCAGGATTGCGGGTAAGGCTGCTTTCACGTTTCCAAGCCATTTGATCACAGGGTGTTTTTTCAGGAAAAACGAACCAGCAAGCAAACACAGAAAAACCATTCCTGAAACGAGGTTCCAAGGGAAACCAACCAGCCGCAGTACGATGCCATTGCTTGCCACCTGAAGGGAAAATCCGAGTACAATCAATGCCACAGTAATAACCGTCCCTTCACGGTACGACCAGGGATGTTCCCAGGTTTTTCTGTTGATTTCGTTGCTCATTAAGTAATATAAATAGGTTGCCAAAGATACAAAAATGAGTATAGAATGTTTGATTTTGAAACTTGACACTAATTCAAGTTTGATTTAAAGGATTTCCAACTTTTCATTTCCTCATCTGTTCATATCAATAATTAATACAAACCAATATGAACAAAACACGATTAGAAGCATTTAGCGACGGTGTACTTGCCATTATTATTACCATCATGGTTTTGGAAATCAAAGTGCCCGTTGGGAACGATTTCGAAGCCCTGAAACCATTGATCCCAATAATAGTGAGCTACATTTTAAGCTTTATATACATAGGCATTTATTGGAACAACCACCATCACATGATGCATACAGTAAAAAATGTAACAGGAGTTATATTATGGGCCAATCTTCATTTACTCTTTTGGTTATCACTGGTTCCGTTCGTTACAGGTTGGATTGGAGAGAACCACTTTGATCCGATACCAATGACATTGTATGGTTTTGTTCTTTTGATGGCTGCTATTGCCTACTTTATCCTTCAAACTCAAATAATAAGTACCCAAGGCGAAAAATCCCTGCTTGCAAAGGCTATCGGGAATGACTTGAAAGGAAAGATATCTCCGATTCTATATTTATTATATATATCTGTATCAAATTGTAAATGTGTATAATTTTTTCTCAAATTTACATTGTTTCAATTCGATAATTTGGGACAATTACCTGTTTGTAACCACAGCTGTGAATACTGCCAACAGCGAATCACTTAAAATTGGGTTATACGGTGATATTGATGAGGCAAACGATAGTACAGTCCATGAGTTTAAAGTGTATTGTCTGGATAAAAACTCCGGAAGAATAATCTGGGAAAGGCTTGCCCATAAAGGAATCCCCAAATCAAAACGTCATACCAAAGCTTCACAGGCCAATACATGAATGGTGCGCATGGCAAATTTTCTCCGATTTTTGCAATCAGGCCCGAAGCCAAAGGCGATATTACTTTGGCTCCCGACAGCACAAGCAACCAATATATCTCATGGAGTGTAAAGCGTGGCGGCGCATATATACAAACTCCTCTGGTTTACAACGGATATTTGTACAATCTTCAGGTTAATGGGCAGTTGACTTGCTATGATGCGCTGACCGGTGAAGTGAAATACAAGGACAGTTTGAAAGAAGCATTCTCTGCATCAGGTATTGCAGCAAATGGGAAACTGTATTTCTGTTCTGAAGATGGAAATATTTATGTGGTTCAGGCCGGACCTGAATTTAAGGTTTTGGCCAAAAATCCGCTAAAAGATGTTTGCATGGCAACACCGGCTATTTCAGGAAACACCTTGTATTTCAGAACCCAACATTATGTGATAGCAGTTGAATAGTCTCGATTCAATTCACCAACCATCTCTTTATAAAAACTTTGGCGTTACGGAAATCATGATATAAGCCCAGTTGTTGACAGTCCCTTTCGATCCACCTTTCAGTATTTCCATGCTGTCAGTACCAAACATCTGCGAATAGCCGAAGGTAATTTTGGTAGCCGGATTGAGCGTTTGGGTGAGGCTGAGATCAAGTTCGGTACCAAGATAATTTTTTGCTGTTGCCGATATCATGGCAGCGCTTGAAAAGAAATGCAGGTCAGCATTGAAAGCTGTCTTGTTTTTGGTTATTGATACTTTTGCGTAGGCATCCATTAACCCGACATTGTTGAGATGGTTACCCACATAGAAATAATCCATAAAACCGTTGAATTTATGGTTGGTTCCATACAGAGGAGTAAATGATTTATTCTTTTCAACCTGATTGAAATCGGTTCCTGAAAGGATTTCGTAACCAGCCAGCCATTGCATCCTGTCTGAAACTTTATATGTTGCTTCTGCAAGGAAATTAAAGGCACCCATAGATTTGTTTGCACCATCAACACCGGTTTGAAAATATAGGTTGCCTGCCAATGAAAGCTTTTTAACAGGCACTTCCAGATGTGTCCCAAAAATCTGGCTGTATTTCGATTTCTGATCAGCTCCTTCCATTACCGGTTTCCCGTTATTCAGGAATAGCAAACTCCAGTTTAATTTGGCGTTTTTCTGATTGATCCACAGAAACTGTAAATCTTTATAGGCATCCGGGCCATCGAACAAATTGTTTTTGCGGTTGGCGTTTTCGTGATGTGAAAATCCCAAATGCACATTCACTTTACCGGTATATTTTAACAGGGCCAAATCGTGCGAACGTGCTTGTTGTGTCCAGGCCACATTGCCAAAAATACGCTGATCATCATACACGAGTTCCTGACGACCGATTTTCAATGCAAAGTCTTTGGATAAGTTCATCTCTGCCCATGCCTGATGCACTGAAACAGCAAAATCCTGATTGCTTACCAACTGAGGCTGGCTTCCCCATGTCCGTATATCTTGCAAAACCAAACCAACTTTCAGCAAATCCATTTTGTAATCAAAATTCAGACGCGTTCGCTGTGAAGTAAACAGCGATGCTTTCTGATCTTCGGCAGCAAGTGTTCCATAACCATGACTATATTCAGTCCGAGGCCTAATTTCGCCGGAAAGACTAAATTGAGCCTCCACCTGACCTCCTATCAAAAGACAAAATATTCCAACAAATAGTAATGTTTTCATGTTTTCAAATCAAATAATTGCTTATCCACAGAAATCAAATAGTTTACACAAATCCTGTAACTAAAATCCAATCTCATGTCTGTTACATTTCTATTTTTTTACCATAACCGGCTTCTCTTTTCTGTGCTGCTTCATCCCATTTTGGTAAATGGTTTTGCTTGAATATTTTTTTCTCATCACGAAGTTTTTGCATATCAAGCCCGATAAATTTCTGGGCTTTTTCTTTTGTCGTAATATCCGGATAAGGCATTTCCTGATTAAATCCTTTTTTGGCAAGTAAACGTGCCAGTTGGAGGCGTGTTTCTCCGGCAATAGCTATCCCGGTTGAAACAATCCTGCTGATTTCGGTTGGCGCATGGAACGAAGCACCGTGACTGGCTGCAGCAAAATCCCAACGCCATTGTGCATGGCGGATACCTTGCAGAATATCTTTCATCTCGGCTTCAGTTGCTCCAAGTTCCCAGGCTTTAGCTGCTTCCTGATGCGTCCTTACCAATATTTCTTCCAGCTTATTACGATTACTGATGATCTGGTCCTGACGGTCATATACATTTTGAACCAGAGTTGCAGCTTCTTCGCGATGGCATACCTGGCATGAATTGGCAATGTTGTTAAGTGGCGACTGAATATGGTGATCTGTAAATTTTTGGCCACCTTCACTTTTATATGGCATGTGGCAGTCAGCACACGAAACGCCACGCTGGGCATGAATTCCCAAAGAATAGGTTTCGTATTCGGGATGCTGGGCTTTTAACATTGGCGCTTTGCTCATACCATGTGTCCAGTCGCTGAATTCTATTTTGTCGTAATACTGTTCGATAGCTTCAGCACTCATTCCGTTGTCCCATGGGAAAGTAAGGTAATTGGCGCCTTCCGCTTTGTGCTTGTCGAAATAATATTCCACATGACATTGTGCACAAACAAGCGTTCGCATTTCCTGGTGTGAAGCCTTCGTAATATCCTTGCCTTGCCGGTTAAAAGCTTCAATTAGTCCAGGACGTGAAATATGCAGGTTCATCGTTTTAGAATCGTGGCAATCGGCACATCCAATCGGATTGACCACTTCGGCACCCAATCGCGACCATTTTCCTTTGTAGAATTCAGTGACACCTTCTTCATTCATTACACGCGGAACATCTGGGCTTTTACATGTCCAGCAGGTTGAAGGCATCGGGCCATCGTTCTCATTGGTTGGGCCTCCTGTACGGAGTGTATTCCGAATATCCTGAACGGCATAAAAATGCCCACGACCCTGACTATAATCTTTCGAAAAACCATAACCAGCCCAAAGAACCACCAGACGTGGATCAACCTGAAGCATGTCAATCATCCGGCTACCATCATATTTACTTGCAAAACTTGTATCCGCAGTCTGATAATAAGATTGGTATTCCCTTGGATAATTTTGACCCCAAACGGCATTCCGTGGTTCAAACTGTGACACTTCTGTTTTCGGAACATTCACAAAAACAGCTTCAGCCCGACGCTCAACAACAGAGGAAGCAAGCAATCCGATCAGAAAAACTACAATAATTGTAATGAAAAAGATGAGCCAAGCCATCCATGGTCTTTTCTCAATAAGTTGTGTTACAGGTCTCATGATGTTATGTTTTATTTTTTTTATTCTGAAATTGCTTTTTTTAACCAATCCGGCACCGGACTTTCAGGCAACGGAATTCTTGCGTTTGGTGTACTGCTTATACTGTTGACCCTGCCATGAGGAACTTCGCGGTGACATTCCCAACAAATCCGGTCGGTGGCATGTACATACTGATTTTTAACCGATGAAACCAACTTCGGATCCAGCAGCAACTTGGAATGACAACGGATGCAATTTTTATGTACTACCTCTTTGCCTGCCTGGTGAATTTGTATAACCTGTGGCTCCATTCGCAAAGCAAACATGGAAGCATGTCGCATTCCGTCTTTGGCTTTAAAGAAGTATTTGTTGAAAAAATTGTTATGCGGCACATGACAATCGTTGCAACTCGTATATTGACGGTGAGAACTGTGATTCCATGTGGCATATTGAGGCGCCATAATGTGACAGTTTACACAGGTTTCAGGGCTATCGGATAAATATGAATACGCCTTGCTGGTATAAAAGAGGAAAAAGAAAAGTCCGGCAAAAATTCCTGTCACTATTAAGACAGGAAATCTCCAGTTTTTGGGTGGAAGTAGTTTTTCAATTAGTTTCATACCGTTTGCAATTCATAGATTAGTTCTTTTCAGCAGCATAAAATCTGGAGATTAAGATTCCTGACTGAAAAGAAAGTCTAAAGGTATGAAATCAAAATAGCTTAAAATGTAACCTTTGTTACATTGGGATATGTTTTATAAACATCCTATTGATAAAGTGATGAAAATGGGAATTATTGCTATTTAATGATTCAGGATGATGTCAAATCTTTCTCAATTCACCAATCTTATCCCGCTTACCATTCGACCAGTGTCAACTCCTTCGCGTCGGGCTGAATAAAACAGGTCGGAATGTTCATAAGTGCAAAGTCCCATTATTTCAATGTTTTCTTCCTGAAGACCAGATTCGATCAATACCGTTTTGTTGGCTTCCCATAAATCGAAATATGCTTTTCCCTTGTTCAAGGAGGGTTTGAGCAGAGAAGATGAATTAGTGAAATTGGCTTCAACGGCTTCAATCACTTCACTACCAACTTCATAAGCGTGAATATGAATAGAAGGACCGATTCCGGCAATGATATGTTCTGGTTGGCAACCAAATTTTTCTGACATCTGCTGTACTGTTTTTAAGGCAATTTTAGCAACTGTGCCACGCCAGCCTGCATGAATGGCTGCAACCACCTTCTTCTGCGGATCAAACAGCAGAATGGGCACACAATCGGCTGTTTGCACACAAACAAAAATGCCAGGTTCATTGGTGATAAGCGCATCGGTATCCGGGATTGTGTTGGCTGAATTTTCAGAAGAAATATTTACTACATGATCAGAATGTGTCTGCCTCGGAAAAACAAAGCGTTTTCCATCCCATTCGCACGAAAGCGCTAATTCTTTTCGAAAAGCAGAATATTCCGATTCCTTATCACCTGTAAAGCGCGGTTGATTACCTGAAACCCATCCTTCTTTTGTAGTCAGGAAATGGGCAATATTATTGAATTTTTTGAAGCTCTCGAATTTAAATACAGAAAGCCGTCCCTGAACCATCTTTCTCATCTCTGCAAAATTTGGCGCGAATGTAATTAACTTTTCAGTAATTGGTTCATTCTTTCTTTATCAAGTATCTTAATTGTTCGCCGCTGAGTTTCGATCAGATTTTCCTGAACCATTTCGCCCAAAGTGCGAGCCAACGAAGGGCGGGTTACACCAAACATTTCAGCCAGTTGTTCCTGAGACTGAAGAATTTCAACTGATTGAAGCCGGTCACCAGCCTTTTCGAGAAGGAAATGGGCGATTTTTTGTTTAATGGTTTTAAACGATAAAAACTTTAGCTTCTGTGATAAAAATTGCGCCCGTGTTGAAATCGTATTGAGGTAATTATTCAGGATCAGCGAGTTTAACTGCAATAGCTTAACAAATTCAGGCTTAGGAATAGAAATCATTTCAACTTCAGTATTGGCTGAAACAGTCACTGGAAACCGGTTTTGCTGACCAAACAAAAAAGCGGTTGCAAGCGGTTGAGGTGCCGCCAAATCTTCAATCTTGATGGTTTTTCCTGAATAGTCGTTCATCTCAGCTTTCACACTTCCCATCTGAACAATTAGTAAACGGTCGCAAATTTCACCACCGGAGACTATTAAATCGTTCTTCTGATATGTTTTTACCTGACAATGGATTTGCATGAAAAGATTGGTTAGTTCTTCCTCAGAAATACCCCGAAAAATTGGAGATTGGCAAAGAATTTCAAATTGAATCATAAATGTGATTGATATGTAACATTTGATACAAAAATAAGAACAGTTCGGTTGTAGTTTTGTTTCTGAAAATAATAATCAATCGAATGATACGAGAAATTGTAAATATTGACGAAGACAAATGCAACGGTTGCGGACTTTGTGTTCCGAATTGTCATGAAGGGGCATTACAAATTATCGATGGTAAGGCCAGACTCATTAGTGAACTGATGTGCGACGGATTGGGAGCCTGTCTTGGGCATTGTCCCGAAGGCGCCATCACCATCGAAAAACGCGAAGCCGACGAATACGATGAAGTATTAGTGGTTCAGCAAATTATACCCAAAGGGAAAAATACGCTGGTAGCACACATGAAACACCTGAAAGAACATGGCGAAACCACTTTTCTGAAACAAGCTGTTGGCTATCTGAAAATGCATGCCAGTGAAATTCCATTCAGTGTTGATTCTGTGATTTCAGAAGTTCATTCAACTAAAGTGGAACAATCTGGATGTGCCAGTGGTGGCTGTCCGAGTTCACAATCAGTAAGTTTTGAACCACAAAACCTACGCTTTGCACCAGCTCCGGCAACATCTGAAATACCATCAGCACTTCGTCAATGGCCTGTTCAAATGCACCTAATAAATCCGGCGGCATCAAGTTTCCAGGGAACCGACCTTCTATTGGCTGCTGATTGTGTAGCGTTTAGCCTGGGTAATTTCCACTCAAAACATTTAGCCGGAAAATCATTGGTAATTGCCTGTCCGAAACTTGATCAAGGCAAAGAAATTTATGTAGAGAAAATCCGCCGACTGATAGATGAAGCCCGCATAAATACCATTACAGTGATGATGATGGAAGTTCCCTGCTGCGGTGGTTTATCCCAATTAGTGCGGATGGCAGCATCACAGGCATCACGCAAAGTTCCGGTAAAAGAAATCATCGTCAGTATCAAAGGCGAAATCTTAGACGAAAGCTGGGTTTAAGAAAGTTTTAGATTTCAAGTCCAAAATCATGATCAATATTTACGAAACCTTTGTAAAATATGGCACAGGGAGTTGTATAGTAATGCAGATTTACATTTCTGAAATAGCAAATGCTGGCTCGCATGAGTTCAGCCTTTTTTATTTTATGCGCCAGGATAACGCGTTATCTCATAGTAAATTCAGTAATTAATTGGTTACCAAATCATTACTTTATTTTCAGATAAACCATCTTTCCTGAATCCGTTTTTCCATTCGACTGAATTTTATACAAGTAAACTCCATTTTCCAGGTTTCCGGGATTCCATTTTTGATATTGAGTTCCGGGGGAAAGTTTTCCTTTGAAAATTTGTCCGATGTATTTGCCCTGAATAGTGAAAATGCTGATTTGAACCTGCGATTCTTTTTCGAGGTTAAAATAAATGTTGGTTTCGTGGACAAACGGATTTGGAAAACTGCCGAAGCCTTCTTTTGTTCCAAATTCTCCGGTTAACAAAAGGGAAGAATCAGGAAAACTGAATGAAGCTTCTGTAAGTGCTGACCATCTTGTTCCATCTTTGACACGGGCTTTTACGGTTCCGTTTCCATTTATTTTAACTGGCGATTGATAGCTGTAAATACCGCTTGAAGCGACTTCACCCCCGGCACAACGTGGGTCGGTTCCGTTTACTGTATAATAAATTGTTCCTCCTGACGAGAACATTCCAAGTTCAATTTCGTCTGTGATTGATCCTCCTTTATTGGTGAATTCAGGAGCATTTATCCACGGATATAAACCTGCCATCCGGAGTTGATTGACTACCAGGTCAGTTCGAGGTGGAAAATAGGTTTTTGCCAGCCAGTCGAGTTGTTTTACCCAGTATTTATCTGGTGTGTATAAATCATTGTCAGTATCACGGGGATGAACATCACGGCGGTAGTCGCCCCAGCGGGCCGACTCACACAAGATGGCCTTTTCAATTTCTTTGGCACGTTTAAGATAACGGTTGGTAGCCATTTGAGGTGTAAGCAGTCCGTCATCGAAAAACCAGCGCTGAACATGATCGGCGACAAGAATCCTGAAATCAGCATTGTCTTTGAGTTTGGTAAACAGGCGGCTTGGACAGTTGGCATTATTTTCATTGGTTACATCGAGTGTACTGTTTGTAAAAAGATGTTCGGCATCCCAGCTAAAAAATTTGAATCCTTTTTCCGGCTCAACCTTGTTTCGGGCAGCAACCCAGTTATGGTGGTCCCAGTCATTGTTTCCGGCGTAAAAATTCATGAGCATGTAATCAATCAGGTTTTCAACATCAAGGAACTGTTCAAATAATGGGTTTGGTGTTCCATCAGGATTGTTCCCCTGAATTTTCTGATAAGCGGCCTGAGTTGTCAATCCGCTGTTAGCCATTGCCATCATTTTATTCCATGCTACCAGGTCGCCATCAGTCACTTCGGCATAATCTTTTATAACATCAAAGTCAGCAGCTTTTCCTTTCAGGTACGAACCCATAAAATCTTTATCGAGCCGTTCGCTCACATCGTACATTCCCCAATAGATTCCATTCAGGAAAAGGTGAACGAATTTGTTATGGGCCGATGCATAGCCCATGGCGAGTTGAGTGTCTTTTCCCCAACTGTCCTGAATGTATTTGGCGGTTTTACGTTCGGTAGGATTCCAGTGTAACCAAGTGTATCCAAAATTGGCGCGAAGTACCAGTGAGTTAAATCGTGTTGCTGCATCAGGTTCGCTGAAAATAGGAAAATCGAGTTTGGAAGCTCCATATTCCTTCTTGAATTCGATACGGAATGAATGTTTCGGCGTTTTCTCGGGAACCCGGCTTGCTCCACCGTGTAATTGCAAGGCACAATTCAATTGAAACCAATTCTGATCTTTCGGGTCATAATATTCAACAGAAGCCGGTCTTTCCCAATCTTGGCCAATTCCCTTTCCGGTAGAACAAGTATAAATGTATATGCCACCGGTTTTGGGATCGGTGCTATGCGAGAAAATGTTATCGGGATCGGTAACTATAGAAATGCTTGGCAGGTCTTGAAAAGCGGCGGCAAATTGCGGTTTGTATGTGAGATTTTCACAAACCTCCGGATCCATCTCATAATCAGCAGGGGCAATTCCCGGAATGGTTTCGAATACGCCCCATTCAGCCGGATAGCCTTTGGGATGGTTGGTCTGTTTCAAGATACTGTCGGTAAAAAAATAAGTGTTCGAAACCAAGTCGCTGGTTTCAGTTCCATTTTTCACCGTCACGGCACTCAACGGAGTGGTAGTTTGAATCAGGATTGGTTCTTTATATAAACTGCCATTGCTTGCTGATGGCCGGATTCCGTTGGTTGTGTAATAAATTTTTGCTTCAGTATCCGGATTTTGAAGCGACACATAAAAAGCTTTGGAATAATAACCACGTTGTTGACTGAAAGTTGGTGCCTGAACGATATTCCCCAACACATTTTCGGCTCCAGGGGTCGGCTGATCAAAAAAGACAGATAGTCCGTTATAAATTCCGTAGGAGATATTTTCCTTTTGTAACGGAAATTGAGGTGTGAACGAACTTATAATGGTTTTTCCGTCGTTACCGACCAACGCCAGAAATTCACCCGATCCCGAAAGTTTGAAATTGGTATGAAGATTTTTGGTTGGATCAGTTCTGTTTTTTTCGGATGTGAACACGACCAGATAATTCCCGGCTGCCAGCTTTACCTCCGGAAACTTCCATTTTGTAAGTGATTGGGGATTGTCAGTCAGGCAAAAACCTTTCATATTAATAGTAGTTTCTCCGATATTCTGAATTTCAATCCAGTCTGAAAATTCCTTGTCTTCATCCTGAATGTTATTGCTGTTGATAGCCATAAATTCAGAGATGATGAGTTTTTCTGCTGAAAATGACTTAAAAAAGGAAAATAAAATTAACAATATAAAAAGCAGAATAACTCTTGGATTCATTGGTTGGTTTGCTTAAAAAACGCTTTGCGAAAGATAGTAAAAATGCAACAGTGGACGTTTTGTGTAATTCCGGAATTTATTTGCCTTTTTATAATTGAAGAACATAAATGTTTTTTTAAAATATGTACTTTGTTTTAGTAACATTGTTCATGTTTTTTCGAATCAATGAACAAACGATATTGTTAATACCTGACAGCATGGACGAAAAATTAATTACCCTCGCTTCTTTACCATATTCCAAAGCTGAAATTCTTCGCTCACTTTTGGAATCAGAAGGCATTTCCTGTTTTCTTGAAAAAATTGATTTTTTGCAGGACGCGATGGATACCGGGATCAGCATCCGAATTTATGAAAAAAATGCCCGGGAGGCTTTCCCAATTTTGGAAAAAATGTTGGGTAAAGTAATCACTGATCCCGTCAAACGGGAAAATTATGTATTGGTACCCGTTGATTTTTCGAGTTACTCTTTAAAAGCCGCTTTGGTAGGTTTTGATATTGCCGAAAAATTAGGTTCAAAAATGGTATTGTACCATTCGAGCCCGCACCCCGAGTTTTTAACTATTCCGTATTCGGATGTGATTGTTTATGATTCAGCGCTTTTTCTGAATTACGAAATGACTGAAAAAGAAACCAATAGGAAATTTGAAGATTTTCTTGCCCAGCTAACAACTTTGATTGATTATGAACGATGGAAAAAATCAAAGCCTGAATACATTGTAAAAGTGGGCGATGCCGAAGATGATATCCTTTCCTATATCCAGATTCATCCGCCAAAGTTAGTTGTAATGGGCATCCGGGGTGGAGATGCCCGATCGGACGACCTCATTGGATCGACTACTGCCGGTGTAATTTTTAATTCAAAAGTGCCGGTTCTCGCTATTCCTGAAAAAACTCCGGATAATTGGCTGCAGAACTTCAGGAGGATTGTTTATGCCACCAATTTTGAAGCAAGCGATTTTATTGCCATCGACCGTTTGCTGAAATTAATGACTCCTTTCGCAACCAAAGTGATCTGTTTGCATGTTGATCAGGGAAATTCTCCCAACCTGAACGAAGCCAGGCTTGAAGGAATGAAGGAAGCCTTGTGCGAAAAATATCCCGAAGCAGATTTTGAATGCCGTCTGATTCACGACAAGAACCTTCCGGAGGCAATCGATCATTTTATTCAGGAGAACCAGATTGATGTTCTTGCACTAACCACACATAGACGGAATATGCTTACCAGATTGTTCAATCCGGGTGTTGCGCGGAAAATGGTGTTACACTCACAAACGCCTTTGCTTATTTTTCATGCATAGCATCAATAACAAAAATCCCCGTCAATTATGGTTGACGGGGATTTTTTATTTCAGTAAATATCTGATTACAGAACCAGCATGGCATCACCATAAGTTCCGAAACGATATTGTTCTTTGATCGCTTCCTTGTAGGCTTTCATTAAATTATCGTAACCGGCAAAACCTGCAGCCATCATTTGCAAAGTTGAAAGTGGCAAATGGAAGTTGGTAATCATACGGTTAGCAACACTAAACTCATAAGGAGGAAAAATAAATTTATTGGTCCAGCCTTCAAAAGGTTTCAAATGTCCCTGAGTAGAAACCGAACTTTCGATAGCGCGCATCACCGTTGTGCCAACTGCACAAATGTTTTTACGTGCTTCCTTTGCACCATTAACGATATTACAGGCTTCTTCAGATATCCATATCTGCTCCGAATCCATCTTGTGTTTGGTTAAATCTTCAACATCAACGCTCCTGAAATTTCCTAGACCTACATGAAGCGTAACATAACTGAAATTGACTCCTGAAATTTCAAGTCGTTTCATCAGCTCCCGGCTAAAATGCAGACCAGCTGTTGGTGCTGCAACAGCGCCCTCATGTTTGGCAAAAATGGTTTGATAACGATCTTTATCTTCAGGCTGAACAGAACGCTTGATAAATTTGGGTAGTGGTGTTTCGCCCAATCCATAAAGTGTTTTCTTAAATTCATCATACGGGCCATCAAACAAGAACCTAAGAGTACGGCCTCTGGAGGTGGTATTGTCAATCACTTCGGCCACCAATAAATCATCTTCTCCGAAGTACAATTTATTCCCGATTCTTATTTTGCGCGCCGGATCAACCAATACATCCCACAAGCGCTGTTCACGGTTCAATTCACGAAGTAAAAAGACTTCAATTTCAGCCCCTGTTTTTTCCTTGTTACCGTAAAGACGTGCAGGGAATACTTTTGTATCATTAAAAATCATTACATCCTTGTCTCCAAAATATTCAACAATATCTTTAAAAACGCGGTGTTCAATTTTTCCGGTTGCACGGTGCAAAACCAACATTCTCGACTCATCTCTATTTGCAGAAGGATGCAAGGCAATTAATTCCTCGGGTAAATCGTATTTAAACTTCGATAATTTCATCTATTTTTTGTGTTAATAATATTTCAATATCACTTTGAGAACCTAAAGAAATAAACTCATTAGCTACTTCGCAGAACCCCCTTTTACGGATAAATCTTCAATTAGTTTCATTAACTTTCAATTTTTCCATTAACCTTTTCAAATCCCATGCTTCTTCTACTTTCATTTCACCGATCCTTGTCCGCCGTAAACCAACCAAATAAGCCCCGCTGTTAAGTGCAACTCCCAAATCCCGGGCCAATGAACGAATGTAGGTGCCTTTACCACATACAATACGTAGTACGATTTCTTCTTTCGAAAAGTTAAGGACTTCCAACTCAGAAATGGAAATTTTTTTTGGCTGAAGTACGATGTCACTACCTTTCCGGGCATGTAAGTAGGCGCGTCTCCCCCCTATCTTGACTGCACTAAACAAAGGCGGAACCTGGTCAATTTCGCCCATAAAATCATTTAATGTTTTTTGAACCAGTTCCAATGAAAGGTGATCGGTCGGGAATGTGGCATCTTCGGCTGATTCCAAATCAAAAGAAGGTGTTGTTGCCCCAAATTTAATGGTGGCTACATATTCCTTTTCTTTTGCCTGATACAACTCAATATTCTTGGTTTCTTTCCCGGTGCAGATAATCATTAATCCGGTTGCTTTGGGGTCGAGTGTACCGGCATGACCAACTTTCAGCTTTTTGATCCCTGTTTCCCGGCACAAAAAATTGCGTAACTTCCTGACAAGGTCGAAAGAGGTCCAATCCAATTCTTTGTCAAAAAGAAGAATCTCCCCTTTTTGAAAATCATACCCTTCAATGGATCTTTCCATCCTGAAACGCTTTAAGATAAGTGATTTGTAAAACTGAAACCGATCAAAATTTCAGGCCGCAAAGATAGCAATTTGATCATCAAATATGCAAGGATTCCCGGAATAAAAAAGGAGAGTAGATTGTTCTTACTCCTCTGGCTTTGACTTTTTCATGATGGCATAAATCTCGAACAAAAAGCCAAAAAGAACAACCATCGGAGCAAGGGTGATTCTTCTGAAACTAAATATTTCAGGATTAAACACGGATGGATCACTGACTTTTCCACCGGTCATTAATAGAAAACCAACTACAATAATTACTAAACCAATGACCAGCAATTTGAGATTTTCTTTGCCCAAAGCAAAACCATCCATGTTTTCAAAATATTTTTTTGCCATTTCGTTCAAAATTTTGCGTAAAGTTAGATAAAAGTTCCAAATTCCAAGTTCAATGTATGCCCGGCTAATAAAACAATTCATCAAATTTCAACCTAAGGAATTTATTGACGGCAAAATAGGTCGAGCTCCAGGAAATTAATACTCCCAAAACCAGATCACCCAAGAACACCATGCCAAATATTTTAAGATCGTCCACATCAACAATGCCCTTCAATTCCTGAGCGTATGAATACATCAGGATAAATAAAAGAATATTGGCAGCCAATGCCCCTGCGATTCCGTAAATAACGCTTCTTTTTATAAATGGCGATCTGATAAAACGATTGGTGGCACCAACCAACAACATGGTATTGATAATGAACCGCTGTGAATAAATTGAGATACGAATGGTATTATTAATTAGAGCAGAGAAAATAAATAGTAATAATCCGGCAAAAAAGACCAGAACTAAACCTATTTTTTTCACATTCTCGTTGATAATATTGACCATATCCCGCTGAAACAAAACCTCTTTCACCTGTGGAAATTCCATGAATTTCTTTTCCAGCAAAACCAATTTCTCAGGATTGGCATAATCGGCAAGCAATTTAACATCGACTGATGACAGCAAAGGATTGTATCCAAGAAACCCTGTAAAATCTTCGCCCAGTTCTGCTTTCAATCTCTCTGCCGCCGTTTCCTTATCAACATATTCGACTGATTTTACAAAATCGGTCGCCTTCAGTGATTTAAGTAAATCATCAATTTCCGACTGCTGAACTTCTTCGTTTAAAACCAAAGTAAAGCCAATATTTTCGCGCACATATTTGGCAAGTCGTTCGGCATTGAGCAACACCAATCCCAACACACCTATCAGGAACAAAATCATTGATATGCTGATGGTTGATGTTAAATAAGACTTGAAAATCCGTTTTTTTAGCTTTTGAGGCTGTACTTTGACTGCCATTATTCTTTAATTTTTAATTTGAAAACATAAATCATGTAACCGATGATTGCCAAAAGTAACAAGATTGAACTGCCTAGCGAAATTTTATTTCCAACGAAATAAGAAGTTGGCTCAAATTTAAACTCAATCTGATGTTTACCAACAGGTATTACCAATGCCCTTAGCACAAAATTGGCCTGAACAATGTCTGCGTCCTTTCCATCGATAAAACTTTTCCATCCTTTCGGATAATAGATCTCGGAGAAAACAGCCAACTGCGCGCCACTGTTCAGGGTTGCTTCGTATTTCAGGTAATTGGGTTTGTATTCCGTCAGTTTAATTTCGCCTTCACCTGAGCCGGATTTGAAGCCGCCCAACTCTTTTTCGAAGCGTTTATTTACAATTGCTGTCGTTTTTGGATCGAAGTTTTTCAGTGAAGCCACTTCCTGATCAGCATTGTCAACCATTTTCACATCTTTCACCAACCAGGCATTGCCTAACGCGTGCGAATTCGTTAACGGAGGACTTTTCGGATCATAAATATAATATTTGGTATTGAGCATGTTGATCACCGGCAATGTGCCCATCACCGAATCAATTGATTGTGGCTGTTTGAATCCCGCAATCAGGCTTTGCATTTCCGGAGTAATACAGTATGTAATCAATTCATTGTAACGCTCCATTTTGGCGCCGTGATAACCGCCCAGCGACTGATGAAAGTAAGAAGTGCGGGCATCGGCAAATGGATTATTCAGGTTCAGAACACGGTAATACAAGTCTTTGTCTTTCCTGATTTCTTTATCAACGGTCATTTCCTGAAAAGGAACAGCCACTTCTTTTTTAGAAGTAAAATGGTCGTTGTTGAAATATTTTTTATTCACCGGCCACATATCGATCAGAATTAGCGCAACCCATAAAACAATGGCATATTGTGCTTTAATCTTTTTGTTCCAGTATGCCCACAACCCGGCAGCAGCCAACAAAACAAATACAAAGGTGCGGAAGGCATCCATACGGAGAGCGGTTTCGCGGTCAACCATCAATGCGTCAACAAATTGTTTCGGATATCCCATTTGAATGTACTGGGCATCTGAACTTCCGGAGAAACTACCTGCAATACCAGGCAATATTGCAAATATCAATGCAAGACCCCCTGTGATTCCGAAAGCATATTTCAATCCTTTCATGAATTCAGCATTGCTGATCTTGCGCTGATAAACCTCCTTAATAGCCAGAACTCCAAGCAATGCCATCGCAAATTGCTGAATCACAATAATATTTTTCACATCCCTGAATTTGTTATATCCGGGGAAATAGTCGAGCATGAGATTGGTCAAAACCGAGAAGTTTTTACCAAGCGACAGCAGCAATGAAAAGACGAATACCGCCAAAAGCCACCATTTGTCTTTCCCTTTCACGAGAAATATACCAAGCACAAACAAAAAGCACAAAACAGCCCCGAAATAGAAGGGCGCTCCCGAGATAGGCTGACTTCCCCAGTACATCGGCATTCCACCTTCCACCATTTTTTTTGCCTGACCGGCACCCTGTGATTCAGCAAGAAATTTATA
>JBBRXN010000058.1:0-34816 GCA_038248385.1 Bacteroidales bacterium
GAGGGCACAGGCAGCGGCAGTATTGCCGCATAAATGGAAAGGGAAAACACAAAACACTGAATAGTAATAGAATACAAAACAGCCGATTTCTTTAACTGGTTGACTGTTAAAATCATAAAATCAAGTGCGAAACATTAGTATGTATTTTTCTGTTTTCGTACTAAAACCACCATTTAAACCTTCGAGCGGCTGGTGGACACCACCAATTATTTGATCATCAGTCATTGAACTTACCGTAGCAGTGACCTTCCCGTTGTCAATAATTACGAACTGCGTTTTATTATCTACCGATTGTTTTAGTATGATGCGGTATTCGCTTTTGTTTCTTCCGATACATAGCCTACTTTCATCATACATTATTCTGAAATTTACAGGGCTGCTATAAGCCATTGTGTAATTGTCTTTAGTGCTGCTGATAGTATCGCACCAATTTATTTTTGCCAAAGGATCTTTACCGTCGGTATTTTTATTTGCACCCTCATTGCTTGATTGGCCTCCAGTCCCTACTGCATTCTCTACTGTTTTATTTACTTTGTCTTTTAATTTTTTTAAAATCTGGGCATTTGCGGGCATTGTAAAAATACAAACACATACAAGAACAATTAATTTTTTCATTTTAGAATTTTTAAGTGTTATTCAATAAAAACCAAATTATTTCAACAACTTATTTTAAACCAACAATCATTTGTACCATTTTTTTTAGTTTTTAAATTGGGTTTGTTTGTATTTTTTCACTTAACCTCTAACACCAAGAGACGCCATCGGATACATCGGATATACGTCATTTTTATGCTTCTCATAAAATTCATCGAGTCTTTTATTTTCAGGATCATTATTGTCAAATGCTTTTAAAAAGTCACGTCGCGACTCCATTCTAAAATTCCATCTGAAGAAATAGGGTGATTTATCTAATGCATCTTTTAAATGTTTAGTCATTGACGATTGTATTAATCGTTGTGCATTATTTATAACAGGCTGGCTCACATTTGCAGTCGGGTCAAAACTGGAGCTTGCTTCGCTTTGTTCTTCAGAATAACCACTTTCATTTGGCCCATGGCCTTGTTTATCTTGTATAACTATTTCAGGTAAATACACCTGAACCTTATTACTCCTGTACCCCCATGGAAAATACCTTACATAATAACCACCATCTGCAACATAAGTCCACCGGCCTTTCAATACCTTTTCTTCTCCTGAGACCATTCCTGCAGGAACAGCCCAATGCTCGTAGGCTTCATAATTGTTTTCGCCTTTTCTTACCATTTTTCTTATTTCATTTTCTGCATTTAATATTTGTTGCATGGCCGCAGGCATTTTTACAATTTCATTTTTAAACATTTCGTCGGTAATAGTTGCTGAAAGCCCACCATTTAACTTTAAAAGGTCTTTAGGCGTTAATAGAGTGGTGGCTGTTAATTTTATGGCATCCGAAAAATCGGTGAATTTGGTTTTGGCAATAATGGCCCACAACAATACCTGAACTTCCCGCTGTGTTACTTTTGGATAAAACATGGAGTTCCACACAATATGGTTTACAATATCTGCTAAGGGGCCTTTTAGCGGGGCATTCATATACCCATCGCCACTGGTGGATGTTGGTGTGCCCGGCATAATACAATAGCTTAATAATTCAGCTTCAAAAAAGCCGGGCTTTAAAATATATCCCTGCGGCCCAAAGTCCAGCGAATCCAACGATTCATATCTTTCATTATTTCCAAACTCAGGTGGTAAAGAATTAGTGGTATTCACATCCTTAAAACTGGTGATGATAGGGTCGGGTTGTTTAAGAAAATTACCCGCCACATCTGTAGTTGCAGCCTTACTAACTAAAGTACTTGCTTTATCTTTTATATTTTTTAAAAAACTCTGTGTATAAGCCGTTGTTACTGTTAAACAAAGCATTACTACGATAATGTATCTGATTATAGTTTTATTTTTCATTGCTTATTAAATTTGAAATTGTCTTGTTTACTTAAAATGACGCACAACATCAGCATAAAACCGAATAAAGTGAGGTTGTTTCCTGCTGCTGTGTTTCCTGCATTTTGAAAATCAATATTGGTTTGAGCTCTTAAATTGTTTACAACAACACAAGTAAACAAAAGCAAAGCAGCGAGTACTAAATTTTCCGTAATTGATTTTTTTCAAATTAAGACTTGATTTATCGGTAGTAAAATTCTATTTACATTTATTTAAGCCGGTGCATTCATCACACCGAGTTGTTCCATCAGCATCATCTGGTCGGCAATCAACCAATGATGAACGATTTTCCCGTTTTCGATATCATAGCTGATAACAAAAGGAAATTCAACATTCCGATTAGTAGCTTTTATCCCGTTCAGTTCACCTTGATGGCATCCTTTTAGTCTTGCCCGAACAACCACCCGGTTACCTTCTGCGGTTATTTCATCGGCAAACATTTCATACTTCGGAAATACGCTATCAAAGAAGATAATGTGGTTGATCAACTCTTCATCATCAAGATATTCTTCCATGATTTCTCTTGTTTTTGTGACTCCGCTAAGAGCATTGATGTAGCGAATAACAAATTCCTTGTTTTGCTTTTGCTGTTCCATGTTATTAAGATTTAATGTTTTATCAAAGGTATGTTCTGTAATTAAAGAGTGTTATCTCTTTTATTGCATTCTTTTATTCATTTGTTGCAGTTTTATTGCCACGGCGAAAAACAGATGGCAATATTCCATATTGCTTCTGAAAAATATTGGTGAAATGGCTCAGATTTTGAAACCCTGTCTTATAGGCTACTTCACTAACCGTCAGATCCTCTGTTTCCAGCAGTTCCTTGGCTTTTTGCAACCGGATAATTTTGATATAATGGGCTGGCGCTTGCCGGATAAGAGACTTCAACCGCCTGAACAATTGTGTTCGGCTCATCGACATGGCTTCACACAAGGCATCCGTGTCAAAGTTTTCATCTTCCAGATTGGATTTGATCAGCGCATTGATTCGTTGCATAAATGCGGCTTCCTTTGGACGGCTCTGCCCAAGTGTGGCAAGGTGCTTTTCGGCCTCAGTAAAATGCGAACGAAGCCGTTTTTGAATTTCAGCATAAAACTGGGGGATATTGCCTGAATTGTTTGGCTTATCGGATTGATTCAATGGAGAAGTTTCAGGTTGTAACGGAAGTACAAGGCGGTATAAGGTGCCATTGGGTTTTGGAAACACTTCAAAAAAATAACCATTGGAACCATTAAACTCTTTTACCCTCATCAGGTTGATACCTGTATTCTCGACCTCAATAAGCAGATTTTTATTTTCGGAACAATAAAGCAATTGCACCTGAATCTTGCTTTTTGGCGGGATGAGACTAATAACACCACAGATTAGCTGAACAATCGATTGGGTGAGCAGAAAGGGCTGGTAGTTCAAGCGCTGTTTCTTTATGCCTGATAAAAAGGAGATTTGAACCTGATTGGCCTGTGCATAAGGCTGCAAGCCTTGGGTAAGGCTTTTGACCAATGGAACAATATCGGCTTCGGAAGGATAAATCATACCGCAATTCCTGTTTAAATACCATAACACAAAAGCCGATGGAGATGTTCACTAATTGGCTAAATACCAAAAAATTAGAATAATATTGGGTGTATATTTGAAGAATTATTTCGTCAATTCCTGAAATACATTTTCCAAACTTTGTTGCTGTTCTTTCAAAGTCAGTAAGACGAGGTTGCTTGAAACGGCAAATTGAAATAAGAGGGGACGGAGATCGAGGTTGTTTTCTGATTCTGCCAGAAAGCTTGTTTTCCCGGTTTGTTCGATTTCCAGGAGACCGGGAATTTTCCGGAGTGCATCAATATCAGGAGCTTTGTCAAATTCGACCCAAACGGTTTGTTTCTGGGCGAAATTTCCGGCCTTGAGCTGGTCAATCGATCCGTCGGCCACCAATATTCCCTTGTTGATAATGAGTACCCGCGTACAAACTGCTTCCACTTCCTGCATGATGTGGGTCGAAAGCATCACCGTCTTGTTTTTGCTGATTTTACTGATCAGTTGCCTTATTTCTTCCAATTGGTTGGGATCCAGTCCGGTAGTTGGCTCATCCAAAATCAAAACTGCAGGGTCGTGAATCAAAGCCTGCGCCAGCCCAACCCGCTGGCGGAATCCTTTCGAAAGCGCCCCGATTTTCTTGTGCTGTTCTGTTTTCAGACCGGTCAATTCAACCATTTTCAAAACCTGCTCTTTTTTATTCTGAAGGTGGTAGAATCCTGCCACCATTTCAAGATATTCCCTTACGTAATGATCAGTATAAAGCGGATTATTTTCAGGCAAATAACCAATTTGTGAGCGAATGGAAATATTTTTTGTTTCAACCGTTTCGCCGTTAATTTCAACTGATCCACCATTTGCCGCCAGATAACCGGTAATAATTTTCATCAGGGTCGATTTTCCTGCGCCATTTGGACCTAAAAATCCAACTAATTCACCTGTTCTGATTTCGAACGAAACCTGATCGAGCGCTTTTTGGTTTCCGTAGAATTTACTTACCTGCGATACTTTGATAGTCATTGTGCCTGATTTAAGTTCAGCAAAAGTAAAGAATTCTGCTGATTCCCCTTCTTACAATTATTTCTTCTTTCTGGCCATTCACCTTTTGTATCTATTAACTTTAAATTAACTTTGCACGCCATCAATATCGGGAAAATGAAGGATCAGAACTTTAATTACATAGAAGATTTGACGAAGTACCAGCGACAAAAAACTTCGTTGGTAAGAATAGGCGGTGTATTACTTGGTGATGGAAATCCGATCCGGATTCAATCAATGACTGATACTGATACCGGTGACACTGAGGCTACTGTTGAGCAGATTATACGCATCATCAAGTGTGGGGCCGATCTGGTTCGTGTCACTGTAAGAGGTGTGTCCGAGGCCGAAAATCTGCAAAATATCAAACGAGAACTGGTTGCCCGCGGGTATGAAAATCCTTTGGTGGCCGACATTCACTTTAATCCGCATCTGGCCGAAATTGCTGCAAAGTATGTATCCAAGGTTCGAATCAACCCCGGGAATTTCTACGATAAACGCGCCAATTTTGTACACCATTTATATACTGACGAAGAATATAAAGCTGAACTTCATAAGATAGAAGAACAGTTTGTGCCTTTCCTTCAGGTTTTAAAAGATACCAAAACTGCGCTACGTATCGGAGCCAATCAGGGTTCTTTATCCGATCGGATCATGTGCCGCTATGGTGACACACCGGCCGGAATTGTCGAGTCGGTGATGGAATTCCTTCGTATTTGTAAAAAACAGGATTTCGCCAATGTGGTTATTTCCATCAAATCGAGTAACACACGCACGATGGTTTATACGGTGCGTTTGCTGAGTTACAAGATGAGGCTGGAAGACATGGAATATCCACTCCATCTGGGTGTTACAGAAGCCGGTGAAGGTGAAGATGGCCGCATCAAATCTGCGGTCGGTATCGGTGCTCTTTTGGGTGATGGCATTGGCGATACCATTCGTGTTTCGCTGACCGAAGCTCCTGAAAATGAAATTTCAGTTGCCCGTAAACTGGTCAACCACATCGAAACATACAAAGGCCACAAACCTATAAAAGCACCGCTCTTTGCACAAATCAACCCGTTTGAATACGAACGGCGATCGGTTCGTCCGGTATTGCGGATGGGTGATAAATTTTTACCGGTTGTAATGGCCGATCTTCGTGGCCGCACGCTTTCTGAAATTCTTCCGTTACGCGGAAAACAAATTCCGGAGTATTTTTTCAACAACCTTGAAGTGCTTGATTTGGAAGGAAACTCTTATCCGGTGCTTACGCTTGAAGAATATTTGTTTGGCGGATCACATTGGGGCCAAACAAAATTTATCCGTACCAATAAAGAAGAGTTCGACCGTTTCATGAATGAAAATCCTGAAATTATTACCAAACTAAAGCAAACAAGGAAAACCATTCTCATTCTTGAAAGTTTCAGTAAAAATCCGTTTGCCGAATTACGTGCTTTCTTCATGACACTCGAATCACATATCTGGAAAGTCCCGGTTGTAATTTTCAGAAAATACACAGAACGTTATCTCGAAAACCTTCAGATAAAAGCCGCTGCCGATCTCGGCGGTTTGCTGATTGACGGATACGGCGACGGAATTTGCATTACCAACGAATCGGATCAGATTACTTTTACTGATCTGAAAGATTTGAGCTTCTCCATCCTGCAGGCCAGCCGCATGAGGTTGACCAAAACCGAATTTATTTCCTGCCCGGGTTGCGGACGAACATTGTTCGACCTTCATGAAACTACTATCAGGATAAAAGCACATTTCAATCATCTTGATCACCTTAAAATTGGGGTGATGGGCTGTGTGGTAAATGGCCCGGGCGAAATGGGTGATGTTGATTATGGATTTGTGGGTGCCGGTCCCGGAAATGTGAACCTTTATAAACGGCAGCAATTGATAAAAAGACACATTCCTTTTGAACAGGCCGTTGAAGAACTCGAAGCCATTATCCGCGAAAATGGCGACTGGAAAGACCGGGAATCGTAAAAAAGAAGGTACTTCCTTTTCCTGCATCGCTTTCGGCCCATATTTTACCGCCATGTTTTTCAACAAATTCTTTGCATAAAATGAGCCCTAACCCGGTTCCTTGTTCGTTTTGTGTGCCAATGGCCGAATGGTTCTGATCGATACGGAATAGTTTTAAAATTCTTTCGCTACTCATTCCAACTCCATTGTCAGCTACCGACACCAGTACTTTATTCTTTTGTTGCACTGCTGAAACGACAATTTCTCCTTTAGGATTGGTAAACTTGATGGCATTTGAAATCAAATTTCGTAAGATGGTCCCAAACATTGCTTTATCGGCAATAAGCATCAGTTTCGCTGGCAATTTAGTGTAAATAGTAATACTTTTATGTTTTGCCGAATCGTTAAGAAAACGGGTTGCCTCGTGAACCATTTCAGTAATCGCAACCTTTTCGGGTGTAAACTCCATCCTGCCGCTTTGTGAGCGTGACCATTGCATTAAATTCATTAACAAGTCCATGGCCTGTATCGAAGAATTTTGAATGATCCCGGCAAATATTTCAGCATCTGCATAGTTTTTATCCTGAATATCCTGTGCAAGCAGGTTGCTGAAACCTACAATGCTTTGAAATGGGCTTTGCAGGTCGTGGGCAATAATGGAGAAAAATTTGTCTTTGGTAGCATTGAGTTCTTTAAGATGGGATTCGCTTTCACTCAATTTTTGCTCAGCCATCTTTTTTTTCGAGATGTCTTGAAATGATCCCTGAATTTTTACAACATTACCAAAATTATCGTGTATTGCTTCTCCATTTGAGCGGACCCAAATGCGTTTGCCGCAAGCATTTATAATTTCCAATTCTTCATCATAAGGAATTCCTTTTACTATACAATCAGTCACTACTTTGGTAAATTTATCGATCCATTCGGGGGCATAAAATGATATTCCTTCCACAAGAGTTGGACTGTATCCTTTTGGCTTTCCATGTATATTAGCTACTTCATCCGACCATTTCACTTTTTTTTCAATTAAGTCAAGGCTCCAACCGCCAAAACTTACAGTTTTGCCTGCCATCCGTAAAAGAGAATAATTGCTGTTTTGTTCAGCTTCCACTTTTTTACGCTCGGTGATATCGCGCACAAACGAGAACAATTCGTTAGCGTTTATAGGAAATATCCGGTTCTCAAAACATGTATGTTTTTCATCTTTTATCAGTTCATATTCAACAATCGCCATTTGATTGGTATGGCAGGCTGTTTCAATCGTTTCCATGATTTTTTTGGCTACAACCGGAGGCATTACTTCAACAATCGTTTTACCCAGAAAAACTTCTGGGGTAACATAGAATTGAGTATTGGCAGGTGCATGATAATCAATTATAAAACCTTGTTTATTTATCCTGAAAAGAATATCCGGGTTAACATCGATAATGATCCGGTTTTCAGCCTCGCTGTTCCGGTGGACTTCTACTGTCTGGTTTAAAGTGGTGAAATCATGTGGTACTGTTTCCATTTCGGCAATATCAAATGCTTCCCGATGTTCTTCGTTTTGAGTTTTGGGCTTAATCTGGTTATCTTCAAGTTCGTGAAGTCGTTTCAATGAATCTTTTTCATTGGTAAAAATGAACACTTTGGAATGTTTTTTTTCGATTGGAGCTTCTGATAGTTGTTCGAATAATACGTTATTTTCAATATCGTTACTATTTTCCTTCATCATTCTATACCTCCATTTTGCTTGACTAATTATCAAATAAAACTAATCTTTTACTAAATAAAAAGATGTGGCCTATGTTAATTACAATGGTTTATTATATGAAGGTGCATTTTTATCGCACGAAAGTCCACTTTTGACTGTCGAAATGGCTCTTTTATTTAAAGGCATTTCTGGAAACTGATTATTTTCGACACTTAACAATCCTAAAAAATCAATTTTAAAACTCGCAGGTCGATGAATAAGCGTGTTTTTTTTTATGAACGGTAGGTTTAAGCTTACATCAAGGCATTTGGGGAGTCTAAAATATCCTCAAATCACTAACAGTCCGGGCAAGTTGTTTCAGCTATAAATACTCCTTAAAAACTTCTTCAATTTTATTGCCGGGTTTAAGCCAGTATCCTTTTAGTCCTGAAGCAATAGCGCCTTCCACATTTGGGAGCGAATCGTCAATAAATAAAGATTCTTCAGGATGAATACCGGAAAGGCGGATGATTTCCTGAAATGATTCAGGTGTTGGTTTTCTGAAACCTATTTCATTCGAATGGAAGTCTTTTTCGAAAAGCGAGGAAACTTCAAATCCATGCTGTTTCCTGAAGTTGGATTGATATTTTGCGACGTGGATCGCATTGGTATTGCTGAAAAGATAAATAGTAAATTCATTCCGGAGTCTTTGAACCAACCGGACACGTATTTCCGGGAAATCGAGTAACATGGCTGTCCATGCCGTATCAATCAGATCGTCAGACACTTCTCCGGGGAGCAATTCCCGGACTCCCTTTCGAAACCCGGCAGGAGTGATTTTGCCTTGTTCCATCAGGTAAAAAATTTCATGATCGTAGGTTAAACCTTTATCGCCTATAAGCTGTTCCATACCCAGTTGACTGAATGCTTCAATTGTTTTTCCGGGATCAATGTTGTTCAAAACACCGCCCAAATCAAATATAATGTTTCTGATTCCTTTAAGGATTTCCATTGAACCGATTTTAGAGATCACAAAAGTCTGAAAAATTATGGATATAAAAAGTGTGCGGTTATGGGATTTGATCGTTTTTAAATGGTCGGATTAATAAACCACCAAAGCTTTGATTATATTTGAAAGTCAAAATTCAATCGAAATTATGGGAAATCCACGATCTATCTGGTTTAATCCGGAAAAAAATGTTGTCGAAACAATTGATCAGCGTTTACTTCCTTTTGAGACTGTGACGGTTCAGATAGGAACGCTGCAAGAGGCCAGAAATGCAATCAGTGAGATGGTTGTACGAGGTGCCCCGCTTATTGGCGTTACCGCTGCTTATGGAATGTTTCTGACTGCACAGACTTATTCAGGAAATGATCTTATGTCGGAGATGAAGCAGGCTGCCGAATGGCTAAAATCTTCACGTCCAACCGCGGTGAATCTGGCTTTCGCTGTCGATGGGGCGCTATCAGTGATTTCAGATCAGTTCCAGGTTCCAAAAAATGTTCATTTATTGTTTGATTATGCCGAAACCTTGAAAAAACATGAAATTGATTTCAGTAAAAAAATAGGAACTTATGGACTGGAATTGATAAAAGAAATCAGTAAAACGAAAAACGGTGATCCTGTGCAAATACTGACACACTGTAATGCAGGAAGATTGGCCACTGTGGAACTGGGAACAGCAACAGCTCCCATCTATCTGGCGCATCAGGCAGGCATTCCAGTCCATGTTTGGGTGGATGAAACACGGC
Organism: Bacteroidales bacterium; assembly: GCA_038248385.1. Classification (GTDB taxonomy): domain Bacteria; phylum Bacteroidota; class Bacteroidia; order Bacteroidales; family Prolixibacteraceae; genus Aquipluma. Next base: position 9,926 of record JBBRXN010000058.1, read on the forward strand.
CACGTAACCAGGGAGCGCGTCTTACCGCATGGGAACTGGGCGAAGCCGGGATTCCGCATACCATTATTACTGATAACACAGGTGGCCACCTCATGCAGCACAAAATGGTTGACATGGTGATCGTAGGTAGCGACCGAACCACTTTAAACGGCGATGTAGCCAATAAAATAGGGACCTATCTTAAGGCACTTGCTGCAGCAGATAACGGAATTCCGTTTTATGTAGCGCTACCGTCAACTTCTATCGATTGGAGTTTGAACGACGGACTCCTTGAAATTCTGATCGAACAGCGCGATGGGAGCGAGGTTTCGATGATGGAAGGATTGTTGGATGGCGAAGTCAGGGAATTCAGGATTATCCCCGAGACAAGCGCAGTGGCCAATTATGGGTTTGATGTAACCCCGGCAAGGTTGGTAACCGGATTAATCACTGAGCGTGGCGTTTGTAAAGCAACCCGCGATGGAATATTGAATTTGTTTCCTGAAAAGAGATGAACCAATGACTGAAGGGTACATCAAATTTAACTGCGACTGGAAACATATTGAATTCCCGTTTCCGTGGAAAATTTACAACCAACTTGAATCAGAACGTTCAAAACTTTACGAACTGGGATTGATTGGAATGTTTCCGGATGGAATTGGCTTTGGAAATATTTCGGTAAGGAATGGCAAAGGGAATTCTTTCATTATTACCGGAAGTGCAACCGGCGGATTTTCAAGATTGAAACAATCGGATTACGCATTGGTTACCAACTTAAATATCAATGAAAATACCATTTTTTGCACCGGACTGACCAAGGCTTCATCCGAAAGTCTAACCCATGCTGCGGTTTACGGATCAATTCCTGAAGCGGGCGCTGTGGTGCATGTTCATTGTCTTTGGCTGTGGGAGAAATTGCTCAATAAATATCCAACTACTTCTTCTGAAATTGAATATGGAACGCCTGAAATGGCTAATACTGTTGGACAGCTTGCTACAGAAATAAAAAACAGCGAAGAAAAAATCATAGCAATGGGTGGGCATCGGGAAGGAATTCTTGTTTTTGGAAGCAACTTATTTGAAGCAAGCTCACAAATTATCAACATCTATAACCGATACAAAAATGACTAAGATTGCTATCATTGGTGGTTCCGGCCTCGAAAACCCGGCGATTCTGAAAAACGCTACCGAACTGAAAATAGAAACTCCATTTGGGCCAACAAGTTCAGATTTTAAATGCGGCATTATTAACGGACGCGAAGTTGCAATCCTTTCCAGACATGGCCGGCAGCATACTATCCCACCGGCGCAGGTGAACAACCGGGTCAATATTTGGGCCATTCGCGAAATAGGATGCACACACATTCTGGCGACTACTGCCTGCGGAAGCCTGCGACAGGAAATTGGTCGCGGCGATTTTGTGGTGCTTGATCAGTTTATCGACTTCACCAGGCACCGGGCGGTTACTTTCTTTGAATCTTTCGGGCCGAATGAGATGAAACATACCCCGATGGCCGATCCGTTTGACAACTTTCTCCGATCAAAAATCATTGAAACGACCCATGAATTAAAGCTGAAGATTTTTGAAAGAGGAACCGTGGTAACTATCGAAGGTCCGCGCTTTTCAACAAGGGCCGAATCAAATATGTTCCGGTTGTGGGGAGCTGATGTGATTAACATGTCAACTGCTCCTGAAGTAATTCTGGCCAACGAATTGGGGATTCCCTATTCAGCCATTGCCATGAGTACCGATTACGACTGCTGGAAAACTGATGAGGCCCCGGTTACCTGGGGCGATGTACTCAAAGTATTCAATCAGAATGTCGGCCATGTAATTGAACTGCTGACGAATGTGATTGGGAAAATATAAACTTTATTTTCAGTTAAAATATAAATTCTGTATTCCTGAAATTTTGACCGAATATTGGGAATTGTTGGCACATATTTTGTCAAACGAAAACCCATAAAAGTTGTCTCAAAGCCATGAACACTTTTGAATCGGTCAATTTAAAGGTTAAAAGAGAAAAGGTTGATAAATTGACTTCCCATTAATAAAAGCCATTTCGGAGTTTCCGGAGTGGTTTTTTTATGCCTTAATTTGGCCTGAAACGAAAAAAGCTCCTTCCGGAGCTTTCTGATATTATTTATTTGAAGCTATCCAAACCCCCGACTGAGGATTTTGATATAGCAGCGAGTTCAGTTCCTTTTGAGCATCCCCGATGGTGGTAAAGCCTTTCATTGCAACCCGGTGCAATCCGTTGAAAACTCCAAGATCTTTTGCTGAATATCCTTTTTCGCTTAGTTGCTGAATATATTTCAACGCATTTTCTTCGCTTTTAAAACTTCCGCCAATGATGTAATAATTGAATTGAGTTTGTTCCTGAACAGCAGTATTTTCGGTATAATCAGCCGTTGTTGGTTCCGTAGCTGAAACTGAAACAGAAGGTGTACCCTGAAGAAGTGTTTCCCACATTCCCAAATCCGATTTCGAAAGGTATTCCTTGTTGTTTTTCATGGGGATCAGGGCCATTGCTATCAGTAACGGAACTGCAACAATCAGTTTTTGAAGTTTTCGTTTCTGAAAAATTACAGGAACGGGTTCGCGGTATTCAACCTTAAAGGCTGGTTTTGGCATTTGCCGCTGATAGAGTTTTTCGTACGAGAAATTCTGAAGACCATAAGAATCGACCAGTAAATTTTGCTTCAGCTGAGGTTCGAAAAGCAGGTTCTCACGCGAATCGTAATGTAGATAGCCCACACCTTCGAAATAAATATTCCGGTTCCGCTCAAGGTTCAGATTGGTTTCTTCAACAAAACTGTCGAGTTTTTGTTTGGCGCTGAAATAGTCGATGCCTTCCGCTTCAGAAATGAAATTGATAAGCAGACCATCGTTTGAATTCAGCTTGTTGTTGAAAGCGATTTCTTTGGTTGGAGGGAAAAACTGATTGTTTTCGATCGTCGATGGCTTGTAGTTGGCTACAAATCCACCGAATTCAGGAATGATTACGCAATCATTCAGCAATAAAAGCTCTTTTATGTATTGATTAATATCCACGGTTTTCCTGTTTAAAGAGTCAAAAATAAGAAAAATATGCGATGCTTCAAGGTAAAGTTTTCAACAAACCGGGGTATTTTATCATCAATCAAACTTAATCCGGCCGGAAGACCAATGGAAACCAGATAATTTCTAAATTTGTCGCTCAACATAAATACAAGTCCTGAAATGAAACAAATTTTGGTTACCGGTGGCACCGGATACATTGGCTCTCATACAGCAGTCGAATTGCAAAATGCGGGTTATGAAGTGATTATTGTTGATAACCTTTCAAATTCGAGCCTTGATTCCTTGGATGGAATTGAAAAAATTACCGGAATCCGTCCGATTTTTGAACAATTCGATTTGACTGAAATGGATAAACTGGATGGTTTATTTTCCAAATATCCAAACATAGAGGCAATTATTCACTTTGCTGCTTCCAAAGCGGTGGGCGAATCGGTCGAAAAACCTTTGTTATATTACCGCAACAATCTGGTTTCGCTCATTAACCTTTTAGAGTGTCAATTGAAATACGTTGTTTCAAATATTGTTTTTTCATCCTCTTGTACAGTTTACGGGCAACCCGACCAATTACCGGTTACCGAAAATACTCCCCGAAAAGATGCTGAATCGCCTTATGGTAATACCAAACGGGTGAATGAAGATATTTTACACGATACAATTGTGGCCAATCCGCAAATTAAGGGAATTGCACTTCGGTATTTCAATCCGGTTGGAGCACATCCGTCAGGCTTGATAGGAGAACTTCCTTTGGGAGTACCGGCCAATCTGGTTCCGTTTATCACTCAAACAGCTGCCGGATTACGCAGCGAGTTGAAGGTTTTTGGCAACGATTACGATACAATTGATGGCTCAGCAGTTCGCGATTACATCAACGTGGTTGACCTGGCAAAAGCACATGTGGTTGCAGTAGATCGTTTAATTGAAAATAAAAACAAAGCCGGATACGAAATTTTCAACCTCGGAACTGGCACCGGAGTTTCGGTTCTCGAAATGATTCATGCTTTTCAGATGGCTGCGGGTGTGAAGTTAAACTACAAGATTGTTGACAGAAGAGCCGGAGACATCGAAAAAATATGGGCCGATACAACTTTCGCCAACGAAGAATTGGGTTGGAAAGCCGAAACCGGTCTGGAAGAAACCATGCTTTCGGCCTGGAATTGGGAAAAACGGATCAGAGGGATAGAGTAATTTTAACGCTCTCATAAAGCAAAATGGTCTGCCCGATTTGGAGCAGGCCTTTTTCTTTTGAGTCAGGGGACTAAGAGCAGATTACAAATACAACTCCAATCATCTCCCCTGTTTATTTGGAGGATTCACTAACACACAAAGTGCAATATGGAATAATCAGTATTCAATTATGTTTTCAAACAGATGTAGATATTTATATATATATCAATTTGGAAAATTGAATAATATTTTGGAACTTTGACCGTTAAATGTTTCAGTGGGGATCTATCCATGCAGACTATTTTCCCAAAAAATAGTTATTAACGTGGACCTCAAACTTCTAAAAACCAAAGTCTAACCCTTTTTCCGGGGAATATTATCATTGCACCTTGTCCAATTTAACCATTATGGAGCAGAAATTTTAATTACTGGTCCTTTGTAATTTTTATTCTATTTGAATAGTCGAGCGTGGAGAAGCCACGAATTAAATAGTAAGGTTGACCTGATAACATGGTTAAACTTTACCATTCATAAGAATTAATAAACTCTTTAATCTTTTAATTATGAAAATTAAGATTTTTAAATTATCTGTGTTAAGTTCAACCTGGCTATTGTTACTGGTTTTATTTTCCTGTAGCAAGGATCAACTTAAAGACATCAACGGAGATGAACCAGTATCAAAATCAAGCGATGCTTTAACACTGAAAGCTGGTGTAATTGATTTACCCGGAAGGGTTTTAGCTTCTAATTGTTTTCAATGTCATGGCACAAATGGTTACGCCGGAGAACTGAAGATCGGTGAACAAAGCGCCTCAAGTATCATTTCAGATATGAATGAAATGAAAACCAAAGATCCGAGGTCGAACATAATGAATGTTCACGCCATGGCCTATACAAATGAAGAAATTCAATTAATTGCTGATTATATTTCAAAACAAATTAAATACTAACGATGGAACGCAGAAGATTCTTACAAAATATTGGAGCTACAGCAGTTGGTTTTTCAATGTTGAAGTCTTCAATGGCCGCACAATTATCGGTTAGCGCTGAAGCAGTTGGTCGAGTAATAGTTGTTGGCGGAGGAATGGCTGGAACAACGGTCGCCAAGTATCTCCGATTCTGGGGTGGAACTGGGGTAGATGTTACGTTAGTAGAGCCAAATGTGACTTATTATTCCAGTATTTTCAGTAACATGGTGTTGACCGGAGAACGAACCTTAAGTCAGCTTGCTTTTAACTATTCAGCCTTAAAAAGTAAATACGGTGTAAAGGTTCAAAACTATTCCGTCAAAACTATTGATCCCATAGGGAAAAAAGTTACGTTATCGAATGGAGTAATATTGTCCTATGACCGATTGGTCCTTGCTCCGGGTATTGATTTTGAACTTTTGCCCTCGTTAACCGGGACTAGCTCAAATCAGGCCAAAATTGTGCATGCATGGAAAGCTGGAACTCAAACCACCTCATTGCAGAATCAAATCAAGGCAATGACCAGTAAGGATACATTTATTATAACTATTCCTCCGGCACCTTATCGTTGTCCTCCAGGTCCTTATGAACGAGCTTGTGTTGTAGCTGATTATCTTAAAAGGACCAAAGGTGGCGGTAAGGTAGTTATTTTGGATGCGAATGCGAAAATCCTGGCAGAGCCACAGAATTTTACAAGAGCATTTACTGTAACTCACAAAGGAATTATTACATATGTGCCAAATGCCCCAATTGCCAGTATTAATGCTGATACAATGAAAGTTACAACTACCTCGGGAGCTACTTTCACCGGTAAAGTTATTAATGCTATTCCAGTTCACAAGGCTGGTAATTTAATTACTCAGTCAGGAATTGGATTGGCTAATAGTGTAGATGGAAAATGGGCGGGTGTAAATGTTCTTTCTTATGAATCAACAAATCCAGGCCTGGCAGGTATTCACATTATTGGAGATTCGTCTTCCACTACCCAGCCAAAAGCTGGTCACATTGCGAATGCCGAAGCCAAAGTTTGTGCCGATGCCATTATCCAAGTGTTCAAGGGTGGAACTATTAATCAGGTTCCAGTCACCAATTCTTCATGCTTTACTCCTATTACAAAAACAACTGCGTCGTGGTTATCGGTTGTATATCGATATGACCCTGCTTCAAAAACAATGTTGCCTGCAGGAAATGGCATAACTGAATCAAATGGTGCAACTTCCGAGAATTATGAAGATATGCTCAAATGGTTTAATAATCTGATGGCTGATACTTTTGCATAACTAAAATGACTATCGAATATGGAAGCAGTCAGGTAACATGGCTGCTTTTTTATATTTTTCTGAACAATCTGTTCGTGCCCGACAGTTTTCTATACATAATAGCTTCCAGTTTCCGTTAAATGTTTATTTTTGACTTTTCTAAAAAACGATACTGATGAAGACAATCCTAATTACCGGAGGCGCCGGATTTATTGGTTCACACCTTGTTCGCCTGTTCGTAAACAAATATCCTGAATATAAAATAGTTAATCTCGATAAGTTAACTTATGCCGGAAATCTGGCGAACCTGACAGATATTGAGGACAAACCGAATTACGAGTTTGTAAAAGGTGATATTGTTGACAGTGAGTTTATCATGAAGCTTTTTATTGAAAGACAGTTCGACGGAGTGATCCACCTGGCAGCCGAATCACACGTAGATCGGTCAATCACCAATCCAACTGAATTCGTATTTACGAATGTGATAGGCACTGTTAACTTGCTGAATGCTATCCGACATATCTGGAAAGACAATACCGAAGGCAAACGCTTTTATCATGTTTCGACCGACGAAGTTTACGGAAGTTTGGGCAGCGAAGGAATGTTTACCGAAGAAACCGGTTACGATCCGCACAGCCCGTATTCGGCATCAAAAGCCAGTTCCGACCATTTTGTCCGTGCCTACCATGACACTTTCGGTTTGCCGGTAGTCGTTTCAAACTGCTCGAACAATTACGGTTCGTTTCAGTTTCCTGAAAAACTGATTCCACTGTTCATCAACAATATCAAGCACAACAAGGCATTGCCGGTTTACGGCGAAGGTCTCAATATTCGCGACTGGTTGTGGGTTGAAGATCATGCCCGGGCAATTGATCTTATTTTCCATCAAGGAAAAGATGGCGATACCTACAACATTGGAGGTCACAACGAATGGACAAATATTGACCTGATCAAAGTGATGTGCCGCATCATGGACACTAAACTCAGGCGTGAACCCGGAACTTCCGAAATGCTGATCACCTACGTAAAAGACCGTGCCGGTCATGATTTACGCTATGCCATCGACTCCACCAAGCTTCAAAAAGAACTGAACTGGGTGCCAAGCCTCCAGTTTGAAGAAGGAATAGAAAAAACTATCGACTGGTACCTCAGCAACACCGAATGGATGGAAAACGTTACCAGCGGCGATTACCAAAGCTATTACGAAAAGCAGTATCAGAACAGATAATTCAAGGCAAAGGCGCAAGCACAGGCAAAGAAAAAAAGTCAGGGTTTCACTTGAAGTGGGGCCTTGACTTTTTTCATAAAACATCGTTGGGATTGAAGTGTTAGGGTCATCTATAAAGATGATTCAATCTGCTGAGATTATGTTCAAAGTCGCCTGATTTACAAAATTGGTAGATTCAAAAGTCGAATCAATTGGCAACAGACCCAGCTTCTTTGGCAGGCTTATTATTCAGGAAGAAATCATTCATGAACAATTATTTGATTTGCATGATAACCAAAATGATTCCATATCGAATCATTTTTAGCATAAAAGATATAAAAGTCTTTATTTGATCATTCAGATGTCCTGCTCGATAGCCCAACCTCACTATTAGGGTATTGATTGGTATCTGCTGTCTAAATATCAAATGCTTAAGTTACTTTTACTCTGTAATTTTCAAACAAATCAAAAAGTGGAAATTATATCGTTTTGCATTTTTTATTTAATAGACCCCGATTATGTACTTGGAAAAAGCGAACTGTCAATGGTATGCGATTTATACCAGAGCAAATGGAGAAAAGAAACTTTTAGCCAATTTGGAAGAGCGGAAAATCGAGTGTTATTTGCCTTTGAAAAAGACGCTGAAAATCTGGAGCGATCGTAAAAAATGGATTGAAGAACCACTTTTCAGATGTTATATTTTTGTAAAAGTCAGTTACAAGGACTATTTTACAGCTTTGAATACCCAAGGCGCTGTTTGCTACATTAGTTTTGGCGGAAAAGCTCAACCTATTCCGGAAGCACAGATTTCAAGCATTAAAACTTTCCTTGCTCAAAGCGATCATGAAGTAACTTTAACTTATGAACGAATTCAAAAAGGTGTAACTGTTGAGGTTCTGTATGGCTCACTTAAAGGTGTTAAAGGAGAAGTAATAAACATTTGCAGACAATCGAGACTAGTCATGCGGATTGATTCAATGAATTGCAGCTTATATGCGAACATTTCAAAGGAAGAAGTGAAAATTCTGGATGAAGTAACGTCCACTAATAAATCGTATGCAATTGCTTAATTTCGGCTGAAATTAAATGCTAAAGATTTGTCAACTTGTACCTTGCCAAGACCGAATGAATGGAAAGCTTGACCAGCGATGATTCCCAAAGGTATTACGAAAAGCAACATCAGAATAGGTAAAAAGACAAATACTCAGGAAAAGATTAAGTCAGGGTTTCACTCCAAGTGAAGCCCTGACTAATGGAAACCAGATATGCTGATCAAATACAACATAGAAACTAACACCGTTAACATCCAGTTTTCGGAAGGGAAAGTTGCCGAAAGTGATGAAGATAAGCCGGGAATCATTATTGATTACGATGTTGTGGGAAATATAGTTGGAATTGAAGTTTTGAATGCTTCTAAAAAGATGATTCAACCGAATGGAATTGTTTATGAAGTAACGTAAACATTTGTTGATTAAATATTAAGTCAGGGTTTCACTCCAAGTGAAGCCCTGACTTGTTATATTTGTAAACACATCAGTTCAACGCAACCTTTTTGGTATATTTTGTATCTTATGATTGTCGAACCAATTAAGAAATAACCGATATGAAAAAAACAGGAATTGCCATCCTGATCTGCATAGCTGCCTTTTCGTGCAGAAAGGAAAATTTACCTATTGAAAATATACCAACGGGATTTTTATCGAGAGTACTTATATCTGGCGAACCATATCAGGAGTTTACATATACCAGTTCAGGGTTAATCAATGAGGTGAAAAGCTGGGGGATGTACACCAATTACATTTATAATTCATCAAATCTAAATCACTCCTTAATGGTAGCGGCCTGGTTTCTAAACTCATTTTCTATTCTGAAGACAAGCCATCTGGCTATATCGAATATCATTACGATACAAACAATAACCTGATCAGGAGAAAACATTATTACACTTCGACCGATGGGAAAAGCGAATTAAGCAATGAAACCGAATACGAATTTGATAACAAAAAGAACCCGTATTTCCCGTTTAGCAAGTTATTAAACCCTGGAAGGGAAACAAATCAGAACAACATTACCAAAGAAACCTATACCCTTTATGGCGAGCTGCCAAAGGGAACAGAGCGCGCTCAAACTAAGGTATATAACTACGAATATAACGAGTTGGGATACCCGGTTAAAGTTGATGGAGAGACAGTTTATGAATATAAATAAGCCTAACGCCTTTATTCGTTGAAGTAAATTTTCCAGTGATATTTTTCAGTCAGAGTTTCACTTTTGGAGTGAAGCCCTGACTTGATTTTAAAACGACTTTTCTTTTGCCAAATTTTCAAAACCAAAAGAACTTTTCCTAACTTGTCGTTTCAATTTCAACCCAAACCTATGAAACGCCGAAACTTCTTCAAGACCGCAGTCATCGCAGGTGGAACGCTGGCAATCGCTCCTTTGAGTTCATGTGTTCAGCCAAATACCACATCCGACTCATCAATAAATTATACTGACTTTGAACTGAATGAAACAAGCATTTCCCAACTTCAGGAAAAAATGAGTTCAGGAGCATTGACTTCCGAAGAAATTACAAAAAAATACCTTGACCGTATTGAACAAATTGACCGGAAAGGGCCTGAACTTCGCGCTGTAATTGAAATAAATCCTGAAGCTTTAGCCATTGCCCGGCAAATGGATGCCGAGCGCAAATCGGGCAAAATACGCGGACCATTGCATGGAATTCCGGTTCTGATCAAAGACAATATCGATACCGGCGACAAGATGCAGACAACAGCCGGTTCGCTGGCATTGGTTGGAAGTCCGGCTCCTGACGATGCTTTCATCGTTAGCAAACTTCGGGAAGCCGGAGCAGTTCTTCTTGGCAAAACCAACCTGAGTGAATGGGCGAATTTTCGTTCAACCAAATCATCGAGCGGATGGAGCGGAAGAGGTGGCCAGGTTCGCAATCCGTTTTGTCTCGATCGAAGTCCTTGCGGTTCGAGTTCAGGAACCGGTGCTGCAGTTTCTGCCAATTTATGTGCCATAGGAATCGGAACCGAAACCGATGGTTCGATTGTATGCCCCTCAGGAATCAACGGAATTGTTGGCATCAAGCCTACGCTTGGTTTGTGGAGCGGCGATGGCATTGTTCCGATTTCGCACAGTCAGGATACAGCAGGGCCAATGGCACGTAATGTTTCCGATGCCGCAGTTTTGCTTGGATTGTTGGCTGAAAAGGATTCAGGTGACGGTAAAATTCAGACTGACTATTCCAAATTTCTGGACGCGAATGGGCTGAAAGGTGCCCGGATTGGTATTGCTTCCGACTTTTTCGGTTTTAATACTGAAGTTGAAAAATTAATGAAAGAGGCCATCCAGAGTTTGAAAGAACACGGAGCCGAAGTAATTGAAAACCTGAAATTTGAAAAACGCAGTGAATGGGGAGATGCCGAGATGCAGGTATTAAACTCGGAGTTCAAAGCCGACCTGAATACCTATTTGAAAACAAGAACTGGCTTGCAGGTTCAGTCACTGGCCAATTTGATTGAATTCAACAAGAAAAATGCGGATACAGAAATGAAATGGTTTGGCCAGGAAATTTTCGAAATCGCTGAGAAAACTACAGGTTTGGAAGATCCGGTTTATCTGGAAGCATTGAAAAAATCAAAAAGATTAACCAGGGAAGAAGGTATCGATAAGCTGATGGATGAACACCAGCTAGATGCCTTGATTGCACCAACCAACGGTCCCGCGTGGACAATCGATTGGGTAAATGGCGATCATTTTGGTGGCGGCAGTTCAGAGGCGGCAGCTATTTCCGGTTATCCGAATATTACCGTTCCGGCAGGATATGTGCACGGTTTGCCTGTTGGAATCTCGTTCTTTGGCCGTGCATGGAGCGAACCAACATTAATCAGATTGGCTTATGCTTACGAGCAGGCAACCAAACACCGCAAAGCACCAGAGTTCTTGAAAAGCATTGTTTGATAGAAAAGAGTCATTTGTCATTAGAAATTGAGTCATTCAGTTGTCATTTATTGTCATTCAAAACTCCAATTACAAATAATGACGCGAAGCGAATGACCAATAATGACTATTTTTAAATGACTAATGACTTTTTCTTTTCTTTCGGTACCCAATCCACCAAATAAAGAATCCACTAATCAAAACGATCAAAATACAAATTCCGGCAAATGGAACATACAGAATATAAAAGAGGCCAATCAGAGACTCAAAAATGCGTCCTGTATGGACTTCGAGCGAAAGGTTCCAAAGAGAAATCGGGCTTTTGTCAATGATTTCCGCACTCATTTTCCCAAATTGAGCCTTGTTTCGGATTGGCAAAACACCCCAATTGTAATCGAAATAGAATTCATTTCCTGAATTGTCGGCAAACCAGCCGTCGATCATGTCTTTTGAAACGGGCGGCCCAACAACTTGTGGCGCTTCAAAAAGATTTCCTGAAAGATAATCAATCATTTGTCCTGAAAAAGGATTCCAGAGAAACAGTCCGTTGAATGAGCCCACCAAATAAATATTTTCTCCTTTTTGCTCCAACACATTGCAACCCATCACGCTTACTGGTGGTTGGTTCATTGGTTGGCGCATCGGTTCTTTGAAATTTTCGTCAGCAATATAAAATCCGTCGTAAGTCGAGAAAAGGAAAATATGTTGCTGCTCGTCATACACAACACGGCGAAGCTTGTCGTACCATGGATTTGGAGAACTCAGAACCGTTCCGGGAATGGGCGAAACCACCGAATTGGCGATGGCTATCAGCAGAGGTGGACGCAGAAACATTCCCGTGATGGTCACAAAAATCAGGAAAGGAATAAAAATCCAGCCCAGACAGTTGTGCCAGCGAAGGTTGGTATTGCGGACTGTTACTAAAGTTGTGTTGTTCTTTTGCTTTGCTTTCCGGCGTTTCAACCAACCCGGGAAAATGAAGTGCATCAATCCGGTGAGTGAAATAATCAGGATGGCAAGTCCAAATAAATCAACTACGAGTTTCCCAACCGGTCCCCAAATTTCGCCGCTGTGCAGCAACCACAAGGTTTTGAAGAGGCTGGCTTTCCCATTGTAGCCTTCAGGTGCAGGTAATAAAATTGGTTGAAATACTTTTCCATCGGTCGATTTCAATAAAAATGAACGGGTTTGAACCAACAACTCATTCTGTTTCATGATCAGATCGGTGATTCGTTCTTCGGAAACCGGAAGTGCAATTTTCTGCCATTCACAGTTCCGAAACGAATATTGAAATAGACCGAAATAAGTTCCGGCAAATAGTTTCCCATCGGGAGCTTTTATTATTTTGGATATCTTTCTGTTGTCAATTCCTGGAGGCAGTCCGGCATTCCAATCCTGAAAAGTACGAAACTGATCAGTACTAAGCCAGATTCCGATGTTTCCATATACCAACGATGAATCGGTGCTGATTTGACATATCGATTTGACAGCGGCTTTATTCCAGTTTTGATAACTGTATTCTGAAGGTAGCAACGAGCGCCTGATGTCAACTCCTGAAATCAGGCTTCGGTGATTCATGAAAATACCTGAAACGGTAAACAGAATAACAAACAGAGTAATTACAATTCCCGGCCATTTGTGGAACTTCCGGAGTTTTCCCAGTATTTTGTTTTTTGTCATTGAATTCTGATAAATGCTGCAAAAGTAAAAATATTAGGTTTCCGACTTTGTAACAATCGTTACAAAGGCAGGTATTAAAGGATAAAATTGTCTTTTTATTTTGAGGAGGATCATTTGATATCAAAGATTTTCGACCGAAATACTTTCTAATTAACTGCTTTGACTGGCTCATTTTCCTATTTTTGTTCATCAAATCAATCCAGTACGATTATGAAAGTTTTCAAATTCGGAGGCGCCTCCGTTAGTTCTGCAGATGCAGTCCGCAATTCAGTCAACATTCTCAGAATGTATCCCGGCAACAAGGTTTTGGTTATTTCAGCCATGGGAAAAACCACCAACGCTTTGGAAATAGTTGCCCGGAAATATTTCAACCAGGATACGGAAGTGTGGACAGCCCTTCAGGAAGTAAAGGCATACCACGATGGAATTGTTACAGAACTTTGGGGTGAACCGACCGAACTTCCGGAGCTCGAAAAACTTTTCAAACAGTTAAGCAACCGAATCAAAGGTGATCGTTCACTGAATTTTGACTACGAATATGATCAGATTGTGTCTTTTGGCGAATTACTGTCAACACAGATTATCAGTTTGTATTTCAACGAAATAGGACTAAAAAACCGTTGGGTAGATATACGAAGTTGCCTGAAAACTGATGATTTGTACCGTGAAGCCAACATTGACTGGGACCTTTCGGCCAGTTTATCGAAACAGGTTTTTACTTTTAATACTGATGATTTATATATTACCCAGGGTTTTATCGGAGGAACTTTGACCAACCAAACCACCACGCTCGGACGCGAAGGTTCTGATTATACTGCCGCGATCCTTGCCAATTTGCTGGATGCTGAGGAAGTGAGCATCTGGAAAAATGTCCCCGGAATTCTGAATGCTGATCCTGATTTTTTCGCCAATACGCAGAAACTCGACGAATTGTCGTACAAAGAAGCCATTGAGCTGTCGTATTCAGGAGCAAAAGTGATTCACCCAAAGACGATTAAGCCACTGCAAAATAAGAATATCCCTCTGTTTGTCAAATCGTTTTTCGAGCCTGAAAAGGCAGGGACAATTATTCATTCACTTGAACATTCACTTGAATTGATTCCGGTGATCATCGTGAAAAATAAAATGGCGCTGATCACCTTGTCGCCAAACGATTTTTCATTCATCAGTATCGACATTGTTTCGGAGATGTTCAGCTTATTTGCCAAATACCGTCTGAAAGTGGGACTGATTCAGCAGTCGGCCATCGACCTTTCGCTGGCTTTTGATGAGCCGGAACTGGGAATTGAAAGCCTGATCAGTCAGTTACAGGAGAAATATGAGGTAAAATACAATACAGGGCTCGACTTGGTAACCATCCGTTATTATACTCCTGAATCGGTTGCTCAAATCTCAGAAGGTCGTACAATTTACATTGAACAAAAAAGCCGGAGAACTGCGAGGATGTTGCTGAAGTAAAGTTATAAAAGCCTTGATGAAATAATTGGCGTTAAAAACCTGCTAAATGGAACTATCGTTTCTTTTTCGGAATGATGCTGATATATTTTTATCTTTAGGTTGTAATTTAAAGTAGCTTCCACAAGCAACCACAAGCAACCAAACCAATGAAGAACATTCTTGAAAACCTCAAACGATCAAGCTCATTAACGAAATCGGTCAGATTGATAACATTATCGGCCCTGGAACTTTTAGCATTCTCAACAGTTATTTTTAGTCAGGAAGAACGCCTTCGATCAACTACTATATCCGATTCTCCGATTAATCAGGAAAACGGATCAGGTGCGTATTCTACCGGGAAATACCGCAACCTTTTCCGTGAAAACGGCCATTCTCAAAAGGAAATCTCAGCCAAAAATGAAGCTGCTTTTCAGCAATTGTTTCATGGTGATTCAGCAACCCAGTCAGTTTATTTTAAAGCAGGCCACAACGAAAACGGACCAATGGCATATATCTGCGATGTACTTCACAACGATGTACGAAGTGAAGGCATTTCTTACGGTTTAATGATAGCTGTTCAGATGAATAAAAAAGCTGAGTTCGATGCAATATGGAACTGGGCAATGACTCACATGTATGTCAACTCTCCGGAACATCCTTCGGAAGGATATTTTTCATGGTCTTTAAAAACCGATGGTACGCCAAACGAAGAAACTCCTGCTCCCGATGGTGAAGAATATATCGTAACGGCTCTCTATTTCGCTTCAGGTCGATGGGGAGATGGAACTGGCATTTACGATTATAAAACCTGGGCTGATAAGATATTGACTGCAATCAGACACCATCCTTTAAAATCCGGACAAACAAAATTCGGTACCAGAACCATACACAACATGGTGAACGAGGAGACAAAAATGATCCGCTTTGTTCCGGGAGTTGACAGGGGGAATTTTACTGATCCGTCTTACCACTTGCCGGCTTTTTACGAGTTATGGGCAAAATGGGGTCCCGAAGCCGACAGATCATTCTGGGCAGCAGCAGCAGATACCAGCCGTAATTTCTTTCAACGTACCACTCATCCGAAAACTGGTCTTGCACCCGATTATGCTAATTTTGATGGAACACCCTATTCCACCCAATGGAATAAAAACTCCGCCAATTTTTCATTCGACGCACGAAGAACTCAGATGAACTGGGCGGTTGACTGGTCGTGGTGGCAAACGGATTCCCGCGAACAGTTGCTTAGTAACCGTCTTCAGACATTTTTTGCTTCAGAGGGGATGGATAGCTACGGAACACAGTATTCGCTTGATGGGAAAAAGCTTGATAAGGGACATGCAAAAGGGCTTGTTGCCACCAATGCAGTTGTTAGTCTGGCAGCCACGCATCCGCTGGCAAAGGATTTTACTGAAGCGCTCTGGAACACACCAATCCCGTCAGCATTTAATGAGCGATATTATGACGGGTTATTATACCTGATGGGAATGTTGCATTGTAGTGGAGAGTTCCGGATCTGGGAACCTAAAATGAAATAGAAACATATATATGGAATCCAATCGACGTAAATTTATCGGAACCGCCATTGCCGGTGGTCTGGCAGCAACTTTACCTCTGTCGTCCCGAAGTTCAGAATCAGCTATTCCGGTGGCAGGCGCCCTTAATCCAAATTATGCCCGTCTTGATGAAATACTGAAGCAACCCATTTTCAGGAAAGAGTTTTTTTCCCATCCTGTTATTATTGAAACGCTTGAACTGCTGCGTTTTAATGATAGTTTTATCTGTCGGGTGAGATCGAAAGACGGAGCTGAAGGTATTTCAGCTGGTCATAGCGGGCAACTTCGATCGCAGTATCCGATTTTCACCAATTTGCTTCAGCCTTTTTTCATCAATAAGGATGCCCGTGATCTGGATTTAATCATTGAAAGAGTATATGTTTACAAGTTAAATTTCAGGCTTAGCGGAATGGCGCTTGGTGTGCCGCTTGCCACCATCGAATTTGCCATTCTCGATATGATGGGACGCATTGCCGGGAAGTCCATCGGTCAGCTGATAGGCGATATTCACAATCCAAAGGTGGCCGTTTACCAGGCAACTGAGTACCGTGAAAAATCGGTCGCTGAATCTATGGATTTGATTATTAGAGATGTGGAGGAATACAAGGCCAAGGCGCTGAAGATAAAAGTCGGCGGACTCATGTTCGGAACTGAAGACTTGCATGCAAAAGGTCCGGTTGGTAGAACAGAAGAAATTATTCCACTGGTTCGCAAAACATTCGGCGATAATATGGTTCTGTATGCCGATTCAAATGGATTTTATTCTGTGGACGAAGCGATCCGTGTTGGCCGCATACTGGAAGAATACAAATTTGAGTTTTTTGAAGAACCAGTTCCTTTCGATTGGTATGAAGAGACCAAACAGGTAGCCGATGCACTTAAAATTCCGGTAGCAGGAGGCGAACAGGAATTCAGCCTTCATGGATTTCGATGGCTGATTGCCAATGATGGCCTTCAGATTGTTCAGCCCGATTTTTACTATTTCGGTGGAATGATCCGCGCCAGAAAGGTTGCTCTTATGGCAAATGCCATGGGGAAAAAATGCACACCACACATGACTGGCGGAGGACTTGGATTTCTGTACATGATACATTTTGTTTCTGCGCTTCCTAATGCACTTCCATATCATGAGTTCAAAGGACTGAAAACAGATGTCGTTTATGAATGTATAACTTCACCGATGGCTGTTGAGGATGGCATGATTCAAGTTCCTACAGGACCTGGTTCGGGTATTGATATCGATCCTGAATTTATTAAAAAGCATCAGGTGGTGAAAGGTTGATTTCATCAGTTTAAACATCAGCAATGAAGAGAAGGCAATTTATTAAAACAACAGGTATCGGAAGCGCTTTTGCTCTGGTCGGAGCTCCGGCAATGGCCAATTATATAGTATTGGAAAACGACACATGGTTCGACCGTCCGATGAGATGGGCGCAACTCACACTTGTGGAAAATGATCCCGGACGGTTCGATCCCGATTTCTGGCTAAGCTACTTCAAACGTATTCATGCTGATGCAACCTGCCTGAGTGCCGGAGGTATTGTGGCCTATTATCCTACCAATGTTCCGCTGCACCACCGGAGCGACTGGCTCGGAAATTCAGATCCGTTTGGCTACCTGGTGAATGGATGCCGAAAAATGAACATGTCGATCATGGCCCGAACCGATCCTCATGCTGCCCGGCAGAATGTTTATGATGCCCACCCCGACTGGATTGCAGTAACTTCCAGCGGAGAAAAGCGTCGTCACTGGGCGAATCCGGAACTCTGGGTAACCTGTGCGCTGGGACCGTACAATTTTGAATTCATGTCGCAGGTGCACAACGAAATTATGGAGAGGTATCAGCCCGATGGTATATTCTCGAACCGTTGGGCCGGACATGGAATATGTTACTGTGAACACTGCGCCCGAAACTTCAAAGAGTATTCCGGATTGGAACTTCCCCGTACCTCTGACCGGTTTGATCCGGTCTTGCAGAAGTACAATGAATGGAGTACAATCCGTCTGAAAGAGTTATGGGTCTTGTGGGACGGCATCATCAGAAAACAAAAATCTACCTCACGTTTTATTCCGAACGGTTTTCCTGATAAGGTAATTACCGGAAAGCTGTCGGATATCGTTTTTACCGATCACCAGGCAAGGAGTGGTGTAATACCTCCATGGTCAAATGGCAAAGGGGCAAAGGAATTACGGGCTTCGATCGGGATGAAACCATTGGGTGGTATATTCAGCGTGGGGGTGGAAGAACAATATCGCTGGAAAGATTCTGTGCAGAGTGAGGCAGAAATCAGGGTGTGGGTAGCCGAAGCTACCGCCAATGGCATGCGCCCATGGTTCACAAAATTCTCCGGTGTTCTTTATGACCGGCGCTGGCTCGACACGGTCGACAAAATTTACCAGGTGCTATACAGGAATGAACGTTATTTGAGAAATATTGCTCCTATGGCTCGCGTTGGCATGGTGTTTTCAGAGCAAAATCCAAACTACGGAAGTAAAACCTGGCAGCAGAAAAGTGGCGATCATGCGTCAGGCATGTACCATGCGCTTTTGGAAAACCGTATCCCTTTTGAGATGGTGAATGCCAGTCTCCTCAATCCGGAACACCTGAAACCTTTCAAATTGCTCGTACTTCCCAACATTTCTTCACTTTCTGATGCACAGTGTGATCAGCTTCGCAGATTTGTTGAGGAAGGTGGAAGCCTGGTAGCTACATTTGAGACCTCACTTTATGATGAGGAAGGGAAGCCACGGAAAGATTTTGGTCTTGCAGATCTGATAGGTGTTTCATACGACCAGAATGTGGAAGGTCCGATGCAGAACAGTTATCTGCGGCTGAAAAGCGATCCTGCAACCAATCGGTTCCATCCGGTGCTGAAAGATCTGGAAGATGCCTATCGGATTATAAATACGATATATAGGGTCAAAACAGTTCCGAAATCTGACTTTCCGGAACCTGTCACTTTGATTCCAAGCTATCCGGATCTGCCCATGGAGGATGTCTTTCCTCGTGTGCCTGAAACCAACATCCGGGAGCTATACCTGCGTGAAGTTGGAAAAGGAAGGGTTGCCTATTTCCCCGGAGATATTGACCGCACTTTCTGGCAAATCATGTCGGCAGATCACGGGAAACTTCTCAGCAATTCCATTTTATGGGCGCTCAATGAAGAGCCAATTGTTGAGGTAAAAGGTCCGGGAGTTATTGATGTCACCGTCTGGCGCCAAAAGAGTTCCATGACTGTACATCTCGTTAACCTTACCAATCCGATGATGATGAAAGGTCCATTCCGAGAACTGATACCGGTCGATGTGCAGGTGAGCATTCTGATTCCGCAGGGAATGAAAGTGAATGGAGTTCGGTTATTGGTGAGAGAACAAAAGCCATCATTTGATATCAAGGATGGGGTAGTTACTTTGGCTGTTCCGCAGATACCTGATCACGAGATTGTGGCCTTGGATCTGTCTTGATGGAGTTTTATTTTTTTTAATTTTAGATATTAATTTAAACTATGGAAAAACATTTAGGCAGACGCAATTTTATAAAGACAAGTGCTATCGTTACCTCAGGAATGGTTATAGTTCCTTCGGTTTTAAAAGCAGAAAAGAGCAGTATTTCAGGATATCCGGTGAGGCTTGGGGCTCCTGTCCCCGGCAGTTTTACTGATCCTGTTGAATGGGTCAAAGCAGTTAAAGCATTGGGATACAGCGCTGTATATTGTCCTTTGCAACCTGGTGCCCCGGAAGAACAAATAAGATCTTTCAGGAAAGAGGCAAAAAAGAGCAACATTCTGATTGCTGAAGTGGGCGCATGGAGCAATGTTCTTGATTTAAATGAGACGGTGAGGCAAGAGGCGATAAAAAAGAATATTGAAGCACTTCAGTTAGCTGATGAAATCGGAGCATCCTGTTGCGTGAATATTTCAGGAGCAAGAGGTGAAATATGGGACGGGCCTTATGCAGGTAACTATGCAAAAGAGACATTCGACCTGATAGTTGAAACGGTTCGGCATATTATTGATCAGGTGAATCCTTCAACTTCATTTTATACGCTTGAGCCTATGCCTTATATGCTTCCCGATTCGCCTGATACCTACCTTGAGTTAATTAAAGCCATTGGCCGAAAACAGTTTGGAGCCCATCTCGATCCGGTGAATATGATTTCCAGTCCTCAGAGATACTATAATAATGGCGCATTCATTAAGGAATGTTTTGCCAGGTTGGGTCCATATATCAAATCTATTCATGCCAAGGATATAATCATATTGCCTAAACTGACAGTTCATCTTGACGAATGCAGACCTGGATTGGGTGCAGTTGATTATACCGTCTTTTTACAGGAGGCCAGCAAGCTTAAAGATATTCCATTTATGCTTGAACACCTGGAAAAGCAGGCGGATTACAAACTTGCTGCTGAATATGTTCGCGAAGTTGGTGCAAAAGCCGGGATTAGTTTTGGGGAATAGCTTCTCTGAATTAAAGGTTTTGGTTGGCCTCAACCAACAATTGAGACTTATGAGGGAATTGTTTCAGTTGTATTCTGAAGTCCGAATGGTGTTAAAGTTGATAATCCAGGCAACCGCCACTGCCATAGATAAAAACAGAATTACTGCAAGACTTGTTGTTTTAAAGCGAGTGCTCTTTCGTTTTTCAACAGATATTATAATTTCAGGGTTGCCGGAGGAAAGTTGAA
Organism: Bacteroidales bacterium; assembly: GCA_038248385.1. Lineage (GTDB taxonomy): Bacteria > Bacteroidota > Bacteroidia > Bacteroidales > Prolixibacteraceae > Aquipluma. Next base: position 30,872 of record JBBRXN010000058.1, read on the forward strand.
GTGGTATCAAAAAACTTTAACGAAATACAACGATACCAACAAAACAATAACCGCAGTAATCTCGATCCACCAAATTCTGTTTTTGAGTTTAAGCAGTACAATGATCAAAGAGATGAATAAGAATGCGGTTACCGAAATCCAATAGTTGAAATCCGGAAATAGATGGTCTTATGCCATATTTAATCCAGATATAGGTGATGAAAGAGGCAAAAAGTAAGGAACTAAAGGATAAAAGTATTGGATTTATGTTATGGTTCAATGATTAAATTATAATTGATAAAAGAGACAAAAAATAATATTAATTGTAAAATGAGGAAGGGTTTTAGATTTCTGGTATGAAAAGTGAATTTTGTTTCTGGGATACTTCCAAAAATATTAAGCTTACAATGTGTGAGATTATCTGATTGATTATATCTTGATAATTTTTTACATGTTATTGCGACACATCTTATATCAAAAACACATTTGACAATTGATATATTGATAATATAGCAGTAATATTGGTTGCGATAAAAGTAATGGAAAGAAATAATTGTATCTTCATTTGCATGCTTACCGGACAGCAAAGATTAAACGTCATCATTAATTGGATATGAACATATTAAGGGTTTTCAGGCATTGTGATAATCGGCCAATTGGTATTCGAAGGCCTGTAATAATAAGGTTCTTAGTAGTATGGGTAATTTTAACAACGGTCATGATATCTTGTAAAACTGATCGGGATTCATCCACCTGGGGTGACGAGAACTCCCTAACCATTAGTCAATTCCTTAATAAAAACCAGAATGAATATTCAAAATTCCACAGGTTATTGGATGATGGAAAGATGTTGAACACGCTCTATGCCTACAATCCTAATGGTGATAATTATACACTATTTTTACCTACTGATGAAGCCATTGATCAATTCATGATGCAGAATCAGAAGTATGGAAATTTTGAAGAATTATTAAAGGACACCAGCTTCATCAAAAGGCTCACGCGTTATCATACATTAAACAGAAAATTACACACCAGTGAATTTCCTGACGGAGCTTTGATTGACCGCACTCTTACGGGAGACAGGCTGGTTGCCAGCTTTTTTGCAAGTGGTAATAATCAGCTCATTAAAATAAACAATGCCGCTCCAATTATCAAACAAAATCTGGAAATGACCAACGGCTACATCCATGTCGTTTCCAAGGTATTACAACCAGTAGATATCTCGGGTTATGACTGGCTTCATCAACAAAGTGAGTATTCCATCCTGGCAAAGGCAATGGAGCTTTCAGGAATAAAGAAAAAATTGACCTGGAGTAAATATACCCTGTTTGCCGAACCCGACAGTGTTTACCACCGTTACGGGATTAATAATGTACAAGACCTTATCAGCAGAATTGCAACACCAGGGCTCTCGCTAACGAACACAACAAATAGATTTTACCAGTTCGCGGCCTATCATATCCTGAGCGGGGAATATTACATGAATGATTTGAGTTGGGGCACCAAAAAATACTCAACCTTGTGCGGTCAACAATTAACGATTACTGTTGGGTTGAATGTCAAGATCAATCCGGGGGTCGTTACATATACAGTAACAACCTCAAAATCAGGTGATATAACGGCGATCGACTATATCCGTCCCATAGAAGAAGGCTGTAATAACCTCACCAGTACTGGACCTGTCCATTCGATCTCTGATTTAATGTATTATGAACAGTTATGATAGGAATTAAAGTGAAAGATTCTTTAAACTTCGAAAATGCTGTGTGCCCATTTCAATTCCCAAACTTGAACCAGTTCTTGACAGTCAGGCTCTTGCCGTTATCTGTGGGCTCATCCAGCGGAAATGGATTGTTGGTTACAACCATACTGCCTTTGTACCCAAAAGTGCTGGGAAAGGTGCCTTGAATCGTGTTATTGGTATGATCCCAGGTGAGGGATTTACCCCCCAGTGTTTTTATAATTTCCATACTGGCCCCTGCGGTTGACACCGATGTCCCGACCTGATTTAGTATCCAGCTACTAATAGTAGAGCTGCTAAGTACTTCCATTTTATGCATGTTCCTGTTATAGGCGATGAAATTGTAACTGTCTTGGTTAATCCAATTCAGGATGAGGGACGAATCAGCCATCAGTGAGTAATCTGTTATTGGGAAAAAGTACAATTTACCTTTATAGTTGGCGATGGCATCATAGACACCCGAATAGACCATCGCCCGCCGGAATGTGGAAAAGGCCGGACGGCAAAATACCGGGCCCGTTACACTGGTAAATACCCGGTCGGGAATATAAGAACCCAATCCAATGAAGGTACAATTGCTCCCGAAATCCTTTCTGATAATATCTCCCTCGTTCTGATGGTATCTGTTCGTTCCCTTGAAGATCTTCTGGTATTGACTTTTTGAAGGATAGAAGGGTGATGACTTGAAATTTTGACCCACAATCATATCAACAATATCTGCCGGAAGGGATTTATAATCGTTCCAGTGAGGGAATCCTGACTTAATGGTCAGGACACCATCGATGAATTCCCTGAAAGGTTTATCGTTGGGGGCAATCAAACCGTTGTGTTTCACCAGGGTTTGATTAATAACATCGAAACGCTCCTTTTGAAGATTAAATGCCAGGGGAGCGTAATTTATGTCCCATAATGTATCAATGATTTCCCCAAGTCTTGCCGCTGGTTGATTATTAGTGGCAATCATGTTTGGTACAAAATTCGGATAGTACCAATAGACCATATCCAGAAAGAGATGATAGCTTTCACCGGGCATTCCTCTTTCAAGTCGTTCCTTTGCGTTCAGCATGGGGTTCACAACCCTGTCGATGATATGCACAAATCCGTTTTCGGCGAAAATATCCGCCTGAATGATTTTAGCTCCAGCATAATAAACATTTCCCGGCTCAAATACTCTTTTAAAATAAAAACTGTAATCTTCAGAAGTTAGTCCATTTACTGTGAGATACTTATCGTAAAAAATGGGTGCATATTTTCTTGATGAAGTAAATACCCTTTTGTAACTGTCTGCGATCGTTGAGTCTTGCACGATTATTTCTTTCTTATTCTCCTTTTTGATCCAATATTTTTCATTAGGATTTTTCAAAATTGTTTCGCGTTTATATGCGTAGGAGTTCGTATTTGCATCATCTTTTGTTCTCCAGCCATCTGTACCCAGAATTTTCAATTGATCAAGCGACCATGGATTCTGAATAATATGGAATTTGATTATCTTTTGAAGCTCTTTTTGGGGGATGTCTGAAACGCGGGAATAGTTATTTTCAGACAGATATAGTCTGACCGCTTCATCAGTGGGCGCAAAAACAGTCCAGCTTCCCGAAACATCGAGGATGGTGTCCAACCCGGTAAGTCGTAAACATTCGGCAAACAAGCCAAGATCCTTTTGAACCAATACAGAGGTATACAATTTCCCCGGAAGCCAGTCGGGTCTTGTAAATTTATCATGGACTGACCACTTTTCACAACCAGCGAACACGATAAAAAGAATGCCAAGGAGAAGTAAAATTGTCTGATGTTTTCTCATTTTTTAATTTCCAAAATGAATATTCCCTGAAAGTAATGGGTGCACAAACTACAAAAATTTTAAAAACCAACTTCCAGATATTAAAAATAAATAATTCATTTTTCATTTTAAATTCCCTCATACTACAAGACTGGTCTAGCATTTACAGCTTAAAACATGAATATAGAACATACACTTGAAATTCGGAATAATTGGGTTCTGATTATTTTAGATTCACTATTTTGGTTATCTTAAAAATAAATTACTCCCCACTTGATTGTTCGTGTTGTTTTAAAGAAAAGCTTTTGGTATTGGAGTTTACTTTTAATACAGTCAGATTGACCTTCGAATAAACATTATTGTATGCTTGAGGTATGATTTGGGGTATGATCAATCAAAAAGTCGCTGATTATCAGCGACTTTTGTAGTCTCACCGGGAATC
>JBBRXN010000059.1:0-34641 GCA_038248385.1 Bacteroidales bacterium
AAAGCCGCCCCAAATAGGATCGCAAAGAACAAAAGGTACAGCCTAAAATCAGAAATTATGGTGAAAAAATCAAGTTTTAAAGCGACTAAACCTAAAAAAGACTATTTTTCAAAACCAAATTTTTAAACTGCGGATTTAAGGTATTATCAAAATTAAGACAATTCGTACGGATAAAAAAATTACGGCATTGGTAATATGGCCACGATACATCGGGGCCTCAGGAAAACTCCAAAAACAGTATGGCACATTTTTATTCTATTGAATACAATTGATTGCCTTTAGAGAAAGGATTCAAATGCACGTATGGAAATGAGAGGGGAGTTTAGCGGTCACGACATGTCGTGACCGCACAAGGGTGATGTGTTGAGAAGGATAGTGAAAGTCTGGAATTGCTGCACTATGAGTATGGCCACGATACATCGTGGCCTCAGGAAAACTCCAAAAACAGCATGGCACATTTTTATTCTATTGAATACAATTGATTGCCTTTAGAGAAAGGATTCAAATGCACGTATGGAAATGAGAGGGGAGTCTAGCGGTCACGACATGTCGTGACCTTACAAGGGTGATGTGTTGAGAAGGATGGTGAAAGTCTGGAATTGCTGCGCTATGAGTATGGCCACGATAAATCGTGGCCTCAGGAAAACTCCAAAAACAGCATAGCACATTTTTATTCTATTGAATACAATTGATTGCCTTTAGAGAAAGGATTCAAATGCACGTATGGAAAAGGGATGGGAGTGGCGCGGTCACGACATGTCGTGACCTTACAAGGGTGATGTGTTGAGAAGGATTGTGAAAGTCCGGAATTGCAGCACTGTGTGTACGGCCACGATAAATCGTGGCCTTGGTAAAACACCAAAAACAGAAAGTTTATATTTATTCGATTGAACCCAATTGATTGCCTTTTTGAGAACGGGTTTAAATATTTGAATGGTAAAATAGTGGAGGTAAAACTTTTCTTGAAAATATCTAATTATCCTACAGCCATTTTAGCGGAATCTTTCCATAAATAAGGCGGCATTGGTTCTTTCAACTGCCATTTTATGTTCATCGGTTTTGAACCATGGTATTCCGTAAGAGAACCATCACCAATAAAAACATAACCCATTGTATTTCCAAACTCATCCGTATTTCGTTCCCTTACAAACAACAAAATCCTTTTCCCTGATTTCAAATGGTTAATATAACCTAAACCACGCTCTGTATCAGGGCTAGCTGCATTATGTGTCTGCCAATGGAATAATGTATCGCTTATTGCATAATCTTCATATAGAGTTGTTGGAGAAAAGTCTTTCTCCGATTTTATTAAATTAATAAATAAGAGTTCCGTATTCAATTCCTTATTTTCAAAGTTACCCTCTCTATTCGATGATTTTTTATTAAAAGTACTTGAGCCAAAGACAGCCAAAATTTGATCGCGCGTATATCTACCATGAATTTTTAATGGCTGCGAGTAAGGAAGTTTAATTTCTAATTCCAAGAAGTCTATTCTATCAATTAAAATCTCTAAAACCTCAATTATTTCAGTAGTTAATACTTTATTTTTACCAATTGCTCTAATACTTTCTTCAAGCGAAGTAAAACCACCTGCATCTTGCCAAACATCATAGTGTAACATCAAACACATGGATTTTTCTTCTTCATCTAATTTTTCAAATTCGATATTGAAATCTTCTTTTGCTAAATATAAAATAAATTGAAAGTATGAGTTTGAATTACAAGAAAGCCATTTTTTACTAATGGCCCGATAAATCTCTTTTTCATTTACCAATGGATAAGTTTCAATTTGGTCAGCTTCAACACACAACCTTTTCCAGTTACCTTTCTTATAAATGTACTGCAATGGTATATGGTAGAGTTTTGTGAAGTTTTTGAGTGTTAAAGGCAAAGACGTTTGATATTTATAATTGCGAATTTTATTGAGTAACAGCTTTCTGTTTAATGTTGTGGCATTTATGATGTTTTGAAGGATAAATTCCTTTGCTTTTTTTTCTAAGATAATGGAACATCCCAAGGGCAAATGAGGAAAATCATCTCCAACCTCTTTTTGAATCGAAGTATTTGTTTTTCCAACCAATGCTCTGAACTTTCCTTCATAGTCATATTCAGGACGTGAATTACCCACAAAATCCAAAACAGTTAAGCACTCCTTTCCTTCAGCCAACCTTAATCCGCGTCCAAGTTGCTGCAAAAAAACAGTTAAACTTTCAGTTGGTCGCAGAAATAAAACCGTATCGATTTCCGGAATATCGACTCCCTCATTAAAAATATCAACTACAAACAAATAGTTAATTTCTTTGCTTAATAGTTTCATTCTCAATTCCTCTCTCAAACTACTTCTTGAACTCACCAAATAATCAGCCTTTAATCCAGACAAGACAAATTTCTGAGCCATAAATTGAGCATGTTCTTGAGTTACACAAAAGCAGAGCGCCCGAACGGTTTCAATGTCATTCAAATACTTATTAAGATTGAAAATTATTTCTCCAACTCTTCTATCGTTTTGAGTATAAATTTTAGTGAGTTCGCTGGGTACATAGCGCCCATTTTTCCAATCAACGTTCGACAAGTCTATACTATCTGTAATTCCAAAATATTGGAATGGGCAAAGCAATTTTCGATTTAAGGCTTCTGGTAATCTAATTTCAGCTGCAATGGTATCCGAAAAATCTTTCAGGATATCTTCATTATCCATTCTTTCGGGCGTGGCAGTCAAACCCAAAAGAATTTTGGGTTCAAATCGTTCGAGAATTGGCCGATAACTTGAGGCTGCAATGTGATGAACCTCATCCACAATAATAAAGTCGTAAAAGGTTGCGGACAGTTGCAGTCCACTCATTCTATTATTCAGTGTTTGAACAGAAGCAAAAACACAATCGTAATTTTCAGGTTCAATTCCATCAACCCATAACTCGCCAAAATTATTATCTCGCAAAACTCCTTGAAATGTTGCTTGTGCTTGTTGGAGTATTTCTTTACGGTGCGCAACAAACAAAAGTCTCGCACTTTGATTTTTCTTTTTGAAATTTTTAAAATCGAAGGCCGACACAACAGTTTTTCCAGTTCCTGTGGCGGCAACAATTAAATTCCGGTAGCGATTATGAATAATCCTTTCTGTCTCTAATTTCTCTAAAATTTCTTCCTGAAAATGAAATGGAGAAATATTAAAATAGGTAGCAAAATTATTTCGATCGTGAGTCCTCTCCTTTTTTAAAGCTAAACGAAGTTTGTCTGTATTGAGAACTTTATCAAACGATTCAAATTCTTTGTCCTGCCAGTAAGTGTCAAATGTCTTTTGGAATTTGTCAATAATGTGTCCAACTTCTTTTGTAGTCACCTTCATGTTCCATTCTAACCCATTTGTTAATGCAGAACGAGAAAGATTTGAAGAACCAATGTAACCCGTGTGAAACCCCGTGTTTCTATAAAATAAATAAGCTTTAGCATGTAACCGCTCATTGTCTGTATTATATGAAACCTTTATTTCAGTATTCTTTAAACCTGATAAATATTCCACTGCTTTTAAATCGGTGGCTCCCATGTACGAAGTGGTAATTACTCTTAATTCGCCTCCTCTTTCGGTAAATTCAAATAATTCTTTTTCAAATATTCTAATACCTGTCCATTTTATAAAAGAAACCAGAAAATTGATTTTATCTGAAGAAAGAATTTCTTTTTTGATTTCACTTTCTAGCGAAACCCCTGCATTGTTGCCAGTAAACAATTCGCTTTGCGAAAGTCTTGTATATGGAGTAATTTCTTTTAGATATTTGTCAAAATCAGAAAATCGAGCATCTATTTTAGAAAATATAGCTGACAGGATTTTTGCTTCGGTTGAAATCAAATCTCCTTCAAAATCTGCGTCATTCAACTCATTCCTTAGAAGGAAAATAATTTTATTTGAAATTTCGATTTGTTTTTCAATACTATCATCACCGGAAATTAAACTTAAAGCCAAGCGAATTTTTTCAACTAAATACTGTGACAAAACCCTTGAAGCTTCAGTCTTATCAATAGCACTTTCTTTGATATGAAAAGCGTTTCTATCCAAATCGTTTAGTTTGGATTCAATTAGTTTATTTATGAGTTGTTCGTAGAGGCCTAGGTTTGTCATTTTTAGTTGAAGTCAGTTTTCCAAGATTGGTTTTTAAAGTGTTCTAAAAATAATGATGTTTTGTTTAATAACAAGATAGTTTATCTAAACTTTTATCCGGCTCATGTTGTAACTTCGGGTTGCCTTATCGTGCACGTCGGTCATGCAAGTAAAGTTAGCGGTTTTGTTTAGTCAGCGATATCGTAAACCAACAATACACTTCCATGCCGGATCAGCAACATTTTATTGTAAATTGATGGGTGTGCCCAATGGGGTCCTTCGCCACCTTTTACCTGAAATGTGCTGATTATTTTCAGTTCGCTGGTATCGGGTTTTATCAGGGCAACATGTCCGCCTTTTTCTTCATAAAAGTACAACATTCCATTGGCCGAAATAACTGATCCTTTGGTGAACCATGCTGTCTCCCAGTTGGTTTTTCCGGTTTCCCAATCAACCGAAGCCCAGTTTCCTCTGGTATTATCGAGCATTGTTGAGCCATAAATTGCTCCATCAAGAAGCACTACACCACCATGATGAGTATCGAGGACATCGTTTTTCCATTTCAGCGAAATCGATTTTCCATCGTCGGCCATATGAAAAAGCATGGCAGGCTGTTCGTTGCCGTAAGTAATAAAAATATCGCCATTGCTGAAAAGTGGGGTATTTGCCGCTTCGCCTTTTCCTTTTCCGTTGTGATATTGAATTGTGTTGTAAGTCCAAAGGATATTTCCGTTAACTGCATCTATCCCGATCAAATCGTCGGAAGTTTGCAGCAGCACGATTTTCATTCCGGCCCATTCGACCAATGATGATGAAGCATACGATTTGCTGCCTCCCATACTTTTGCTTTTCCAAAGTAAGTCGCCGGTTTTTTTGTGATAGGCTACGATGGTTGTCTGATCGCCACCGGTGGCATATAAAGCAGCCTCGTCGGTTAAAAGTACCGACTCCACATTTCCCCAGTACATATTTTTACCATCGAAATCTTTTAGTGGTTCTTTTCTCCAGATTACTTCTCCTCCGTCAGTACTCAGGCAAACCAGGTCGCCCATCCCACCAATCAGGTAAATGCGGTCATTTTCGATGGTTGGTGTTCCCCTCGATTCCGGATATGTTCTTATCCATGCATGACTGTATGTTTTTTCCCAAAGCAACTTCCCCTCCATATCGCAGGCCGAAATAACATCCAGTGTATCGGATTTAAGACCGGTAATATAGATTACATTTTTATATACTACGGGCTGTGACAATCCTTTCCCGATGTTTTCGATTTTTAATTTTAACGTCGGTCCTTCGGCAGGCCAACTTTTCAACAGCCCCGTTTCAGGATAAATACCATCACGGGCAGGGCCCCTCCACTGCGAAATTTCATTGTCCGGACTCAATAGCAAACCCACGAATGTGGTTAAAAGAAGAATGGATAGTTTCATGGCAAAAAAAAGTTTTGGTTCAGTTGATTTTAGTTTTATAAAGAAAGGAAAAAAACAGGATATCGGTTAGGTTTCCTGTTTTTCACTTTTATGCGGTAACTATTGCAGCTTTGGATTGCTTTGTTGTGTACATCGGTCATACTCAAAAGTAGGAATTAATTGCTGTCCCAGAGCAGATGGTAGTTTTGTGAAAGGATATTTTGGAGGATGTTTCTATTCCGTCCGAAAGGGAGATTTGAGATTTGAACAACATATCGCGCGTCCGGTTATTTGCTTTTCCCTTTTTGATCCGTCAGCTGAAGCAGACGGCAAAAGATATTACCACATTTATTGAGAGGAATCTTTAATCATAGCAGTATCCTTTGCCGTTGGCTTCAGCCAACGGACATGTGATGATTTAGCCCTGAAATAATTAGCTATCGCTGTTATATTCTCCTATCTTTTTCTACTTTTAACCGGAAGAGTTTCAAGAGAAAAAAAGCATGGCTATTTTATGATACGGGCTGATCGTGTGATAATAACCAGACAGACTATACTTGAAGGAAACGATATTTAAAAACCAAATCAACTATTCTACGACTTATGAGACTAACCACTTTACTGAATCTGGTGATCTGTATTTTGATGATGGGGTGTGCGACGATTCAGCCAAAAAGGATTTTATTGAATCAGGAAAAAGGAATCTATGAATACCAGGTCAACCGGAAAAATTCAATCACCCTAAGAAATGAATTTCATCAATTGGTTGATACTGCCAATTATGAGCCTTTTAAAGTTGAATTACACCAGCTTAAAAATCGCTACCCCTTTAAAAAGAGACTTGAAAGAGATCAACTGCTGAGAAAATCGGATTTTGAATTATCAAAACAATATGGGATGATCAATCAATCGTTGATTGAAGGTGATTACCAAAAATCAATGGCCGGGCTGAAAATACTACCAACTATTTATCCTGATATTTATAACTATTCTGATTGGTATTATTTGAAAGGCTTTGCATTTGAGAATTTAGGATTGGCTGACAGCGCCCGGATCATGTATGATCATTTTTTAAAGTATTCGAGTCAGAAATTCAGCTTAAGATTTCGCGGACACAGGGATGATGATGTAAATGACCGTATTTATATAGCGGAACGGAAATACGCGAACAATTACCTGCAACATCAGGAGAATACCCAATCAGTCAATTTTTCGCCCATTAAGCCGAAATACTACTTTGGAAGTAATCAACCCGGATATAGCTTGAACAATGAGGATCTTACAAGAAACTCATTTGGTATTTTAATGTTGTTTTTCGGGATGGATTTAGGTAGTAATTTTACCGGTGGCTTTCAATACTATTATAAAATCAATGAACGGTTTAATATCAATCCAAGATATGCTACCTCCGGTAACATGACAGAGTTATCATTGGCCGCACCCATTCAACTTTACAAATCGGAGAACAATCAATTTGGACTCAAATTCACCCCTTTTCTGAATTATTTGCGTATTGACAGTATGACAATCGACAAGCAGCAATACCCGGTAAAGGATAATTTAATGAATTTTGGCGCCCGTATTTCTGCAGGTTATTACCTCTATCAAAATTTAGCCATTGGAGCCTATTATCAGACCAATTTTTACAATGAAAAAAACAGATTCCAAAGTAAAAATTCACAGATTGAACTTTGGATAAAAGACGATTACGATGTGAGCTTGTATTATAATATTTACAAGGGATTTAGTCTGAAGTCAGGCGTTAGAAACGGTGACCTGGTGGCAGGATTCGTATGGTCGTGTTGGGAGATTTCATACAATATTTCAAATCCGGGATTGATACTTAGAACTGATATGTATTAGAGGTTGATTGATACCGCCAACATTTACGGAAACGAAGAAGCGGTAGGAGTGGGGATTAAGAAAAGTGGCATTAAAAGGGAAGAACTTTTTGTCACCTCGAAACTTTGGGTGGATGATGCAGGGTATGAAAGTGCAAAAAAGGCCTATCAAACATCTTTAAACAAATTGGGTCTTGAGTATTTGGATTTGTATCTCATCCACCGGCCCAGGGGAGATGTAAAAGGTTCGTGGAAAGCGATGGAAGAGCTTTACGGGACAGGTAAAATCAAAGCCATTGGAGTAAGTAATTTCGATCCTGATCAGCTTGCTGAATTGATGACTTACGCGAAAGTGAAACCCGTGATCAATCAAATCGAAACGCATGTTTTCTTTCAGGAGCATATTAATTATGACGCTTTAAAGAAAAGCGGAGTGCAAATGGAAGCCTGGTCACCTTTTGCATACAGCCTTTGCCGTCACATTCATGTGACGGTTTGAAATTGCCTGCCATCATTGGGCTTCAGCCCTGAAAATAATTGTGGAAGATGAACGCGAACAAGTTTGCCGGTCAGGTTGTTCTATGTTCTTAAAAAACAACAATCTACTGAGCTGGCTTCGATTAAGAGTTAATAAATATCTGACGCCTATTCATTATTGAAAGCCCGGTTTATGCCCAGTTGAAGTATAAAAACCAAAAACGAACACTTTCCCTTGAATTTACCTTCAGGTTAATAATTTTTAATTCGATTTTAATAACCATTAAAACTTCAGGAAAATGGAAACACCGTTTATCGATTTACATCTTCATCCGGCCATCAAACCAATGGGAAAAAGTTTCAGCCGAAATCCGGGAATTAACAATCAGAACCGAAACAGACAAGACAGCCTCTGGTACTACGATCCTCCTTCAATCTTTGACAAAGCAATGAATATTGCAGCTTCGTTAACAAAATTCAGGCAAGCCGATTTTACCACATTGGCAAAGGGTGGAGCACAAATTGTTTTTGTTTCGCTATGCGGGATGGAAAAGGGATTTGTAATGACGAAAGCAGGAGCAAAGCTGGTTGGAGATGCTTTGGGTAACCTGGTCACAGGCGTGGGAAAAGACCGGATAGACCATATTCAGGGAATGACCGATTATTTTACCGATCTGGAGTTGGAATACAATTTTTACAAACAACTGGACGGACATCAGGTAAAGATTGACGGAAGACCGGTTCAGTATAAAATTGTTTCAGGCTTTAGTGAAATTGAGGTTAATCCTGAACTTCCCCTGAAAACGATTAATGTCATTTTTACCATCGAAGGAGGACACGTCTTAAACTGCGGCCTCCAAATGATGGGTAGAAAAGCCGATCCGACCGAAGTGCTGATGAATGTTGATAGAATAAAACGTTGGGATAAACGACTTTTTTTTATGGGTTTGACGCATCATTTCGACAATGAATTGGTAGGACATGCACAAAGTCTCAGCGGTGCGGTGAGTGACAATTGTGACCAGGTACCTGGGATGAATGAAGGTTTTAGTGATTTAGGGTGGAAGGTTCTGCGTAAATTGCTCGATAACACCAATGGCAAGCGTGTTTTAATCGACCTGAAACACATGAGTGTAAAAGCCCGCAACGAATATTACCAGTTTCTGAAAGATGAATATCCGAATGAGATCATTCCTTTGCTGGCAAGCCATGGCGCTGTTACCGGTTTACGATCGCACAATGAATTGGTGGAGGATAATTTTTCAAATTCCGGAAAGTTTCAGACAAAAGACATTAATTTCTACGATGATGAAATTATCAGGATTGGCCAGTCGGGTGGGTTGTTTGGGATTCAATTCGATGAACGAAGGCTTGGAAGTAAGTTGGAATTGAAAAATTCAGGTTTGAATATCAATCGGAGAGAAATGCTTTTCCGGAAATCGAAACTGATTTGGAACCAGATTCAGCACATTGCTGAAGTGCTTGACCGTAATAACCAGTTTGCCTGGGGAATTCAATGCATCGGGTCGGATAACGATGGAATGGTGAACCCCTTAAATGGTTATTGGACCGCCGAAGAAATGCCTCTGCTGGATAGCAATCTGGAAAAACATGCGTACAATTTTGTCACATCGGAGCTCGCTAAAAGTTTTAAAGAGTTCAATAAGCTGAACGCGAATGAACTTGTCGAACGATTTATGCGAGGGAATGCGTACGGGTTTTTAAAAATGAATTTTTAAGAAGATAACGAAGAAAAGAATATAACTATGACAACCGACAGCCTGCCAGCTCTTTTCGCCAATCACTGTGCCTGCGATTGCGACTGATTTTCACCCCCACAACTCCATTTTCAATTCTTTTGTGGTTTTGGTTTTGCCGGGTTGGGTGGTGTTTTTCTGGTGAATGGCCATGCAAACAATTTCGGCGATGTCGTGCACCGGCAGGTCGTGGCTTTTGGCAAAAGTTTTTTTACAAAGCGGACAAGCGGTTGCCAGCACATCAGGCTGATAACTGAGGTATTCGTCCATGGCTTTGTCGCTTATCTGTTTACGCTCGTTCATTTGTATCTTGATGTTGGCCAAACTTCCGCCACAACAAAAAGCCGCTTCTTTTTCATTCTTAACCGGAATCAATTCGGCATATTCATCTAAGAGCAAACGGGGCTGCAAGTAAATGCCACTTCCGCGGCCCAGTTCGCACGGATCGTGATAAACCACGCGCAGCGGCATTTTATTTACAGGAAGTCGTTTGTCGGCCATCAGTTGAAGCAGGTATTCCGAATGGTGTTGAACAGTGATGCCCGGCAAAGCATAATCTTCGTTGAATACTTTGTAACAAATAGGGCAGGAGACCACCAGTTTTTTTGCTCCTGAAGCCAAAATCCGTTCGCGGTTGTGTTGAATCAGTTTTTTTGCCGCTTCGAATTGCCCCACCTGCATCAGGGGCCGGCCGCAACAAGCCGTTTTGTCTTCGTCCATAAACCAGTATTTTACACCGGCCACCGCGAAAATTTCCTTCATCGACTTGATGATGGCCGGAGTGAGGTGGGTCATACATCCGGCGAAATAAATCACTTCGGTTTGCGGACTAACTGCCACTTTGCCGTTCTTCAGGTATTCGTATGAAGAGTTGTATTCTTTGGTCGATTCGATGCGCTGAGTCATACGTAAATTATTCAGCTCCAGTCCAACCGGGCAATCTGGCTGGCAACGTCCGCAAAGCAGGCAGTTGAAAAGCTTTTCATCGGTCAGGTTTTTATTCCTGATGTGTTTCAGCACATAAACCGACTGCGTATCTTTAATGGCAGCGTGAGTCATCTGGCAACTGTCGAGGCAAATGCCGCAGCGCGAACACGAATACACCTGAATGCGCGAATATCCATCGATTCGCTTTTGTACTTTGATACCGAAATTCCGGAGGAAAATCATGACTACTTCAACCGGAATGTGCATGTATCGTGACACGGGAAGCGCAAAGAAAAACAGTCCCAATGCTCCTGAATACGCCCACCACAAAGGCATTTCGAGCGATTGTACGGGAAGAACCGAAGCAAGCATGTTCCCGGTTGGCTGACTGATAATGCTCCCGTTGTGGTGAATTCCGGCGGAAACACTTTCGGCCAGAAATCGAAGCGGGAAAATGAGCCAAAGGGCGCTGAGGGCAATGCGGTCGCCGGTTTTGAGCCGGGTGGTTTTTTTCATTCCGAACAGACGGCTGTTTAGTCGTTTAAAGTAGGCGAGCATAACTCCTGAAAGTACAAATACGAGCAGTAAATCCATACTGGCGGCAAGTATTTTTCCTGAAACGGTGGTGGCTGGCCCGGTCATGAAATAGCGCATGAAAACGGCTTTCCATGCCGGAACAGTAAAGGTTTGGTAGTGATTGCAGGCATCGATATGTCCAACTACGATAAGCAAAAACCAGCCGAATGCGAGGCTCATGTGCATGTATCCCAAAACCGGATTTTTACTGAATATTTTACGGTGAAGTAAAGATTCAGAAAATGTTTCGCGAATAGCCTGCAGGCTCTTGCGGGTAAAAATATGGTGTCTGATCCGGTTTTTATCGATTCCGGAGAGTTGAGAAATCCAGATTCCGATAATGATGATCAGGAAGACGGAAATAAACAAAAGTCCGATGGTGAATGGCCATATAAATGATGGAGGGAATTTCATGGCTGTACAGAATTAACGGGATTGTATTTCAGGATGCTTTTTTTGATGAGCATGATCACATTGCGGAGATTGATTCCGCGTGGGCAAACCAACATACATTTGCCACAGAGCATACATTTTTTGATTTCCGATTCGAGTTCTACGGTTTCGCCACGACGCAGCAAAAGGTTCATCCGCCTTACATTGAAGCTGACCAGATCGGCCGCGCTGCAGGTGGCAGTGCATCCTCCGCACGAAAGGCACACTTTGAACGAAGGTTCCATTTCGAGAACTTCGTTCAGCAGCCGCCCGTCGAACTGATCGTAGTCGATGGTGCGTTGTTTGATCACCGTAAAGCCAAAATCTTTCATTTTTTACTGTTATATGTCTTTCTTATGCAGGTAAACTCTATTCCGTCCGAAATAATGCACCCTCTTTTTTCAACATTTTACTTCGGACGATTTTCATGCCTGACATCCATTTTCTACAAATATTTCGCGGCGCTGTCGCAGTTGTATAAATCTTTACTTCAAAGAACTTGTGACCTGACAGCGTTTGAAAAACCTGTCAGCGTCAAAATATTTTCTGTTTCCTAAGCCAGCCATCTACTTCCATCGCTGCTGACCGTGCATGCGAAATGGTATCATTAATAGTCATCGGTGCGGTGCAGCTTCCGGCCAGGAATATGCCTTCGTGTTCCGAAAAATTGGATTTAAAGAACGAATCGGTAGTTTTTATAAAACCTGATTCTTCGCAACCAATGCCGCAGGTTGCTGCGGCGTTGGCAGTTCCTTTTCCGGCTTCCATGCCTACAAGCAGCACCAGCAAATCAACATTCATTTTAAGTGGTCTTCCTGAAAGTGTATCTTCCGATTTGATCAGCAAACTTTTGTCGATCTTTTCCGAAGCCTCAGACAGACGTCCGCGGATGAACTGTATATCGTATTTTTCCTGTGCTTCACGGTACAGTTCTTCGAAATGTTTGCCATACATGCGTAAATCCATGTAAAAGCAATAGATTTCGGCTTCGGGCAAACGTTTTTTGAGTTCGATGGCTTGTTTTACGCCGGTAATGCAGCACACTTTGGAACAGTAATGGTTGCCCGATTTTTCGTCGCGCGAGCCTACACAATGCACAAAAGCAATACGTTTCGGGTTTTTCCCGGCAGCCACAGTGAGGTCGCCGCCTGGTTTTAGCAGTTGTTCCAGATCGGCTGAAGTGATTACATGATCGTAAATTTTATAGCCGTACTCTTCTTTACGGCGGGCATCAAACAGTTCAAAACCAGTAGCAACTACCACTGCATCGGCTTCCAATTGCTGTTCGTCTGACGTCCCGATGTTGAATTTGCCATTCATTCGGTGAATACATCTGACTTCGGTTTGGTGCAGGATGGTAAAGTCTTTTTCGCGGTATTTATCCTGAAGGGCGCCTGTGATTTCTTCAACAGGAGTGAAATTAGGAAAAAGGTACGACCAGTTGTTCAGTTTTCCGCCCAACTTTGCCTCTTTTTCGATTACCGTTACCCAGTGTCCGGCATCCGTCAATGCACAGGCTGTTTCAATTCCGGCGATTCCGCCTCCTATAATTACGATGTGTTTCACAGATCAGTTCCAGGTTTAAAGTTTCAAGTTCCAAGTTGTCGCTCTGATTATGGTTGACGGCATTTGAACCTTGTTGGATATTTCTTATTTCTTATTCGATATTTGTTATTGGACATTTGTTATTGGACATTTTCAATTTTCAAATTTTCAAATTGTCGAATCGTTCAATTGTCAAATTCTAACATCCGCAACCCACCATCGTTGATTTCCCGATTAACTTTCCGTCTTTTCCGGCGTATTTTAAACCCGGATCATACTCAATTCCCATTTTATCAAGAAGTGGCTCGCAATTGGTCTGGTGCATTTGCAATCCAAGGTCCCACGGATGGTATCCAAGGACTAATCCGGCCATTTCTTCGTAAGTAAGTACCGGAATTCCCTGTCCGTTTTCGCCGTAGGTTTTGCCTTCCATTTCTTCAATCACATATTGCCAGCGATCCAGAAACATCGGGCAGCCCGGGCAGTTACTCACAATGGCATCGGGTTTATATGGCTCCATCGATTCAAACTTTTTTCTTGAATTGGACACCGAATAGCCACGGTTCGACATCACCAGATATTGCCTGAAGCCAAACCCGCAGCAATGACGACGTTCGGGATAATCGACCACTTCGCCGCCCCACGATTCGATCATTCCAGCCAATACATTCGGAAACTCAGCGCCTCCAACTCCTTTGGAAGGAAACATTTTGGAATAATGGCAGCCAATGTGTTCAACGATTTTTAAGGGTTTTCCTGATTGTTGGTTGATCAGTGAATATTTTGCCTTGTTTGCTATCTGCTGCCTGAATTTATAGACAATGTCGCTGGCATGGGCCACATTTTCAGGTATTTCAAATTCGCGTCCGGTGGCTTTTTTCAGGAACGAACGAATTTTTTCCAATTCCGAAGGAAACTCTTTCCATGTTTCGATAATTTCGTTGTAAATGCCAAACGAGGTGATGCACGAAACGGCGAGGTTTTTATATCCGGCTTCAGTCATCAGCGCAAACTGCCGTGCTACAATGGTTTGAATGGTATCGAACGGAACAATGTCGGAGTGATAACCAATTCCGGAGCAACTGGTATGATGCGGGTTTTCGTAAATATCTTTACCCAGTTCAATGCGTAAAATCTTCAGAAATGTTTGTTCCGAACCGGGGAAAAAATTCTGACGGATGCAACTGCGTACATAGAAATAATGATTATCGGCTATTTCCTTCTGATAATCCTGCCAAACCTGTATTTTGCCTTCCCGTTTCATTTATTGTCGGTTGTGTTTGCCATTGTTGGTGGTGAAAACATGTTTAATGTAGTCCGAATAGTCATCCTCACCTTCAGTGAATCCCATACTTTCGGCTTTAATTTTTGAGAAATGTTCAATCTGATCGAACCGGTCGAAGCCACCTGTAATTTCGAAGATCCGGTAAATTTCGTCCAGCGATTCCTGTGGTATTTTGCGTAATGCACCTGTGCCATTTCCGTTGTAGTTGGCGCCAACCCTTTCGTAAACCTTCTCTTTGTTTTCATAAATCCATTCGCCAACCGGCCCTTGTTCCGGGTGCATTTCAGGCACCATGTTTTCGGGGAGTACACAATAGCCTTTGTAAACAATGTTTTCGCCAACCACCCTTTTAATAGCCAATTGCTGCCGTCCTTTTTCCGATTCGGTGAAATAGCCCAGTTCCTGCGATAAATTGCGTAAAGCCATGATGATCAATCCAACGGTATTGCCACGCGGGCAGCGGGTTTTGCACGACATGCATTCGCCGCAATACCAGATTGTCTCGCTCTTCAGGAGTTCTTCAATTCGCTTTTCGTCTTTTGATTGTACAATGCCTGCAATGATTCGCGGGTCGTAGTCGTAAAATTCGGCGGCGGGACAGATAGCTGTGCAAATTCCACAATTCATGCAGGATTTCAGGCCTTCAATAAATCGCACATCTTTAGAAAGTTCCTGGTAAAGTTCCATTTTTGGTTTTCGGGTTATAACAACACGAAAGTAGTTTTTCAAACTTTTGGCGGGTTCAGTCTAAAACCTTATTTGATGTAAGCATTTGTGCGTATTTCTCAATTGAAATCGAAATAAAGGGTCAGATATTTCTCGTAAAGGAACATATTGGGCTGGCTCATGGGTCCCATCGTTTCGGGTTTGGTGAATTTCGTACCGATGGGATCGATGCCATGCATAAAGGAAATGTTCCCGGCCGGAAATTCAGGTGAAGTATTGTCGTTGTTGGCTCCTTTGGGCTTTTCGGGAGTGAACAGCCGAAGGAAAACATCTTCATCGGGGCAAACGATGGTAAAGTCTTTTTCTTTTGACTGAATGGTTGCCCAGTAAAAGTTGCGGTGATATCCTTTGAATTCAGGATAATTCCAATTTTCGCCGGTAATGGTATTGTTATAGGCTTTGCTCCATACATTCAGGGTGTTGCCTTTCATCCGGTTTTTCCATACCCGGTAGGGGCCATAGCCCATCCAGCGTACTCCTGTTACTTCGTCTTCCGGATAATCGAAACTGATGCCCATCAATTTGTTTTGGTAGGGTGCTTTATACAATACTTCGAGTTTGAGCCAGCCGGTGGACATGATTGTCCATTTTACTTTTTTCAAGTCACCTTTGTATATACATTCAACGATCTGGTTACCATCATCGCTGTAGTTTTTCAATTCCTGAAATTCGGCGGTTCCGGCTGCTGTTGTCGGCCCATGAAGGAAACTGATTACCTGGTTTTTATTATTAACGCCATTCAAAAAACCGGTTTTTTTGTCCCATTTAAATGAAAGTCCATTAACCAGTGCGTTCAATTCTAAGTCATCTTCAACGATTTTGATCTTTTCTGTATTATTTGCCTGAATGATTTCATCAGAAATTGTTTTCGCAGTTTTCAGCGGCCAGCTCCAGTTATAAATTTCACGTCCGTGTGGATCTGTTGCCGTAATGTACAGAACATCATTACTATAGAAATGTGCTGGCAAGAGCATCCTAAGTTTTCCCTTTTGTCCGGGAGCCAGATCAGGTGATTCAATGTTGCCGGTTTCGCTGACTTTTTCAGCACTCTCGTTGGGCTTCGCCAGATCAACCAATTTGTAGGTGAATTTGCAATCTTTCAGGTTGGTATATATAAATCGGTTTTCGATTGGAAATTCACCATTGAAGGTGGAGGTGATGTAGCGGGTTTGGAAGAACACCGGCGACCATATTTCTTTTATGGTAAAATAACTTCCTTCTTTTTCGAGATAAGGGCCAACAATCCCATCGGCAGCGAGATTTCCTTTGGTATCAAGTATCCCGTTTTTATCGGTTCTTACCACTGCTTCATCGGCATAATCCCACAAAAAGCCTCCCGCCGACAAAGGATTATTCAGCATCATATTCCAGTAGTCTTCCAGTCCGGCTCCATGCCCCCCGTCATACAATCCATGCAGAAATTCGGTTGGAAAAACGACCTTTCTGCCTTGTTGATGAGTTCCGACTCCGTAATTGAAATCTTTGTAATGTTGTGTATCCGTATTTCTGAATTCGGCCCACGGATGAATCAAAGGACGTTTTTGGGGATCCAGTTCGTCGAAAAAATGGTCGAGTTCGGTATTCCAACCGCCTTCATTTCCATTGTCCCACACTACAATGGATGGATGGTTAACATCGCGGAAAAGCATCTCCTGAGCCAGAACCGAGCCAACACGCGTATCATAAGCTGTTTGCCAGCCGGCCAGTTCATCCAGAACAAACAAACCAAGCGAATCGCACGCATCCAAAAAATGAACATCAGGTGGATAATGCGACATTCGAACCGCATTCATATTCATATCTTTAATCGTGTTAACATCCTCGATACTAACCTGCTTGTTCAATGCACGGCCCGTATTTGGCCGGAACGAATGACGGCAAACTCCTTTGAACATGACTTTTCCGCCATTCACGTAAATGCCATCGCTTTCGCGCAATTCAACTGTGCGGAAACCAAATTTTTCAGTGACTTTATGAATCACTTCAGAAGAATTGATCAATTGAACATCAACCATGTACCTGCTTGGAAATTCGGGTGACCAGGATTTGACGTTTTCAGCAAATGTATGTAAATGGGCAACTGATTGATTCTGATCGAGAATGACCGAAAAAGGTAAACTAACCGGTTCGCCGGCAAGTGTTTTAATCTGGGCTTTTACTTCCATTCTTTCGCGGATATTGTTCAAATATACATCCATCTGAAATGAGCCATCGGCTTTGGCATCGAGTGCAATCCGTTCAATATTGGTGCGTGGTTTGGCTTCCAGGAATACCGGACGGTAAATGCCACCGAATATCCAGAAATCACAGCGCCGTTCAGCTTCATTTACCCCTTCGTTTTCAGAATGTTTGGCCACAGAAACTTCGAGGAGATTTTCCTTGCCGTATTTCAGAAGTTCGCTTATGTTGTATTTAAAACGGTAAAAACTTCCCTGATGCATCTTCCCTGCCGAAACGCCATTGATTTTCACCTGGGTATCGGTCATCGAACCATCAAAAACAATGCTGATCTGTTTGCTTTTCCATTCTTTGGGCACCTGAAATGTATATTTGTACAATCCCATTTCCTTGCCTCGGATTTCGTCTTTATCGCCTCCGTAGTTATAAGTTCCGAAACCCTGAAGTTCCCAGTTCGATGGAACCGGAATCTGTGTCCATTTGCCTGAGTTTTGGCCTTCGGTACAGAAAAAATCCCAGCTAACGGTATGGTCACTGCCTGTCCCTGAAAGGTATAGAATTTCGGTTTTCTGAGCGTAACAAGAGAAAATGCTGAGGAATGACAGGGTAATTAGGGAAAAAAGAAACGGTTTCATGACTTTGGGATTTTGTTTTTTAATTTGATAAGTAATTCCTGAGTTGTGATAAAACGTTTGAATCCTTTTTCTTTTAGAGAATTCACCAATACTTTATCGCCTGTCCATAATTTACAATTAAAATGAATCGCTAAAGCCACAAACAATACATCATCAAAGTCAACATCTTTTGTTAGTTCATCTGCAATTCTCAATGACTCTTTCAAAATGAATTCTTCAGAGAGAAAGTGAATCTTGGTATATTAAGATATCGATCAGCTCAGAAACCTCCGAATCAGAAGTCTTTCACGATTTGCTTTATACCAGTTTTTATTGATTTCAGATGCAAGCTTATCAACAGCTGTTTGTGAAGTAGAAAATTTTGAAGTAATTTCTTTGTATCTAAAAAAATTTGCCAATTCCTGAAGTTCATCGGTATCAACGGAAGGTAATAATCTGATTACAACCTCTTCATTTGTTCTCTCTATTATCATACGAATCTTGTTTTTACAAATTTACCTTTTTATTGGTAAAAGCAAAAGACTTCCTTATTTCTTCTTTCCAGAAATAAGTTCAAGATTCACAAAAACGGGTAAATGGTCGGAAGGATAGCGCTGATCTTTTGAATCGGTGAGCACTCCGTATTGTTTTACTTTAACCTGTTCGTTCACAAAAACATAGTCGATCCGGTCTTTCAGCGGGCTGTCGAATTTAAATCCGTTAAATGTGCCGGTTGGTCCATAAGGCAGTTCTTTAGAGATTGAACGGGAATCATGCAATACGCTTGTAATTAAAGAAATTGGTTCTCTTTCGGGTGTCAGGTTAAAGTCGCCCATCAGTATGGTTGGCAGATGATCTGTATTTATTTCCTTGATTTTCCGGAGGATCAATTTGGCCGATTCGCTTCGTGCCAGATTTCCAACATGGTCGAAATGGGTATTTAAAATCATGAACTTTTTATTGCTTTTATTCTCTTTCAGGATAAGCCAGGTACACACACGGTTGCAAGCTGCATCCCAGCCCAGCCCCGGCTTTTCCGGAGTTTCCGACAACCAGAATCCGCCTTGTTTGAGCGCTTTGAATTTTTCGGAATTGTAGAAAAGCGGAGAGAACTCACCGGCTTTTATGCCATCGTCTCGACCAACACCTACCCATGCCATTTTTGGTAATTGGGCCTGAATATCTTCAATTTGGCCAAACATGGCTTCCTGCAATCCAAAAATATCGGCCTGATGAAAGGCTAACAATGCGCTTACCTGACTGCTGCGGTTGGGCCAGGCATTTATCCCGTCGGACGCAATGTTTAAGCGGATATTGTATGTTATTACCCGAAGGTTTTGTGCCATGACAAAATTACTTGCTAACAAAATCAGGATAAAAGCAATACGTTTCATTCGTTACAGAAATTAAAGGTTTGGTATTCACAAGGTTTGTTTTCTGTTTTGATAATAGTAGTCTTTTGTTCAGTTCCTTTATTGACTACAAAAGAGAAGCAGAAATCAATGATTTCATTAAAGTTGTCTGTCATTGGTTTCCCTGCAATTTCATGTGCAGCATTGCAATAAGTATAAAGCCAGTATGGAGTCCCTAACTTCTTAAGCTTTTCGGCAATGGTAAATCCCCCGTTCATAATCAGGTATCCTGCTTGTTTTTCCTTGCAGTAACGGTGAGGCGCTGTTGCATAAGGAACCAGGTTGTCGCAGGTGCCATGAAATAGAAGGGAGGGGATGGCTGATTCCTTATAAATTCTTGAAGTATCAGGAACTGCCCCAGCCATTGAAATGACCCCTGCATAAGCTACCGGTCCACTATCGAGGCCATAACACATTGGAGCCCGGTAAGCTGCATTTAAAACTGCTTCGGCTCCTGCACTGCTTCCGGCAAGAATGATCTTTTGTGGATCAATACCCATTTTATCAATGTTCTTAATCATGAAAAAGGTGGCATCCTGAACATCTTCAGCAGCCTTGTTCAATGTATTCAGTTTATCAACTGCTTTGCAGTCGCATCCGAAGCCTGTTTCTGTGCCCTGGCGGGTTAGACGGTATGACATGGAAGCTGATACATATCCATGCTGAGCCAGTTTTTTGCAAAAGGTTGGAATGCCGCTATCATCGCGTTTTCCGCCAGTAAAACCTCCGCCATGTACATACAATATTAAAGGTCTTTTAGCCTGGTTATCGAATGCCGGTAAATATACATCTATGTCGAGCGATTGACCATCTCTAACGGCATAAGTGTAAGTTTCAACTCTTACTGAATCTGTTATTTCAGCTTTATAACGTTCTTGTGCTGAACTGTTAATGCTAAAAAGAAGGACAGGAATAGTGACTTTTAGAAAAAATAGAAAATGCTTCATGAATAGTAATTTGTTGGATATCTTTACAATGAAAATCTGCTAAATTTATAAAAAAAACGCATCATGGCAATTATTACAAGTAGAACCAGTGAAAATGGCAGGATCAGTTTTAACTACGATCGTTGCAATTCGTGCGGACTTTGTGTTAAAGTATGCAAAGATTTTTCCCTTGTGATGGAGAACAACAAACCTGTTGCAAGCGATCATCCATTGTTTGGCTGTATTGCTTGTGGTCATTGTATGGCAATATGTCCGACCAAAGCCATTGAAATTTCGGGCAGGGAAATTTCGGGGGCTGATTTGATTGATTTGTCGGAAATGAAAGATAAAACCAACTATGATCAGATTAAAAATTTGATGGTTGGACGGCGAAGTATTCGCGATTTCAAAGACAAGGAAATAGGAGAGGAGTTGATCGGAAAAATGATTGAGGCAGCAAGTTCTGCTCCTATGGGCATTCCGCCATCAGACGTAAAGGTTATTGTATTCCGGGGAAAGGAAAAAGTTCGGGAGTTTTCTTTTGATGTGATTGACTATTTCAACAAGATCAGCTGGCTGTTTTCAAACCGATTCATCTGGATTTGGCGTTTGTTTGGGAAAGAATCCTATCAGCTGATGAAAAGTTTTGGTAATCCGCTCGTCAAATTTATGGTTGAAACCAAAGCGAAAAATGAAAACTATTTGCTGTATGATGCGCCATTGGCCATGTATTTTGCAGCTTCACCCTATTCCGATCCTGCCGATCCGTATATTCCGGCGACTTATGCCATGTTGGCTGCCGAAAGTCTGGGATTAGGAACCTGTATGATTGGCAGTATCCATCCAATTATTCAGTATGGAGCCAAAGGATTAAAAAAGAAATGGCATATTCCGGCTAAATCACCTTCAGGAATTGTGGTGATTTTTGGTTATCCAAAATACAAATTTACATCAGGAATCAAAAGGAGTTTTGCTGATATGACTTTCTTTAGCAACTAAACAACAACCAGAATATCAGGTCATTTAATTGTCATTCATAGTCAATTGCTTCGCGTCATTCATTGTAAAAATGCTTTGAATGACTATTTAATGACTATTTAATGACAATAAATGACTTCGATTTTCAGGACTCAAACTCTCACTTTTATCACCACCTTTTTTACTTTCTCCGGACCGTCAATCTGCATGCAAGGCCGGTGAACATCTTGCGGAAAGAAAACGGCGAACATGCCTGCTTCAAGAATCAGCGGAGTAGTTTCTCCTGAAAAGAATACAATGTCTTTTTCGGGATTATAGGCTGATGTAACTTCCTGATTGCTGAGTGTTACAAAACCTATGGCTTCCTTTCCTGAAACAATGTACTGAATATCTGCATAGTTTTGATGTGCTTCCAATCGGCAATCTTCAGGTTTCTTGCTTTCATATTCGCTAACAAGGGCAAAAACATTTTTCCCGTCAATTTCATACTTCCCAACTTCCAGAGTCAATAAGTCATTGTTCTTCAGGTATTCGAAGCCTTTTTTCAGGTTTTCGCCGATACTGGAATACATTGTTGAGTTTTCAAGCTGATCAAGAATCATGATGTTATTTTTAAGCGATGAATTTTCGGCCACAATTGATTGTTCAAATATACGGTTTGAATCTTATCCTGATTTCATGATCAATATATTTGTTGAATTTGGTTTGTGAATAATTAGTTTCTATTAACTTCACATCTTGTTTTAATTGCATTGACACAATGAAGCAATTTCTTAACCTAAACTAAAATTTCAAACCAATGGAAACTAACCCAATTAACCGACGAACATTTATAAGAACGACTGGCATTGCCACTGCTGCCACTGCTTTTGCCGGAAACCTGGCTCTCGGATCTTCACTTTCACCATTAGTAAAAAATGCCATTCCCCGCTGGAGAGGTTTTAATCTGCTTGATTATTTCGGCGCAACTCCATCGAAGGGCGACGATCGTTCGAGAACTACCAAAGATGATTTGAAATGGATGGCTGACTGGGGATTTGATTTTGTAAGATTGCCTATGGCCTATCCGCGATACATCAATTTTGATCCTCAAAAGAATGTAACTCCTGCCGATGTATTGAATATCAATGAAAAGGCGGTTGATCAGATTCAGGAATTGATTTTTCTGGCACAGGAATCCGGGCTGCATGTCAGCATCAATCTTCACAGGGCACCCGGTTATTGCGTGAATGCCGGTTTTAACGAACCATACAACCTTTGGAAAGATCAGGAAGCATTGGATGCTTTTTGTTTTCACTGGGAAATGTGGGGCAAACGGTTCAAAAATGTTTCGTCAAAGAAAATAAGCTTCGATCTGGTAAATGAACCAAGCATGCGTGAAGATATGAACGATCAGTTTGGTGCACGTACAACGATTCCCGGAGCTGTTTACCGCAAAGTAGCTCTGGCTGCTTCAACTGCTATCCGTAAATCAAATCCTGACCATTTAGTTGTTGCTGATGGTAATGATGTAGGTTCTTCTGTTATTCCTGAAATTACCGATTTAAACATTGCGCAAAGCTGTCGCGGTTATTTCCCGCATTATATTTCGCATTACCGTGCACCATGGGTATTTAAAAATCCGGATGATGCACCAAAACCTGTTTGGCCGGGAGTGATTGACGGCAAGTCTTTTAGCCGGACGAATCTGGAAGAATTATACAGTCCTTGGATTGATCTGGTGAAAAAGGGCGTGGGTGTTCATTGCGGCGAATGTGGTTGCTGGAAGGAAACACCACACGAAGTATTTTTAGCATGGTTTGGTGATGTGCTTGATATTCTGACTGAAAATCAGATTGGGTATGCACTCTGGAATTTCAGGGGCGACTTTGGTGTTTTGGATTCAGGAAGAAAAGATGTTCAGTATGAAGATTGGTATGGACATAAGCTGGACCGGAAAATGTTGGAATTATTGAAGAAACACTAATTAAATGATTATGATGCTGTATCAAAAGTCATTGATTCCGTCATCCTGAACGTTCGACTGAGCTCACGCCGAAGGCTCGTTTCAGCATCTCGCTGCACTGAATATTTGACCCCGATCCCGAATACTCAGCGATTTTATAGAGCATGTCCGTTTTATGGTATTGAATATCAAATAACAATAAATGAATGAGTTGACTGTAAATTCGCTCACTCTAAAAATGGCGGTATTCATTTTTATTATTCATTAGATATTTTAGCGGCGAAAGATAAGGTAATAAGGTAAAAATCAAATGTGCAACTTTTCTACTAAGAGGTTAAAGAATTGATAATTAGGTTTTTATATTTTTTAATAAAAAACCTTATTTTTTCCCATCAAACCTAAGTATAAAGACAAACAGGTGAAAAAGCAACCTTTGATACAGTCTCATTTCCAGATTGGAGTGTAAAATCAAGTTTTTTCAAACGAATAAACCACCCAGTTGTTCTTTTCCTGAAATCCGGTTTCTACAAGGCCCAGCGATTCGGCTTTTTTCCTGACATCAGGCATATCATGGGTGTAAAATCCGCTGAGGTAAAGTTTTCCTCCTGATTGCAGTACTTTTTCGTATGCAGGCAAATCGTTAATGATCACATTCTTGTGAATGTTGGCAAAAATGACTTCGTAGGTTTCATTTCCCAACAGGCTGGCATCTCCAAGTTTGGCTTCCAGATTGAAAATGTTGTTCAAACGGGCGTTCTCAACGGTGCTTTCAAATGACCAGGTGTCGATGTCGATGGCCGTTACGCTTTTGGCTCCTTTGAGAGAGGCCAGCATTCCAAGTATTCCGGTTCCGCAACCCATATCCAACACGGTTTTTCCGGTCAGATCCATGTTCAGGATTTGTTCGGCAACCAAAGTAGTAGTTTCGTGGTTTCCTGTTCCGAATGCCATTTTTGGTTCAATCACCAGTTTAAATTCAGCCGGCTCAAATTCGGTATGAAATGGCGCCCGAACAAGGCACCTGCCACCAATCAGTAAAGGTTTGAAATAATTCTTTTCCCACACTTCGTTCCAGTTCTGATCCGGAATCATTTCATTTTCAATTTCAATAGAAAAGGGCAGGGTAGAGGTGATTTCGTTCATCTCGTCGTAATTGAACGATTCGCCCGGAACATAGCCTAAAACCTGTTCTTCAGTTTCATCAAAACTCTCGAAGGTAAGATCGGAAAGAACAGCGACGAGTATTTCACGGTTCTCTTCAGTATCGGGGGTGAGCTTAAAGCTGATTTTTGTATAGTTCATGATAAAAAGTTAGAAGTCAGGAGTGGAAAATTACTCAATGCTCCAAAGGTAGCATAAAAAGAAAAGCCACCCGCTGCCGGATGGCCTTTGTATTGTTTGTTTAATGTGAAGAATTTTGGTTTCTCCCTTCGACTGCTTCGCGCTCAGGGAGCGTTACTTCGGACTCCCGTCTCCCGTCTTCTTAGTATGCTGTGATTATTCCAAGAAAATCTTCAGCTTTCAGTGAAGCGCCGCCAATCAAACCACCGTCAATGTCGGGCTGAGAAAACAATTCAGGAGCATTTTTGGCATTGCAGCTACCGCCATAAAGAATGGATGTTTCTTCAGCAACAGCTCTTCCGAATTTTTCGGCGATCAAACTACGAATGAATGCAAGCATTTCCTGTGCCTGTTCTGTTGAAGCAGTCACGCCGGTTCCAATTGCCCAAATGGGTTCGTAAGCAATGGCAATTTTCGAAAAGTCTGCAGCGCTAAGGTTGAAAACAGTTTCTTCCAATTGATTTTTTACATATTCGTTTTGTGTATTGGCCTGACGAATTGGTAAAGCTTCGCCGCAGCAATAGATTGGAGTTAAGCCGTTGGCCAGGGCAAGAGCCACTTTTTTGTTCAGGGTTTCACTTGTTTCGCCATAATATTCGCGACGTTCGGAGTGGCCTAAAATTACAAAATCGGCGCCTGTTGATTTAACCATGGCAGCCGAAACTTCGCCTGTAAAAGCACCTTTGGCTTCAGCAGCACAGTTTTGAGCAGCAACACCAACAAGTTTGGTATCAACAGCAGCCACTACGCTGGTAATGTGGGTGAAAGGAGTTCCAAGAACTACTACCACATCTTTTACACCTGAAATGATTACTAATTCGCTTACAGCTTTTGCAAGTTCAACACCTTCCTGAACGGTGGTGTTACATTTCCAGTTTCCGGCAACAATCTTTTTTCTCATTATCAATGGGTTTTAATATTTTTTTAAATTTTACCAAAAGTAGAAAAAGGCTTTTTAACTACCTAACAAGCCCTTCAAGCATTCACTTTTATTAACTTAAGTTTAAGGAAGCCGGTAGTCAGAAAACAGGATACAAGCTTGTCGGAGTATTTATTCATTTTCATGAACTAATTCTTTTAATGTAGGTTCTTGTTGCCAGCCTAACTGTCGTTCAATCGCTGATATCATAATGGTTGCAATATCTTTTCCGGTGGCCGCTTCAATACCTTCCAATCCCGGCGAGGAATTCACTTCAAGCACCAGCGGCCCTCTGTTCGAGCGGATAATATCGACCCCGGCGATTTGCAAGCCAAGTACTTTGGCGGCTTTTACTGCGAGCTTTTTTTCTTCCGCAGTAATTTTTATTACTGAAGCAGTTCCGCCCTGATGCAAATTTGCTCTGAATTCGCCTTTTGCAGCTTCGCGCTGAATGGATGCAACTACTTTACCGTCAATCACAAAACAGCGGATGTCTTTTCCTCCTGCTTCCTTAATGAATTCCTGAACCAAAATATTGGCATTGAGACTTTTGAAGGCATTGATCACACTTTCGGCTGCTTTTGAATTTTCAGCCAGAACAACTCCTTTTCCCTGCGTTCCTTCCAGCAACTTGATGATCAACGGCGCTCCGTTTACCATGTTGATCAAATCGGTAGTGTCGAGCGGCGATTTGGCGAAACCGGTAATTGGGATCTGAATCCCATTTTGGGAAAACAACTGCGACGAAAATAGTTTGTCGCGCGATCGGCTGATTGATTCCCAGGAGTTGGCACAAAAAATACCAAGCGCCTCAAATTGTCTGATCAAGGCAAGGCTATAGAATGTAAGGTTAGGCTTTATTCTTGGAATGATGGCATCCAGACTGTTAAGGTTGCTCCCACCACGGTAGCGTACTTCTGGATTCGTAGCATCTAATTTCATATAACATTGCTGAACATTCAGAAAGACCATTTCGTGGCCGCGTTCTTCCCCGGCTTCAATAATCCGTTTATTGCTGTAAAGATCAGGATTACTGGCCAAAAGACCAATTCTCAATCCACTTCTGACATCCTTGAAATGCTGATACAATTCGCTGATTTTTTCAGCGGAATAATCGCCCAGCAGAAAACTGTTGGCCGGATCGACAAAAACACGGTTTTCCATCGCTTCCCGCCCCAGCAGCATCCTGAATCCCATTGAATCGCGATTGGCCAGGGTCAATTCAATGTTCCACTGGTAATTGCCAATTTTCATCATCGAATGGATCACATACCGTTTTTCGGATATTCCGCTTGAGCTTTTTATATTGCGATGGTCGATGACTTTGGCTTTGCATCGAAGTGTAATCCTCCTGGTTTCCTGAATGGGATGAACTTCGAAACTGACCCATTTTTCACCTTTTCGGTTGAATCTGTGAATATTGCTCGCATGTATGGTGGAGGTTTTTGCTCCTGAATCAACACGCGCTTTGATGGCTGGAATATTCATTCCGGGGAATGCGCACCATTCTTCGCCACCAATTATAATGTGTTCTCTTAAATCCATGAATTTGTTTTTATATTTTCAACTTCGAACTCCTAACCAATTCGCCGGTAATGCAGTAAACAGCCGGACAAACCTCACAGTTTTTATGCGTCAGGTTTAAAATCTGATACATACGTTTACGATCGGTGTGCGGATATTCGCGACAGGCTTTCGGACGGTCTTCATAAACCATACAATAATTGTCGGACATCAGAAACGGGCAGGGAGTTTGTTTGAACACATAATCCTTGTCTTCGTCGATGTACAAATATTGACGGATGAAATCAACCGGTTTTGTTTTCAGGCTTTTTGCAAGCCTTTCAATATCTTTTTCGGTGATCATCGGGCTGATACTTGAGCAGCAATTTGCACAGGTAAGACAATCAAACTGATCAAATGCCTCGTTGTGCAAGTCGTGAAACACATCATCAAGATTTTTTGGCTTTTTAGCTTTCAATTTTTTGAATAGCGCTGTAAATTCCTGCTTTCGGCTGTCAGTCAGCTCTTTTAGCTTCTCAGGCCTGATATATTGGATTTGATCCATTCTTTTTACGTTTCCAGTTAATTTGAGCAAGAAACAATCCGGAGATTACGATGGCAATGCCGACCATCTGATGAAAATTCAGTTGGTCGCCTAAAATCAGGTAGGCAAAAACGGCCACGAAAACCGGTATAATGTTTATGAAAATATTGGATTTGTTGATCCCCATATTCCTGACACTATAAGTAAACAGGATAAACGCGAATGTTGAAGCAAAGATGGCCAGTTTAACGATGGCCCCAAATGCCTTTGGATCAAACGGGATCTGGGTAAAGTCTTGAAATTCGAAACCTAACCAGAAAGGAATAAAATAGATAGCGCCGATCAGGTTTTGGTAAGTGATGATGGTGAAAGTATTGTATCGGTGCGAAATACCTTTCAAAATACTTGCATAACCGATGGCTCCCAAAACTGCCAGGAATTCAAGAGAAACGCCCAACGGCGAAGCAGTGAAATTAAATGAAGTATCAAGTACAACCAGACTGACACCCAAAAAGGTAATAAACAGACCATAAAGGTTGGTCCGGCTAAGTCTTTCCTTGTAGAAATACCAGGCAGCAATGGGAGAGAACAGCGGAATGGTTGCGACTATTACTGAAGCAACAGTTGATGAAACATACATCAATCCGTAGCTTTCGCCCATGAAATAAAGAAAAGGTTCGAAAAAGGCCATCAGCAAAAAAAGTTTCAGATCGCCCGGACGAATCTTTTGAAGTTTTCGGGTAAGAATGGTGAAAATCAACATTAATCCGGTGGAAATAAGCAACCTGAACAGAATGGTGGTCAGCGGTCCATAAGCTTCATAGACAATTTTTATCCAGACAAACGAAAAGCTCCAAAATATCATCGACAAAATAGCTGCTCCAACCGGAAGCCAGGATTTTTTCTTCATTATACCTTTTTAATAAGCCGCAAAAGTATGGATATTCGGTTAGATAAAAAAGCCTCTTTCCATTCCTGATTTGAAGGAGTAAGGGAGATCTTTAAATTCATCTTTTACTGAATATCCTGAAAAATAATTTTTCATTTTAGCATATTATCTGCATCATTATTTCCTATAAAAATCAGCTGTTTCCCGTTAGTACTTATTCCAATTGCTTTATAATCAGTAGCTATTGGATCGTTAAAAAATATTAATTTTTGAATAACTTGAAACCTATTTTGAATTAGCACGTTAACAAAAAATATAAAAAGATCTTTAAATCTTAAATAGTTAGATTAAGAATCTGAAAACGATATTACTGCCTTATAAAAAATGATTTAATAGTTTCAATCACTTAAAAATTACAACTATGAAAAAGTTATTTGTAACATTTGTTTTGTCGGTATTTTTACTTGGAACTACTTTCTCTCAGGAAGTTAAAATTCCTTTGATTGGATCAAAAGCACCCTCATTCACCGCAGAGTCAACCAATGGGGAGCTTACTTTCCCTGAAAATTTCGGAAAAAGCTGGAAAATTCTTTTCAGCCATCCTCAGGATTTTACACCGGTATGTTCTACTGAATTGCTTGAATTGGCTTATTCGCAAAAGGACTTTAACAAATTGGGCGTCAAAATTGCTGTCATTTCAACAGATGATGTTGCCATGCATAAATTATGGAAAACTGCTCTGGAAGAACTGGATTACAGAGGCAGGGGGCCTCAGAAAATTGAATTCCCGATAATCGATGATCACAGTATAATGGCATCCAAAAAATACGGCATGCTTCATCAGCCTACAAGCACAAACAAAGATATCAGGGGTGTATTTATCATTGATCCGCAAAACATTGTGCGTTCAATTAATTTTTATCCGATGAGCATTGGACGCAATATAGATGAAATTAAACGGATTGTTTTGGCATTGCAAACGGCTGACAAATTAGAAGTTTCTACACCCGCCAACTGGACCAGTGGTGATGATGTAATTGTTCCTCATTTCCCATATACGGAAAAAGATCTTGCCAATAATCCAGAATTGAAAGATGAATATTACAATGTTGGCAACCGGCTATGGTTTAAAAAAGTTAAAAAATGACCAAATCAATCATGGCGGTTATTTGCAATTAATTCAAAAATTCCCTCTTAGATTTTTAGATAAACAGCAGGTAAGAGACCGTCTCATTATATATGAGACGGTTTTTGTTTTTGAACAATTATTGGCATTAATAAAATAAAAGCCACCACTCATATTTGAGATCAGTTTTTAGAATTTTCCAAACTTCAAAATAAGTCCGATATTGATTCCTTCCAAAATATCGGGGTTGGTATTGGCCATTTCGATATTGGATGTGAACCGATATCCAATTGAACCTGCAAGCCGCAAATGGCGGGTCATATTAAACTCCAGTTCAACCGAAGGTTCAAAAACCAGGAAAACATCATGGTTCGAGTCATCCATCACCCAGTTATCGTCCCAAGTCCGGTGGTCTTCGATATTTGTAATACCGCCAACTCCGCACAAAATCGGGAAAGAGAGATGTACCGGTAAACGTGGGGCAAGAATTGGTTCGAGGTAGAAACCATAAGAAACCCGAACCCAAGAATAAACATGAGTGTTAACTTTTTCATTTTTAATTGTTTAAGTGTTTTTTTACTGTCAGAATGTATATTTTACTGTAAAGGCAAAATCAAACGGTTGAAGCTGAAAGAAATTTTTTCCGAAAAGGTTAAAGTAGGGTTTTACTTCAAATCCAACCACGAGCGGGATCGCCGGAATGGTATATTCTGCTGCAGCCAGCCCATCAAGACCGGCAATAGGACCCGATCTGCGTTCGCGGAATCTTTCATGCGGATAGAATTCGTCGTAATAATAGGTGTTCCACGATTCGAATCCCACGTGTGCTCCAAAACCATAGATGAATGACAAGTCTTCGCTAAAATCAAATGCATCAGGATTGTGGAACTCTTTCAGCCCGGTGAGCTGCAAACCCCTTTGCCGGGTTGAAAACAATACTTTGTACGAACTTAATTCGCTTGAAAAAACACGGTATTCAAAACCCGATGAAATTCCACCACGGATACCAATTGCTTTTTTCGGCCCTTGTGAAAATCCCGGAATGGCAAAAAGAAAAAAGATACTCAGAATATAAATCTGTTTCATAATTTATAGATTTTTTGCGGAATTTTAATTTTTATCTATCACTTCGCCCGATCCTGAAATGCTTGTATGAACAACCGGATGACCGATGTATAATACCCTTCCGCTTCCTGAAATGCGGGCATTGATGGTTTCACTAACATCTACAAACATATCGCCCGAACCTGATATTTCAGCCTTACAATTGTGATGCGGAAAATTGTAAGCTTTTATTTTGCCTGACCCACTAATGACGAATTCGCTCACTGCTGCATCTCCTTCAAGAAAAATAGTTCCCGAACCCGAAACATTTGCTTTTATATTATCGGTACTTATTTTGGTGTCAATATCGCCCGATCCAGAAATTGCGATATTAAAATTGTTGCTTGTAAAACTGCCCGTTTTAATGATGCCTGATCCGCTGATAGAAAGACCATTCAATACAGGAGTGGTGATAAATATTTCAATCGGATGATTTTGTTGCAGTGAATGCATGCCGCGAGTTCTGATTTTAAGCGTATTTCCAACCACATCAGTTTCGATGTATGACAGCAAATTTGATTCGGCACTTACCTCTACCGAATAATTGCTTCCGGGTGTAATGGTGACTTTAAAGTCGCCGCTCGAGGCAACTTCTTTAAACCCGGATGCCCCACGTGACTCTGATTTCAG
This sequence comes from Bacteroidales bacterium, assembly GCA_038248385.1. Taxonomy (GTDB): domain Bacteria; phylum Bacteroidota; class Bacteroidia; order Bacteroidales; family Prolixibacteraceae; genus Aquipluma. The sequence goes on from JBBRXN010000059.1 coordinate 31,181, forward strand.
GTCTCCGTTGCCCTCCAGAAAAATATCATCGACACAGGAATAGGTTCCAAAAAGAAGGACGAAAAGTGAAAGAGCTAAAGGAAATTTAATTGTTTTCATGACTTTGAGAATTGTTTGTTTTTGAATTGTTTTCTGTTTCTATAGACAAGCTTTTCTTTTTGTGGTTGCAATTTCAGGAAAAAAAAGTGACTTTAATTACATTTTAACATCCCGGGTATTTATAGTCAGGTTATTACAAGGAATATCGCTAATTTTGTGAGTATGAATCTATCAAACGTCAGAATACTTGTAGTTGAAGATGAACCCAAAGTTGCTTCGTTTGTAAAGCGCGGATTAGAAGAAAATGGCTACTCCGCCGAAATAGCTTATGACGGTTCTGTCGGTAAAAAAATGTTCGATGCCGGCGATTATGACATGGTAATTCTGGATATCAACCTTCCATATAAAAATGGAATTGAATTGTGCCGGGAAATCAGGAGCAGTAACCAGAAAATACCTGTAATGATGCTAACTGCACTGGGAACAACAGAAGACAAGCTTTCGGGATTTGATTCCGGCGCTGACGACTATCTGGTGAAACCTTTCGAGTTTCGGGAACTGTTGGCCCGCATCCGCTCACTATTAAAACGGATCTCCGTTGCCGAAACAGGTGGGAACATTCTGAAGTTTCTTGATCTTGAAATGAACCTCGATACTTATGAAGTAACCCGGTGTGAAAGAAAAATTGATCTTACCCAGAAAGAATTTGCATTGCTGGAATATCTGCTCAGGAACAAGGGGCGGGTTGTATCAAGAATTGACATTGCCGAAAAAGTATGGGATATTACGTTCGACACAGGCACGAACGTGATAGATGTTTATGTGAATTTCCTCAGAAAGAAAATTGACAGGGATTTTCCTCAGAAACTGATTCATACACAAACAGGAGTTGGCTATGTTTTAAAAGCCGGAAAGGAATGAAATACAACATACGCACGCGGCTTACAGTCCAGTTCACCTATATTGTTACTTTTATCCTTGTTCTGTTTTCTTTTATTATTTACTATTTCTCAGCTTCTTTCCGTGAATCGGAGTTTTATTCCCGTCTGGAAAATAAGGCAATAAACACCGCCAAATTATTGATTGAAGTGAAAGAAGTAGATTATGACTTATTGAAAATTATTGATCGGAACACCATCAATGCGCTAAATAACGAAAAGGTGGTAATCTATGATTTTAAAGACAACCAGATTTACAATAGCCTGGACGATGACACTATTCTTGTTTCTAAAACGCTTCTTGACAATATCCGGCTGAAGAAAGTAATTCGCTACCATCAAGGGAAGCACGAAGTAATCGGCTTGTTGTATGCTGATAAATTTGACCGCTTTGTGGTAATCGCATCAGCCCTTGATAAATATGGAAGAAGCAAACTTAATAACCTGAAATGGATAATAATAATTGGATTTTTTATTAGTATCGGTTTAACAGTTTTTATTGGCAGAATTTACGCGAACAGAGCGTTAAAACCCATGTCGGATGTAGTAAGCCAAGTGGATAAAATAACCATAGCCAGTTTAAACATGCGTGTAAACGAAGGAAACGGGACCGATGAGATTGCTCAACTGGCCATTACCTTTAACCAAATGCTTGAACGGTTGGAATCAGCTTTCGAAATGCAGCGAAGTTTTGTTTCGAATGCCTCTCACGAATTGCGCACACCGCTAACTTCCATCACAGGGCAAATAGAGGTATCACTAATGAAATCAAGAACTCAGGAAGAATATGAAGCTATTTTGGAGTCGGTACTCGAAGACATTAAAAATCTGAATGAGCTTTCGAATGGCTTACTTGATCTGGCAAAAGCAAGTTCAGATATTTCTGCGATAGCGCTCCGTACCTTGCGAATTGATGAAATTCTTTGGGAAACAAGAGCAGAACTGATTGATAGAAAGAAAGATTACAACATTTCGATTTGTTTCAGCGAACCCATTGATGATGAAAAATCATTAATGGTGCTTGGCAACCACCACTTACTTAAAACTGCGATAATCAACCTGATGGACAATGCCTGTAAATTCTCACCTGATAAATCAGTGGAAATATCTTTATCAGTAAAAGATAAATATATTGTTGCGGAATTTGCCGATAAGGGTATAGGCATTGACCAGGCAGACATAGAAAAGATATTTCAGTCTTTTTTCAGGGCAAAAAATGCAAAAAATATTTTCGGGAACGGACTTGGTCTTTCTCTTACCGATAAAATTATTCATTTGCACCGAGGAACTATAGCCATTGACTCACAACTTAATAAAGGAACAAGCGTAACTATCTGCATCCCATTCCTTTCCTGATTTTAATTCAATTTTAATATATTATTAATCTCAATTTAATTGTTGGGTTGAATGTTTGTGCAATAAACAATTAAAAACATGAAAACCATGAAAACAACAATCGAAAAAGGGAAAATGATTTCGATAACTGCATTGGTACTTTTAATCTTCGCACTTATCGGTATCGGCGTTTATTACAGCGCCAACAAGTCGTTATCAAAAAACCTGAACGACGAAAAGCTGAAAACTGAAATGATGTTATCTGAAAAACTTGCACTTCAGAAGGAAATTGAAACCTTTAGAAATCGGATTAACTCACTTGATGGCCAAAATGCAGATCTTAATAAAGTGCTGGCAACGACCAGTCAAAAATTAAGTGAGAAAGAAGCTGCACTAAACAGGATAGTTCGCGAGAACGGGAATATTAAAAACCTGAAAAAAGAAATCGCTGAACTGACAAAAATGAAAAAAGATTTTGAAAGTCAGGTGTTTGCGCTGAAAGAATCAAACCAGAATCTGAATAATGAAAAAGTTGCGCTGAATCAAACAATTGCATCTCTTCAGGATGAGAACAAAAAGCTGGCAACGAATCTTGCCATTTTAAGCTCTATCACTACTGATAATTATTTGGTGGAAACAACCAAAAGAAACGACCGGTTAACTGTTGTCGCAAGACGAGCAAAGAAAATGACGGTATCATTTAAAGTCCCCGAAAACATGGCAGAGAATATCTCCTTCAAATTGATCAAGCCGGATGGGAAACAGGTTGACGGTAAAGGTAATGGGATTGCATACAGAATTATTGACGGCGATGAAGGTTTAATGGCAAGTACTGATGGAGGTGGTTCAATATCAGTGTCCAAGAAAATTGAAATGACTTATATCCCCAAAGAAAAACAAAAACCCGGAATTTATAAAATTGAAATGTTTAACGAGGATCTATATATCGGAGCATGCAATGTTAAGCTACGATAATTATTAAATGACAAAAAACACCCGGTAATTGCAATATATACAACGCAAAATTAAATCTGGCATAATCTTACTATTTGATCTGATGTTAAATTTGCGAAGTGGTTTTTGACTGCATCCCAACATTGTTCGGCGGTTTCAAATAATACATTTTGTGTTGTCTTCTTTCTTAAATAC
>JBBRXN010000060.1:0-34378 GCA_038248385.1 Bacteroidales bacterium
GGTATTTAAGAAAGAAGACAACACAAAATGTATTATTTGAAACCGCCGAACAATGTTGGGATGCAGTCAAAAACCACTTCGCAAATTTAACATCAGATCAAATAGTAAGATTATGCCAGATTTAATTTTGCGTTGTATATAGTATAAATTGCAAGTGATAAAACCAATTGTATGGAAACTGATAATTTTTATATACAACAACTTAAACAAAGATTGAGCGAATTAAATCCTTATTTAATTTTACTGTTTGGTTCATATGCTTATGGCACACCACATAAGGATAGTGACATTGATTTATTGGTAGTTACAAATGATGTTTTTTTACCTGAAAACTACGATGAACGAATTAATTTACAATTAACTGTAACCAACCATATATTTGAATTAGCAAAACAAGTTCCAATAGATTTAATAGTTTATACTATCCCGATGTATAAAAAATTTATAGAACTAAACAGCAATTTTGCCCGTGAAATAACCACAAAAGGGAAAATACTTTATGAAAGATACGACACAACATTGGCTTAATTTTGCCGAAACTGATTTACGTACTTGCGAAAAATTGTTAGACGATGATTTTTTAACAAACATTATCGCTTTCCATTCGCAACAGGTTATTGAAAAATGTTTCAAAGAAATTATCGAAGAAATAGGATTACAATTACCAAGAATTCACACATTAGCAAGTCTGTTTGGTTTAATTCAGAATAATATAACTTTTATCATTGATAATACAATGTTACAAAAAACGGATACCGTTTATACTACCTCATGATATCCGAGTGATTTAGGATTATTGCCAGACGGTAAACCTACAAAAGAACTTGCTGAACAGTTGTATGAATTTGCAAAATACATTTATTTGAGCACAATAATAATATTGAATAAATGATTGCAAAACAAGTTGTTAATAAAGGTCTTTATTATTTATCAAAGGGTTTTTCCTTTTGACAGGATTTGTGAAGAAGAGGTGTCTCGGAGCGTAAAAGTCATAGATTATTTCATGTGAGGATTGCCTTGTAGATGTTGATTTTTTGCGAAAAATCAGATTCGTTGAAGGAATTGTTCCGCAGTTAAAACAGGAATTTTTGATTTCTGAAAATCTTTCAGGTTACGCGTAATTATTACATCATCTCCGTTTTCAAGAGCTGAATAATATTGAAGGGCATCTTCATAGTCTTTAAAATCAAGGTCATTAAGAGATAATCCAATAATTTTATCATTTAGGCCAATCACTTTGACAAGCAATTTTAACTTTCGAAGAATTAACCTGGCTTCTTCAGGTTTTTTCTCTCTTAGAAGAATGTAGTTCGTATTGGCGAATGTGAGAGCAGAGACGCTCAATTCAAGTTTTAACTTGTCAGCCAAAGAAAATAATTGAGCAGCCGATTTGTAAAATGGTTCTCTTTTCGCAAGCAAATCAATGATGATGTTTGTATCCAGAAATAGTTTTTTCATTTATACTTCTCTGTCAGGTAGTTAGAATAGTCATTTTTCAGATCATAGTCGTCTTCCAGATGAATAACACCACTTAAACTTTCGACCAGAGGAGTAATTTCAAGTTCGTCCTTCTTTGTTTCGGTGACAGATTCGAGGTAGGATTCAACTAATTTTGAAAGACTAATCTTATGATTCAGTGCATAATCTTTCGCTCTTTCAATCACTTTCTTTTTTAGTCGAATTGTAAGTTTTGTTTCCATGATAATTGATTTTGACGTACAAATATAATTTTTTCGTACGTCACCGTCAAATTTCTTTGATGCCTATTTTAATTGTACATATAAATCAATCCAATTCCAGTACCAACCCGTCATACGCTAAAAAAACATTCTCAGGAAGTTCGTTTTGAACCTCATCGTAAAATCCCATTTGATGCGAAAGATGCGTCAGATAAGCTTTCCCTGGTTTTACTTCAGCAATGATTTCAAGCGCCTGTTCCAGATTGTAATGCGAAATGTGCTCTTCCTTTCGCAATGCATTCAACACCAAAACATCCAAACCGCGGAGTTTTTCAATTTCTGCAACTTCCAGACGGTTGACATCGGTCACATAAGCAAGTTTTCCAATCCGGAAACCGAAAACAGGTAATTTGTAATGAAATCCGCGAATGGGTAAAACATCCAGATTGCCAATCCGGAACAGCTTATTTTCGATCGGATGCAGGTGCATTTGCGGAATTCCCGGATAGGTATAACTGGCAAAAACGTAGTCAAAAATGCGACGGATCGCAATCTGCACGCGTTCTTCAGCATAAATATCAGTTGGCTGTTTCTGAACCCAGTTAAAGGCACGGATATCGTCGAGTCCGAAAATATGATCGGTATGTTCGTGGGTAAGCAGAATTCCGTTTAAATGACGAACATGATGAGTCAGCATTTGTTGCCGAAAATCGGGTCCGGCATCAATCACCAAACATTGCATGTCAGTTTCAATCATCACCGATGCGCGCAACCGTTGGTCTTTTGGATTTGCAGACAAACACACCGGGCATTGACACGCAACCACCGGAACTCCCTGCGAGGTACCTGTTCCTAAAAAAGTAAGTTTCACTATTTGAATATTGTTTTATGCAAAAATAAGGATTGCCCTGTCGCTACCGAAGGTTTTTGACTATTTTTGAGAAAAATTTATGCATGGCCAAACTATATCTGATTCCCACCACTTTAGGCGATACCTCCATCGAACGGGTTTTACCGCCTGATCTGACACAACTGATTTCGTCGATTTCGGTATTCATAGTCGAAAATATCCGCACAGCCCGCCGTTTTCTGAAAAAGGTAAATCCGGCCATTGTAATTGATGATCTGACTTTTTTTGAGCTTAATCAACACACCGAAAAAAAGGAAATCAGCCGGTTTTTGGAAGCCAGCCGACATGGACTCGACATTGGAATTATTTCGGAAGCCGGATGCCCGGGAGTTGCCGATCCTGGCGCTGAAGTGGTCAAGCTTGCACATATCAGAAACATTCAGGTGGTTCCGCTGGTGGGGCCGTCTTCGATTCTGCTGGCTCTGATGGCTTCAGGAATGAGTGGACAGAACTTTGCTTTTAACGGTTATTTGCCCATTAAAAATCCTGAAAAATCGCATCAAATTAAAATGCTGGAACATCGGATGCAAACAGAAGGACAGACACAGATTTTCATTGAAACGCCCTATCGGAATGCACAATTGCTGGATGAATTACTTAAAAATTGCAACCCGCAGACCATGCTGTGCATTGCCGCCGATATTACGCTGGATACTGAATTTATACTTTCCAAACCAATTTCATACTGGAAAACCAATATTCCTAATATTCAAAAACGACCAGCCATTTTTATGATCGGGAAAGTCTGAGCATAGGGCAAGAGGCTTGGAGCATGTGGACTTAATGATTGAACTATTGCTTCCTAAGCTCGAAGCAGTTGAATACAAGCTGGAAAATGGAAATGGGAGACCGGAAAAGGAGAATCAACTCATTATAGAAATCACCAACCTTCTTCGCCCACCAAAATTCCGGAACTCACACAAATAAATGCCTTGCCAGGTACCCAGATTCAACTGATGATTGGTAATTGGAATCGTCAGACTGGCGCCGATCAGCGACGATTTCAAGTGTGCCGGTTGATCGTCAATGCCTTCCAAAATGTGTATAAAATCAGAATCATCTTCCGGAACCAGCTTATTCATAAACGTCTCGAAATCATACCGCACCGAAGGATCGGCATTCTCGTTCAGGCTAATGCCGGCTGAAGTGTGCTGAAGCAGTATATTAACCAACCCTTTATCAGGGAGTGGCGGCAATTGTCTTTCAATAAGATCAGTGATCAAATGATATCCGCGTTTAAAAGCGGGCAGGATTATTTCGAGTTGCTCTACCATAATTATTTCATAAAATCATCGAAAGCGTTGTAAACACCGCCCGATCGTTGCTTTTCGTGTTGAATGGCCTGTTGTTCTTTCCATTGTTCGGCCATCAGTTTTAAGGTTGGATCGGCATGTTTGAAAAACATTTTGTAGGAGGTACAGAATCGTGGTTTTCGATTGTCTTCAGGATCTTTGATTCGGTCTTTGGTACATCCACCGTAGCAATTTCGCAGCCAGCTGCACTGACGGCATTCACGTGGCAACACGGATTTGGCTGCCCCAAAGGTTTGCTGAGTTTTAGAATTCAGCATATTAATGATACGGTCGTGCATCACATTGCCCAGTTTCCATTTGGGTTCAACAAAAAAATCGCAGCTATATACATTTCCGTTGTGTTCAACTACCACATAAGGGCCACATTCTTTCATCATGGTACATTCAGGAGCTTCCATGCCAACGTATGAATGGAAAACAGATTCGAAATGCCGAACGGAAGTCGATGGAACTCCGTCAACAAAATCAGCCAGCCACAAATCGAACATGCGAACCAGAAATTTTCCGTAATCCTCAGCCGAAACAGAGAAAGGCGCTGCTTTTGACGGATCTTTTTTATCCGTTTCAACAATAGGTATGAACTGCATAAAAGTATAACCCAGGTTTTTAAAGTAGGCATACAATTCATCCGGAAACTGAACAGAATAGGACGTCAGAACGCACATTGCATTCGCTGCAACCCCTTCCTGAAGCAGCATAACGGCATTTTCTTCCACACGCTGATGGGTGCCCTTTTGCCCTTTGTCTAATCTGTATCGGTTATGAATGTGTTCCGGTCCGTCGAGTGAAATACCCACAAGCCAGTCGTATTCTTTCAGGAAAGCAGCCCATTGTTTATCGAGCAGTGTGCCGTTTGTTTGCAATGCATTGCCTACTGATTGGTTGTGACCGTATTTCTTTTCCAATTCGATGGCACGCTTATAAAAATCAAGCCCCATCAAGGTTGGTTCACCTCCCTGCCATGCCAGCGAAACGTTTTCGCCCGATTGCTGCATCACCTGACGGATCATTTCTTCCTGAATTTCAGGACTCATCCGGTGAATCTTGCTTTGGTTAAATAGTTCAGATTTCTCGAGATAAAAACAATACGAGCAATCCAGATTACAATCCGGACCGGTAGGTTTTATCAATACAGAACTTAAAGGTCGGTGTTTTGCCATGATCTTTTAACTACAAATGATTTTGATGGGCAAACTTAGGAATAATCAGGAATAATACCGATTGGAGAAGTGTAATAGTCTAATCTTCGTAAACTCGATTGGCCTAACACTTGAATCCATCGGCAATATCCCAGAATCACCTTTAGATTATTTAATATTTCACTTAGGGATAAGAAAAAAATACAGCTTCTATTCCTTTAGTATATGAAGCCGGATTGTTTCCTGAATTTCGAGAATTTTTTCTCTTCGTTCAAACGAAAAATTAGTGCTATTTTCCTGAAGGTGGGTAAATAAAAACAACGATTTCTGAAGATAATTGGCTTTGGTCATTGTAAAGGATTTTCCTATTTCCTGACCGAGAATTTTCAGTATATCAGCCAGTTTCTGCAATTGATTTTCGGAAGTGAAATGTTCCGTCACAACATTTAAAAAATCTTTATTTTCAAGGACAATTATCTGATCTATATCAAGTTTTAATTCCTGAATCAGCTCCTCACGTACTGCCAATTCCATCTGTTCCTGTTGGTTTTCCTCTTTCAGTTTTAATATTCTTCGTAGCAAAATGGCCAGGAAAAGTCCCATTTCTTCAATTTGCCTGATAAGATAGTCACGTGAGGGCATGGCTGAAAAAGTTATAAGTGAAGTTCAAAGTTAATTCTAAAAACTAATACTTAACAAAAATCGTTCATTAAAACAATTTATGGACTTGTGAACAGTTAATTATAGCAGAAATATTATTTTTGCCGGTATGAGGTCACCTAAATCACTTTTATTCCAATTTCTTCTGATTTTGATTGCTGCCAGCGGGTTTGCACAAAGCAACAATGCCACTTTATATGGAAAAGTAACCGACGAAACGGGAAAACCCGTTGAGTTGGCCAATATTTCATTAAAAAACTCGAGTATTGGAACCGTTTCGAACCGCGAAGGAGAATACCTGTTGCGCATTCCGGCAAAAAAACCGGTGGTTATTGCTTTTTCAATGCTGGGATACCAGACAGTTGAAAAGACAATAGTTGCCAATGAAGAACAAAGAGTAGAGCTCAATATCACGCTGAAACAGATTGATCAGGAAATTGGCGAAGTGCAGGTTACTGAACACAGGCGCAACAAAAACAACATGGACCGGATTGATTCCAAATATCTCACTAACATTACCGATGCGGGAACTGGCGGCGTGGAAGCACTGATAAAAACACTTCCGGGAGTTTCAACCAACAACGAGTTGAGTTCTCAATATTCGGTCAGGGGTGGAAATTTTGATGAAAACCTGGTGTATGTCAACGATATAGAGGTTTATCGCCCGTTTTTGATCCGCGCCGGGCAACAGGAAGGAATGAGCTTCATCAATTCTGACATGGTTTCATCGATCGAATTTTCGGCAGGTGGTTTCGATGCCAAATACGGCGATAAAATGTCGTCGGTGTTGGATATCAAATACCGGAAACCGACCGAATTTGCCGGATCGGTTTCTGCAAGTTTGCTGGGTGGTTCGCTGCAATTGGAAGATTTGAGCAAGAACGGAAAATTTTCACACATCACCGGAATTCGCTACAAAACAAACAGATACATGTTGGGTACGCTCGACGAAAAAGGGGAATACAATCCGCGTTTCATCGATGCCCAAACCTACCTAACCTACAAATTCAGCAAAGTGTTTGATGTTTCGTTCCTCGGCAACATTGCTCAAAACCAGTACAATTTTATTCCGCAAACGCGTAAAACCAGTTTTGGAACTTTCAACAAAGCCTATAATGCGACCGTATATTTTGAAGGTCAGGAAGTTGACCGGTTTGCTACAAGTACAGGCGCGCTGGTTGCGAATTACCATCCCGGCGACCGGCTTAACCTGAAATTCATCGCATCGGCTTTTCATTCGAAGGAAGAAGAAACCTATGATATAAAAGGAGATTATTACCTTAACGAACTTGAACGTAACCTGGGATCGGAAAACCTGGGCGACAGTGTGTTGAATATTGGCGTGGGAACTTTTTTGAACCATGCCCGCAACTATCTGAATGCCACCGTTTACAGCATTGAGCACAAAGGCGCCTACAACTCCGAACGCCATCTCCTGAACTGGGGCCTCAAAGCTCAGAATGAGATAATTGATGACCGGATGAATGAATGGGTTTTGCGAGATTCAACCGGATATGCCATTCCGTATAAGGGTGATAAAATTGAACTATTCAGCACGACTAATACAGATTACAGCATGAATTCTACCCGCTTGATGGCTTATATTCAGGATACATATCAAATACCAATCGGTAAAGGTTCCTTGTATGCTACTGGCGGACTTCGTGCCCAATACTGGTCGTTTTCAGACGAGTTTTTGCTGAGTCCACGGGCAACTTTTCGCTATTTTCCAGATTGGAATGCCAATTTTGTGTTCCATCTTTCAGGAGGAATATACAACCAGCCGGCCTTTTACAAAGAGTTGAAAGACCGTCAGGGAATTATTTACCCAAATACCAAGGCACAGCGTTCAACACAAGTACTTTTCGGAACCGACTATATTTTTCGCGCATGGGACCGGCCTTTTAAATTTACTACGGAAACATACTTTAAAGTCTTCACCAACCTGACCCCCTATCAGATTGACAATGTGCGGATCAGATATATTCCAAATCAAAAGGCAAATGGTTATGCAACCGGACTGGATATGAAAGTGAACGGCGAATTTGTCAGCGGTATTGAGTCGTGGGCGAGTCTTTCCATTATGAAAACAGAGGAAGACGTCCTAAATGACAATCATGGCTATATTCCGCGACCTACCGATCAGCGGTTTAATTTCAGCATATTCTTTCAGGATTATTTCCCCGGAAACCCAACCTGGAAAATGCACCTGACAGCGTTTTACGGTTCGCGGCTTCCCACCGGACCACCCAACTCCCAGCGTTATATGGATGTTTTCCGCATTCCTCCATACCGTCGTATTGACCTTGGTATGTCAAAAGTGCTGATCAATCCTGACCATAAAACATACAAGTACAAAGCGTTCAATTCCATCAAAGATATGTGGCTCAGCCTTGAAGTTTTCAACTTGTTGGGCATCAACAATACGATTTCCTATCTTTGGGTAGCTAACAACACGGGCGACATGTTCGGGGTACCGAATTATCTTACCAAACGAAAACTGAATTTAAAATTAACTGTCAAATTTTAGTAAAATGAAACTTCCTATTTTTCAGGCAGATGCTTTTGCTTCCGGACTGTTCAAAGGAAATCCGGCTGCGGTGGTTCCGTTAAACGAATGGCTTCCCGCTCTGACGATGCAACAAATTGCAGCTGAAAACAATCTTTCTGAAACTGCTTTTTTTATTCCTGAAGGTGACCATTTTCACATACGATGGTTTACGCCAAAGTCAGAAGTTTCTCTTTGCGGCCACGCAACCCTTGCCACTTCCCATATCCTTTTTAATGAGCTGAATTTTCAGGATGAAATGATTTCCTTCAACAGCCAAAGCGGAATGTTGGTTGTCAGAAAAACAGAAGATAAGCTGCAACTCGATTTCCCGGCTGATTTTGTTCAACCTGCTGATATAAACCCTGCATTTAGCGAAGCGCTTGGAATTCAGGCGACACAGATTTTCAAAGGGCGAACTGACTTTTTGCTCTTGTTTGAATCAGAAGATAAAATCAGGAACATGAAACCCAATTTTCATTTGCTGAAACAAACTGATGCACGAGGAATCATAGTTACCGCAAAAGGAACAAACGTTGATTTTGTGAGTCGTTTTTTCGCACCGTGCGAAGGAATTAATGAAGATCCGGTGACCGGTTCTGCACACACAACTTTGGTTCCATTCTGGTCATTGAAACTCAATAAAACAAAACTAACAGCACTTCAGCTTTCGGAAAGAGGTGGACAACTTTGGTGTACCATGGCTGGCAACCGTGTGCTTATTGCCGGAAATGCTGTGACTTATTTAAGAGGAGAAATTGAAATTTGAGTTGCGGAAACCCAATCAATCCCTTTTTTCAACAGTTCCTGTGTCCGGTCTTCAGGGCTGCCAGGTTCTGTGTGATAATGGTAAATCCATTCCACCTCGGCTGGTAAACTCACTAAAATGGATTCGATGTTTCCATCGGATTCGAGACCGAATTTGGTTCCGCGGTCATGTATCAAATTAAATTCAACGTAGCGTCCACGCCTGATTTTCTGCCATTTTTTCTGGACTTCGGTAAAAGGCTTGTGCCCGTTATCCTTCATCAGCCGGCTGTAAATTAACGGATAAGCATTGGCCAGATCAGAAGTAAGGTTCAGCATTTTTTCGAAATCAGCATCGTTGGCCGGTTGGATACGGTCGAAAAATATTCCGCCAATACCGCGGGTTTCGTGACGATGGGGCAGATAGAAATAATCGTCAGCCCATGCTTTCCATTCAGGATAAAAAGTGAGGTTGTAACAATCGCAGATATCTTTGATGGTTTGATGAAACTCCCGCGCTTCTTCAGAATTAATGTATGCAGGAGTGAGATCAATTCCTCCGCCGAACCATGAAGAACCGTTGTCGAGGTTGAAATACCGCACATTCATGTGAATGGTGGGCACAAACGGATTTCCGGAGTGAATGATGGACGAAATGCCCGTTGCAGCAAATGTGGTGGCATTTTCGCCCAAGAGAGCTGCCATGTTTTCGCTGAAAATGCCACGCACACATGAAAAATTGACTCCCGCCTTTTCGATGATCGATCCGTTTTGCATCACACAGGTCAGCCCGGAGCCAATTTCCTTTTCCCATGCATCTTCACTAAACTTTCCGGTTCCGTCGGCTTCTTCCAGTATCCGGCAAATGGATTGTTGTATGTTTTTGTATATAGCGGCAGTTCGGGTTACATTCACAGTATTCGGCTTTTTGAAATTACTTCAATCCATTTTGATCATTGATTTTGTCTGTTCAATAAACCAATTGGAAGAATGAAAGTTCATATTGAGGTCATTGATTGTTGTCGCTTCCAGGTCTGGCGACGTTGAAAGGTCAAGTTTTTACCGCATAAACCTGACAGCGCTTGAAAAACCTTTCAGCGTCAAAACACCCTAAAGCCAGCAAACCTAAAATTTCCAATATCCTCATCAAAACCGAAACCAGTAACTTGAAATTTGGAACTTGGAATTTGAAATTTGAAACCTGGAACCTGGAACTCATACAATCTCCACCGCGTCAACCGGGCATGCCAGCCGGCAGGCATCGCATTTGATGCACAGGTCGGTTATTACTTCGTGTTTTTCGTGCGGCTTGAATAGGATCGCGTCGGTCGGGCATTTCTGTGCACATTTGGTACAGCCGATGCACAAATCGTTGATCTGGTATTTGATCAGATCCTGGCATTTTCCGGCCGGACATTTCCCATTGATATGCGCAATATATTCTTCCCTGAAATATTTCAAAGTTGACAGAATCGGGTTTGGCGCTGATTTCCCCAATCCGCACAAGCTTCCCTTTTTTGTCCAGCTTGCCAGGTATTCCAACTCATCCAAATCTTTTAATACACCCTTCCCCTTTGTAATTTTTGTCAGGATATCGAGCATCCGTTTGGTTCCGATGCGGCAAAAGGTACATTTTCCGCAGGATTCATTCTGGGTAAACGACAGAAAATAGTGGGCAATATCGACCATGCAATCATCTTCATCCAGAACTACCAATCCGCCGGAACCCATCATCGCGCCTACTTCGAGCAGCGATTCATAGTCGATGGGTGTATCGTACAATTGAGCAGGAACGCAACCTCCGGAAGGTCCGCCAATCTGCACTGCCTTAAATTTTTTACCATTCTGGACACCGCCGCCAATTTCTTCCACAATCTGACGGACGGTAATTCCCATTGGCACTTCAATCAGTCCGCCACGATTTATTTTTCCGGCCAGGGCAAAAACCTTTGTTCCTTTGCTGGTTTTGCTTCCAATGGAATTAAATTTACCTGAACCTTCACGAATAATGTATGCAACCTGGGCCAGGGTTTCAGTATTGTTAATGAGCGTTGGTTTTTTCCACAAGCCGCTTGTAGCCGGGAATGGCGGCCGTATGCGCGGAAAACCCCGTTCGCCTTCGATAGAAGCCATCAGCGCCGATTCTTCACCACATACAAAAGCGCCAGCTCCTTCATAAATTTCAGCATCGAATGAAAAACCTGAATCCATGATATTTTCGCCAAGCAGATGCTGTTCGCGGCAATAAATAAGCGCTTGCCGAATGCGGATCAAAGCCAAAGGATATTCAGCCCGGATGTAAAAATAACCGTGAGTGGCGCCAACTGCTTTGGCTGCAATTACCATTCCTTCGATCACCCGGTAAGGGTACGATTCGAGCAACATACGATCCATAAAAGCGCCGGGATCGCCTTCATCTCCATTGACAATCAAATATTTGACATCCGACTTATTACCCGCTACCAGTTCCCATTTCACTCCGGTTGGGAAACCTGCTCCTCCCCTTCCACGCAAACCACTGTCTTTGATGGTCTCAATAATTTGTTCCGGAGTCAGTTCGAACAAAACTGTTTTTAGTGCAACGAAACCTTCATGCTTTTTGTATTCTTCTATGTCGAGCGGATTGATGATTCCGCGGTATTGAGTGGCAATCGGAATCTGGCGATCCAGAAAATCGGATACTTGTTTTTCGCGCGCATCAATCGAGTATTGCTTGACACCATCCCAAACGGTATCGGTTTGTACACTTTCAAAAAAATTATACAAGTTATTTTTGAGTTTTCCTATGGTGCTTTGAGATTTGAAATGCCGGGCAATAATTCCCTGAATTTCTTCGGGTTTCACTTTGGCATACAACGTTGGTTTTTCGTTAAGCGGAATAATCTCCACCAGAGGAACCTGATGGCACATGCCCACGCAACCCACATTTTTCAAGCTGATTTTAATGCCGGTATCCGCAATAGTTTCTTCTACCGCCCTTTTAACATCCTCACTTCCGGAAGCTACACAACAGGAACCCAATCCGATACGGATTTCACCCTGAATTTCAGAACCATCAAAATTTCGGAACAAACCTTTTTTCGTTCCTGAAATACCGGCATGTTTTTCAAAATCAGCCAGTACATTTCCAACCTTGTCGGAAGCCACATGCCCGTAAGTGATTCCATCGATCTGAACTACCGGTGCCAATGTGCAGCAGCCCAGACAGGAAACTTTTTCAAGTGTGTATTTTCGGGAAGCGTCTGTTTCTTCTTTTCCGGTCAGGTTAAAATGACGTTTGAAAGCATCATAAACCTGTCCGGCCCCTTTGACGTGACAAGCCGTTCCAACACAGATTTTAATGATGTGCTCACCAACCGGTTGCATCCTGAATTGCGAATAAAAAGAAGCGACCCCGACAATCTGTTCAGGAGTAATTTCCGTTTTTTCGCATACGTATTTCATGGCTTCCTCCGGAAGATAATTGAATGTATTTTGAATCGCCTGTAAAATCGGGATAACAGCGTTTTTAGCAGTCCCTTTTTCATCGATAATCTGATCAACAGTTTCTTGTATGTTTATTTCTTCGCTCACTTTGTAGTTTTCATTATAACTGAAATATCGCTTAGAACAGGTAATTTGTTGTTCTTATTTCTTATTCAATATTTCTTATTCTTTTAGAACTAACATATTATCCATTCCGTCCGAATGCAGGTTATTTCGCTGAAAAACATTTCCCGCGGACGGGTTACCCTTTCTATTTCCATACCCGGGGTGACGTTCGTTCCTCACTTTACCCCGGGGTATTGATATTTTTCCTTTTCAGGGAAATAAAACATTACTTCAATCCCAAACAATACAACTGATTCATTCCTCTTAAATATACCTTGCCATCCTGAAATACAGGAGAACAAACCGATTTTTCGCCCAATTCGGGAGTTCCGATCAATTGATAATCTTTAGTTGCTTTTACAATATGTGTTTTGCCCGACATGTCGGTGATATAAACTTTTCCATCGGCATAAACCGGTGAAGAATAAAATGCATCGCCATATTCCTGACTCCAGTTTTTTGTGCCGGTTTTTGAATCGTAACAGGCAAATACGCCATAGGTTGTAGCTATAAACAGCAAGCCATTCACTGCAAGCGGGCTTGAAACTTCAGGCAAAAATTCGTCAGCTTCCCAGGCAACTTCCGGAGTTGCACCCAGTTTGATACCAACCAATTTGGAATATTCGTTTGCGGCAAACACCATCCCGTCGGCATATCCGGCTGATGGCCCCACTTCTCCTGATAGACAGGCAATGTTCCAAAGTTCTTTGCCGGTTTCAGGATTGTATCCATTTACATTCGGATTGGTCGTCAGGATCAGTTCCATGCGGCTTCCGGTGTTGACTAATATTGGCGACGACCATGATATTTTTGTGCTGCGGACAGTTTCCCATGCCGTCTCTCCTGAAGTGGTTTTCAAAGCAATCAGCTTTCCCGATTTGTTGGTATCGTATTGAATAAGCAATTTATTTTTATAAACCACCAATGAAGAACCATGTCCGTAATGGTTATCGGGAACACCCAGGTTGCGCGCCCATAAACGTTTTCCGCTCATATCGAGCGCAATCACATCGCCGGTTGCAAAAATGGCAAACACCGCGTGTCCGTCAGTGGCCATGGTAGAAGCTGCCAGACCGGTATCAGTAGTCACTTTTGGCATTTTTGCGGGTGAACCTTCAATGTTATCTGCCGCAGCTTCCCACATCAATTTTCCGGAGTTTTTATCGTAGCAATAAACCATTCGTGCCTGTGCATCGGCTCCGGTTACAAATAACTGATTGCCCCAGATAATCGGAGAACTGAAACCGGATTTCGGAACTTTCACTTTCCAGATAACATTTTTACCGGCTGCACCATTCCAATCGGTCGGTATATTTTTTTGAGCGGCCACGCCAATTCCTTCAGCACCACGAAAAAACGGGTAGTTGGCTTTTAACTCAGCCAATGTCGGAAAACCTTTAGGTGAAGCATTAACTGGAGTTGCCGGAGTTTCAGCAGCACTGGTAACCGAAACATCAGATGCAACAATATTATCAGGAACAATTGAATTTCCGCTGGAAGTCGCGGAATCAGCTGATACTACCGGCTGTTTTTGAATGTCAGTGGCTGTTTCCACAGGCTTTTCTTCCTGAACAACAATATTTTCGTTGACCATGTATTCTTTCAGCGAATTGTAGGATAAAAATCCGGAGGCAAGCGCAATTACGATCAAACCAGAACCGGTATAAATCACCCATTTTTGAGCGACCAATTGATCGAGACCATTAACTTTCTCAATACTGTCAATTTCGTTTAATTTCGATTTGGCCGACAAGATATAGCGGACTGAAAGTATGGTAATAATAACGCCCAGAAGCAGGAGATAACTACCCGTACGCAATTGCCACTGGCTTGTAAAGTAGGCTTTCCGGGCCATCAGGTCGAATGCACGGATTTCGGTTTTCAGCGCCTCATCTGAAGGACTCTGGCTCAATCGTTTTACTAATGCCGGAATGGTTTTGTTATCAATCGGATCGTTCAGATTGGTCTGAATAAAGTTGGCAATCAGCAAAACAGCCATAATTATTGAAAATCCAACTGCTATCCAGGCAATCCGCCGTACTATGTTAATTTTATCGTTCATTATTTTGATATATTAGAAAGCCCCCTAAATCCCCCGTGGGGGGACTTAAAAAAGCATAAATTCAATTTCGATCAATCTACCATGCGGCGCATACAGCAACTGTGTTTCAAGTAACATTTACACGTGCGCCTTTTGTTATTTACGTTTTATGTTCCTACCATACTTTCACCGCTACGCGGTTAGGCATTTTATGTGACCCATATACAATTTCAATATTATCCATAAAGCTTCTTTTCCTGGCCAAACTTGAAACTTTGAACCTGAAACTTGTAACTATTCTTCTTTCTTCACCGGACAATAATCCATGCATCTGGCACAACTCAAACAGTTGGTTTTATTGGGTTCCCAATCTTCACGTTTCCTGAAGGTGGACAAACCAATCAGGCTGGAACCGATTACCAATCCCATGAAACCACCCAGCAACCAACCTCCAATATAGAACTGCCGGCGAATGGTATCAGCTTCGAGAACAAGTTGTTCAGTCGATTTACCCGAACTCATAAAGGTACGGACATCAATATTGTTTGGATCATTTTTTACTTCAGGATGTTCAATAATTTGCTCTGCCAGGTAAACCGTTTGATTAAACCGTGAAAGCGGTACGTGCACCATTGATCCAGCCAGCCCGCCGATGCCAATCCACAAAGGAAGTATCACAAAATAAATCATCAGGCGGTTCACATTGCTGCGGCGTTTACCGGTTTCAACAACTGGTTCATCAATTGCGCCAAACGGACACGAATTGGAACACAATTTACATTGAATACAGGCAGCCGGTGTGATGGTCATGTGTTTTGACGAAAACTTCGACATCCAACCCAACAAAACTCCATAAGGACAAAAAAACCTGCAATACGGACGAGCTACAAAAATACCGACAACCAAAAATAAAACACCCAAAATCAACATATTGAACGGTGCATCGAAACGGAAGAATCCGACAAACGGATCGTACCGGCATATTATAAATTCGGATTTGGTCGCCACATATAAAACAGCCAGTCCGAGGTACAAATACGGAATCAAGCCAAGCACTTTCTGTATCCATTTGGGTAATTCGATTGGTTTTAAAACCATGATATCCTGAATGGCGCCCAACGGACAAGCTCCGCCACAAAAAACACGTCCGAAGAAAAGTGCAAATATCAAGGGCAAGAGAAAGAACAACAAGGCTGTGAAAGGTATTGCATAAGTGGGATCAAAAATACCCAGTACCACATTTTGAATAGAACCGATGGAACAAATGCATCCTTCACGATAGAAACCGAAGTACAACAGGGAGAAAACAGAAGTCCAGAAAACGCCTTTTCGCGAGCGTTTTTTCAGCAAAAACCAGGTTACTACCGACAAAACCAAAAACAACACAAACACGTCAATGTATTCCAGAAATAAAAATCGGGGTGACGGAGCCGTTGTGTTTGGCTGCGCATAACCAGAGTCAAATTCAGGCTTCGGAAACCGCTGTTTTGCATCAACTGCAAACGATTGAATGGCACTAAAAAGCACCATTGAAATCAGTAAAAAGTATCTTTTAATTTGGTTCATCATTTTTATAACCTATTCGTTTGCGCTGTTCTTGCTCTGTTTCCTGATTATCCTTTTGTATCAGGAAATTTATAGCATCGTACACGTCTTTAAATTGCTTGTCGTATTTGTTTTCGAGTTCTATTAGCTTTTCGGTTAAATCTTTATGAGACAATGCATATTGTCTCACAAAAACAAAAGCCCTCATAATCTGTATATTTATCTGGATTGCTTTTATACTTCTTAATACACTTGAAAGCATAGACACGCCTTGTTCAGTAAAAGCAAATGGGGTCGCCGGACTAAATTTCAATCCTTCTGGAAGCTTATCACAAATTGTGATAAGCTCTTTCCATTCAAGCTTAGTAAGTTGAAACATGAAGTCATTCGGAAACCGATCTAGGTTTCGCTTTACAGCTTGTTTTAACGCCCTGGTTTCAACTTCATACATTGCTGAAAGATCAAAATCCAGCATAACCTTTTGCCCCCGGATTTCATAAATCTTTGTCTGAATTTTTTCGATTTGCATATCAGCTGAAGTTTAGTTCACTTAAACATCAATTTTATAACCTATTCGTTTGCACCGTTTCTGCTCGGTTTCATGAATATCTTTTTATTGCATCTAACATGGCAACACCCTGTTCCGTAAAAGCATACGGCAAATACCTTGTTCCAACTCTACCTTTTGATGTTTCAAATTGCAACCTTAAAACATCCTATTCGGGTTTCTTCCAATCTTTTTTCTGATAACTGAGACTGCGACTGCCAACTTTGCCTCATGTTTTCTTATCCTTTTTCACTGTACCACCTTTGGTAAAATCGCCCTTTATCAAATAAGGTGTATCAGCCGGAACACGCTGAAAAGCGTCGGCGGGACAAACCCTTGCAATAGAGCAGTCGTTGCAATTTTTGCACAGGTCGTGGCGAACCTGCAAATGAAGCGAGCCATTTCCGAAAGAAGTACAACCAGCCACGCATTTGGCACAACCAATGCACAAAGCCTCATCGATCACATATTCGAAATACGGTTCTTCGATATATTGGCGTTTGATCGCTGCGGTAGGACAAAGCTGGTTTTCGGCAGCCGTACTGCGGGCATTTGAATCGGGCTTTAAATAACCTCCGCACAAATCGCAATAGCCGCACAAATCGTAAGCGTGCACACATTTCACTGCCGAAGGTGTCATCACACATTCGTCGGCACAGCGACCACATTGCACGCATTTGAATGGATCGAGTTGCCAGACCATTGGTTTCGATGTCGATTTCAGGAGCGAAACACCGGCAACGCCACCCAGTGAAACAGCCAGCGCCATTTGCATCCCGCTTCGGATGAACCGACGCCTTTCCATGCTTTTTGGCTCATTCTTACCGCTCATTATCTTTGAATTTTTTAGCCTGATCGAGTGAACAACTCGTCAGTTTCTGACATTTTTTGCAAAACTGATTTTCGGCACAACCTTCCAGCTGAACCCTGTTTTCAGCCAACAAATAAGCTGAACCGCCTATCATGGCCGAAAGAAAGGTTAACTGACCTGCCTTTCTGAAAAAATCTCTTCTGCCTGAATTGTTATTATCCATTTTGTTTGAGTAATAATGTATTTCTTTTTATTCAATGAAAAATATAATTTTAAGATCAACCAACTAATCTTAAAACTACACATTTTGTTGTTTTAAGAAATATACAGGCTATTTTAACTCTTATTTCACTAATTCTTTCCTTTCAAAAATACGTACCTGCTGCCGTTCAAAATCGAGGGCAACAACCCGCTGTTCCGAATCTATTGCAATGTCAGGTGCCAGGTAGCTGTCTTCATCAAACATTTCAGGAGAGGCCACTACTCCCAAAAATTCGCCATGCTGTCCGTACAACTTGATGCGCGGCATTCCTTTTTCGCTGGTTATAAACGAATTATCGGCCATAATAGCGATATGTGCAGGATTGCAGCATCCGCTAAATCCTTCAATCCTGAAACTTGATAATCCCCATGAGGTACGCATCGATCCATCCGGATTGTAGTTTTCAAAACTGTGCCGGCCGGGATTTACGACCCATAAAAAGTTATTGTCGTCCAGCGCCAGATCAAAATACGGACTTGGGATTACATATCCGGGGACACCTTTCTGCTCATTCTTTTCTCCGATTTTTGCCAGAACCTGCCCTTTGGTATTGCATTGATAAACAATTCGGTTACCGGCATCGGCCACATAAACCGTTTCGCCCGAAACTGCCAGCGAAGTAATCACCGACCGGTCACCAAACGAGTTCCATCTTTTCAACAAAGTTCCTCCCTGATCGAACACAACTACGGAATGTCGTGTGCCAACCCAAATCTCACCGTTTTTATCTACTGTCACACAATTAGCAGTATCCGGAAGTTCCTTTCGGAGCAACTCTTTTCCTGAATAATCATACTTCAGGAACAGCTTTTCTCCAACTACAATAATCTGTTTTCCTGAAACAGCAATTCCTTTTGGCACATCAGCATTCAGTGGAAAAGTAATCGTTTCACGGAACAAAATGGCTGTTGAATCCACCTTTCGGAATTCAGACACATCGTATTTGTATGGATTTTCGATGTTCTTTCCGGCCTTTTTACCGATAAAATCCTTGCCAATAATAACAACGATGGCCAATGCCAGAACAATCAACACGATATTTACCAGTTTTCGGTTCATAGTTTTATTGACTAACATTTATACAATACATTATTTTCGCATCACGCAACAGCAAACGACCATCTGCAACAGCCATCGGGGCCCAGGCATCAGCGCCGTCAAACAGCTTTTTCTGAGCTATCTGCACATATTTTTTACTGTCAGGTTTAATCATAGTCAGCGTACCATCGTCGCTTAGCACAAACATCTTGTTATCAGCAATCAGGTAGGGGCCAAGTCCAAAACGGCCATCTTTTCCTGAAGTCCATATAATTTTGGTCACATCATCGGGGCTCACACAAACCAGTTGATTGCGCAGCGGCCCGGCATCCTTGGGTTCAATTCCGAACATCACTCCATCCCAAACAAGAGGAGTTTGCTGTTCACAGGCCAATCCATCCTTCGGGCTGTATTCTTTCAATATATCCACTTTATATTCTGCTCCTGAAGGAGTTACTTTGATCATCATACTTCCGGCACCGTACCCGGCAGTTAAAAACACTTTCCCATCAGGAAAACAAATCGGAGCTGGTGCTACCACGGCATGATTCCAGGCAGTTGACTGCCAGAGAATCTTACCTTCATCGTCCCCTTCGGCCGATATACCAACAACACCACCCACCGCACTGTACACATACATTTTCTTACCATTAAATGTCCACGGCATGATAGAGGAATGCGACATTTTCAGGTTATCAGGATTTGGAGTTTCCCACAACACTTTGCCTGTTGCCATATCAACCGCGATCATCAGGGCAGTTCCGCCCGGAGCCAAAATCGCTTTGTTGTTGTCAATCATCGGGCATTGACCGGTAAACCATAGCGGCACTTCTGTCTTATATTGCTGAACCATATCGAGCCCCCAAAGCAAATCACCGGTTTCGCGTTTGACAGCCATTACGTGGCAACGTGGACCAATAGTCAGTATATAATCGGCTGTGACCGATGGCACTGTACGCGACATTCCATGGTTCCTTTTCAGGCTGACTTTGTAAGACCGGCGCCAAAGTTCTTTTCCATCGTCAAGAGAAAAACACCGCAATGCATCTTCACGTTTTGTCTCATCGTAATCCATGAGGTAAACTTTGCCTTCGTAAACAGCCGGTCCGGCATGGCCTTCACCCAATTCAACCGACCACAAAATTTCAGGCTGATTGCCCGTCCAGCTATTTTTTAGCGAAACTGAATTTTTACTGATATTGTCGTAGTCAGCTCCCCGAAAATGCGTCCAGGTAGCTTTTAAATTGGAGGTTGAACTGCCAAACAACTGAAAGTTTTCGCCAATATTCACAGGAGTCCCCACCATTGAAGAATCGGCGCCCCGGTTATCGGCCCCGGGAATGCTTTCTGTAAATTGGCGCGTTGGATCTTTCAGGAGCCACCAGAAAAAAAGTATCAACGCCAATATCGCCGAAGCCCACAATATGTATTTAATATTTTTGTTCAATATTGTCAATTTTTCAGGTTATAAACGGCCAGATATTCACCGTGACGGACAAATAACTTTCCATCATAAATTGAAGGGTGCGCCCAATGAGGTCCATCGCCTTTTGTAATTTTAAACGAACTGATCAGATCAAATTTCTCCGGATTTGGTTTTACCAAAGCCAAATGACCTGATTTTTCTTCGTAGCAATACAGCAATCCATCAGCCGAAATAATCGGTCCTTTGTTGAACCAAGGCGCATCATACATGGTTTTCCCGGTATTCCAATTGACACAAATCCAATTTCCTTTACCGTTATTTATCCAGTTTGATCCGAATACAAAATCGCCCACTTTTACCACTCCTCCCAGATGATTGTCAAAATCAGGATTGGTCCATTTGAGCGAAACCGAACGGCCATCAGCAGCAAGTTTTAACATGATTGCCGGATGATCGTATCCGCTGGTCACAAAGATTTCGTTGTTGTAAAATAGTGGAGTATTTGTATTTCCGCCCTTTCCCATCTCTCCGGTGTGATATTGCATCAGGTTATAAGTCCAGACAATTTCACCATTTTCAATGTTTGCAGCCATCAGGTCGTTGGCCGTCTGAGCCAGTAATAGCTTCAATCCTGCTTTTTCGATGATAACAGAAGATGCATAAGCTCGTGTTCCACCTAAACTTTTGGTTTTCCAAAGTAATTTACCGTTTGTTTTATCCAATGCAATTACTGATGTTTCTTCGCCTCCGGTAACATAAAATACCGCTTTATCAGAAATGGCAAGCGATTCGGCAATTCCCCAGCGATGAGGTTCACCTTTGAATTCGGTATTGGCTTCCACGGTCCAGATTAATTTTCCGGAGACGACATCAACACATACTACCTGCCCCATTCCACTAACTAAATATATTCTGTTATTTTCAATAGTTGGTGTACTTCGACTTTCAGGATAAGTTCGGTTCCATGAATGTCCATAAGCAGTTTCCCACTTTTTCCGGCCATTCATTTCATAAGCAGAAACAACGTCAAGGGTATCTTTCCTTCCGGTAACATAAATGATATTCTTATAAACAATTGGTGATGAGTATCCATTTCCGATATTATTCAGCTCCAGCAGAAGTTGAGGACCCTTTTCAGGCCAAGTCTTAAGGAGATTTAGATCGGGATAAATTCCCGTACGGTTGGGGCCTCGCCATTCAACCAAATCCTGCGAAAACAGTTTGCCGGAAAAAATAAAAGTCAGTAATAAAATCGTCAGTATCCTCATTATCTTCTTTTTCTAACTTCTTTTTTGATGTGAAATCTTTTCCGTCCGTAACATGGATTCATCTTTGTTAAACGCATTACCGCGGACGGTTTTCAATTTATTCCTTCATGTCCGTTCACTAAAGTGAACGGCAAAAGATATTACTTCGTTCAACTTCAGGCACTTTAGGCACTTTGGGCACTAATTCTTTATGTTGTAAACAAACAGAACATCACCATGGCGCAAATACAATTTACCGTTGGCAATAAAAGGATGCGACCAGAAAGGTCCGCTTCCGCCCTGTAATTTGAATGAACTGATTACTTCGAAGTTTTCAGCATCAGGTTTTACCAATGCAACGGTACCGTTCTTTTCCTCCATAATATAAAATAAACCATCGTCATATATGATAGCACCTTTGGTCATCCAGTCGGTTACTCTAAGAATTTCACCGGTTTGCCAGTCCATGCAAATCCATTTCCCTTTGCTGTTGCTCTTCCAGTTCGAACCATAAATTTTTCCATCCAATTCTATTATTCCGTGATGGTGATTGTCCAATGTCTGATCAATCCATTTTTTAGTTACTGAAGTGCCGAGTGAATCCATCTCAAGCATAACAGCAGGGAAATCGTAACCCATGGAAAGAAATATATCGCGTCCTTTGAATGTTGGGGTATTGGCCCAAATCAGTCCCGGCTGATCCCATGGAGCTAAATCATAATATTTGTATTTCCAGGCAACTTTACCGGTAGCAGGTTCAAGAGCAATCAGATTGGTACCGGTGGCAGCAAGAATAAACCTGAATTGTTTGTATTCATAGATGGTTGGTGAAATATAGCAACGTGGTCCGCCAACGCTGGCACTCTCCCAAATCAGTTTGCCGGTCATTTTATCAAAAGCCACAACCGAAGTAGTATTTCCACCAGGAGAACAAATAACTTTATCATCAACAATAAGTGGCGATTCAGAAACACCCCAAATGTGCCATTCTGAATGGTAATCCTTGTCAACATTCACTTTCCAGCGAATAGCGCCATCAGCCACATTCAGGCAAACCAATTCACCGGTTCCACTGATAACATACACACGATCACCTTCAACAGTTGCTGAACCTCGCGTTTCAGGAAATGATTTGACCCATGAACGTCCATAAGGAACCTGCCATTTAATTTTGCCTTCCGGAGTAATACATGATAAATAATCCAGTGTATCTTTCATTCCGGTAGCAAAAATAAACTGATCGGTGGCAATCACTGAGGAATATCCTTTACCGATTCCTTCCACTTTCAGCAATAATTGAGGTCCGGCTTCGGGCCATTTCTTCAGGAGTCCTGTATCAGCAAATTTTCCATCACGGTTTGGCCCACGCCACTGCGCCGGCTGAGCAATTGAAATAATAACAATTAACAAAAATGCAATCGTAAGATTTGTTCGTTTCATATTTAGTTGGTTTGTTTTTTTATTATTCTGAAATTTTATAAGCAATTAAAACATTACCGTGGCGAACATACAATACGCCCTTGTTGATTACCGGATGCGCCCAATGCTGTTCGGTACCCAATGTGACTTTTGTCTTGCTGATTACCTTGAACTCCGAAGGATTGGCGGTTGCCATAAACAATTCGCCTTTTTCTGAATAGCCAATCAGATTTTTATTGGCAGCAATGACAACACCTTTACCCGTTTCTGTTGAAGAATATTTCTGCTCGCCTGTTTTCCAGTCGATACACTGCCAACTGCGACCAGTATCGCCTGAACCATAAAGAAAACCATCAATAAAAACTGCTCCACCCTGCCGATTGTCAAAGCTTTTGATTTCCCATTCTTTGGTTACCGAACTTCCGTCAGCACTTAATTTAAGTTTTTCGGCACCTTGTCCCCATCCGCTGAAAACGAACAATCCGCCGTCATGGTAAATGGGAGTATTTGGATGAACCGCCCATTGATTGGGGTGTTCAAAACTCCAGAGTAATTTCCCGGTAGTAACATCAATACCTATAACATGATTTGAAGTATGTGTCACCAACAATTGACGAGCTGGTAATTTAATAAGCAATGGCGTGCAATAAGCCGACAATTCACCCAATCCGTTACAGTTCCATATTGTCTCACCTGTCATTCGGTTTAGAGCCATCACATTGTTAATTTTTCCGCCGGGAGTACAAAATAACTTATCGCCATCAATAAGAATCGACTCGGTATAACCCCACTGGATATTGATCCCATCCATCTGAGTCAGAAAATCTTTTTCCCAAACCGGTTTCAGAGTATTCAGATTAAGGCAGGTTAATTTCCCCATTCCGGTCAGCAAATAAGCAAAATCGCCTGCAATTGTCGGAGTGGAGCGAACTCCTGGATAACTGGTATCAAACTCTTTTCCGTATTTGTATCGCTGAAGTTCTTTTCCATTTCGATCAAGAACAAAAAGTACAGCTTGCCCTTCGATCATTCCATTGATATAAATTTTGTCGTTTGCAAATGCAGGAGAAGAAAATCCCTGACCCAATTGATCAAACGACCATAAAACTTGCGGGCCGGCGGCTGGCCATTGTGCTAAAAGCTTATCAACAGTATAAATTCCTGATGAATTTACCCCCCGCCATTTAGTGATAACCTGAGCATTTGAGACAATCGAAATGCAAACGAACAAAATCACAAATAAAAATAATCGTTTCATTGGTAAAGCTTAAATTGGTTTTTGTAAAAGTATTCAGGAATGATCAGTAAAACAACATGATACAGAATTTAATAAGATTCTAAATAATAAGATTCATTAACAAATCAGAAAGAATAGAAATAAATTTATCGAACTGTAATTTAGACAGTTAGGTAAAATAATCAAGTTGATATCAGCAATTAAGTTTCGCTGATATCAACTTTAGCTGAATGAGATTAATGAAATGTAAGGTTGGATTTAGGCTAATGATTTCGAAAATAAATCGCGCAGAACACTAACCTGAAATGGTTTTTCCATGAAATCATCCATACCGGCCCGAATACATTCTTCTTTCCTTTCAGAAATTGAGTTGGCCGAAAGAGCAACGATGAAAACACAGTGAGCAGACTTTGTTTCTTTCTCGAATGACCTGATTTGCCGTGTTGCTTCCAATCCATCCATTACCGGCATCTGCATGTCCATAAGAATCAAATCATAATGTTTTTGACGACACATATCTACTGCTTCCTGTCCGTTGGATGCAATATCGATCGAAACGCCCGTTTGACGAAAAGTAATTATTGCAATACGTTGATTGATCCGGTTATCTTCTGCCAAAAGTATATTCAATTCTTTGAGGTCCTTCATTGTTGTAATTTAGTTCAGCAATAATGATTATCGCTCATATTTACATGAAATTAAGAAACCGCAAAGGTAGAAATAAAGTCAAGTCAATCCGAAGCCAAAATTCAAAAATTATGAAAACAAAAAAAGATTACAAACCAGCAAAAATAAGCATCCCGATGCCTATAAAAAACAGGACAAACATGGTTGTCAACAAACCGGCAGTGCCTTTGCTCCCTTTAAATTCCTTCCATATAAATACACCCCACAAAGCTGCAACCAAAGTGGCTCCCTGTCCCAAACCATAAGAAATGGCAAATCCGGCTTTCCCGGCTGCAATAATGCTGAAGGTCATACCGACACACCAGATCATTCCACCCAGGATGCCTGTCAGATGCTCTTTCAAACTTCCGCCAAAATATTGGGAATAAGTTACCGGTTTGCCTTCAAAGGGTTTTCTCATAAGGATGGTGTTAAAAAGAAAATTACTGATCAGAATTCCAACTGAGAAAATAAATACTGCAGAGTAAGGCGTTAACAAACCAGGTTCAGGTTGCTCAAAATTGCTCACCATCGAACTGGCTACAAAGCGGTAAAAAAGCGCCATCAGAACGCCTCCAACCACTGACAAAACAATCCCTTTTGTTGGAACTTTCCGTGATTGAGAAGCTTTTTTCCGGTAGGCCATCGCGTCAATCACAATGGCAACTGTAATCAATGCAACACCAATGAACAACCACCATGCATTTCCTTGCGGATTGGCAAAGTAATTCACCATAACGCCGAGCACCAAAGCAATCCCGATTCCAACCGGAAAAGCTACCGACATTCCGGCGATCGAAATGGCAGCTACAATCAGGATATTGGCTGCATTAAAAACAATTCCACCCAGCAAGGCATTTCCAATATTTCGCAAATCGGCCTGAGCAAGATCTTCCATAAAGCTCCGACCCTGCGCACCATTGCTTCCCATGGTAAACGAGAAAATAAGCGACATCAGGAGGATGCCGAGTACATAATCCCAATAAAACAGTTCGAAGCGCCACGATTTCTGAGCCAGCTTCTGGGTATTGGCCCACGAACCCCAACACAACATGGTAATCACACAAAGGATTACAGCGAACAGGTAAGAACTTACGATGTACATGGTTGATGGATTTAAAGATTAGTATTTGGTTCGTATATCATCAAATCGTCTAAAATTCCGGCGATTTTCTGATACGGATATTTGTGCACCAGAAATGAATGATTCGAATTTTTATCCGCATTCCAAGAGTTTGATCCATCGGGATTGCAGATAAAAGTCCCCTTCCCGATCACATAAAAATAATCTTCCGGATTACGTACAGCGCACAAAACAGCAGTATGATCCCATGAATTACGGTTCATGGATTGCTTGTTTTCGTAATTCGATAAACAGTATTTATAAGCCCACTGAACCGGGCTTCCTTTGGTTCCCTGAGTTGCCACTTTGTTGCCGGTCATGATTTTTACCCCGATTTCGAAACCACTGAAGAGGATCGGTGTTGGCCAGTTACTGATGGCATAAACCGAAGCTTTCGCATCCTGGTTGATATTGAATTCATTTCCTTCAGGAAATCCACCCGCCATTGCCACCCATTTTTTTACTTTTTTGGCCACCAGTTCTTTTCCTGAAAGCTGACTATATTGATCGGGTCCTGACTTGAGCAAGTCAGCCAGATTTGAAAGAAAGCCAACCGTAACAATGACTACACTTTGATCTTTTTGAGCTGCCAGAACTTTGCGGTAAACTTCGGTTGCCGAAGGATAATCCTTGTTGGTTTTCAGTTTTGGCAGATATTTTACAACCAGGGAATCGTTCCAGTGGTTTGGGCACGAAAATGCAGGAGCATCAGCACCGGGAACACCAATTGGAATTTCCGGTTTCTGAAAATAACGGTTAAAAACCTCCAACGATGGTGCAATGTATTGATAACCATCGCTTGCCATTGTTGCAAGGATTTCACACTCGCCTTTGGCTGCCAACGCATGAAGAATAGTAATGGCTCCCACATCATCAAAATCGGGACCCATATCAGAATCAAAAATGATTTTGACCGGTTTGGAAGGATTCTCACCGTAACATTGATTATTTATTCCCCCTAACAAACCTAAAGCAATGATAAAACTTAGAAAGCATCTCATTTTTAGCGTTTATTTCTTAAATGAAAACTTGTAGGTTTCGTTTGTTTTATCCGCGGTTTTAAAAACAACCGCACTACGGATATAAACATTTGTCCCAAGTGATTCGGGCCTTTTTTCACCTTTTACCACCAATCGGATGGTATGTTTACCTTCAGAAAGATTGGTGATGTGATATAAATTCATTCCACGATGTTCCTGTTTGGCGAAGTAAAAATAGCAGTCGATGGTACGTTTTAACTGTCCGTCAACAAACACATCGGCAATACCTCCATCTTTAACCCAGTTTCCTTCGATAGAAACACCGGTTCCTTCAAAAGTAAAACTGATTTCATCGCCGGCAGTTCCGCTGAACATGGACTGATCCTTTTCCACTATTTTTGACCATTCATTAAAGGGACTATAACTGGCCCATTTCCCCTTCAACTCCCAGCCTTCTTTTGCAAAGACGTTCACCCGTTTATCAAAAACCAGTTTTGGGAATGCCACTTCAAGAGCGAACGGTTGTGGTTGCTGAACTTTAATTTTCAACTCATTTTTAGTGGCTTCGCCACCATTTTCAGCTGCCAGTTTCTGCGCGTATTCCAAAGTTTTATCAACAGCTTTATTAAAAGAATAGTTGGTATTCACAAACAAGGAGTCGCCTATTGCTTTTACTGCTGCCTGATATTCAGCTGGTAATCCGCTTAATCCATTGATCACGCCCAAAACAGCCATCGCATTCGAAGGATTGCAGTCTGAATCCTGTCCGCAACGGGTTGAAATTTCCATGGTTTTGGCCGGATCTCCATCACCGTAAAGCAAGCCCATTACAATAAATGCCCCGTTAAGCTTGGCATCAATGTTAAAGGTAGTTCCCGATTCGCAAATCTGAACATTTCCCCATTTGGCTTGCAGCTCAGCCCAGGCAGCACGCCAATCAGAAGGATTTTGTCCGTGTAAAATGATCACATCTTTTACAATTTTTGAATAATCGCTTTCAGTCGGAATAGAAAGTAATGCCTTATCAATAATTTTTGGGATGTCATTTTCAAAATAGGCTTCAGAATAGAGGGCAGCAACGAAAACACCCCCATAAACGCCGTCACCATAATTCATAATGTGCCCGATTTTGTCCGCTATTTTATTGGCTGTTTGAGGCATTCCGGGGCACATGAAACCAATGTAATCGGCTTCAATCTGAAAATCAATATCATCGGCATGAAGGTTATAATCGGGATGACCGGATTGAGGCGGAAAAATACTGTCGTAATAATTTTTACGCGCCTGAACATTGGCGTGCCACAATTGGAAACCTGCCTTGGCAAATATCTTCTGAAATTTTTTAGCCGGAGCATCCATTCCATATCGATCCATTGCCATTAAAAATGAAAGCTGAACATAGATATCATCCTGCCAGATAGAACCCTTTACATCGGAAGGAACCCATTTGATGGAATCTTCGAAAGTTTTCCCCTTTGCACGGAATTCAGTAGGCGCACCATAAGTCACACCAATCATTTTACCTGCCCAGCCCCCGGCAATTTTATCTTTTAAGATTTTATTCGAAATAGTTCGCGTATCAGCTCGTTGGCTTTTGCTACACGAAGTAGTTGCCAAAACAACAACAAGAATCAGGAATATAAATAAGTTGGATTTCATCGCTAAAAAGTTAAATGATTAATAGATAAATGGCTAAATGGTTAAATGGTTAAGTTTGGAATTTCTTTCCTGAATGGTACTGATGATTGTGCGCCTATTCGGGTGACAGAGATTGCAGCAGCTTTATTGGCAAAAGCAATCGATTCCTGAATGGTTTTACCTTCGGAAAGCGCCACCACCAAAGCTCCGTTGAATGTATCTCCGGCTGCAGTTGTATCAACAGCCTCCACTTTCGGTGCAGGGATTATTTCCGGTTTTCCGTTGGCCAAAAGAAATGCACCGGCCGAACCCATGGTAATAATTACAATTTCAATCCCTTTGTCGTGCAGAAAAGTCGCTGCCTTCAAAGCTGATTGTTCGTTGGTTACCTTGATTCCGGTCAGTAATTCAGCTTCTGTTTCGTTGGGCGTAATGATGTACAGATTTTTAAGCAACTCATCCGAAAGTTGAGCCGCAGGAGCAGGATTCAAAATCACTTTCTTCTGTTTCTGAGCAGCCAGGTTCGCAATATATTCAACAGTTGGAATAGGTATTTCGAGTTGCATCAATACAAATTCCGAATCACTGAGTACGGCCATTGCTTTGTTAAAATCTTCCGGACTTAAAGTTCCGTTAGAACCGGGAGCCACCACAATCGAATTCTCGCCTTTGCGATCGACTGTGATTAAAGCTACACCACTCGGATTCTCAGGATCAACGGCCACAAAGTCCACATTTATCCCTTCGTCTTCCAACTGCTGAACTGCTTGTTTTCCGAAAATATCGTCACCAATTTTACCTACGAAAGTGACCAATCCACCCAGCCGGGCAGCGGCAACTGCCTGATTGGCGCCTTTTCCACCGGCATTCATTAAAAATCGTCCACCCAAAATGGTTTCACCGGGAGCCGGAAAATTCTGTGTCTTAATGACCATGTCCGTATTCGAACTGCCAACGACTAATACTTTTCTACCATTCATATCGGCTACTTATTTAATTGAACAAATTATCTATAACCTGAAATTTAATGTTCTTTCCGCGAGAATATTGCGGGATTAAAATTCATTAAAACCAAAGTTAAGACTTACCAAATTGATAATTTTACCATATTTACCGAATTGATATAATTTTAAAATATATATTCAGTATATAATTATTCATATATTATTGATTTTAAATTAAATAACCTGATCAAATTATATATTTTCAATTGTCATTTTTGCAATCAACTGTTTAAAAACATCACATGTCAAAACTTGATAGCCTGATCGTTATAATCAGCTCGATGGAACCCGCCGACAAACGGTATTTCCAGCTAAACACTAAAATGTATGAAGGTAAGAAAGATTATATGTTACTCTTCGATTTAATCCATCGGTCGGGCATGACGGACCATTCGGTCAAGGCCAAATTCAAAAAGCAAAGACCTGATGGAAGTTTCGAGATAACATGCAATCACCTGTATAATCTACTGCTGGATAAATTATCAGTTAAAGATGGAGAGAAAGAAGTTGAGTTTCAGGTCTTAAAAGCCTATCAGCAGGCTAAATTCCTGGTTAAGCGCAACTTGTTCGACGACGCGCTCCAATTGATCGAAAAATACAAAGCCATCGCGCTTGAACTTGAGCTGTTCAGTCACTTTTTATTGCTTGCCAAACTCGAAATCAGGTTCTGCAATCAGCAGGAATTTAAGGATATTGATGAAAATAAGCTCGTCAAACTTCAGTCTAAAATCGAATCAGTTTCGCGGCAACAGCGGGCTATCGAAAATCATACCGGACTATACAATCTTATAAGCATCCGTCAAATCAAACAGGGCACCATCAGAAATGAGACTGAAAAAGAGAAATTAAATGATTTGGCATTTAATGAGTTGCAGGCCGTTTCGGGTCAGATTAAAAACTCTTTTGAGGCTCAAAAGCTTCATTTGCTGTTTCAGTCGGCCTATTTTATGAAAACAACAAATCCAAAATCGAGCCTGAAAGTTTACTATGAACTGAATGAATTGTTCGAAAACAACCGGAAACTATGGGGAAATCCACCCTATTTTTACCTGAACCACCTGAAAGGAATCCTGAATAACCTGAGGTGGTTTGGCAAATACGATGAAATGCCATTTTTTATCGAT
This sequence comes from Bacteroidales bacterium, assembly GCA_038248385.1. Classification (GTDB taxonomy): domain Bacteria; phylum Bacteroidota; class Bacteroidia; order Bacteroidales; family Prolixibacteraceae; genus Aquipluma. Next base: position 30,696 of record JBBRXN010000060.1, read on the forward strand.
AAAATAAAAGCTTTACTCGTTGATTATACTTTGGGTAAAAGTTTCATTCAAAATCTGATATTCCTTTTCGAAAGTTTGATTCTGACCGATCAGCAAAAATATAGGGAAGCATTGCTGCATTTGGAGAATAAGGAAACCGAATTGATTGAAAAAAATGCCAATCAGCCGTTTGTTTCAAGAGCTGAGTTGGCGATACAATTGGCAACTGTTTATTTCTGGAATCAGGAATATAAAAAGGCAATTAAAATTATGCGCCCGTTTTTGAATGTTGGAAAACCATTTGCACAGGTTCCGCAGGTAAAGACCATGAGATATGTCAACATGTTGATTCATGTTCAACAGAACGATTTCGATTATCTCGATTCCGAGATCCGTTCGTTCGATAGGTCGCATAAGAAGAAAGTCAAGCTTTTCAGGAGTGAAGAAATTATGCTGAATGTGATTAAACTATGCAGCAGACAAACCGATCAACAGAAAAGAACCAGATTTATTGAAGAACAAATCAGGACAATTCAGGAATTAAAACAAGATCCATATGAAAACCAGTTGCTCAAAACATTCGATTTTATTCATTGGCTTGAACAGATGGTAAAAAATTGAAGGACAAATGTCTTAAATATACCTGGGTGCTTTTGCTTTGTACTTCCGGTATTCGTCGCCAAATTCGCTTTCCAGAAATTTCTCTTCGCCAAGGATGATAAAATGATGTACCACCATTCCGTAAATCATTATTACAAGCAATAGAATACTTGGCAGGAAGAGGAAAGTGGCAGTATTCAGGAAAATAAAACTGGCATACATCGGATTACGGCTGAATTTATAAATGCCAGTGGTTCTCAGTTCATGTTTTCCGGTAGGCAATCCGATATTGGTAACAAGTCCCATTGACAAGTAGGCAGGAACAATAATCAGATTAGCAGGAATTAGAAATACTGCTGCCAACAGTTTTTGAACTTCCGGAGTATAATCCTGAATTAAAAATGGAATAGTATGGCGGTATTCAGGAAATAAGGAAATAAAAGCAAACACTGCCCAAACTGTAAAAAGCAAAAATTTGCCACTATAGAATAAAACCGGTTGAATAGTTGGCCTTCCCATGGCACTTTTCCCATTCTCGGCAAGAAAAGCACCCAGGACAAATGTTGCCAGAATAGGCAAACTGATTAATATCGCCAAACTGATGTCAATCAAACTCATTATACACTTCCTTTGAATTGATAGCCAAGATCGGTCACAATCCGCTCAATTTCAGCAAGGTTAATTTTATCACCTTTAATTTTTACCTGGGCCGTATTTTTATCGGCCACTACTTCGTCAATGCCTTCAAGTTTCGAAAGGTTACGATTGATACTTGCTTCACAATGAGAACAAGTCATACCTTCCACTTTGATTGTTTGAAATTTTTCGAGTGTCATTTTCTTATTTTTTTGAATTCGATTCGTAATATATCCTATAACAATTAATGATACCAGCAAAACGGAAGACAAAATACCTACCCATTTTGGAAACATTTCGTGGGCTTCGCCATGAGCCATCAGATGATTCATCTTACTCAGTATAAAACCGGAAGGAATCAGCCAGTTGGTAAGCAAACCAAAGAAAATCGCGCCCCCGATTATTGATCCCAGATAAACGAACAATGATTTTTTGCCCATTGTTTTGCCAATTACCGTAATGGTCGCTACATTGGTTGCAGGACCAGCCATCATAAATACCAGGGCGGCTCCGGGTGATACACCTTTCATGAGCAAAACTGCAGCAATCGGTATGGAACCCGTGGCACACACATAAATTGGAATTGAAGCTGCCAGCACCACAAGTATTTCAAAAAACCCATAACCCTTAAACATACTGAAAAAATCGGGAGGCAAAAGAACAGAGATCAGCGCTGCGACCAAAAATCCCAAAATGAGCCATTTGGCGATATCCTGAAGCAATTCGACAAAAGCATAATTGGCCGCTTTGATCAGAGGATGAGTCTTTTCCTTCAGAGGTTCCTGGCATCCACACGAACCATCATCACATGTTTCTTTGGTTTTTCCCAGCTTTACCGCATCAATTTTGAATCCGGCAAATTTTGAGTTGACTGGTGGAACTAAAACAGGTTTTTCTTTGATAAGAAGATTCGTCAATGCTCCGCCTAATATCCCGGTTGCAAATGCTACCAATGGACGGATGATCGCAAATGGCCAGCCCAACATGGAGTAGGTGGCAAAAATTGAATCAACTCCGGTTTGAGGAGTCGAAATCAGGAAGGAATTGGTAGCGCCTCTCGATGCCCCATTCTTATAAAAAGAAATGCCTGTTGGAATAACTCCGCATGAACACAATGGCATGGGAACTCCTAATAAAGAAGCATTTACAGCCGATTTAAAATTGGATTTGCCCAGATACTTATCGATGTGTTTCTGCGGGAAATAAACTTTCAACAATCCGGCAAATACCAGCCCCAGCAATAACCATGGAGCCATTTCGCCTACCAGATAATACAACTCTGAAAAATATTTAATTACATATTCCATCTTCTTCCTCTCCCCATTATATTCAAAGACGGCTAACAAAAGTCGCCGGCAAACCGCAAATGTAGTCGAAATAAATATATACAGCTATCTGTATATATCCAATTATTCGCGCTTCAACTATATATTATCTTCTGCCAAACAATTCAAACATCACCTTGCCTTTGCTGAATGGCATTTTAAATCCAAGCAATTCAGCAACTGTGGCCGGAACATCTATTTGTTCGCGCGAAACATTCAGCACAGTTCCTTGCTTAAAATCAGGACCACATGCAAAAAAATTCAGATGGCGGCAACCATCACAACCATCTCCATGTGAGACAAATCCATCTGCCACATTGTCCAGATGTCGTCCGTGATCGTTAGTTACAAATAAGGTAGTGGTGTTTTTATAAGTATTGTCATTTTGAAGAAATTTCCACAATTGGTAAATATATTCATCGGTCTTCCTTATCCCATCAACATAATTGTTCCAAATTCCGGAGTGGGCTGAATAATCCGGATCACGAAAATTGATTAGTACCAGATTGGGGTGATATTGCTTTAAAATTTCGAATGCGGTTTTCAAAGTCAGGCTGTCTTCACGGTAACCGCTTCCAAGACCCAGACCGTTGATGCCGCTATTTACCGATGGAGTGTATTTCCCTTTCCAATATTGATTACTACAGTCGCTAAGAATAGCCAGCTTGTCTTTGCTTGTAATAATCCATGAATAAACCTGATTTTTCTGATATTTCTGATTCCAGCATTGAAACATGGATGGATTTTGTGGATATTCCAGTCCTGCATTGTTAATTGACTGGTAAATTCCGGTGGTTAAACTTGTGTGACCAGCCGATGTATAAGTTTCACCCAAATTGTAAAAATGGGTATTAATAACTCCCTGGTTCGACAGAATTCCGGCCATTCGCGGAATGTAACGGTGGGTTGAATCGCCCCAACCTTCGGAATACCGCAGGCCGTCAACAACAACCACAAATACATTTTTTGTTTTATAAGTACGATCAACATTTTTATTCCTGATACTCCGAAAATCGGGTTCTTCAAGGCACGAAATAAAAAAGACTGAAATCAAAATGAAGATTTGAAACATCTTTGTCTTAAGCCATATATTATAAAAATATGTCATAACGGTAAAACGAATTAGACTTCAATTTGTTTTTA
>JBBRXN010000061.1:0-33793 GCA_038248385.1 Bacteroidales bacterium
ATTACTTTTGAAATTCCGGTTTGCATCAAAACATCAACAGCAATTGTATTGATCGATTTGGCCATTGCTCCTTCCATCGAATAAAAACCGGTATAATCGTTGTGAGAGTTCTGGGGCGTCCAATTATCAAAGTCGGTATAAACTTTCTGTTCATTTGGGAAGTAAGTATCCGGTGTAATCCCGGCTTCAAGAGCTGCCAAATATACAATGGGTTTAAAAGTTGAACCCACCTGACGCTTTGAAAGTGTATGGTCATATTTAAAATAACGGAAATCATTTCCTCCGATATATGCTTTCAATTCTCCGGAATTGGGATCCATGGCCATAAAACCGGTATTCAATATTTTCAAATAATACTGAATCGAATCCATCGGAGTCATTTCAGCTTGTTTGTTTCCATCCCAGGTAAATAACGAAACTGAAGTAGGCCTGTTGAAAATTTCTTTGATCTGATTATCAGGAACACCGCGTTTTTTCAGATTCCTGTATCTCTCAGAGCGTTTCATTCCCCGCTGAACCACCGATTGATCCTTTCCCCATGGATTGCCCTTACCCCAATGTTCATTAAACAAATTCTGCAGATTTTTCATTTGATCCGAAACCGCTGATTCAGCTGCCATTTGCATGTCGAAATCAATGGTTGTCTGAATTTTCAGGCCGTCGGTGTACAAATTATAGATCGATTGATCTTCTTTCAGGTGATCGTCGCACCAGGTCTGCAAAATGGGTCGAAGCTTCTCCATCAGGTATGGAGCCGGCCCTTCGTTGTATGTGATCAGATTATAAGTCAGATCCAATGGCTCGGCTTTGTACATTTCGGCCTCAGCTTTCGAAAGGTAACTGTATTTCTGCATCTGTTCAATCACTACATTACGCCTTTCCAATGACTTTTCCGGATTCTTGCGCGGGTTGTAACTGTTGTTGGCCTTCAACATACCAATTAAGGTTGCCGCTTCGTGCACATCCAGTTTCAATGGCGGTTTATTGAAAAACCGCTCCGATGCTACTTCAACTCCAAATGTATTTTCAGCAAAAGGAACAGTATTCAGGTAAAGCGTTAATATTTCATCTTTGGTATATAATCTTTCAAGGCGATAGGCGATGATTGATTCCCTCAACTTATTGATTGGCATTGTAAAAGGACCGAAAGATTTGCGCGGATACAAATTCTTTGCAATTTGCTGACTCAGTGTACTTCCACCTCCTGCATTTCGGTCTTGTAACAATATAGATTTTAAGAACACACGAAGCAGGGCAATTTCGTCAATTCCACGGTGGTGATAAAACCTTGAATCCTCGGTGGCAATCAATGCATTAATCAGATTTGGAGAAATCTGATCGATGCTCACATTACTGCGGTTCTCGATGTAATATCTGCCGAGTAAACGGCCATCGCCGGCAAAAACTTCCGTTGCCACCGGATTTTTAATCTTTTGCAATTCCTCAGTAGAAGGTACCGGACCGGTAAATCCTAAATAAACAATCAGGAACAGCAAAGAAGCCAGAAGAAATAAAGCAACACCTGTTTTTAACAGAAAAATGAATACTTTACGTCCGAAACATTTTGAAGAGCCGGATTTTTTTTTGGTTGATGATTTGGTTTTAACTGAAGATATTGGAGTTTTCTTATTCATTCGATAATAACTTTGTATTTTAAGATCAGTGGAAAGACAACAAACTTAATTCAAAAAATCAACATTCGATATTTTAACCAGGCTAAGGAGGTTTAAGTCAGGCAAAATTAATCTAAAATGAGATTACATTAGATTTAAAAGCGAAAAGTTAAACTTAATTTTAAGTTGTTTGTAGTTCTAATTGAAATTCAGATAGTTTTGAATTATAATTTACCTGTAAAAATGAAAATCGCAATTTCAGGAGCAAACGGATACATTGCCAAAAATCTGATTCGTGAGCTGGAAGCAGCCCATCACATGGTAGCGCCCATTGAACGCAACAAACTTTATAATGTTGATCAGCTTTGTGAAATTCTTTCTGACGTCTCAGTGGTGATCAACCTGGCAGGCGCTCCGATTCTGCAAAGATGGACCGAATCCAATAAAAAAGAGATTCTCGAAAGCAGGGTCGTAACTACGCAAAACATCGTCAAAGCCATTAATGGTTTACCTGATAATAAAAAGCCACATACGTTCATATCAGCATCGGCAATAGGCATTTATTCTACCGGCAAAGTTCATACGGAAAAAAGCACTTCCTTTTCCGGCGATTTTGTGGGTGAAGTTGTAAAAAGCTGGGAAAACGCATCGGCTGATCTGTCACCAAAAGTCCGCAAAGTAATTTTCAGGATAGGTTTAATTCTCGGAAAGGATGCAAAAACCATTAAGAATTTGTTGCCCGTTTTCAAGATGGGCCTTGGAGGAAAGATCGCTTCCGGGTCACAATCCTTCCCATTTGTTCATATTTATGATGTGGTAAATGCAATAATGTGGGGCATTCAACATGAACAAGCCAGGGGAATATACAATCTGGTAGCTCCTGACAATATTGACAACAAAACATTTACCCGTGCATTGGCTAATTCAGTAAAGAGACCGGCCTATTTTACCGTTCCCGAATTTGCGCTCAAATTAGCGCATGGCAAGGCTTCTTCACTTCTGCTTCAAAGTCCGCAAGCAAAACCGGAACGATTATTAAACGAAGGTTTTGTTTTTCTGTTTCCGGAGATAAAATCATGTTTGGCTGAAATAACAGCATAAAAAAATCCTGCAATTGATAACAGGATTATTCTCTTTTAAAGTTACAATGTGACCCAATCTCCTTTTTCAGGAATTTCAATATTATTGAATCCACGGGTTTCGAGGTGTTTTTTGTAGGCCATCTGCGCCTCGTATTCGCCGTGAACAATGAAGGTTCTTTTTACCTGATCTTTGATCTGACAATCAAGAAAATCACTCATCTCTTGATAATCACCATGTCCACTATAGGAATCGATCCGATATATTTCGGCATTTACGGGATATATATTTCCGTGAATTGAAATTTCTTTGTCTCCCCTAAGGATTTTGGCACCTAAGGTGCGTGGAGCACAATATCCAACAGCCAGAACTGAATTGCGTGGATTCGATATGGTGTTCGCCAGGTGGTGTTTTACACGCCCGGCTTCCATCATTCCTGATGCTGAAATAATCACACATGGTTCGTGCCGGAGATTAATCCTTTTCGATTCGGCAACTGAGCGGACATAATGCAATCGATCGAAGGCAAAAGGATCAGGATCATCGTGCATTTCATGTTGAACCTCTTCATTAAATGAGTCGGAGTGCATTCTGAAAATATCGGTAGCACTTAATGACAATGGACTGTCAACAAAAATATCGACGCGAGGCAATCGCCCTGCATTAAACAATTGATTCAAAGTATAAATAATTTCCTGTGCACGGCCTACGCTAAACGATGGAATTATTAGTTTCCCTTTCTTTTCGACACAAGTGTGATAGATAACGTTAAGCAAATCTTCTTCTGCCTCCTTATGATCTTTGTGAAGACGATCACCATATGTAGCTTCAGTAATTAGATAATCGCACTGGGGAAAAGGAACCGGTGGCGATAATATCTTGTTGGATTTCCGGCCAATATCGCCGGTATATGCCAATCGTTTAAGTCCGTCAGTTTCCATCACTTCAATTAGAGCCACTCCACTTCCGAGCATGTGCCCCGTGTTGGTAAAACGCACCTTGGTGAATTCATCGATGTAGAACTTTCGATCATAAGCGATGCTTATAAAGAGTTGCATACTGTTCTCAGCATCTTTGCGGGTGTATATTGGTTCAACAGGAGGTAGTCCCTTTATTGCTCGTTTTTTATTGAAAAAAATAGTATCCGATTCATGGATAGCGCCTGAGTCGGCAAGCATGATGGCACACAGGTCACGCGTGGCACTGGTGCATATCACTGATCCCCTGAATCCCAGTTTGTAAACATACGGGATCAGCCCCGAGTGATCGATATGCGCATGGGTCAGGATGATGTGGTCGATTTCTTTAGGATCGAACCCAAGGTCCCGGTTTAGACTATCGGTTTCGAGACCTTTCCCTTGATAAAGTCCGCAATCGAGTAAAATTTTCTTATTTTTTTGAGTAATTATAAGATGTTTGCTGCCAGTAACTTCACGCGCTGCACCTAAAAATTTTATGATCATAACATAGTATTTTTTGTTTACCGGAAAGTACTAAAAAAGCGTAAACAGGCAACAGAATATTAAAAATTAAAAAAAGCCAACCCATTTCCGGGTTGGCTTTCTAAATTATCGTTTTAAAGAAAATACTACAATTGTGGTCCTGAAGCAACCAATGCTTTAGCATCGTCGTTGTCGCAATATTGTTCAAAATTCTTAATGTATTTAGCAGCAAGTGATTTTGCTTTGGTTTCCCATTCAGCAACATCAGCATAAGTATCACGTGGATCAAGGATTCCTGAATCAACGTTATTTAATAATTTAGGAGCAACAAGATTTAATACAGGAATTTTTACTGTTTCAGCCTTTTCAATAGAACCATCGATAATTGCATCAATAATTGCACGGGTATTTTTCAACGAAATACGTTTTCCCGTACCGTTCCAACCAGTGTTTACTAAATAAACTTTTGCATTGTGTTCTTTTGCTTTACCAATCAGCGTTTTTGCATACATGGTTGGGTGCAATGTCAGGAATGCTTCACCAAATGCAGGTGAAAAAGAAGGAACCGGTTCAGTGATACCACGTTCAGTGCCGGCTAATTTAGAAGTAAAGCCTGAAAGGAAGTGATATTGAGCTGATTGTTCGTCCAAAATAGATACCGGAGGCAATACACCAAATGCATCAGCCGACAGGTAAATGATTTTTTTAGCATGTCCTGCGCGTGAAGGAGCAACGATTTTATTGATAAAATAGATAGGGTAAGATACGCGGGTATTTTCTGTTTTTGAAGCAGCAGCTGTGTAATCAGGTGTACCATCTTCATTTACAGTTACGTTTTCCAACAAAGCATCGCGACGGATAGCCCTCCAGATATCTGGTTCTTTGTCTTTTTCCAGATCGATAACTTTAGCATAGCAACCACCTTCGTAGTTGAATACACCGTTGTCATCCCAACCGTGCTCATCGTCACCGATTAAATAACGTTTAGGATCAGCTGAAAGTGTAGTTTTACCTGTTCCGGACAAACCAAAGAAGATAGCTACATCACCATCTTTACCAACATTGGCAGAACAGTGCATTGAAGCCATACCTTTCAATGGCAAATAATAGTTCATCAAGGCGAAAATACCCTTTTTCATTTCACCACCGTACCATGTTCCACCAATAACCTGCATTTTGGTAGTCAGGTTAAACAAAGTAAAAACTTCAGAGTTTAAACCTTGCTCTTTCCAGTTTGGATTAGTTGTTTTAGAGCCGTTCAAACACACGAAATCAGGTTCACCATAGTTGGCCAATTCGAAATGAGAAGGACGGATAAACATGTTAGTCACAAAGTGAGCCTGCCATGCTACTTCCATAATGAAACGTACTTTCAGTCGAGTATCTTCGTTTGTACCACAAAATGTATCAACTACATACAATTTTTCGGCAGTAGAAAGTTGTTTTGTAACCAAGTTTTTACAATGATCAAACACTTCAGGGGTTGTTGGACGGTTAATAGTTCCATCCCACCATAAATGCTCATCTGTTACTGCATCTTTTACGAAAAATTTATCTTTAGGAGAACGTCCGGTGAATTTTCCAGTATCAACAGATATGGCACCTGTATTGGTTAATATACCTTTTTCAAAACCTTCGTTTGCAGGGTCAATTTCTGCCTGGAATAATTCTTCGTAAGTTGGATTATAAATTACTTCAACATTGGTATCAATACCGTACTTCAATAAATCTGTGTTTTTCATAGTAAGTAATTAAATTTTAACAAGTTTCATCAATACAAAATTTTCTCGGGATCAAAAATACCTTTTTTTAACCCCCTGCCAGAAAGGCAAATATTAAATTAAGATCAATTCAGGTTTACTGCCGTAACAGTCGTCAGGATTCACTACAACCAACTGGCTTACAGTATTTAATAGATAATAGCACAAAAAAAAGAATGTTAAGAAATTATTAATTTCAAAACATTCTTTTTTATAGCGAGTTAGATGAAAATACTATGATCTCGGATGAAACTGATTTAAAGTGGTCTTTAAATAATCACGATCCAAATGGGTGTAAATCTCTGTTGTTAAGATTGATTCATGTCCAAGCATTTCCTGAACAGCACGTAAATCGGCACCGCCATTAATTAAATGGGTTGCAAATGAGTGACGGAAAGTGTGAGGACTGATCTTCTTTTCGAAACCGGCTTTAATGGCAAGGTTTTTCACAATGGTAAAGATCATTACACGACTAAGTTTTTTACCCCGACGGTTCAGGAAAAGTACATTTTCACTTTCTTTTGAAACTTTTAGGGTTTTCCTGTAAACATCAAGATACTTATTGATTTCTTCAATAGCCTTTTCGCTTACAGGAACCAATCTTTCTTTGTCAGCTTTTCCTTCAACTTTTACATATCCCTGATCAAAGAACAGATTGGATATTTTAAGGTTAACCAACTCAGAAACGCGCAACCCGCAACTATATAATGTTTCGAGCATCGCTTTGTTTCTCTGACCTTCAGGTTTAGCTAACTCAACCGTATCGATCATCAGATCAATCTCCTCAATGGTGAGAACATCCGGCAGTTTACGTCCAATTTTAGGAGATTCCAGTAAGGTAGTCGGATCACTGTTAATTTTACCTTCCATAAGCAGATACTTATAGAACGATTTGATACCTGAAATTGTCCGGGCCTGAGTTCTGGGTGAAACACCTTTGTCATTGATCCATTCTACGAATTTTTTCAACTGAGGTAGTTTCACTTTTTCCGGAGCCAACTTCTTAAGTTCCTGATCAGCAAAACTCATCAGCTTGTTTATATCATTGATATAAGCAGCAATTGAGTTTGCAGATAAACCCTTTTCCAAACGTAAGAAAGTTTCAAATCCTTTTTTGCTATCTTCCCATTTCATAATTAAGTACTTTTAAATGATTAATTCTATAACAATTATTAATAATTTTGGTTCGTAAACTCTCAAAATATTGATTTTAGAAAAATATGTCCATCCACCCAGATTACATAATTTTCAATACGAATTTACAAACGGTTAAGTTACTCTATTTTTTAAAATAAAAAATCAAAATATGAAAATTTTGTTAATAAATGGTCCAAATTTGAATTTATTAGGAATCCGCGAGAAAGGTATCTATGGAAACACTTCGTTTGACAGCTATTTCAAAACCCTTCAGGAGAAATACCCTCTTATTCAATTTGAGTATTATCAATCCAACATTGAAGGAGAACTCATAAATAAACTCCACGAAACCGGCTTTAATATTGATGGGATAGTTATCAATGCAGGTGCTTATACGCATAATTCGATAGCCATCCGTGATGCCATTTCCGGAATAAAAGCACCGGTAGTAGAAGTTCATATCTCAAACATTTTAACCAGAGAAAGTTTCAGACATGAATCGATCATTGGCCCGGTGTGTATCGGAAGTATCATGGGGTTTGGCCTTGATTCATACCGACTTGGCATCGAAGCTATTATAGGACATATTAATTCTTAATAACATTTTGCTCTCTCTACCGGTTAGTTATCACTGAATTTAATAATTTGCATACTTTTGTCGCCCTCACCGAAAATAGTAGAAAATATGAAACACACAAAAATAGTAGCAACCATCTCTGATAAACGCTGCGACCCTGAATTTATCCGTCAGTTATACGATGCCGGAATGAACGTTGTCAGACTGAATACTGCGCATATTTCACCTGAGAGTGCAATAACGATGATTAATAATGTAAGAAGTGTTTCCGAACAAATCGGAATTTTGGTCGATACAAAAGGACCAGAAATCAGAACTCTTGGAATTGCTGAGCCGATCAATGTTGCCGAAGGTGACATCATTAAAATAAAAGGTGGCGAAGGAAAATCGGATCAGGAAACTGTTTTTGTTAGCTACGAAAATATTCAACATGAAGTAACTGTTGGTAAACAAATTCTGATAGATGATGGCGATCTGGCACTAGAAGTCATTGAACAATCAGACGAATATTTAACCTGCAGGGTTGGAAACAGTGGCCAGATCAAAAACAAAAAAAGCATCAATACTCCGGGTGTAAGTGTTGACCTACCTTCAATCAGTGCAAAAGACATTGAGTTTATTGAATTCTCTGCAAAAAACGATGTTGATTTTATTGCTCATTCATTTGTCAGAAATAAAAAAGATGTATTGGCGGTTCAGGAAATATTAGATAAGTTCAACAGCAAAATAAAAATTATTGCCAAAATTGAAAATCTGGATGGTGTCAACAACATTGATGAAATTCTGGAACATGCATATGGCATAATGGTTGCCCGCGGTGATCTGGGCATTGAAATACCAGCCGAAAAAATTCCGGGAATCCAGCGAACACTTATCACAAAAGCAGTACAGCAGGAAAAACCAGTTATCATTGCAACTCAAATGCTTCATACAATGATAGATAATCCGCGCCCTACCCGAGCCGAAGTAAGTGATGTTGCCAATGCCATTTTTTCAAGAACTGATGCCATCATGCTCAGTGGTGAGACTGCTTATGGAAAGTATCCTTTAGAATCGGTAGAATGCATGTCGCGTATTGCCCTGGAAATTGAGCACAGCAAAGACAAACGCAATGACATAACCATTCCTCAGGTAAAAAACGAAATACCGGCATATTTGGCAGAAGCAGCCATGCTGGCATCAACGGAGTTGAAAACCACGGCAATTGTTACCAACACTTTAAGCGGACGCACGGCAAGATATCTTGCTGCTTTCAGAGGTGAAAATCCGGTTTATGCCATCTGTTACGAAAAACGTGTGATGCGTGAATTGTCACTTTCTTATGGGGTAATTCCAAGCCATCTTGAACCGAAAAAAGACAAATTCAAAATGGTACGATCAGCCCTTAAATCATTGGTGAAAGACAAAAAAATAAATCCGGAAGACTTAGTTATTTATATTGGCGGAAGTTTTGGAATTGGTGGCGGATCAACATTCATGGAAATATCTACCGTTAATAAACTGATAGCGAAAGATTAAATTTTAAATAAGTAATAAAAAAAGGGAGCCGAATGGCTCCCTTTTTTTATCTCATATCTACAATTTCAACGCCTTTGTATTTTGAAACATCAAAAACAAAGTCCGAATCTTTAAAAACTCCGTCAGTTTTAAACTCTTTGATGGAAACATTGTAATTATTACCATCTTTTCCGGTCATTTTTGCGCCATAAATCAGCATTTTTTGTTTATCAATCATGAGTTTAATGCTGTTAACTTCACCGGTAGCCTTTTGCGGAGTAAGGTCAATATTGTAAACTGTAACACCTCCGTCAACCGACTCACCCACATATTTATAGTTGAAACCACTTTCATAAATAGTGAAAATACGTGTAGGATCCATCAAATCATCAGTTTCCTCATCCAGATTTGAAATGCTGACTTCGTTGGAATTGACCATATAGGTCCAGATTGTTTTGCCGTCACAAGTTACCTGCAAACCCATTTGGGGGATATTCAACTTGTATTTTTTGTTCTTCAGAATAATGGTTCCACTGCTTTTCTCCTGAATTTTCTCAGTTTTATTATTCATCTCGAAGGTAAATTTTGCTTCGATGGATGCCAGCGATTGGGTAGTTTTTGTAACTTTTTCAAGTATTTCTTTTGCTTTTGTATCTTGCTGACTATAGCCGGCCATTACAAATAAGGAAAGAATAGTAATTAATAGTAATTTTCTCATCTTGATATTTTAATAATAGGATTCTATTTTAGCCCTTTCAATAATTGTTCCAAACTGTATTCATCCTGAAGCAAAACCTGCCTGGCTTTACTTCCTTCGCTCGGTCCAACGACACCTGCAGCTTCGAGTTGATCCATAATCCGGCCGGCCCGGTTATATCCGATAGAGAATTTCCGTTGGATCATTGAAGTCGATCCTACCTGATTACTGACCACCAAACGTGCGGCATCATCAAACATTTCATCGCGGTTTGTTAAATCAGCAGCAGCATTGCCACCTTCTGTATCGCCCACATAATCAGGAAGCAAAAAAGCTGTTGTGTAACCACGCTGATCAGCAATAAACTCACAGATACGCTCAACTTCAGGAGTATCGACAAAGGCGCACTGAACGCGGGTCATCATACTTCCCGTTGAAACAAGCATATCACCTTTACCTATCAACTGATTGGCACCCGGTGTATCCAGTATCGTTCGGGAGTCGATCATCGATGCAACCTTGAACGCAATACGGGTTGGAAAGTTCGCTTTGATGACTCCAGTAATAATATTTATTGAAGGACGCTGTGTCGCAATAACCATGTGAATACCCACCGCACGGGCCAGCTGAGCAATACGGGCTATCGGCAATTCGACTTCTTTACCCGCTGTCATGATCAGATCGGCAAACTCGTCAATAATAACTACTATATAAGGTAAGAACCGATGACCTTTCTCCGGATTCAGACGACGGCCAATAAATTTGGTATTGTATTCAATGATATTGCGGACGTGTGCTTTCTTCAGTAAATCGTAGCGGGAATCCATCTCAATATTTACTGAATTCAATGTATTTTTAACTTTTTGAATATCAGTAATAATAGCATCTTCTTCGTCCGGCATTTTAGCAAGGAAGTGTTTTTCCAAACATGAATATAAATTGAGTTCCACCTTTTTGGGATCGATCAGAACAAATTTCAATTGTGAAGGATGCTTTTTATATAACAGCGAAGTAATAACTGCATTTAGACCAACCGATTTTCCCTGACCGGTAGCGCCGGCAACCAAAATATGTGGCATTTTGGTCAAATCGACCATAAATGTTTCATTCGAGATGGTTTTTCCTAAAGCAATCGGAAGTTCATAGGTTGATTCCTGGAATTTTTTGGAGCCAATAATGGATCGCATCGAAACAATTTCAGGTTTCTGGTTCGGCACTTCAATACCGATGGTTCCCCTCCCGGGAATAGGCGCAATGATACGAATACCCAATGCCGACAGGCTCAACGCAATATCGTCTTCCAGATTTTTAATTTTTGCAATCCGGATGCCCGGAGCAGGAACAATTTCATACAAAGTAATAGTCGGTCCTATGGTTGCCCTGATTTTAGTAATCTCAATTTTGTAATGCCGAAGCGTTTCTACGATTTTGTTTTTGTTCGAAATCAGTTCCTCATTGCTAACCTCGGCATTCCCCGATGCATGATCATCAAGTAAATCGGGAGTCGGATATTTATAAGTTGACAAATCAAGTGTTGGGTCATAATCTTCCATCACAGGCATAGAAGGATCATCAACTCCATCTTCAACAATTTTGGTAATGTGCATTTCAGTCTCCCTGATTTTTTCCTTCTCAGGTCTGGGCGTATCACTGAAAATCTGATCCTCAATACTCATTTCCACATCCTTTTGCGACAAGGTATTTTCAATCTCAAAGTCATCATCGTCAGGTGAATCGGGATTAAAAATGGCTTCAATCTTGTCGTCTTCATTGATTACCTTCGATATCGTCAAAATTTCAGGTTGTTGCACAAGCGCTGATTCTGTGGCAATTACCGGCACCATTTCACCTGATGTCTTTTCTATAACAACCGGTAAATTTTCCTTTCTGGCAAAGATGCGGGTGAGCCATGGAATGAATTGACTGAAAGTCACAATCAGTAAAATAAAAAGCACAAATAACAGGATCAATGAAGCGCCGATGGTTCCAAACAGTGAAGAAATTAAACTTGAAAGAATAAACCCGTACATACCGCCAACATTTAAAAACTGATTATCGGCGGTATCTGTTAATAAAAGAGCAAATGTGATCGAAGCCCAAAGCATCCAAACTACTGAAAACAGTAATATCTTTAAAAATTTGATTTTTTTGTAGCCAAACAAATTAAGAGCGGCAACAAATAATATCATGACAAAAAAGAAAGAAGGAAAACCAAAGCCCAGATTAATAAACTGTTCACTTAAAAATGCGCCTCCCTTTCCGGCAATATTCTGAACCTTTTCTGAAGGATCAAGGAAATCCCGCCAGGGAAGATCCAGCTTACTTTGATCTACTCCACCTGAAAATATATAGGAAACAAAAGCTACAGCCATGTAACCACTAAGGATCATCAGAAAAAGTCCTAATGTATATCTGAATTGGATGCTCTTAAAAAAACGTACAATTCCCCAAGTTTTTTTAGGCGTGGGTGCCTTTACCGGTTTCGTGATTTTCTTTGCCATTCGGGTTGATATATTCGTGCGCAAAGTTAACGATTTTGGCTATCATATATTTTATCTTCTCCTTCAAACTCGTAATTATTTCTCCTGAATATTTTATCATCTGTTTAACAGCATCCTTTTCAGTCATCACAACCATCGTTGATCATGATTATTATTCAATCCTTTTTTTAAGTTTGTCAGCAATAGAAAACACATTTTAGTTCGCTGAAATAGCTGTAAAACGTACAAAAACAAAGATTTAACAGAATATGTATATGAAAAAAATTGCAGTGGTTGCTCTTGGTGGAAATGCTTTGCTCAGAGAAAATGAAAGTGGCACCATTGAACAACAGGAATTAAATACAACCGAAACGCTTGAAAATCTGATCTTTCTGCTGAACGAAGGATTCGAATTGGTTATTACCCATGGAAACGGACCTCAGGTAGGAAATATATTGATGCGGAATGAAGCAGGTAATGAGTTATACAATATTGCGCCGATGCCATTAGACATTTGCGTCGCCGATTCGCAAGGCGGCATTGGATACATGATTGAACGGATGATTCGAAACGTGCTGAAAAAACATGGTATCCTGAAAAATGTCGTCACAATGGTCACCATGGCAACCGTAGATCCGAATGATCCGGCATTCAAAAATCCCACCAAAGGAATCGGGAAAATTTACTCGGAAGAGGAAGCGAAAAAACTTCAGGAAGAAAAAGGATGGATTTTTAAACCTTCATCAAAAGCAAATGGCGGTTGGCGAAGAATGGTATCTTCGCCCCAGCCCATCGATATAATTAATCAGGAAATTATTGAAAATCTGGTCAGGGCCGGAAACATTGTGATTGCAGTTGGTGGTGGAGGAATTCCGGTGTATTATGACGAGAACAATGATCTGCGTACACTGGATGCCGTGATTGATAAAGATCTGGCCTCCGCTTTACTTGCTGCTAAAATTAAGGCAAACGAATTTTATATCCTGACCGATGTTTCATTCATTTACAAAGACTTTGGCCTGCCAACTCAGGAAAAACTGGAATTTCTGAACTATGCCGATACCATAAAATATCTGGAAGCAGGCACATTTGCCGAAGGTACGATGGCCCCAAAAATAAAGGCCTGTTTGCACTTTATAAAAAATGGCGGCAAAAAAAGTGTCATTACTGAAGCAAAAAAGCTGGAAGACAAATCGTACGGATCAAAAATTACGATGGAATATTAATATACATGACTATGAAAATCAACTTAAAAAACAGGAATTTCTTGAAATTGCTCGATTATAATGCGGATGAAATTCACTTTTTAATTCATCTTGCTTCTAAACTGAAGAAAGCAAAAGCATCGGGACTGGAAGAGCAAATGCTGAGTGGAAAAAATGTTGCCTTGATCTTTGAAAAAACCTCTACACGAACGCGTTGCGCTTTTGAAGTGGCTGCTTTCGATCAGGGCGCCCATGCGACTTATCTGGGCCCGACAGGCTCACAAATTGGCCACAAGGAATCGATCAAGGATACAGCCAGAGTATTGGGCCGGATGTACGATGGCATCGAATACCGCGGATATGGCCAGAGTATTGTGGAAGAATTGGGTCAATATGCCGGTGTTCCTGTCTGGAATGGTCTCACCAATGAATTTCACCCGACACAGATACTGGCCGATTTTCTGACCATGAAGGAACATTCTGTCAAACCACTTTCGGAAATTAAGTTTTGCTATTTGGGTGATGCACGCAACAATATGGGAAACTCATTAATGGTGGGCGCTGCAAAACTTGGGATGGATTTCAGGGCTGCAGCACCTGTGAGTTGCCAGCCAACTAATGAATTGCAGCAAACCTGCCGGGAAATTGCTGCTGAAACCGGTGCAAAACTCCTTGTTACAGATGATCTGGCTGAAGCAGTAAAGGATTGTGACTTTTTATATACCGACATCTGGGTTTCGATGGGCGAAGCGGAATCAGTCTGGGCCGAAAGAGTTGCAATGCTCCTACCCTATCAGGTAAATCAGAAAGCAATGGAGATGACCGGAAATCCGAACGTGAAATTCCTGCATTGCTTACCTGCCTTTCACAACCGGGAAACAAAAATCGGTGAAGAACTGTATCAGAAATTTGGATTGGATGGATTGGAAGTTACCGACGAAGTTTTTGAAAGCGAAGCTTCCATCGTTTTCGATCAGGCTGAAAACAGGATGCACACGATCAAAGCGGTGATGGTGGCAACAATTGGTTAGAAATTTTTTCTTCCAGACAATGTCAAATCAAATATTTCAGAAACTTTGTTTGTAAATGACGAAGAATCAGTTTTATGTAATATTTTTACTACCGATAAAAGACACTTCACCGAATAATCGGTTCAATAAAAATATTACATTTAAGCTGAGACAAATATGATAAACATAAAAAACACTGCGTACTTTTTCATTACCACAGTATTAATTGTGGTCATATTAATTTTGGGGCGGGGATTATTAATACCCTTCGTTTTTGCTATACTTATTTGGTTCATCGTTAGACAGATAAGAACATTTATTGACCGTGTACCCTTTATTAAAAAGAGTTTCCCATTGTGGTTTAAGAACCTGCTCGTATTTATATTTATCCTGACCATCTTAAATTTTTTGCTGAATATTTTATTTGCAAATATTAATTTACTTGCAAATTCATACCAGGAATATGAAGCGAATGCATACATGATAATTGATAAAATAAATGAGGCATTTGATATCAATTTAATTGAAAACATCAAAGTATATTTTAAGGACTTTAATTTTAGTACTGTTTTTTTCTCCATTGTCAACTTCTCGACAAACATGTTAAGCGGCGTTTTTATGGTAATTCTTTATGCCTTGTTCATTTTTCTTGAAGAGACTTCATTCATATTAAAATTAAACAAGGTATTTGCCGGAAACAACCAGTTTAACACGGTTTACAACACAATAGAAAATATTGAGAAATCGGTTGCAAAATACCTGGGATTGAAGACTTTCACGAGCGTGTTGACAGGTGTATTGAGTTACATTATTTTACTTATAATCGGAGTTGATTACGCTGTGTTTTGGGCTTTCATCATTTTTATTTTAAACTACATCCCATCAATTGGTTCAATTGTAGCAACTTTATTTCCGGTAATTTTCAGCCTGTTACAGTTTGGTGAAGTGATGCCGGCACTGATGGTTTTGCTTTTTGTTGGTATGGTACAAGTTATCGTGGGCAATATTTTAGAACCAAAACTGATGGGAAATACCATGAATTTAAGTCCGTTGGTTACTATTCTGGCGCTATCATTCTGGGGAGCTGTATGGGGAATTACCGGAATGTTTCTCAGTGTTCCGATCATGGTTATTATGGTAATCATTTTTTCTAAATTTCCTCATACCAAATCAGTTGCCATTATGCTTTCCGAAAAAGGATTAATTGAATAGAGATTCTGATTTCTATTCATGAAACATCTATATTTGACATCACTTTACATCTTAATATAAACCTAAACCAATATTCATGAACACAAAAAGATTAATTACGTCAATTATTTTATCCATTTTTTTATCTGGAAGTATGATGGCACAAACCGGATATCATCCAACTGATAAAAATCTTCAGAATCGCGAATGGTTTCAGGATGCCAAATTTGGATTGTTTATTCATTGGGGAATGTATTGCCAATTGGCCGGAGGTGGCGATCAGGGCATAGCCGAATGGATCATGAACCAGAAAAAAATCCCAATCGCTCAGTATGAAAAAATTCCTAACTTTTTCAATCCTGTTTCATTTAATCCGGCAGAATGGGTTTCGATGGTCAAAAAAGCCGGAATGAAATACATTACCATTACCAGCAAACACCACGAAGGTTTCGCCATGTACAACTCAAAAGTGAGTGATTACAATGTGGTAAAACGGACTCCTTACGGCAAAGACATTATCAAGATGCTGAAAGATGAATGCGACAAACAGGGGATCAAACTGTTCTTCTATTATTCGCAGTTAGACTGGCATCATCCTGATTATTTTCCCAGAGGAAATACCGGTCAGGGCTTTACCGGACGACCTGAAAAAGGCGATTGGAACAAATATATTGATTATATGAATGCCCAATTATCAGAGCTCTTAACCAACTATGGCGAAGTGGGCGGCATCTGGTTCGATGGCATGTGGGACAAATGGGATGCACCATGGCGACTCGACGAAACATACTCGCTGATTCACAAACTTCAGCCCGGAGCATTGATCGGAAGCAACCACCATAAATTCCCTTTCCCGGGCGAAGATTTTCAGATGTACGAACGCGACCTTCCGGGCGAGAACTCGATGGGATTTAACCACACCGGTGCGATGTCTGATTTGCCACTTGAAATGTGTGAAACCATGAATGGCTCCTGGGGATTCAATCTTGCCGACAATAATTACAAATCGACCACCCAATTGCTTCAAACTTTGATAAAATCATCAGGCTACGGAGCCAACTTTCTACTAAATACTGGCCCGATGCCCAATGGGAAAATTCAACCTGAAAATATTGATACACTGATGGTAATGGGAAAATGGCTCGGCAAATACGGAGAAACCATTTACGGGACCCGGAAAGGACCGATCAACCCTACAACCTGGGGAGCCAGTACTCAGAAAGATGGAAAAGTATGGGTTCACGTTCTGAATTGCAAAGAAGAAAACCTTTTCATCGGCAAACTTCCGAAGAAATTAAAATCAGCTAAATTTTTCGATGATCAATCCACTGTCAAATTTAAAGAAACTGAATTTGGGGTAATTTTAAACATCCCCAATTCAAAGAAAAAGCCGGTTGATACAATTATTCAACTCGAAATGTAACATTATCAATTTATTACAATTCAAAAAAGCGGTCAGTTTCTGATGGCTTTTTTTTGTTCAAAATTCACAAGAAAAGTGATTCTAACAATAATCACCAGCTTATACACATATCTACATACGTAATCAAATATTTTTTGATACTTTCGGAAAAATTTAAAAGAACAAATCAGCGATGGCATTGTTAGAAATTGTGCTTTTTTAGACAACTTTGAAGACTGTAAAATACAAAAAATCAAAAATATGTTTGATCTCAATTTAATTACAAAAACCTATCATGAATTAAATGCTAAAATTGAAACAATCAAGAAGCATTTAAACAGGCCTTTAACCCTTTCGGAAAAAATTCTTTATGCCCATTCGTATCCTGATCAGCCATTGCGCGATTTTAAGCGTGGTGTTGACTATGTCGATTTCGCTCCCGATCGGGTAGCCATGCAGGATGCTACCGCTCAAATGGCGCTGCTGCAATTCATGAATTCAGGAAAAAGCAAAACAGCAGTACCTTCAACGGTTCATTGCGATCACCTGATTCAGGCCAGTAAAAACGGTCTGGCCGACTTGAATGATGCCATCAAAATCAACAAAGAAGTGTATGATTTTCTGGAATCGGTTTCAACCAAATACGGAATCGGATTCTGGAAACCGGGAGCCGGAATTATTCATCAGGTAGTGCTCGAGAACTACGCGTTCCCGGGTGGAATGATGATCGGAACCGACTCGCATACCGTAAATGCCGGAGGTTTGGGAATGGTAGCCATTGGAGTTGGCGGAGCTGACGCTGTTGATGTGATGGCCGGAATGGCCTGGGAATTGAAATTTCCTAAATTGATCGGTATAAAACTGACAGGCAAATTGAATGGCTGGACCGCTCCAAAAGATGTTATTCTGAAAGTGGCCGGAATCCTTACTGTTAAAGGCGGAACCGGCGCTATTATTGAATATTTCGGAGAAGGGGCTCAATCAATTTCATGTACAGGGAAAGGCACCATTTGTAACATGGGCGCTGAAGTGGGCGCAACTACTTCAACTTTCGGCTACGACGAATCGATGGAGCGATACCTGCGTGCAACCGGACGTGCTGCTGTTGCAGATCTGGCCAATATGGTAAAACATCACCTAACCGCTGATCCTGAAGTATATGCAAATCCTGAGAAATACTTTGATCAGGTAATTGAAATTAATCTGGATGAACTGGAACCATATATTAACGGACCATTCACTCCCGACCGCGCTACTCCCATTTCCAAAATGGCAGAAGTTGCCAAAGAAAACAACTGGCCAACCAAAATTGAAGTAGGCTTGATTGGTTCCTGCACCAACTCTTCTTATGAAGATATTTCGCGGGCGGCTTCGCTGGCTCAACAGGCAGTCGATAAAAATCTGAAATCAAAATCTGAATTCACCATTACACCTGGTTCCGAATTGGTTCGTTTTACCATCGAACGCGATGGGTTTATCGATACCTTCAATCAAATTGGCGCGAGCGTTTTTGCCAATGCCTGCGGACCATGTATCGGCCAATGGTCGCGTCCCGGGGCCGAGAGAGGCGAAAAAAATACGATTATCCATTCGTTCAACCGTAATTTCTCGAAACGTGCTGATGGAAATCCAAATACACATGCCTTTGTTGCATCTCCTGAAATTGTAACCGCCCTGGCCATTGCCGGCGATTTGACTTTCAATCCGCTCATCGATTACCTGATCAATGAAAAGGGCGAGAAGGTAAAATTGGATATCCCTTCAGGGATGGAACTTCCGGCAAAAGGATTTGATGTGGAAGATGCAGGTTACCAGGCTCCGTCCGAAAACGGTTCATCGGTAGTTGTTAAAGTTGATCCGGAATCTTCCAGATTACAATTACTTTACTCCTTTGCTCCCTGGAACGGAGATAATTTAATGGGCGCAAAACTACTCATCAAAGCCAAAGGGAAATGTACCACCGACCATATTTCGATGGCTGGCCCATGGCTTCGTTTCCGCGGTCATCTCGACAATATTTCGAATAACATGTTGATTGGTGCGGTCAACGAATTTAATGATGCAACCAACAAAGTAAAAAATCAGATGACCGGTCAATATGGCGAAGTTCCGGCTGTTCAGCGTTACTACAAAGCTTCAGGCATTCCAACGGTAGTTGTGGGCGATCAGAATTACGGGGAAGGTTCATCGCGCGAACACGCTGCCATGGAACCCAGGCATTTGGGTGTAAAAGCAGTGATAGTAAAATCGTTTGCCCGTATCCACGAAACCAACCTGAAAAAGCAGGGAATGCTTGGACTAACTTTTGCCAAAGAATCGGATTATGACAAAATTCAGGAAGACGATACCTTTAATTTTATTGATCTGAAAGAATTTGCACCTGGCAGGCAATTAACTCTGGAACTTGTTCATGCTGATGATTCAAAAGATATCATCATGCTGAACCATACCTATAATGAACAACAAATTGACTGGTTTAAAGCCGGTTCGGCATTGGATCTGATTCGTAAACAAAACCTTTAAGTATAACTTACCCATGATTGAAAAAATTAAAGTTACAAACCCGGTTGTAGAGCTGGATGGAGATGAAATGACCCGGGTAATCTGGACATTTATCAAAGAAAAGTTGATTTTTCCGTACTTGGATATTGACATTAAATACTACGATCTTGGTATGGAAAATCGCGATTTAACCAACGACCAGGTGACCATTGATGCAGCCAATGCAATTAAAAAATACGGTGTGGGAATTAAATGCGCTACCATCACCCCTGATGAAGCACGAGTGGTGGAATTCGGTCTGAAAAAAATGTGGAAATCGCCCAACGGAACAATCAGGAATATTCTTGATGGCACAGTTTTTCGTGAACCAATCATCATCAGTAACATTCCGCGGCTTGTTCCCGGTTGGAAACAACCTGTTTGTATCGGCCGTCATGCATTTGGCGATCAGTACAAAGCCACCGATTTTGTTACCAAAGGAAAAGGTAAACTAACCATCACTTTTACTCCTGAAGATGGAAGCAAGGATACTTCATTTGAAGTATATGATTTCAATGGCGATGGCGTTGCAATGGCGATGTATAACACTGACGAATCAATTACCGGTTTTGCCCATGCTTGTATGAACCAGGCTTTGATGAAAAAATGGCCGCTCTATCTTTCAACAAAAAATACCATTTTAAAGAAGTACGACGGAAGGTTCAAAGATATTTTTCAGGAAGTTTTTGATGCCGATTTCAAGGAAAAATTTGCCGAGGCTGGAATCACATACGAGCACCGTTTGATAGACGATATGGTTGCCGCCTGCATGAAATGGGAAGGTGGATATGTTTGGGCCTGCAAAAACTACGATGGCGATGTTCAATCGGACACTGTTGCCCAGGGATACGGCTCACTAGGATTAATGACCTCAACTTTGATTACTCCGGATGGAAAAACAATGGAAGCCGAGGCAGCTCACGGAACTGTCACTCGCCATTTCAGGATGCACCAGCAGGGAAAACCTACCTCTACAAATCCAATCGCATCTATTTATGCATGGACACGTGGTCTGGAATTCCGTGGTAAACTGGACGAAAACAAGAAATTGATCGATTTTGCATTGGCAATCGAAAAAACATGTATCGAAACGGTGGAAAGCGGGAAAATGACTAAAGATTTGGCAATGCTTATTTATGGCAATGACATTAAAAACGATCAATACCTGACTACCGAAGGATTTCTGGATGCATTGGATGAAAATCTTCAGAAGAAACTGAAATAGTAAAAATCATGAGCCAGAACATCGAATTCAAAAATGGGCAGATAATCGTTCCCGACCAACCCGTCATTCCTTTTATTGAAGGCGATGGAATCGGGAAAGAAATTACAGAAGCAAGCCAGCGGGTGATAGATGCAGCTGTGACCGCTGCCTATGGCGACGAAAAAAAGCTAATCTGGAAGGAAGTTCTGGCAGGTAAAAAAGCTTTTGAACTCACAGGGAGCCACATGCCGGACGAAACATTGGAAGCTTTTCAGAAATACCTTGTTGGAATCAAAGGACCGCTTGAAACACCTGTCGGCGAAGGCATCCGTTCATTAACGGTTGCCCTCCGCCAAACGCTCGATTTGTATGTTTGTCTGCGCCCGATCCGCTGGTTTAAAGGTGTCCCCTCGCCTATCCGTTATCCTGAACTGGTTGACATGCATATCTTCAGGGAAAATACAGAAGATATTTATGCCGGAATTGAATTTATGACCGGTACCGAAAAAGCCAGCCAATTCCGTGATTTTCTGATCAACGAGATGGGAGTTGATAAAATCCGGTTTCCTGAGAGCAGTTCGTTCGGCGTTAAACCCGTTTCAAAAGAAGGCTCAGAACGATTGATCAAAGCCGCCATTCAATACGCTATTGGCCGCAGCCTTCCTTCGGTAACGATTGTACACAAAGGCAATATCATGAAATTTACTGAAGGCGCTTTCAAAAACTGGGGTTACGAACTGGCCGAAACTGAATTTCCACATCAGACCTATACCTGGAAGAAATTTCAGCAAACTGAAAAGGAGCATGGCAAAGAAAAGGCCAATACCGAGCTCGAAAAAGCAAAAAGAATGGGCAAAGTCATCATTAAAGACTGTATCACCGATGCTTTTCTTCAGGAAAGCCTTTTGCATCCGTATGATCATTCTGTGATTGCCACGATGAATCTGAACGGTGATTATATTTCGGATCAATTGGCTGCCATGGTGGGCGGAATCGGCATTTCACCAGGCGCAAACATCAATTACAACAGTGGATTTGCCATTTTTGAAGCGACCCATGGAACAGCGCCCAACATTGCCGGAACCGGAAAAGCAAATCCCGGCTCTCTCATCCTTTCAGGGGCTATGCTGCTTGAGTATTTAGGTTGGAATAAGGCGGCTGAACATGTATATGATGCCATGGAACATACTTTTGCAAAAAGAAAAGTCACCTCTGATTTGTTTAGTATGATGGAAGGAGCAACACTTTTAACAACTTCTGAATTTGCAGATGAAATAATCCGAAATATTCATTAATTTAGAAAACTAATTCTGAATAAAAACTAAAAACCGAATAGATGGAATACATTAAAAACAGATTTTACGAAAAGGCAACAAAAGATTTAGCTGAACTTCAACGAATCCGCAAAGAGTATGGCAATGTTGTATTAGGGCAAGTAACTATTGATCAAGTACTTTCAGGAATGAAAGGAATACCGGCCCTTCTAACTGAAACATCAAAATTGGATGCCAATGAAGGCATCAGGTTCAGAGGTTATTCGCTTCCGGAATTACAGCAAAAACTTCCTAAAATGGATGAAGAAGGTGAACCGCTTCCAGAAGGCTTGTTTTACCTGATGATGGTTGGTGAAATTCCTGACAGGGAAGATGTGATCAATATCTCGAAAGACTGGGCAACACGGTCACACGTGCCTCAACACGTTTTCGATGTGATTGATGCCCTGCCAAAAAACAGCCGTCCGATGACGCAATTTTCTACAGCAATCCTTTCAATGGCTTATGATTCTGTTTTTCAGAAAGCTTACCGTGCAGGGATCAATAAAAAGTTCTACTGGGACTTTATGTACGAAGATGTAATGACCCTTATTGCACGCCTGCCTCGTATAGCTGCCTATATATACAGAAGGGTTTATCACAACGGCAACCATATTGAACCCAATCCAAACCTAGACTGGGCAGGTAACCTGGCTCACATGATGGGACATGATTCGGTTGAAGTAAAACGACTGCTTCGCCTTTATATGGTGATCCATGCCGACCATGAAGGAGGTAATGTTTCGGCCCATGCCACTCATCTTGTCGGTTCGGCACTTAGTAACGCACCTTATGCTTTTGCAGCCGGAATGGCTGGACTGGCCGGGCCACTGCACGGTTTTGCCAACCAGGAAGTAATGAGCTGGCTGGAAGAAATGACCCAACAATTGGGAACCGACGAACCAACTGATCCACAAATTGCGGCCTATATCGAACAAACATTGTTACAAGGAAGGGTTGTTCCCGGATACGGTCATGCCGTTCTTCGCATCACCGATCCGAGGTTTACAGTTCAGCAGGAATTTGCCGAAAAATATATTGCAAACGACAAACTGATCAACATGGTAAATGCTGTTTACCGTGTTGCACCTCCTATTCTCGAAAGCACCGGAAAAATTAAAAATCCGTGGCCAAACGTGGATGCCATCAGTGGCTCTTTGTTGAACCATTACGGGATTACTGAGTCTAGTTTCTACACTGTTCTTTTTGGCGTTTCGCGTTCATTAGGCGTTTTATCCTCATTGGTTTTCGACCGTTTCTATGGCCTACCACTCGAAAGACCATCATCGTATCCACTTAGCTGGTTTACTGAAAAGGCGAAAGCTGCCGATGCGAATAAAAAATAATCAAGGCTTTGATAATCATAGAAAGAGGCTGGCTCAAAAGAGTTCAGCCTCTTTTTTTTGTTCATCATTTGACTCAAATTGCCAAAGTTTACCGAAGTAAGGTTTCGAAATAATACCGATTGGAGTAGTGTAATAGTCCAATCTTCGCATACTCAATTGGCCTAACACTACTATCCATCGGCATTCTACGAGTTATACCTTTGGATTAATTAACAATTCACATTGGTATAAAATCTACATTTGACGCGAATTTAAAAAATAGCAATTTGGAAATTGCATTAACCCAACTTGCAGTTAATCATTTGTATCCTCATTATCGCATTTTTATATGCCTCTGCCGGGCATGGAGGGGCAAGCGGTTATCTGGTATTGATGGCCATTTTCGGTATCGCGCCGGGTTACATGAAACCATCGGCGCTGCTGCTCAACGTATTTGTAGCGCTCCTCGCATTCGTTTCCTATTACAAGGCTGGCCATTTCAGGTGAAAATTGCGGCTTCCCTTTGCGCTCAATTCTATACCAATGGCTTTCTTTGGAGCCAAACGGGATGTTAATCCTCACATTTAAAAAATTGAACCTTGAATTTTACTGATTCTGGCGACCTTCCGCATGTTCTACAAACCTTCACAAAAAGAGGGAGATTAAAACTCCTTCTTTCCTGATTGCTATGGCAATAGGTACTATAAATGGATTTTTCTCCGAAATGACCGGCATTGGCGGAGGCATTATTCTGAGTCCAAAACATTAGAGTGTCCACAGAAATTAATCGAAATTGGTTTAAAAGAGTAAAACCTCTTTTTTTTAAACAATTTAAGGGTAAAAGCACTTATACTATTTGTTGATTCTTGACGTTTCAAAAATATCAAAGCAAATCTAATCATGAAATGGCAAATATTCTGATTGTTGATGATGATGTGACTTTTTGCCTGATGTTGAAGGAGCTGCTTAGAAAACATCATTATCAGGTAAGCACGGCATTTTCTCCGGAAGATGTAAAACGATTGGTACATCAGGAATTTTATGACATTGTTTTAACTGATCTGCGGATGCCGAATGTCAGTGGCATGGATTTAATCGTCATGATCAAATTTGAATCTCCGGAAACACAGATTATCATGATGACAGGATATGCGAATATTTCAACAGCTATTCAGTCTATCAAGCATGGCGCTTTTAATTACATTCCCAAACCCTTTCAGCCTGAAGAATTACTAAACATGATTCAGGAAGCGCTGATAGATGCTTCGAAGAAACAACTTACTGTAAAAAATACGACGAATGACCCTGCCCAAAATATTTTCATGGATGGGGTCAGCAAAGTTTCTATCCGTTTAAAAGAATTAATCAAATTGGTAGCCCCTACGACCTTGTCTGTTTTAATCAATGGTGAAAGCGGAACCGGGAAAGAAAACATTGCCCGGTCAATTCATAACTTAAGTATGCGTTCCGATCATCCTTTTGTTGCTGTTGATTGTGGTGCAATCCCCAATGAACTGGTTGCCAGTGAATTTTTTGGTCATGTTAAAGGTTCATTCACCGGAGCCATTGCTGATAAGATTGGTCATTTTGAGGCAGCAAATGATGGCACCTTATTTTTAGATGAAATTGGAAATCTTTCATACAATACCCAGATTCAGCTGCTGCGTACCTTGCAGGAACACAAAATAAAACCTGTTGGGAGTACCCGGGAAATTCCAGTAAATGTTAGAATTATTGCAGCCACCAACGAAAACTTGCAACTGGCACAAAAACAGGGCAACTTTCGGGACGATTTGTACCACCGATTAAATGAGTTTCAGATTGAAGTACCGAGCCTTCACGAGCGCGATGAGGACATTTTGCTATTCGCACTCCATTTTCTTAATCAGGCCAATACCGACCTTAATAAATCAGTTCTCGGGTTTGAACCAGATGTTGAAGCTGTTTTTATGAACTACAACTGGCCGGGGAACCTGCGCGAAATGAAAAATGTTGTCAAACGTGCAACATTGCTTGCTTCTGGAAAACAAATCAGTATGAACGAAATTCCTTCAGCAATATATAATAAACAAAAAAACGATGATCAGTTCAGGCTATTCAATGATAAGAATGAAGACCAACTAATCCGTAGTGTAATGGAAACAGTGGGAAACAATAAAAGTAAAGCTGCCCGGATACTGAAAATTGATCGTAAAACTTTGTACAATAAATTAAAGCTTTACAAAATTGATATTCCTGAAAAAGAATAAATCACTAAAAAAGGCAACCCATTATTGAGTTGCCTTTTAAATATTATAGGAATCCCTTTATTCCGGCTTTACAATTCCTGCCTGATCAAATGTCATACTTAAAATTTATACCATTTTACCAAGCCGGAATTGTAACCAGGAACTTAATTATTAATTCTTCCGGCAGCGATCCAGGCTTTGATGATTGCCTGTTCTGCAGCCGTTGTACCCATCTTGCCATACATTCCTGAATTATCTATCTGAGAGTTGCTCATTATAGATACTGTGGTATAATTTGTAATACTTATACCCGCGGATGGGCTTGATGCGCCATGACAAGGCATACACCTATTTTGAAGTATCGGCATAACCTGACTTGCGAACGACACAACAGGGGCAACAACAACTGTAGTAAAACTCCATGTTTTAGTTGATGGAAGTGCATTACCTGCCGCATCCGTTGCTCCTGTTGTAATTGTAGCTGTATAAACGATACCACCTACAAGATCACTTGTCGGATTAAACGTCGCAGTAGTTCCTGAATAAGAAACTGAGCCAGCCACAGATGTTGCTCCTTGTTTCAGGGTAAACGTTGTGGAATTGATCGTTGAAGAATTCATGGCTTCACTAAAGGTTGCACTAACATTACTGTTTACAGCAATTGACATAGCACCATTGGTGGGCAAAGTAGTCAGAACTGTTGGTGCAGTAACATCAGCCGCTGCTGCAGTTGTGAAACTCCATGTTTTAGTTGCTGCAAGTGCATTACCTGCGGCATCCATTGCACCAGTAGTAATTGTAGCAGTATAAACTGTACCGCCTGTAAGATCACTTGTCGGGTTAAAAGTCGCTGTTGTTCCTGAATATGAAACTGAACCAGCAACAGATGTTGCCCCTTGTTTCAGGGTAAACGTTGTGGAAGTGATCGTTGAAGAATTCATGGCTTCACTAAAGGTTGCACTAACATTACTGTTTACAGCAATTGACATACCGCTATTGGCAGGAATAGTAGTCAGAACTGTTGGTGCAGTCACATCAGCCGCTGCTGAGGTAGTAAAACTCCACATGTAATTGCTGGCAATAGCATTACCAGCTAAATCCTTAGCTGCAATAGTCATTGTTCCGGTATAAACTGAATTAGCTGCAAGACTGCTTGTTGGTGAAAATGTTGCAGTGGTACCGGAATAAGTTACAGCTCCAGCTACTGCTGTTGTTCCCTGTTTCAGGGTAAAAGTAGCGGAGGTAATTGTTAGTGGATTCATTGCTTCACTGAAAACTACAGTCGGTTTAACGCTCAGCAATACTGCAGTTGCATTATTTGCAGGTAAAGCTGAATTGATTAAAGGTGCAATAACATCAATACCACCGCTGCCTGTTGTGAAACTCCAGGAGAAGATACTTTCCGATTCAGAATGATCTTCACCCTCATCATCTTCTTCATCATCATCATTTGCACTTCCTGATGAGATCTTACCTGTATATAAAGTATTGGCTTTTAATGCACTTGCCGGAGTAAAAGTAACAGTCTTGCCTGAATATGTCAAGCTGCCCAACACTACATCGGTTCCTGAATTAAGAGTAATCTTCAGTGATTTGATTTTTGATAATTCCATTTTACCACTAAAAATTATAACAGGATTAATGGTAAGAGCTACTCCTTTTGCATTATCTAAAGGCGATACCGAAACAACTGGTCCTACGTTTTCATGACGTTTCCTTCCGGTCGTAAATGACCATGAATGTTCCTTGTCATTTTTAGAACCGCCTTCTTTGTGAGATATAAATGTTGCCGTATATTTTGTATCCGGTTTCAGGTCGGCTGAAGGTTTAAATGCTGCCTTTTTATCTGAATGTGATACTGTTCCCGGAACAGAAATTGTTCCACTTTTCAAGGTTAATGTAGAAGCCAACACATCAGCTGAATTTACTGAGCTATTAAAAGTAACTTCAACAACAGGGTCAATAACCACCGTATCTGCAAGATTCGCAGGATAAATTTCTGCAATAACAGCAACCAGTGACGAGTCAATTCCCGATTGATTGGTCTCTACCTCTTTTGCACATCCTGAAATAAAAACAGCTAAAAAAAGGATTTTTAAAGCTGTACCAAAAATTCCGAAATAATCCTTGCTTTTTCGCATTTTAGGATTTTCTCTTTCTAATAAAAAATTCTCTCTCATGTGTTAAATCTTTTAAATTGTGAAAATTAAATTTCAATATTTTGAAATCTCTAATGCAAAAGCATGCCCAAACCACAGTTCAGATACCACTTTAAAAATTGAATTACTGTAAATCAATATATTGAAAGGCAAAATAAAATAATAGACATGGAATTCCGTCGAATACAAGGTGTAGAATACCCATGTTTGTTGTGGAAAAAATCCACAATATTCATGGGTATGTGTGTATATAATTTAAGTGAGTGCTTGTAGGAAATTGTACTTGTGGAGTCAATCGTGAAATCATTGGAATATAATTGAACTTTATCACCTGAAAGCATTTATTACATCAAAATGCACAAAAGACAAATATTAATCAATAGATATATTTTCATCATTCTGAATGGATTTCATCATGGCTTCAATCTTTTCAATAGCTGATCTGCTCCACGAAAAATAATGTTTGATATCCTTCGGATGTTCGTCCATTTGTTCCAGCTTTATCAGAAGTTCAACAATATCATGTGCTTCCAATTGACGGAATAGGGTAATCATTTTATGCGACAGCTCTGAGACTCCCTTTTCGTTTTCTTCCAGAATGTATTTTCTGAAGAGTTTTACATTTTGGTTGCCTGAATTAATAAACGAAACCAATATTTGCCGGAGGCTTTCCGGGTCTCCTCCGGCAAACGCGGTAAATTGATCCAGGTTGTATCCGTTAGTATATGAGTTCTCCTGGGGATCGCTTTTATCGGTCGTAGTAATATCTATCTGTTGTCCTGAAATAAAATCAATCAAGGTCTGTGGGTGAAAAGGTTTTTGAATGAAAGCTGAGAATCCGGCATAGCCATTTTTTCCGGGATCCATTCCCGAAATAGCGATAGAAGTTATCTGACCTCCGTTTTTCTCCTGAATTATTTCAAGCAGTTCAACTCCGCCAATAACAGGCATTTGAATGTCCATAATTAACAGATCGGTACAACCTTTTGTAAATGAATGAATAGCTTTTTTCGGATCGCTGAAGGAATAGACTTCCATTCCTACCGACTTCAAAATAATGGAAGTCATTTCAAGCAATGTTTCATCATCATCAATAATCCAAACTTTTTTCCCGGCAATATTCGACTTTTCGTTTCGGCCTTTCCCATTAATTATTACCCGGTTATTTTTAGGAAATTGCACCGATTTTTCAAGCGGAAGTACAATGGAAAAATGGCTGCCTTCACCTTTATTGCTTTCGAGGTCAATGGTACCTTGCAGTAAATGAACTATCTTTCGAGTAATTGTCAGTCCAAGTCCGGTTCCTTCATATTGCTTTTTTGCGGTTGTGATTCTCGAAAATTCTTCAAAAATCAGATGTATGTTTTCTTTCGAAATTCCTATTCCCGTGTCAATCACTTCCATTTTTATCTGATCAACTTTTGCAGATAATGCAAGAGCAGAAACCGTTAACGTAACTTTTCCTTCTTCGGTGAATTTAAGGGCATTCGAGATCAGGTTGCTCAAAATCTGCGTAATCCGCACGGGGTCGCTCATATAAATATCTGCGGGCGAAAAATCTGATTGAAGCTCTAAATCAATATTTTTTGAATGAGCAAGCGGTAGGAATCCTTCCACAATATCTTTGACTAGCGCTTCTAAATTGAAAGGGAGACTTTCTATGGTCAACTTCCCTGATTCGAGACTGGCAAGATCAAGTAATTCATTGATGAGTTTCAGAATATGCTCTGAGGCTTTGCTGATGTTTTGCAGGTACTTTTTGTGTTCGGGTGGTAAACCATCATCTCTTTCAATTAATGCTGTAAAACCGATTATTGAACTCATTGGCGACTTAAGGTCATGGGTGAGACTGAGCATAAACTGCTCCTTACTTTCAAGCAGAGATTCTGAGTATGCTTTGGATTTTTCAAGACTTTGACGATAGTGCTGACTTTTGGTGATGTCTTTCAGAATATTTATAAGGAAAAAGATGATGAAGAAAAGCGCCAACCCACCCATCAGGATAATTAGCCAGGTTGCTCTTTCAATGCGGCTTTGTTGTGCTTTAATTTTCAGAAAAGAATTATTCAATTCTTCCTTTTCAATATTTGAAAGTATCTGACGTAATTGATACGTAATGACAAGGTCATTTGCCAAAATCTCGTGTTCTTTTTGTTTTAAAAGTGTTTCAACAGCCAACCTTTTATTTTTTATATCTGACACAATTTCAGAGACATAACGTGCAATGGTATCAGCAGGATAAACCGAATCCACGATAGAGTCATTTTTTTCTGATTGTGTTGGTGGTATATATAGACTTGGATTCGATTTTTTTTTAGAGGTAAATACACCAACAAGACGCTCGAAAAATTTCTTCTTTTTTTGCTTAACGTTCAGATTGTCAGGAATAATTGTCATGTTTTTTTGCACTACAATCGGTTCAGCGGGTGAACCTTTTACTGAAGATATCCTTTTAATGGACTGCTTATAACGATCAATTGATGAATCTCCCTTTTTTATGGCAGCCAATTCCATCAGGTTCTGCATTTTTATCTGCAATAGTTTTTTAATACTATCCGTATGCATTTGCTGGTCAGAATTATTCAACAATAATGCAAGCGTATCAATTTGTAAACTAATGGTATGCATAAATTTCAGGTAGTCCCGGAAATCTATTCTTTCCCCTGTCTGTGCATAGCTTCTTTCAAGTTTTTCAGCCTGATAAAGATTAGTCAGAATGTTATTGATGTATATGAATTTGTTATTTGCCGGATTGAAATCCACCTTTTCTCCTGAATTTTGAAGTATTTCAGAATAGAAGACCCAAATGACCAGCGATGCTAATATAATAAATGTAAAATATCCAAGGAAAACTTTAGTTTTTACAGATTCCAAAAATCGTTTCATCTTTCAGTGTTTATCTGAATTGGATAACGAAAGAAATTACAAGTATGTTTAAAAAAAGTACAAAAACGAAAATATTATTTTATCCCTGATAGCTTGGGTATATATTTTTATGGATGGATTTGATAATGAAATATTAGAGAGGCACACCAGTCGAAGCAGGAAATGTTGTTTTAAGAATTAATGCTTATGACGATAAAAGAGAAATGGCAGCATTCAGATTTATTATATCTATACAGGAGAAATAGTTTATGGAAAAAATGAAAGCAATTGTTCACAATATATGGACCACCGGAAGAACGACAGCTTAAAGAGATAGAAAAAACCCTCCCGGGGACAATGAAGTGTTTGATCAGAAAAAAGAAAGCGCATCAAAAATTTAGGCGCATCGCGGGTTCCTGAATTTTTCTGCCATTTTCGGATTTGGTTCTGTGTTGAATATTCCAGTGATACTGGGCTCTTCGTCATATTTGGGGAAGTATTATCCATTTAAAGCACATGTTCGTTTCATAAAGAATTAAAAAATTCTTTTCAGAATTGAAAATAGCTCTATCTTTATGAAATAACATACTCACAGTTAAAGTATTGAATAACAATATTTTCATAAGATAAAATAACTCAAAATGAGACATTTCACATCGGTTCACGATCTAAAAAATCTGGACAAAGCATTAAAACTTGCATTTGAGCTGAAAAAATCACCATATAAATATCAGGAATTAGGTAAAAACAAAACACTTTTACTGGTTTTCTTCAACTCAAGTCTGCGTACCCGATTAAGCACTCAAAAAGCCGGATTGAATCTTGGAATGAATGTAATCGTTTTCGATATAAACGAAGGTGGCTGGAAACTTGAAACTGAATTGGGCGTGATCATGGATGGCGATAAACCTGAACACATTCGTGAAGCAGT
Source organism: Bacteroidales bacterium (assembly GCA_038248385.1). Classification (GTDB taxonomy): domain Bacteria; phylum Bacteroidota; class Bacteroidia; order Bacteroidales; family Prolixibacteraceae; genus Aquipluma. The sequence goes on from JBBRXN010000061.1 coordinate 31,658, forward strand.
GCCGGTTATTGGCCGATATTGCGACATTATCGGAGTTCGTTCGTTTGCAAAATTTGAAAACAAGGCCGATGATTACGAGGAAAAAATCATTCAGCAATTTGTTGATTATTCTGGCGTTCCTGTTGTCAGTATGGAAGCAGCTACACGCCACCCACTTCAATCTTTTGCCGATCATTTGACCATTGAAGAATTCAAAACCAATGACCGCCCCAAAGTGGTTTTAAGCTGGGCACCACACCCAAAAGCATTGCCGCAAGCAGTTCCCAATTCATTTGTTGAATGGATGCGTGAAACTGATTACGAATTGGTTGTCACTCATCCGGAAGGTTATGAACTTGCGCCTGAATTTATGGGTGACCTGAAACCTGAATACGACCAGATGAAGGCTTTTGAAGGAGCAGATTTCATTTATGCAAAAAACTGGGCATCCTATACCAACTACGGTAAAATTCTTTCGAAGGACCGCACATGGACAGTATCTGATCGGCAAATGGCAGTTACCAACAATGCAAAATTCATGCACTGTCTGCCTGTTCGACGCAACATGATTGTTACCGATGAGGTGATCGACGGCCCTGATTCAATCGTTATTCAGGAAGCCGAGAACCGCTTATTCTCAGCCCAGGCTGTATTAAAATTGATCTTAGACGAGATATAATAAAATTATGGAAAGATTAACCATAGTAAAAGTTGGTGGAAAAACAGTAGAAGATAAGGATTCACTTGAGCTATTGCTTGCACAATTCTCTCAAATTCGCGGAAAACGGATTCTGGTGCATGGCGGAGGACTTTTAGCTACAAATTTGGCGGAAAAGCTTGGAATCGAAACACAAATAGTTGAAGGCAGAAGGATAACTGATGCTGCCACTTTGGAAGTCGTAACAATGGTATATGCCGGGTTAGTCAATAAAAATATTGTGGCCGGGTTACAGGCAAAAGGATGCAACGCAATTGGCCTTACAGGTGCCGATATGAATGTGATCCGTGCTGTAAAACGAACAGTTAAAGACATCGATTATGGTTATGTGGGCGACATTATGGGAGTGAATACTTCTGAATTGCGAATGTTGCTGAACGAAGAAGTGGTGCCTGTTATGGCGCCGATTACCCACGATGGGAAAGGCCAATTGCTCAATACCAATGCAGATACCATTGCAGCCGATTTGGCCATTGAATTATCCAATTACTATACCGTCAATTTGTTCTATTGTTTCGAAAAAAAGGGTGTGTTGCTGAATCCAGACGACGAAAATTCTGTCATTTCCGAGTTAAACTATAATCGTTTTAAGGAACTTCAGTTGACGGGAGCCATTAAAGAAGGGATGATTCCGAAACTCGACAATGGATTTAGCGCAATGAAAAACGGAGTAAGTCAGGTTTTAATTACCAATCCCTTCCTGATTTCAATGGCGCGGGGAACAAGATTAAGCCTGAAAGACGATTAAAACACAAGGAATAAAATTTCAGAACTTTTTTATTTGTTTTACGTTTAAGTAATTGTAGTTCAAACGATGAAAAACACACAATGTCAAGGTATAAATAGTTTATTGGAAAAGTTGAAGTAGTATTGGATTTGTATGTTTTAGATTCTGATTTAGTTTAGTTTTTAGTAAATCATGTTGGAAAATAGGTGGTGATTGGTTTTTTAGTGTGGATTGATTGTGTGGATTAGAAGAGCCGTTTCAAACAAAGTTTGAAACGGTTTCTTCTTTTTTACCAAGTTCGTCAAATCCAATATTTCAAAAAAGAATAGATTATTGCGTTGTTCAACCGATTTTCTTTGCGGAATTCGTCTTAATTCCAACAGAAAGTTTTAGATTTGTTACGCATTTGATGTACGAAAAATTAACTATCGAAAGCAATTTCATAGTCAAAATAGTCAAAGATAACCAGTTCAAATATCATTATACGGGGTGTGGCGCAGCTTGGTAGCGCGCGTCGTTCGGGACGACGAGGTCGTCGGTTCAAATCCGGCTACCCCGACAAAATGGGAAACCAAAGCCCACCAAAAGACCACAAATCATTGATTTAGTGGTCTTTTGTTTTTTTTATCAAATCAAAATATACCACTTTATATCAGTTTGTATGTGAACTATCCGGTGACCTTTTTAAATTTTTATATTTGGTTCACGAATG
>JBBRXN010000062.1:0-32604 GCA_038248385.1 Bacteroidales bacterium
AACTACTTTCGATCCGGAGATCGTTTCGTTTTCAGTTCGACTTGAAGAAACCGAAATTTCTTTTTGTCTCCTGCTTCTTTGAATCAACATTTAAATGAACGTTTGACGGTTCTTTCGTTTGTTGCTGAACCTTGCAATTGAACGCTGCGGTTCGAACTTCAGCTTTTTCTGAATGCGAATCCGGGGATCCGGATGATCAGGTTTGGGGTTCACTTAAGTACCTTCTTCCTTTTCCACTCATTCAAAGCAGTTTTTTATCGCTCATCTGATGGAATAAATTTAATACATCTTTTACATTAAAGTCAAGTGTTTTTGTGTTTTTGATTCAACACTGTTTGAGTCAACGTTATTAACAATTGTTGATAACTAATTAATGCAATTAAAATATTATTTTATAGATATTTAAGCTATTGGTTGCTTCCGGTTGACGAACTTATAAACAGTTTTGCAAGTCAAATATGTAGGTGTTTTTCCTGATTTGAATAGAAATAACCACACTTTAAATGACCTGTTTCCCAAATGTTGGCTGGTCATTTTTCAACACAATTCTTAAACCTTCCTCAAATCTGAATTCTGCTGTTTCGACGCCACTTTCTTTCAATGCCGTTATGAATCCTTCATTCATCATACGACCAGCTTTGAGCGGAAAATCGATTAAGGCCGGGTAATTGTGTTCATTTTCAGGATGATGATAAAACTCAAGGCATGTTTCAAGTTTAGTTGATAAATATATCCTGCAAGCCATCGGTCGGGCATCATAAACCGAACAAGCTCCATTTTCGAGCAGAGGACAGGGCGCTTTGTATTTTAAAACTTCTGATTCATTCATTTTGGAGGTTGCCACATATTTGTCTTCGGCGGCTTCAATCCACTTTGAAATCTTTTCAGTAGAAAACCGGGTTTTTATTTTTTCGGAAAGAAAGTGCAATTCATACGAATTGGCATAAACAGCCTGATGGCAGCACCATTGGCAACCTTTGTGGCAAGCTACTCCCATTTTTTGCCGTTCGGCTAAAGCAAGGATTGAATCATTTAACCCATCAATAGCTGAATACAATGATTCTATTGCCGAAAATAAAGTTGCATTTGAAAAACCTTGATGAATAGCTGATTGTGCAAGTTTGTAACCATCGGAATAGAAAATCAGATCATTTTCGGAGAAATGTTTATTTTCAGCTATTGTATTAACCATATAAATACCTCTTGATCTTTTGTGTAGCTGTTTTCTGGAAAGGTTCTGGCTGAATCTGAATAAGTTGAACCTGCGAAAATTTATTGACATTTTGATTCACATACATTTGAAGCTCTTTCAGTAATTCATTCATTTTCTGTTCGGCCAATTTTGAGCCTTTCTCAACCAGTTCTGAATACTTCGTTTGAAGCTCTTCCAGGTTAAAATGTACCAAAGCTACTATCTTCCCTTTTTGCTGAACGACCAACGATTCAAGCACATCCGGGTAATTGTTGATTAATGATTCAATCTCCTCAGGATAAATATTTTCGCCGCTGGCCCCGATAATTATATTCTTCAAACGTCCGCGAATATATAAATATCCGTCTTTATCGAATTTTCCTAGATCACCGGTTTTGAACCAACCGTCCGGAGTAATTACTTCAGCGGTTAGTTCGGGTTCTTTGTAATAACCCTTCATCACATTTGGTCCTTTGGCCCATATTTCGCCTTCTCCGGTTTTTTTATCAGGATTGTTGATTTTTAGCTCAACACCAGTAATGGCCGAACCGGTTGATTGTAAGCGTGATTCAAAGACTTTCATACCTGCAAGAAGAGGTGCTGTTTCGGTCAATCCATATCCTATGCTATACGGAAATTTGGCTTCGATCAGGAATTGCTCAACTTTTTTATCCAGTTTGGCACCTCCAATTCCAAAAAAATTGATTTCGCCTCCAAAGGTTTTCATGAGCTTTTTGCCTGCTATTTCGTGCAGTTTCTTCCTTATAAAAGGTACTTTATAGAGTTGCCGAATGGGCCATTTTTTTGTAAAAGCAGGAAGTATTCTATTGCGGTAAATCTTTTCGATGATAAGCGGAACAGCAAACATCATGGTTGGTTTCACTTCAAGTAATGCTGGCAGCAAAACAGATGGAGTAGGCTGTTTGCCAAGGTAATAAACACAGGTTCCTTTGGTCAAAGGCATAACAAATCCCAGTGTATTTTCATAGGTATGCGACATGGGTAAGATCGAAAGGAACCGGTCTTTTTCATGAACTATCCTTACACATTGTGCATTTTCGGCGATGAAGCAAATATTTTTATGGGTCAGCATTACTCCCTTTGAACTACCGGTGGTTCCTGAAGTATATATAATAGCAGCCAAATCATCCTCATCGATATCATAAACGCGTTTGCAAGCAGCACCAGCATTATAAACAGACTGATTCGGATCATTTGTCGTCAGCGAAAAGTCTTCAATCTTTATTATGCTTTTTAAAGTACCTGACTTAATCTGGTCTATTTTCGAATTCAATTTTTCAGAAAAAAAGATGGCTTTCGCTTCCGAATGATTCAATATATTTTCAATTTCACTGGGTAAAAAATCGGGCAGGAGAGGGACAACCACTGCTCCCATAAAAGTAATGGCAAAATAGGCAATTCCCCAATTCGGAAGATTGGTACTCAGAATGGCTACTTTATCGCCCGGTTTAATTTCCAGCTCTTCAAGAAAACGCATCAGTCCGCTAATTTGACGGTTAACTTCATTATAAGTCATCGGCTTTTCTCCAACCAGCGCCATGGCATTGTAACTGCCGAATTTATTAACCGCCTTTCCAAATAAAAAGGGCAAAGTGAGTTTATCTGTTTTTTCCATGATTTCAAAAATTTGATTCCAAATGTACAAATTCCACCTGAATAAGCCTATTTTAGCAAAATATTCGAAGCATTTATTATGGGTCTCCGGCTTTTTTGTATTCTTATTCTTGTGAATATGTTCTCCGGAGCATTTTCACAGAAAAATTTTACCCTTAGCGGAACCATAGTTGATACTGAAAGCGGAGAGGACCTTGCCGGAGCCGTTCTGGATGTTCAGCAGACCAACTTCAATACCCTTTGTAATTCTTATGGTTTTTATTCTATTACTATACCTGAAGGCGATTACAGCATTTCTGTTCAGTTTGTTGGGTATGAGAATCAACTTATAAGGATATCACTTCATTCAAACCAGATTATTAATTTCAGGATGAAGTCAGTTAGCTATGAATTAGATAATATCGAGGTTAAAGGAGAAGCAGCCGACCACAATATTACATCGCTCGGAATGGGCAGTATAAAGATTAAACCAAGGCAGATTGAAAATATTCCTGTTTTATTTGGTGAACACGATCTGATAAAAACTTTGCAGTTAATGCCCGGTGTAAAACAGGCGGGAGAAGGAAATACCGGTTTTTATGTTCGTGGAGGCGGATTGGATCAAAACCTTATTTTACTCGATGAAGCTCCAGTTTATAATGCCGCTCATTTGCTGGGGTTTTTCTCTGTATTCAATTCGGAAGCCATACGTGATGCTGAATTGCTCAAAGGATCGATTCCGGCAGAATATGGCGGAAGAGCTTCTTCTGTGCTGGATATCAGGATGAAAGAAGGAAACATGAAGGAATTTCATACCACAGGTAATATTGGGCTTATATCTTCAAATATGAGTTTTGAGGGTCCAATCAAAGAAGATGTCAGCTCGTTTATGGTGAGCGCCCGAAGAACTTATGCCGATTTATTCCTGAAATTTGCGCCGGATAAGGATCTGCGTGAAACACAACTTTATTTCTATGATCTGAACCTTAAAACCAACTTCAAATTGAATGAATCAAACCGCTTGTTTGTTTCAGGCTATCTGGGACGTGACAAATTTATGATGCATGACCAATTTGGATTTGATTGGGGAAGCAAGACGGCTACAATCAGGCTCAACCATACTTACAATGAAAAACTGTTTTCGAACAGTTCACTTATTTTCAGTAATTACTCCTACCAAATTGATATGTCGGGAGATAATGATGTGCTACTTGGTTCCGAAATTCAGGATTATAACCTGAAACAAGACTTCAGCTGGTACCTCAATGCAAAAAATACGCTGAAATTCGGGGCTAACCTGATCGTCCATAAAATTGTACCGGGCGAAGTTGAAGCTTCTCCCAATAGTGGTTACCACACATTAGCCGTAAGGCCACGTCATGCATTGGAAAGCGCTTTATATGTGTCGAACAGTCAGCAGCTTTCCAAATATTTGAAAATTTACTATGGTATGAGGATGGCTTTGTTTTCGAATGTTGGGCCCGGCGATTTTTACCATTTCGATAAGGACGGAAATTTGATGCATACAATTAGTTACAATCAGTTTAAATGGGTGAAAACGCAAGGTGGCCCCGAACCTCGTTTGGCCCTTAACTATCAGATTGGCTCACAGGATGCGCTGAAAACATCGTATAACCGTATTTACCAGTTTATTCATTTGTTGTCGAATTCAACCTCCTCAACCCCGACTGATGTATGGCTTCCGAGCAGTGACAATGTGAAACCGCAGATTTCTGATCAATGGTCAGTTGGCTATTTTCACAACAGTCAAAAGAACATGTTTGAATCGTCGGTTGAACTCTATTACAAGAATTTACTTAACCAGATTGATTACCGGAACGGAGCTGATCTGGTTTTTAATTCTACAGTCGAGGCAGAATTGGTTTTTGGGCGGGGCTGGGCTTACGGAGCTGAATTTTTATTCAGAAAAAATGAAGGAAAACTAACCGGATGGATGGGATATACCTGGGCGAAAACAATGCGGCAGTTTGACAAGATTAATGATGGACACTCATTTCCCGCCCGCCAGGATCGGCGGCACGATTTTTCTGTTGTGGCCATTTATGATTTAAGCCGAAAGCTTAAATTTTCGGCAACCTGGGTGTATAATACAGGAAATGCTGTAACTTTCCCGAATGGAAAATATGTGGTTGACGGAAGGATTGTAGGCCATTACACGCAGAGAAATGGTTATCGGATGCCCGATTATCACCGTCTTGACCTGGGATTGAACTGGATCAGAAAACACACCGCAAAATTTGAATCAAGCTGGAATTTTTCGATTTACAATGTTTATGGAAGGGAAAATGCCTATTTTATTTCCTTCAGGCAAAATAAAGAAGATCCGGAAAAGACAGAAGCAGTGCAGATTTCATTGTTTAAGATCATTCCTTCAATAAGTTACAAATTTAAATTCTAAACCTTGAAGAATCGTTTTACATATCTTTCAGGATTACTTTTTATTTTCTTTATTTTTTCGGCTTGTGAAAAAGTAATTGAATTTGACTTAGCTGGATCGGAAGAAGCCATTGTAATTGAAGCAACCATTACCAACAACAAGTTGCCTTTCACGGTGCTGGTTTCAAAAACATCTCCCTATTTCGGAACAAAAACCAACAATCCTGTTTCCGGAGCTATAGCAAGTGTCAGGTCCGAAAAAGGCAAAGCAAAATATTTTGTGGAGACAGCCCCCGGTTTTTATCAGATGGAGCAAACACTTGCTTTGCCTGGTTACTGGTATGTTGTTGAAGTTGTATATAATAATGTTACATATATCGCCCGATCGTTTATGAACGAACCTGTATTGATTGCTGATTTGGGTTTTTCGTATTTCGACGGATTTGGTTTTTTCGACAGCGGGTACAAAGTGAGTACCTATATCAGGGATCCTGCCAATCAGGAAAATTATTACCGGCTTAAATACTACGTAAATGGTAAAACAACCGACGATCGGGGAGAAATTACCCTCTATTCGGATCAGCTTTTTAACGGAAAAGATATTGGCCTCGGGCAGCGATCCGTTGTTTTTCAGGCAACTGATACATTAACCGTTGAACTACAATCAATTGATAAAGCTGCCTACAATTATTTTTCAACACTTGAGAGCATTTCAGGAATTGGCATTCAGCAAACAGCCTCACCCTCCAACCCGATCAGCAATTTTAACAATGGGGCACTTGGATATTTTTCTGCCTATACATTCGATCGGAAAACGGTAATTATCAAAGATCATTTAAAGAAGTGAGATTATCTGCCTACTACTCTTTTTCGGTAATTCCGGGGAGAAATACCCATTTTCTTTTGAAAATCTTTTGAAAAATAATACGGATCAGAGTAACCCATTAAAAAAGAAATCTCCTTGATTTTTTGTTTGCTGAAATCGAGATACTCGCAGGCTTTGGTGATTTTAAGGTGCGAAAAATAGCTTGACGGGCTGTATCCGGTTTTTTTGCGGAACAGAGTTGTGAGGTATGAGGGCGAATATCCTGACTCTTCGGCAATTTCATCGAGACTTATTTTTTTGCCCAGGTTTTGCTCCATAAACTGAATAGCATGACTGATCCCGGGATTCTGTTCTTCCATCAAATCGTCGCTGGTGCGGCTGGCATAAATGAAAGTAGCCAATAAATGGCCGAAGCAAAGGTTAATGTACTGATAATTTGCATTGTAAAAACCTTTGGTCAGGTTACTGAACAACTCATCAAAAAGCATTATTCTGTTGGCTACCAGATTATTCACAGATGGAATCAGATCGCGTACCACGGTAAAATCCTTTTCCATGATTTTGCTCTTCTCTCCATTAAATTTACAGGTTAAAAATACCGAAGGGTCAATTTCGCCGGTTTGGATTTTAAAAATAAATCCCTGTGGAATAATACAATATTGATTTTGACTGAAAGGAACCAGGTCACCTGAAATCTGAATAATCCCACCGCCCTTGGTACAATAAATCAGTTGATGGTCTTCCAACTTGATCTGATCGGACCAAAGCGTTTCACGTTTCACCAAAATTTCGGCCAACTCACATAAATACAAGTCTTTGGTGAGCGGATTGTTTTTCTGCTCCTCAACGATAAACGGGGGAAGTTTAAAATAACGTTTTTTGATGATCATCTTCAGGATTTTAATCCTTCAAAATAAAGTAATATTTTACATCTTTATCAAAGAAAATACTATTTTTTGTTGGTTTCATAGTCCTTACTTTTGAAAAACTAAAAAACTAAAAATCAGAAATATGAACGAATTATTAACAAAACTGGCTGAATGTATTGAATTTGGTAAGATAAATATGGCTTCTCCGTATCCTCCACAGATGAAAGGGCAGGAAGGAGCCGACGAAATTACCCGCCGCGCTCTTGAAGAGGGAGTTGCTCCTCAGGATATTTTAACGAGTGGGTTGATGCCTGGTATGGAGCGGATTGGAGTGAAGTTTCGTGAAAACAAGGTTTTTGTTCCGCAGGTATTAATGTCGGCAAAAGCCATGAGCACTGCAATGCTTCATCTGAAACCTCATTTTTTATCAGGAGCAGCCAAACAAAAGGGAACTTTTATCATTGGAACTGTTCTGGGCGATTTGCACGATATCGGCAAAAATCTGGTTGGAATGATGGTTGAAGGCAACGGATACAGGGTAATTGACCTGGGTACCGATGTCGGTTCCGAAAAATTTATCGTAGCGGTCAGGGAATATCCGAATGCAGTGGTTGGTTTGTCGGCACTTTTAACTACCACGATGGTAAACATGGAAAAAATCACCAGAGAAATTAAGGAAGCAATGCCCGGAACGTTGGTTACCATTGGAGGAGCTCCTGTAAATAACGATTTCTGCTCTAAAATCGGCGCCGACAATTATTCTCCTGATCCTCAGGGCGTCGTAGAGTATTTGAACAGCAAAATAGCCTAATTTAATAAAGCATGCATGGACTTTCATTAATCAAACAGGCAATCAGTCTCAAACCGGTTGCCCGCATTCCATGGGTTCCATTTGTGGGCGTTCATGGTGGATACTTAATCGGAGTGAATGCCGAAGAGTACCTGAAATCGTCGAAAAACATGATTGCAGGCCTGAGTAAGGCCATCGAATTGTATAAACCTGACGGGATTCCGGTTAGTTTTGACTTACAACTTGAAGCTGAGATTCTGGGTTGCCGGTTGAAATGGGCGAAGGAAAATCCACCTGCAGTGGTCTCACATCCTTTGGTTGAAGGAACACTGCTCAGTTCGTTAAAAGTTCCTGAATCACATGAAGGACGTATTCCGCTCGTTCTGGAAACTACTCGTGCCTTACGTACCATTTATCCTGAAATTGCATTGTACGGCCTGATTACCGGTCCGTTTACTCTTGCATTGCACTTGCTGGGCACCGATATTTTCATGAAGTTGTTTGATGATCCTGAATATGTGATGGAAGTAATGAATTTTTGTACCGATGTGGCCATCAAATATTCGGAGATGCTGATTGATGCCGGATGCGATGTAATCGCGGTGGTTGATCCAATGACCAGCCAGATTGACCCACTATCGTTCGAAACTTTCGTAACTCCTTTTGCCAGCCGTATTTTCGATTTTGTGCGCGAAAAACAAAAGTTGAGCTCTTTCTTTGTTTGCGGCCATGCCCAGCAAAATATCGAAGCCATGTGCGATTGCCATCCCGACAATATTTCGATTGACGAAAATATTCCGCTCGAATTTGTGAAAGAAATTGCGTTGGCAAAAAACATCAGTTTCGGCGGAAATTTGAAACTGACAGTGGTTTTGCTGATGGGTGATGCGGATGATGCAAAAGAAGATGCGCTGGCTTGTATGGATTCAGGAGGAAATATTGGATTTATCCTGGCTCCCGGTTGCGATTTACCGATGCAGACACCTGTTGAAAATATTCAGGCGGTTTCTGAACTGGTTTTCAGTCAATATCTTCAGGATATTTCACGGAACCTTGAAAAGAAGGAAAGCAAACTTGATATCATGAACATGAAGGATTACGGACAGTCGGACAAAGTGATTGTTGATGTAATTACACTTGATTCAGAATCTTGCGCCCCATGTCAATACATGGTAGAAGCAGTAAAACGGATTGCCCCGCATTTCGATGGGGTGGTTGAATGGCGCGAACATCCGATCAAAAAAATGGAAGCGGTGTCGTTTATGTCGTCCATGATGGTGAAAAATATTCCAACCATTTGTATCGACGGAAAGATTGTGTTTGTATCGCAAATTCCGCCACAAAGTCAGTTGATTGAAGCCATTCAGAAACGCATCAACGAAAAGCTGAAACTCCGGATTAAAGCCAAACGCAGTGAAATTCTGATACTTGGCGAATCCGAAAAGGAATGTGCCGAACTTACCAAAAAAGTAAAACGAGCCATTGCAGAATTGGGAAAAAATATAACAGTCACGGTTGTTGCCGATAAGAACCAGATGAATTCTTATGGAATAAAGAAAGGCCCGGCAGTTGTAACAGTGAATTACAAGATGAAATCATCGGCAAATGTACCTTCTCTTGAAGTAATTAAAGAATGGATAAAAGAAATTTAATACACGATCATGAGCAAAATATTAAATGAAATAAAAAAAGGCAAAGTATTGGTTTCTGACGGCGCCTGGGGAACATTTCTTCAGCAAAAGGGATTGAAACCCGGCGAATGTCCAGAAGAATGGAATATTTCGCGGGCGGATGATGTTTTTAATATTGCTCAAAGTTACATCGAAGCCGGCGCAGATATGATTGAAACCAACAGTTTCGGCGGAAATTGGTTTAAGCTGAAAAATTACGGACTGGAAGATCGTGTTTTTGAAATCAACAAAGCGGCAGCCGAGATCAGCAGGAAAGCTGCCGGTCCCGATCGGTTTGTGCTGGGTTCAGTGGGTCCGACAGGTAAGTTATTGTTGATGGAAGAAGTCACTGAAGACCAACTTTACGAGGCTTTTAAACAACAATCGATTGCTCTTGAAGCCGGAGGTGCAGATGCCATCATGATTGAAACCATGACCGATCTTGAAGAAGCCCGGATTGCGGTTAAAGCCGCCAATGAAAACACCAACTGCGAGGTTTTTTGCACCATGACTTTTGATAAAATTATTGGAGGCGAATACCGCACGATGATGGGGATTTCGCCCACAGAAATGACCGAAACGCTTGTCGAAGCCGGTGCCGCGGTGATTGGCGCGAATTGCGGAAACGGTATCGCCGATATGATTGGTATCGTAAAAGAAATCAGGTTGGCAAACGCGACCATTCCGATATTGATTCATGCCAATGCCGGAATACCTCATTATTGCGATGGAGAAACCACTTTCCCGGAAACGCCCGATGATATGGCCGGAAATGTAAAAGAAATTGCCGAAGCCGGAGCTAACATTATCGGCGGCTGCTGCGGAACTACTCCCGATCACATTTGCAAGGTTCGCGAAGTGGTAAAAAGCTTGTAGTCAGATGTCAGCAATTCCGATGCAACTGGTAACCGGTTTTCTGGGAAGTGGTAAAACAACTTTCCTGAAAAATTATCTGAACGAATTTTCAGGAAAGAGGAAAATCGGGATTATTCAGAATGAATTTTCGGATGTGAATATTGATTGCCACGAGCTTCGACAAGAAAATTCTGATTTTCAAATCCTTGAAGTAAATAATGGTTCCGTTTTTTGTGTTTGTTTGCTGGGGAGTTTCATCGGTTCGCTGGCCGCTTTTATCGACCGGCATCAGCCCGATGAATTGATACTTGAAGCTTCCGGCATGTCAGATCCGCTAAGCATCGGGCAAATATTGCAGTCACCGTTACTGAAGCACAAAGTTTATCTCGACCATGTTTGGTGTCTGGTTGATGCTCTTAATTTTGAAAAAATATCCGGACTGCAAACCCGGGTAAACCACCAGGTCAGGATTGCTGATACCATCATTGTCAATAAATCTGATTTAGCTGAAAATAAAATAGATACAATCATTCACCGGATCAAATACCTGAACCCTTTTGCAACTGTCGTCGCTACTACTTTTGCACGGATTAATTTCACCGAAAAAAAATCAGTATTGAAGTTTTTCCCATCAGGAGAAAAAGCAGAAAACACCAGACCAGATATTTTGTCAATGGTTATAAAAAGCAATCGTCTCATTTCTCCCGAAAAACTCGATGAATTCCTGAAAATCGTTCATTCCGGATGTATCAGGAGCAAAGGGTACATCAACCTGACTTCCGAAGTAAAAGTATATTTGCAGGGAACCTTTGACCGGTTCACCCTTCAGGAGGTTGAACAGTTTGCTGCTCCATCAGAATTTATCGTTATCGGAAATTTTTCGCAGGAACAATCGTTTCAAAAATTATTTGAACATCTTTGCGCATCATGATCTATCAAATTTCCTACTCCTTTGGCGAGCTTACCATGGATAAAGATTATCTATCCGTCCTGCTTGGATTTCCAAATGGTATTCTTCCTGATCCGTTCGACCAGTATGTTGCCGAAGCATTTCAGGAGGCAGAATCGCTTTGTAATATTCGCGGAGCTTTTTGTTATCCGCTGAAAAGCGAATTTAACTCCGAAAAAAGTTGCATTTCAATTGATGGGATTGAATTTGGTATCGGTAAAACCGTCTCCAAAGAATTGCGAAATTCCACATCTGCTGCCTTGTTTATTTGCACGGCTGGCAAAGGAATCAGCCTTCGTTCACGTGAATTACTGACCGGAGAAAATCCCGTTCTGGGATATATTTTTGATGTGCTGGGCTCCATGATTGTTGAAGCCGCCATTGATCAGATGCAACTGGAAATCAAACGAATCGCCCTTTCTGAAGGTCTGTTAATTACCAATCGTTACAGTCCGGGTTATTGCAAATGGAGCGTGGCCGACCAACATAAACTGTTTTCGTTTTTTCCACCCGATTGCTGCGGTATCAGCCTGACCGACTCATCATTAATGGTGCCGATCAAATCAGTCAGCGGAATTATCGGTATGGGGAAAGAAGTAAAATTCAGGAAATATACCTGCGATTTATGCAGTCAGGTCGATTGTTTTCATAAAGTCAAAAGCAATTGATTCGTTTTTTGGAAGGAGATTTTTAGCGCCGTTAGGTGCGGAATATTGGTAAAATGAGTTAAGATGCTGTGTTTAACCGTCCGCGAATGAATATCGACAAGAGCTTAAAACTCATTTCGGACGGAATGGATTTGTTTAAATAATAACGAGTTACATATTATATATGAAAATAATTGTATTGGATGGATTTGCCCTGAATCCGGGCGATCTGTCGTGGGAAGGTTATAAAGAACTTGGTGAATGCCAGGTATATGACCGTACTCAACCATCCGAAATATTCAATCGAATTCAAGATGCAGAAGTAGTAATTACCAACAAAGCAATCATTGATAAACAATTGATTGACCGTTTACCAAAACTGAAATACATTGGCGTAACTGCTACCGGATACAATGTGGTGGATGTTCAGGCAGCTGGCCACAAAGGAATCGTGGTTACCAACATACCTGCATACAGCACCGATTCTGTTGCCCAACTTGTTTTCTCGCATATTCTGAATATTTTTAACCGTGTTGAAATGCATGCTTATTCAGTCAGATCGGGAGAATGGGCAGGCAACCCCGATTTTTCGTATTGGAAAAGTCCGCAAACAGAACTTTCGGGTAAAACCCTTGGAATTATTGGTTTTGGCCGGATCGGACGAAAAGTGGCTCAAATTGGATTGGCTTTCGGAATGAACGTAATTTTTCACAACCGCTCGCAAATTACTGATATACCGGCAGGAACGCGTCAAACCACCTTGAATTTAGTCTTTTCAGAAAGCGATGTGGTGAGCATCAATTGTCCGTTGATTGCTGAAAACAATGAATTTGTCAATCGGGATTTGCTGCAGATAATGAAACCGACGGCCATTCTGATTAACACGGGCAGGGGAGGGTTGATCAAAGAATCAGACCTGGCAATCGCTTTAAATACGGAAGTTATTGCCGCAGCTGGGTTGGATGTACTATCAACAGAACCCCCCAAACCGGATAATCCGCTACTCTCAGCCAAAAACTGTTTTATCACTCCGCATATTGCCTGGGCAACTTTCGAAGCCCGCCAACGATTGATGAATATTACTATTGAAAACCTGCAACGCTTTGTTTCGTGCAAACCACAAAATGTGGTGAAATAATAATTGCTGTCGCAGAAGGCTCAAAAACCTTAAAAATAATCCATAAATGAATGAAAATGAAATGTATATTATTAGTATTGTAGATGTAAAACTTTTTGAAGAGGCAAAATATATTGGTACTGGAACAGTTGAATATCAAAATTAAAGAAGCTGCCGCAATGGGTAGCTTCTTTAATTTATTGCTAACTTGGCACCACGTTCTTTGAAAAAATGAAAGGGAAAAGCCTCCTCTAACCCCTCCGAAAGATGGGAATTTTGAGCCATGCGGCGCCATTGATATTGCCCTTTTGCATTAGTCATTCTTTGAAAGTAGCGCCAAAGCTTTCTCCCTTGGGGGAACGGGAAGGGGGCTTTTGAACGGTCGCCTTTACGACCCTTTGGTAGGCCGATTCCTGAATGCTGATAACGTTATTCAAGACCCAACTTCTACCCAAAACTACAACAGGTACAGCTATTGTTTGAACAATCCGTTGAAATATACTGACCCCAGCGGTTGGCGGATGGCAGCGGCTGACGAATTTTGGAATCTTGGTAAAGAGATTACCAACTTTGACCGCTTTTATGGTTTTTCATCTAGTGGTGGTAATGGCGGCGGCGGTGCTGATAGCGGCTGGGGCGGCGGTGGTGATTTCTCAGATTTTTGGACCAGTTTGTTATCATCAATTCCAAATTTAACAGGTGAAAATTACAATGTTGCAATTTCCACTGGATATAATAAGAATGGTGTAAGCGGAGTATGGACCAATATTGTAGATGTTAGCCCTCAAACCAGAATTGGTGAAAGTGGTTCTTCCAATTTTGATGCATCTTTTTCTGTTGATGTTATTAATAAGTTTACAGCTATTAACAATCTTGCCTCATCGCAAAGGGGTGGCGGTTGGCTTGATAATCTTCAAACTGGTTTAGATGTAGCAGGTATCGCTGACCCGACCGGGCTTGTAGACTTAGGAAATGCCCTTATTTATGCCGGAAGAGGACAATGGGGAAATGCCGGTATTAGTGCATTGGCTATTATTCCTTATATTGGTGATGTTGGAAAAGTCGGTCGATTAGGTGCTAAAACACTTCAGCTTACATCAAGAGCAAGAACTGCCGAAAATGGATTAGAATTAGCTGGGAAATTTTTAAAACCCGGTTATGCTGAAATTGCTCCTGGAGTATTTAGGTCATCAGACCAACTTAGACAGTTTAGAATGACTACCTCTGATATTACTGGAGCTCATGGACTCGGGCCTCATTTTAACTTTGAAATATTTAGTCCATTAAATTTAAATAAAGCGGCAACAAATTATCATGTTCCAATTATTAATCCTTGATTATGAAGAAGTACGCAATTATTCCAGATGAATTTATTACTGATGGTATAAAATGGTTAGTTATCGAAAAAGACCCGTTGGATAGTGGAGGTTATTTTTTATATCATCATAAGGTATTAGAAGAACCTTGTGTTTATGATGATTGGTTTAAGGAGTTGGAACACGCTTTACAAGCGACTAAAGAGGATTTTGGAATAAATATATGTGATTGGAAAAGCTTCTAATATAAAGCCCGACGTAGTTTTGGATTTTCACAACCTCCCCCTCGTTTGAGCGATAGCGGTAACGAGGGGTTGTTGGTTTAGTGTTTATAACGCTAAAGAAAAGAAGCTGCCCGTTTTGGGTGGCTTCTTTTAAACTATTGCTAACATGTCACCACGTCAGGCTCAGATGTATTTTACATTTGGTTGGGCAGATGGATTTGGAGCTACTGCCGGCGTTGGATATTCTACTACAAATAAGGGTTTTAGAATTACTGATTATGCTGGAGAAGCTTCTAACATTACAATGTCAATTCCATTTTTACGTGTGATTGGAGGAGAAGGGTTTGGAGACTATTCTGAAGGAGTGACTGACCTTTTTCAAATAGGAAATAAAGCAAAAGGCGTAGGTGTTAATTTAGGTGTTGGCGCTGGATGGTTTGGTACACAAACGTATACCATTCTTTTTAATCCACCACCTCCTGATTTTTGGCTAAGGCCAAGACCTCGATGGTAACATTCATTTAATAATACTTTCTAATATGCTATTTTACTTCATTTTAACTGCTCCAGGAGGGATATCAATAATTCTTCTTATTTTGAGAAACCGTGAATTAACGAAAATTGCAAGAAATATTAATCCTAATTATACAGGTCAGATAAACAATACATTTGATTTATTTAGATTGTTAAAAATATATTTTAGTAACAAAGGGTCAAGAACGGATAGAATTTTTATAAGAGACACACTCTTGTTAGTGTGTGTCTCATGGGTAACCGCACTGATTTATTTTTTGTTCTTGTTAAAGCAACTGTAAAATGTCATTGAGGTACACAAGTAATACTGATAATTTTAAATTAGGAGGAGCCGCCTACTATCAGCGGCTTCTCCTATAATATTTATTAATATGCGAACCTCGCAATATACATACCTTGGTGGCGATGCCTATACAGCGCCTGTTGCAGCGGTGACCCAAAGTGGGGCAACAACCTATTACTACCTGTTGCGCGACCACCTGGGCAATATTACCCACCAGGTAAATACAGCCAACGCCGTAGTTGCAGAGTTTAGTTTTGATGCGTGTTCAGTGAAACTTGGTTTTTGTGAGCGTAGCGAAACGAAAACCGTAGTTGAACTAATCCCGATAAGCGGAGCGGTTCGGGAGGGAAGAAGGCGCAACGCCACCAATTGGAGCTATACACTGGATGCCAACGACAAAGCCCTGTTTGCCGACCGTGGTTTTACCGGGCATGAATCTCTCAAGTGGTTTAATTTGATTAACATGAACGGCCGCCTTTATGACCCTTTGGTAGGCAGGTTCCTGAATGCTGATAACTTTATTCAAGACCCAACCTCTACCCAAAACTATAACCGATACAGCTATTGTTTGAACAACCCGTTGAAATACGTTGACCCCAGTGGTTGGCGGATGGCAGCGGCTGACGAATTTTGGAATCTTGGTAAAGAGATTACCAACTTTGACCGCTTTTATGGTTTTTCATCTAGTGGCGGTAATGGCGGCGGCGGTGCTGATAGCGGCAGTGGTGGCCTTGGAGGAAATGCTTATACACATGATTTCTGGAATAAAGTGCTTAATCAAGGGGAGTATATTCTTAATAATCCAACTCTGGTTGATAATGCAACAATTGTTTCCAGAGGACATAATGTATATGGAGTTGACGGGCTATGGGTTCAAACAGTTAATTTAACTGGCAACTATCAAGGTTGGCGTGATGGTGTTAATTCACCAAATTCTCAGGTTAATGTTATTAATAAGTTTACAGCTGATAGTCCCTCATCGCAAGGGAATGGAAATTTGCTAAATACAACAAATACCTTTAATACATGGGCAAGCGCTGCGGTAGTTTCAACTGACAAGGTTTTAACCAGCACAAGGTTAGGTAGTAATATTGGATATAGCCTGGCCTACAAAGGCATAGGTAATGCCACTAAGTTTATTAAGCCGGTCGGTGTTGGAACTTCAATAGTTGGGGCAGGTATAGGATTATATAAATTCTTTGGAACTGAAAACAAAACATGGGGAGTTTATGGGCAATTGGGGGTATCGCTTCTATCTTCCAGTTTAACATTAGGTGGAGCAACAGCTCCTATCGGTATAGGGATAGGTGTGGTTGATGTGTTTGGAGGTTTTAACGGGTTTTATAATTACTTAGATAACCAGCAGCAATTTTATAATAACACCGGTGGTTTATTTGTACCCGTAAATGGTATTCCGTATTAATTCCAACTAAACAGAAAATAACCATGAATCCATATTATTACTTATTTTATAAATTAAACCGATTCCTAAATAAAAAAGGAGATAATGAATGGGGTCCCATTGGTGGGTTAACCTTATTTATGGAATGCAATGTAATTATTCTCTATGTTAAACTATTACATATAAATGAAGAGAATTTAAATGGCATTTACAAAACAATTTTAATAATATTCTTTGTAGCTATTTTTATCACAAATGCTGTGACGTTTTCAAACAAGCTACGTGTTGCTGAAATAAAGAACCGTTACAAAGGAGAATCCGAGAGGAGCAGGAAGATAGGAAATGTTTTGGTATTACTGTATGTAGCATTGTCATTGGGTTTAATAGTGTTTGTATAAGTTATCCTTGTCCTTGCTTATCGGGATATGCAACAACATCCCAAGTTAAAAGATGACGATTTGCAATCCAAATCAAACTAAATTAAAGAAGCTGCACAAAAGGGTAGCTTCTTTTTAAACTTTTGTTGAAATGCCTGCACGTTCTTTGAAAACTACCACCAAAACCCGCTGGTACTTTGGCGGCAGTTGCGAACACGAACTGGTTTCCGGAGTTACCCTCAATACATTTGGATTGGCGGCGATGCTTACATCGCTTTTGCTTTGATGAGTAATTTGCAATTCCGGGAGACCGGGCAAACCACAAAATGTGGAGAAACAGTAATAGTAAATTGCAGAAACTTCTGTGTAGGTTCTTTCGTTATATATCCTATAAAAGAGATTATTATCTTCAAAACTCGCAGGTATGAAATCAATAGTTATACTAATTCTGGGCATACTCTTTCTAACATTTACCGGATTTCAGCCAAATGACCGGAAAGAAAAGAAACTGCAGAAAGAAAAGGAAATGATTGAGGTGATTGAATCGGGACATTTCCGTTTTGTAGCCAGTTCGGCCAAATCAAGCCTTGGATATTTTAATAACCTGGGTGCAAACTATGATCTGGTATTTGATAGCCTGAAAATCAAAGCTTTTTTACCCTATTACGGACGGGCTTATAATGTTCCTTATGGTGGAAGTGGCGGCGTAAAATTCGACCTGAGGGCCGAAAAAATTGAAAAAGTATGGAATAAGAAAAAGAAGTTATTCACTATTCATACAGAAGTGGCTGATTCAGAGGATTCATATTCAATTTACCTGACTGCAGGAGCAAGCGGATATGCAGATTTACAGCTCAACTTCAGAAACCGGCAAATGATTAGTTATTACGGAATGATTGAAAAAATCGAATAAAAATAAAAAAGACCAGGTATTCTGGTCTTTTTTATTTTTATTCGCCTAAATGTCAGCCCCTTGGGATGCATTTATTTTTATGATATTTTTGTCTTATGCATAATCAAATTGATCGTCTTCATAATTAATTTCAAGGTTGTCAAGATTTTCGTCTGTAAAATCGTCATAAATAGATAATCTTCTTTTAGAGCTCTTGTCTTTCTGTAATTTCGGTGCTTTAATCGTATCCCCATCCGTCTTAGAAGGGACATCCCCTTTCTTTGTAATTTTCAGATTCTTGTTTGTTTTCATTTCGAAAAATCTAAATGTTTGATAATTAAGATTTTAAAAGTTAATAAAAAGTTCAGATATTTGATTGTTAAACTATGAAAAAAAATATAAATAAACCAAATTTTTGAGTTAAAAAATATTTTCGGTTTTTTAGAGTTATTGATAATGTGATTATTATGGTTGGTTTCAAAATTAATATTTCAAAGTCACGATAAAAGGAATAAAAAGTTACCCGTCTCAGTTTATAACCTAAAAATAGTTATAAATTCGTTTCAGCAATTCAAATGCTATGAAAAACTTAGTAACTTTTATATTGATATTATTATCCGGATTTGCCTTTGGACAGAATTATTCCACAGATAATAAGAAGGCAATCAAATTGTTCGAAGAGGCTAAAGTCGCAACAGGGAGAGAATTTTACGGCAAATCCCTCATTTTTTTAGACGATGCCGTTGCTTTGGATTCAACTTTCCTTGAAGTATATCTGTTGAAGTCGGATATTTATCAGGAACTCGACTCTGTTTCGCTACAAATTAAATCATTGGAGTCGGCATTGCGGATAGACAATTCCAAATATCCGAAGTTATATTATACCCTTGGAAATGCCTATTACCGGTCAGGATTTTATCAAAAAGCAGTAGATTCATATCAAAAGTACCTGGATAATGCCGGAAAAAAAGGAACATTCATTATCAAGGCTAAACAAAATATTGAAAAATGCGCCGGAGCAGTCAAGTTGTTAAATCATCCGGTACCATTTAAATCAGTGAATATTGGCCCAAATATCAATTCTTTAGAAGACGAATATTGGCCAAGTATCACTGTCGATGGAAAGACGATTATTTTCACACGACTGATCGGCTCCGGTATTCCGGTGGGACAGAGAAAAGCGATGGCACAGGAAGATTTCTATACCTCTCAATTGGTTGATAATCAATGGCAACCAAGCGAACCGCTTTCTTCCATCAATACCGCATACAACGAAGGAGCCCAATCGGTTTCCGCTGACGGGAATTTGTTGTTTTTTACAGCTTGTACCAGAAATGATGGGATTGGAAGTTGTGACATCTATTTTTCAAGAAATAAAGGAGGCGAATGGTCAGAACCTCAAAATGTTGGAGAACCTGTAAATTCGCCGGCGTGGGAATCACAACCATCTATTTCAGCCAACGGCGAATCACTTTATTTCGTGAGTAGCCGCAAAGGTGGAAAAGGTGGAATGGATATCTGGAAATGTAATTTATTGGGTTTTTCGGCTGAAGAAAAGCCTGTTTGGGGCAATGCCATCAACCTGGGCGATTCGATCAATACCCCCGGGAACGAGAATTCCCCGTTCATCCATTCTGACGATAAAACTTTGTATTTTGCTTCTGATTACTGGCCAGGAATGGGCGGATATGATATTTTTTACTGCCGAAAAAAAAATGATTCGGAGTGGAGCAAAGCACAAAATATAGGATACCCGATCAACTCATACAAAGATGAGCAGGGATTGGTGGTTGATGCATCAGGTAAAAATGCCTATTATTCATCAGACCGTCCCGGCTCCAAAGGGATGGATATCTATTCTTTTCAACTTCATAAGGATGCCCGGCCAACAGCTGTTTCCTATATCAAAGGCAGAGTAATGGACGGTGATTCGGGCCAACCACTTTGTGCAAATGTGGAATTGATTGATCTGGATAATTCAAAATCGATCATAAAAGGGGAGTCATGTTGGGAAAAAGGGGAGTTTTTGATGTGCCTTCCGCTTGGCAAAGAATATGCTTTTACCGTTTCGAAGGAAGGTTATTTATTTTATTCCGAAAACTTTCAGTTGAAAGAAAAAATGGAGTTTATTGATCCGTATATTCTTGAAATAAAACTGAAAAAAATTCAAATTGGTGGTTCTGTAGTTCTAAGGAATGTATTTTTCAATACCGGATCGTATCAATTATTGCCTGAATCAAAAGTTGAACTGAAACGATTGATTGATTTTCTGATAACCAATAAAACCCTTTACATTGAATTGGCAGGTCATACTGATAATGTTGGCAGTGAAGATTTAAACCGGAACCTATCGGAAGCCAGAGCCAAAGAAGTGTACATATATTTGGTTGATAAAGGAATAGAAGAAGAACGAATGATATTTAAAGGGTATGGATACTCACAACCAATCAGCTCGAACGAAACACCCGAAGGACGTGCATTGAACCGAAGAACTGAATTTGTAATTACCAGAAAATAGTACGAATTGTAACCTAAGATTACTTTCCTTTTTACAAGAAACCTAAATCTGGAAATCAAGATTAAAAGGTACCTGATCGAGATCATAAGGTGTTGCCTGATAAACGTAATAATTCAACCAGTTGGAAATCAGTAGATTGGAATGACCTCTCCATCGCATCACTGGTTCTTTAGCCGTATCATTTTCAGGATAATAATTGGCCGGAATGTTAATAGGTAGATTTTTCTTCTGATCGCGCTTAAATTCTGCGTCAAGTGTAAATCTTGAATACTCCGAATGTCCGGTAACAAAGAACTGGCGGCCATCGTGGGTCATCACCATATTTACTCCCGATTCGTCCGATTTTGAAACAATTTTCAATTCCTTTACTTTTTCAATATCCTCTTCCAGAACTTCTGTGTGCCTTGAATGAGGCACATAATATTCGTCATCAAATCCTCTGAAAATGGGCAATGTATCGTTAACATTTCGGTGCTTAAATACTCCAAACATTTTGGCCGGGAGTAAATATTTCGGAATTCCGTAAAAATAATGCAAGCCGGCCTGTGCAGCCCAACAGATAAACATCGAAGAAGTAACATGGTTTTTTGACCATTCAAATATCTCTGTAAGCTCCTTCCAGTAAGTAACTTCCTCAAATGGAAGCATTTCAACCGGTGCACCCGTAAAAATCATTCCATCGTAATTGTGCGATTTTAACTGATCGAAAGTCTTGTAAAAAGCTTTCATGTGTTTCTCCGAAGTATTTTTTGATTTATGGCCTTTCATCCTGAGAAATTCAATTTCGATCTGTAGCGGCGTATTTGAAAGCAAACGGATCAGATCGGTCTCGGTCGTAACTTTAACCGGCATCAGATTGACAATGATGATTTTTAACGGGCGAATATCCTGTTGCGAAGCACGCGATTCGTCCATGATAAATATATTCTCTTTCTGAAGCAATTCGATTGCAGGTAATTGATCAGGAACATTAATAGGCATAATATCAATATTTTAGATTATAATACCGGAACCTCAGATTAAAGCTGAGATTCCGGGAATAGTTTTGTAAAATTAACCAATTTGATTCAGAGCCTGATCAAAATCGGCAATAATATCGTCGATATGTTCGAGGCCAACAGAAACCCGCAAAGATGATGGAAATACACCGGCTGCAAGCTGCGCGTCTTCCGGTAATTGAGAATGGGTGGTTGCCGATGGCTGAATAATCAGTGTTTTGGCATCGCCTACATTGGCCAGATGACTGACAAGTTTTAGACTGTCAACCACTTTTATGGCACTTTCTTTATCGCCTTTCACGTCAAATGAAAGTACACCGCCGGCACCGTTCAATAAATATTTTTTTGCCAACTCAAACGATTGGTTTCCTTCCAGCCCCGGGTAATTCACACTGGCCACTTTAGGGTGTTTTTGGAGCCATTTTGCCAGAGCCAATGTGTTCTGAATGTGGCGTTCCATGCGCAACGACAAGGTTTCGAGTCCCTGAAGCAACAAGAAAGAATTAAACGGGCTTTGTGAAGCGCCAATATCGCGTAAACCTTCAACACGTGCTTTGATAATAAATGCGATGTTACCGAATGGGCCGTCAAAATTAAAAATGTCCCAGTATTTCAGACCATGATATCCTTCTGAAGGTTCAGTAAAACCGGGAAATTTGCCGTTTCCCCAATTGAAATTTCCGGCATCCACAATTACTCCACCGATACTGGTTCCATGTCCGCCAATCCATTTGGTAGCCGATTCAACAACGATGTTTGCTCCATGATCAATCGGACGAAACAGATAACCTCCGGCTCCAAAAGTATTGTCAACAATAAAAGGGATGTCATATTTCTTTGCCAAAGCGCCGAAAGCATCAAAATCGGGTACCACAAATCCTGGATTTCCAATGGTTTCGAGATAAATGGCTTTGGTATCTTCATCAATCAGCTTTTCAAATGCTTCAACTGTAAGGTTTTCAGCTAGTCTGGCTTCAATACCCAACTTTTTAAAGGTGACCGTAAACTGATTGTATGATCCGCCATACAGAAATGGGGAACTGACAAAATTGTCGCCAAGGCCCATGATGTTGGTGAAAGTTAAAAACTGTGCCGCATGACCTGATGCGACTCCCAAAGCTGCGACTCCGCCTTCAAGCGCAGCTATCCGTTGTTCAAATACATCGGTTGTCGGATTCATAATCCGGGTATAAATGTTACCGAATTCTTTCAGCGCAAATAGATTTGCTGCATGTTCGGAGCTTTTGAATGCATACGACGAAGTCTGGTAAATCGGAACTGCCCGCGATTGGGTAGTTTGGTCAACCTGCTGTCCTGCATGTAATTGCAATGTTTCGAAATGTAATTTTCTTTCAGTCATACTATTTATTTTAAGGGTTAAATAATCTCGTTAAAAAATATCTGATGTATTTCTTTGATGGCTTTTTGTGTGTCTTTCTGATCAACGATTAAATAGCTCACCAGATCAGAGGCTCCTGAACCACTGAGTAATACGTTTATTTTGTGTTGGGCTACTGCGGTAAATAATTTGGCCGAAACACCGTGATGTTGCTGCATTCCATGTCCAACCACAGCGATAAGTGAAACCTGGCCTTCAACAATGATTTCGCTTACTGAACTGAGCGGTAATTGACTGCAAATCTGTTTTGCCAGCGCTATTTCATTTTTATTTAAAATGATGTTAATACTTACCTGTGAGGTAATTACTGAACGGATATTAATTCCGGATTGATGAAAGGCAGTGGTTACTTTGGCCAAAATTCCGGGTTTGAATCCAACTCCGGGGCCATTCAGTTTTAATACTGCGATGTCGTTGGTATGAACAACACTTTTCACCACATTATGCGATATAAATGTTTCAGAATTGATAATGGTGGTCAGTTCCTTGCTTTTATTCACCAGACGGAAAATATGAATGGGAATGTGCCTGCTGATCAACGGTTCAACTATACGCGGATGGATGGAAAGTTCGCTGAAATACGATAATTCAGAGGCTTCGGAATAGGTCAGTCGGGGAATCAGCTTTGCATCGGCCACCGTTTCGGAGTCAGAAGTTTTGAATTCTTTGTCCAATTCCCAGAGTTCAAGCGAATCAGCCTCGATCAATCGGGTAATTCCGGCTGCGGAATAATCAGCCGATTGTTTGCCTAATCTTGCTATTTTACCACTATGCGTAACGCCATAAGATCCGGGAATCAGAACTATTCCTTCTGATAATGAAGATTTTACATTGACTGATTCTTCATATAGAATGGTTGCATTTCCGAATTCTTTGGTGACCGTCAATCCCAGTTTTTCAGGATAACAAATGGTCGCATTAAGTTGATTATTTGCAAGATACAATTGCAGTACTGCGGCTGTAATCCGTTCAGAAAAACTGATGACCTGATCTTTCAGCGAAAAGGAGAAATCGCCGGTAAATTCAATTCCTTTCAACAGGTTTTGCAGCGCATTCAATTCAGTTTTCAGAAACTCACTCAATTCAGTTTCCTGAAAAACAGCTAACTTACTGACAACAGAATCATTGATCTGTTGCATAATATGATCGGTTGTAGTGGCATTGTTGATTAACAGTGTGATGCCCTGTTCAATACTATGCTGGATTTCTGGTATTGCGGAAACGACAATTATGGCTTTCTTCCCTGATGCACTTAGCAAGTTGGCAAATGCTTCCAATGCAGGGAATTTAGACAAACTGGTTCCGCCAAATCGAATAACACAATCTGACATGATAAAGATTTAAAAATGGAAAATGGAATTTTTTTTACTGGACGGTAGCCTTCAAACAATATGGATAATCACACTGCCGGAAGGCTAGCGCATTATCATAGGCATAGAAAACATCATAGAATCATTACAACCCATGAAGTGGGAAGCCAGGAAAAAGCTATTTTTTGCAGAATGATTCATTTTTGATAACCTGATTTTAATTAGTGCAAACATAAACAGTTTTAGCAAATAGACAAAACTATTTAATAAATGTTCAGATGAATTCAGGTTAAATTATTATTAAGGGCAATTTGTTCCCAAACAGACGTTTAAAATTTTCAAGAATTATACCGCTCAGTGTTTCTTCATCGACCTGCAATATTTGTGATGCAAGTGAGTAAATTCTTTTGATGGAGATCTCCCGGTCATCGGTCTCCAAAAACAGCCGGTCAGTCGGAAGAACAGACAAAATATGCTTTTTAAGATCATTGGCCAGCAACTTTTCGCCAACCGAAAAGTAAAATCCGTGCATGATAAGTTGCATTGCTGATTGCTGATTACCCTGAAATCCGTGAATGATCCAGGGAACTGATGATTTGGTTTCTTTTTTCAGCTTAATCAAGTCGGGAAATGACCGTACACAATGTATAATCAGCGGTTTAGCATTTTTTTCAGCAATTTCAATCTGTTTCCTGAAATACAATTCCTGCACGGCGAAGTCGGTTGAAATTGATCGGTCGAGCCCGCATTCGCCGACAGCGAGCATGTTTTTTCGCTGGACAGCCAGCTCAATGGAATGTAAACACGCTTCCCTATCAACCAAACCAAGGTGCCAGGGATGAAGCCCGATGGAAAATAAGATTTCATCATCTGGAAAAGGCAAATCCTGGGCGAAAATATTCAGGATTTGAAGAAAAGTATCGCTTTTAAACTGATGGGTATGAAGATCGATTTCCGGCATATATTAAAGCTTTGGTGGTCAAATTTACTCGGTTTTAGCAGAATTTGAAACAATTTGAATTCGCTAAGGTAATTTATCTTATTTTTGAATTTCATTGACTTTCAGAAAACAGAAAATGATTTTTTTTAAAACGATATTCCTGATTGGCATAGTTCTTTTGTTTCTTCATCCAGAGATGGTCAATGGACAAATATCGCAGGCAGGAATGCCTGTCAAAATCGAAAAGCTTAAATCACTTTCTCCGACTGACTTGATCATTTTGCCTTCCTTAGATAACAACAAACTTCGCCTTGCCAACAGAGTTGATCAGAATCAGTTAATGCTTAAGCCGCTGCATTTTGCACATCCTTTCGATGTTTCACTGAACCTTAAAAACTCAGGAAAGTGGTATTCTGCAGGAGATCTGAAGGTTTGGCAATTGAGAATCAGATCGGTTGGCGCTTATTCGTTAAATGTGATTTTTGGTCGTTTCAACTTACCTGACAATGCCAGGCTTTTTCTAATTGGTACAAACGGCGACGAGATTAAAGGCGCCTACACTTCAGAGAATAACTCAAAAAACCAGATACTTGCCATTGAACCTTTAGCCGGTGACGAGATTCTTATTCAATACGAAGAGCCGGTTGATGCAGCCTTCCCCGGTGATATTGAAATTACAAAGGTTTCACATGATTTTATTGGAATCGTTGCCAAAGACCACCGTCCGCTTGGTATTTCCGGTGCATGTAATGTAAATGTGAATTGCGATGTTGCCAACGGAACAGAAGAAATCAGGGATGCAGTTTGCCGTATTATAATTGAAGGAACCGAAATTTGTACCGGAACGCTCATGAACAATACTTCGTCTGACGGAACTCCTTATTTATTAACAGCTTTTCACTGTCTTTACGATGAAAAAACCCATGTAATTTCAGAAAAAAAAGCGCAAAGTTCGGTGTTTCTGTTTAACTATGAATCGCCGTATTGTAAATCAATTGATGGTGATGTCAGCCGTTCATTGTCCGGAAGTACTATAAAAGCTTCGTTTGACAGTCTTGACTTTGTATTGGTACAGCTCAATAACACATTGCCTTATAATTATCGGCCGTATCTTGCCGGATGGAACCGAAAGAATGTGGCTCCATCCTCTTCATTGAGTATTCATCATCCATTGGGTGATATCAAAAAGGTTTCGATTGACAAAGATGCCGCACTCACTTCAAAGTTTAACAGTAGTTATTTGGCCAAAGGATTTTGGAATATTTTAAGGTGGGATAATGGTGTTACCGAAAACGGCTCTTCCGGAGGGCCTTTGTTTGATCAGAATAAACAATTGATTGGCACGCTGACCGGTGGCGCTGCCACTTGTTCGTTACCAACAAATGATTATTTTGAGAAATTTGCATTGGCCTGGGATTATAAGAAAGAATCAACAAAACAATTGAAAAACTGGCTCGATCCGATAAATTCGAACGTAGAAAAACTGGATGGGATGTCGCTAAATTCGGGCAAAACACTATGTAAGCCTGTTACTAATTTTAAAGACAACGACAGCTATGCTGCCCTTCAAATTACAAACGGAATCACAAAAAAAGGTTATTTCAGCGGTTCAAATCTTGCCGGGTTCACTGATTTTGCCGAACAATTCACCTTTTCCAAAAATTGTGAGGTGCAGGGTATTACTATTGGTATAGCTAAAGTAAAAACAAATCCATCCTTTCCTCAGTCATATATTAATGTTCAGGTTTACGAAGGTATTGGTAAACCGGAAACGTTGTTGTATTCAGAAAAGTTTGACATAAAAAAATTCTGGATCGACGGAATGAATTATTTGAAGTTTCAAAATTCAGTCAAGACAACCGGTAATTTCTTTGTTTCCTATAACATTCAGGAATTACACGAAGGTGATACGCTTGCTGTTTACATGGCAAACAGGTCAGCTGATTTCACCAATAGTTTTTTTCTTAAAAATACAACAGGTTGGATGCCATACAGTTCTCAGAACCTGAATGGCTATGGTTCTGCCTTACTGTTCGAAATCATTGCCTGTAATGTTGATTCGCCTTCAGGCTTAAAAAATATTGACGATGAATTAATGGAGGCAAAATTTTTCCCAAATCCACTGAGCGGGAATACGTTTTTGACGGTCAAAACAGTTAATCAGATCGATTGCCCTGAAAATATGGTTGTATATGATTTGCTTGGCAAAGAGCAAAATATTTTGTGTATTCAAAAAAGTCCTAATGAACTGTTACTGAGTTTTGCAGGCAAAAGACCCGGAATTTATTTTGTCCGTATTGAAGCTGGTGGCAAACAAATAGTCGGTAAAATCGCGTTTATCCCTTAATTTTGCCTTTTTTCGATTCAACAATGAAGATCCATTTCCCATTACTTTTCGCATTCATTTTCAGCTTGATTTCGTGCGTGAACCAGCCACAAAACGAAAACAAAGCCGGTTCAAACCAATTTGCACAGGGATTTCACATTGTAAAAATGGGGGAAATCACCCGGCTGGATATTTTTAACCCCTGGGAAAATGCCCGGAATTTCACCTATTCGTATTACCTTATTCCCAGGAATATGGCAATTCCTGATTCGTTGGTCGGTCGAGAAATTATCAGGACCCCGGTCGAGAAAGTTGTGGTTCTGTCAACTACTCATATTGGATTCATCGAAAAATTAGGCTTCGAATCGAGTATAACCGGCGTATCGGGCAAAGACTTTGTGACAAATCCCATTGTCAGAAAAGGCATTGAACAAGGCCTGGTTCATGATGTGGGCTACGACCAGAACCTGAATTACGAACTTTTACTGCAAATGAAACCTGATTTGGTGATGGCTTACGGGATAGGTGCTGATGTTGCTGCACATCTTTCGAAGATGAAAGATTTGAATATTCCCGTTGTGATCAATGCCGAATATCTGGAAGAAACACCGCTTGGCAGGGCCGAATGGCTTGTATTTACAGGTTCATTTTATAATCAAACTGAGCACGCTCAACTTGTATTTAATAAGGTTGTTACAGAATATGACAGCCTGAAAAATCTGGTTTCAGGAATCATTCACAAACCAATAATTTTGACCGGATTACCTTACAAGGATAACTGGTGGGTTCCGGGCGGAAAGTCATACATGGCCAACATGATCGCAGATGCCGGAGGCGACTATTTATGGAAGGACAATCCATCGCGCGAAAGTTTTGTGGTTTCGCTCGAGAATGCCATTGTAAAAGCTACACAGGCCGATTTGTGGATCAATACCGGACAAACAAACAGTATTCAGGAAATATTGGGAAGCGACGAAAGGTTTAAAATTATTCCTGCACTGCAAAAGAAAATGATATATAACAACAATAATCAGATGAATCGGACCGGAGGCAATGAAGTATGGGAAACCGGAGCAGCCAATCCACAGGATTTATTGCGCGATCTGATTCATATCTTTCATCCGGAAATCAAGACAGACAGTGTTTTTCACTATTATCAAAAACTTAAATAATGCCGCAAAAACGTCTTATATCGAGGGCATTTATGCTGTTTGTATTCCTTGGAGTATTGGCCATTCTGTTGTTCATTCTCGACATTTTTTTCGGTTCATTACTGATTCCGTTTAAAACCATTTTACAGGCTCTTACCGGGACCGGAAATATTTCACCTGAAATCAAAACCATTGTTCTTGATTTTCGCTTACCTAAAGCAATTACTGCAGTGATGGCGGGCATGGCTTTGTCAATTAGCGGTTTGCAAATGCAGACCATTTTTCGGAATCCACTGGCCGGTCCTTTTGTTCTGGGGATTAGCGCCGGTGCAAGTCTGGGAGTCGCTATTTTGGTATTGGGCTTTTCATCGGTATTTACTCTCGGATTATTCACCATCAGCGGCTCATGGGCTTTGGTGATTGTAGCATGGTTGGGTTCTGCGCTGGTTTTGTTTTTAATTCTCGCCGTTTCAATACGGATCAAAGACATCCTGACCATCCTGATTCTCGGAATGCTTTTCGGAAGTGCATCGGGCGCTCTGGTTAATATTTTGCAGTATTTCAGCAATGAGTCAATGCTTAAATCATTTGTCATCTGGACAATGGGTAGCCTTGGAAGTGTGACGAGTTCGCAACTGAATGTTTTAATTCCATCAGTAATGGTCGGCTTGGTTTTAAGCTTCTTTAGTGTTAAGTCGCTCGATGTGATGTTATTGGGCGAACAATATGCAAAAAGTATGGGACTTCGGGTACGAAATGCCCGGTTTTTGGTTTTTACAAGTACCAGTATTCTGGCAGGCAGCATCACCGCTTTTTGCGGACCCATCGGATTTATTGGAATCGCAGTTCCGCATATTGGTCGTTTGCTGTTCAAGACCGCACGCCATAAAATACTTATTCCTTCAAGCATGCTGATCGGTTCAATTGTGATGCTTTTAAGCGATATTGTTTCGCAAATGCCCGGCTATGAAAGTACATTGCCAATTAACTCGGTTACTGCACTGGTAGGCATTCCGGTGATAATATGGATAATTTTAAAGAACAGAAAATTTTCTTCAGTCTGATGAGCAGCGAACAAATAAATATTACGATACGAGACCTTTCGGTAGGATACAAAAAGGGGAAAAACTTTGTTGCTATCAAGGAAGGGATCAACGTGAGCGCCCATTCCGGAGAATTAATAGCTTTGATTGGCAGCAACGGAATAGGAAAAAGCACTTTGCTGCGCACGATTACCGGTTTTCAGAAAGCTTTAAACGGCGAAATTCTTTTAAACGACCGGAAATTAAGCAGCTTTCCAATCAAGGAATTGGCCCGTGTGCTCAGTTTTGTTTCCACAGAAGCTATTCGCGTTCAAAACCTGCGTGTTTGGGAGCTTTTGTCGATGGGACGATATCCATACACCAATTTAATCGGAACATTGACTGACGAAGATAACCGCATTATTAAACGGGCCATTCAGCAAGTTGGGCTGACCGGATATGAAGACCGGATGATTGACCAAATCAGCGATGGCGAAAGGCAACGCGCCATGATTGCCCGAACGCTGGTTCAGGATACTCCGCTTATTATTCTGGATGAACCCACTGCCTTTCTGGATATCAGGAACAAATATGAAATTATTCACTTGCTGCACGAATTTGTGAAGAATGAAAATAAGACCGTACTTTTTTCGACGCACGACCTTAATATTTCAACTTCAGAGGTAGATAAGATTTGGTTAATGCTTGACGATAAAGTGGTTGAAGGTGCTCCTGAAGATTTAATCCTTGCAGGAAATTTCGATCAGATGTTTCATTCCGAAAAGGTTTATTTCAATTCAGAATCAGGAGATTTTATGCTGCGGAAAAATAGTTTGGGAAGTTTTGCACTGAAAGGCTCTGAAGGCAAAACTGCCATCTGGACTGGCCGGGCTTTGCAGCGAATAGGACTGGTTTGCAATGAAAGCGATCCTCTGGTCGTGGTAAATGTTCCATCCGGGGATAAAAATCCTTTTTGGAAGGTTGAAATAAATTCAGCAGAAAAATTTGAATGTACGTCGCTTTACGAGTTGACTGCTGAGTTGTGCAAACGGTTAATTGTTCTGTAAGCGCTATTTTGCAGTTTCAAAAAAACCTGCCATTTTTATGGCTTCCGCAGTGTTGATAAAATCAGCTTTCGACGATTGAATCACATCGGCAACCGATTTATAGCTGGGACAATTACTGATGACGATTTTCTTATTTTGTGCATGAACTTTTGCGACCAACTCCTTAAATTTTACAAAATCTTCAAAAGGAATGTTTCCTGTTCCTTTCCAACTCGTAATTTCACTGAAATCAACCTCAATCAAAGGCATTTTGTAAGGATCAAAATTTTTATCGATATCAGCTAAATTGCCTGCCAAACCAAGAAAGTTTGGTTTGATACTGTTAATTAATTCAAGATGGCTTTTGTCTTTAATTAAAATACGAAGCTTACCTGGATGTTTTACTTTTTCCAGTTCAAAAGAAAGCATATCCACTAAAGGTCTCATTTCGGTAGCCAATTGTTTGTAAACCTGATAGGGTTGGTTAGTAAAATTCAATATCAGGTAAATATCTCCCTGATATCCGGGAATAATCTCGCCATTGTTCTTTTTAAACTGATTGAAAAGCGGATACAAATAAGCATCCATTAGCGTTGATAATTTGTGGTTGGCGCTGTCGGGCATCAGGGGAGTGACATAATTTTTCCCGTAGATGTACATCACATCAGCCTGAAAATTAAGGATCCCATAGCCGACTGATTCCCACAATTCGTTTTTACTGCTAAAATTGTGTGAAGAAATAATGGGCTTTATATTCTTTTGTGAAAAGGCAGGCAGAATAAATAAAATTGCCAAAACACCTGTAAGTACTATCTTTTGCATCATCTTCGATTGGCTGTAATATTTAATAAATGATTTAAGTCTTTAAATCTTGGAAACTGACTTTAAGTTAGTTTGAATAAGTGCTTTTCTCTGTGTTTTATCCTTTCTTATAAAGTTGCTCACCAATTTATCAGCTTCTTTATCTGGTTTGGTTTGCGGTACTACCACCAAATCAATTCCCTTAGGTTCTTTAATGTGTCCCATAATACTAACGTTTATAATATTTGTCAATTAAAATAATTGCTGCCCTTGAATTAATAATCATTCGGTTACTACTAATCAATTGAGCTTTCAATGTCCTTTTGTAATGGTCAATAAGTTGTGTTTTCGGCTCAAAGGCTAAATATCCCTCATATCCTTTTTCAAAAGATAATTTACATGAGAATGCGACTAAATTTCCGGCAACCCCTTCATAAATTTTGTCCTTTCCGAAGTTGTGCGGTGCTGATTCAATCAAATTCATAAATAAATGATCTCCTTTATCAATCAGGCTTACCAAACCTTGAATAACATCAGTATAATGCCTGATAACCAATTTATAAACCTTTCCTGTTGAAAATTCTTTGTTCCAGTCAAATTTCCATCCCTTTTTAAAGTTTTTCAGTTCAACTATTTGTAATTCAATCACGTCAGTATCAAAACTATCTCCCGAAATTCTGTTTACGATCGAATTTGCAAGCCTGTCAATATTTTGTGAAATTTTAGCCATGTATGATATTTTTTCAAAGTTATAAAAAAATCCGGCATCTTATTTTTTCACATCATGCTCCCGCCATGCTCCTCCGGATATGAATTAATGTTGTTCTTAGCCGCTGGTGCAGATTTGCAATCTGCACCAGCGGCTTCGGATCTGTGATCCGCTACCAATAACTAAACCAATTCAATTTCAACCAAACCTTTCTCTCCAGCGTAATCACGTGCCGAACTGTAAAGATACTCTTCCGGATTTGCAACTGCAAAATCGAACCAGCCTTCGTCACGGCTGTTCAATTCTACAAAAAGTGTTGATAACTGTATAACCTATCTATACACAGGCTATTCTCGTACATTTCACCTTTGATATTGGCTACATTATTTTTTCGCATAATGTTTAAGGCAAAGCTTCGTAACCTGGCCAT
>JBBRXN010000063.1:0-32452 GCA_038248385.1 Bacteroidales bacterium
GCAATATGAAATTGGCACGCCAGCAAATGCACGACGTATAAGCCGGTCATTGGCAGAGAAGGAATTACTGCTTGAACTTCATCATAAAAAGGAAACTTCTTATCGGGTTTATGATGTTTTTTTGTCACGATGGCTCGAGAATGAATACTGAAATATTAAAAAATATAAACCAACCATTATGTATAAATTATTTCTCTTTTCACTGATGACCATCTTTTATATCAGTGGTTATACACAGAAAAACGCGGTTCTTATCGAGGCTGAAAGCTTTGCCAATAAAGGAGGTTGGGTGGTCGATCCGCAGTTTGTTGAGCAAATGGGATCACCCTATCTTTTGGCACATGGAATGGGAATTCCGGTAAAAGATGCCACAACTGAGATGAAAGTTGAAAGACCTGGGCTATACATGGTCTGGGTTCGCACCAAAAACTGGGTTCCTGGCAAGTGGGATGCACCCGGAAGATTTAATTTGCTGATCGATGGTAAAAAACTTGAGCGCACTCTTGGATTGAATCCGGATTGGAACTGGGAATTTGCTGGAAAAGTACAACTTTCAAAAGGTACAAAAAAACTCACGCTACATGATCTCACTGGATTTGAAGGCCGCTGTGATGCCATTTATCTGACAACCGATGAAAGTGAAAAAATGCCCGATGACAAAGATGCTTTGAAAAACTGGCGTTCGCAAAAGTTGGGAATGTCAATCATTCCAAAGAAAACCGTACAGTATGATTTAGTTGTGGTTGGGGGTGGTATTGCCGGAAGTGCAGCAGCAATTGCCGCCGCCGAGCAGGGAATGAAAGTAGCTTTGATACATGATCGTCCGGTTCTGGGCGGAAATGCCAGTAGTGAAATTCGGGTGCACACACTCGGAATCTATGGTAAATTCGAGCGGATATTGAAAATGTTGGATACTGAACATTATCCGAACGGATCGGCTGAAGCGCTGAAGGACGACCAAAAACGAATGGCAAATGTGGAAAAATATAAAAATACAAGTCCCTTTTTAAATTTCAGAGCTTATGCTGCAAGTGCTGAAAACCAAAAGATAACATCAGTTGATGCACGTCAAACTTCAACCGGTGAAATGATTCGGTTTATAGCTCCGCTTTTTATCGATTCAACCGGTGATGGCTGGATTGGATACTGGGCAGGGGCTGAATACAATTATGGAAGGGAATCGTCTTCACAATACAACGAGGTCTGGGATGCACATGGACTTTTATGGAGTCCGGAAACACCTGACAACATGGTCATGGGTTCTTCGGTGCTGTGGGGATCAGAAAATGCAGGGAAAAAGGTTCAATTCCCGGAGGTTCCCTGGGCTATGGATGTGGCTAAAAAATATGCTGAAAAGAATGGTGAATGGCAATGGGAATATTCCAGCAACGATTTAAATCAGATCGACGATGCTGAAACGATTCGTGATCACATGTTCCAGGCAATCTACGGATCATTTTACAATTACAAACATCCAATCACAAAAAAGCCAAATGCTGACCAGGCAGTTATTGGTTCAGTAGATAATATCAAACAGCAACAGCGGGCTGACAGTTTGCAGCTAAAGTGGGTTTCTTACCTTTTAGGAAAACGTGAATCGCGCCGTCTGGTTGGTGATTATCTATACACCTTTAATGATGAAAAAGACAGTAAACAATTCGAAGATGCTGTGGTTTTCGAAACAAGGGAAGTTGATGTGCATTATCAGGTAAACCTTCTTGATCAGGATAAACCCAATTTCCTTTCCGAAGCCATGTTTTATAAAGCAAAACCATACAGCATTCCATATCGCAGCCTTTATTCCAAAAATATCAGCAACCTGTTTATGGCCGGACGTAATTTTAGCTGTACACATGTGGGATTGGGTGGCCCCCGCGTGATGCGTACCACCGGACAAATGGGCGCTGCTGTCGGAATTGCAGCCTCAGTCTGTAAAAAATACAATGCCACTCCACGCGATGTTTATCAGTCGCACCTGAAAGAGTACCTTGATTTGATAGAATCTCAAAAGTAATGCAGATACTCAGGCAAAAATGGTATGTTATAATCCTGTTATTTTTGGTTCATTCTTTAAATGCGGCCACGTTTTCTTCGGATAGCGTAACAGCCAGTAAAAAAGCTTTTGTTT
Source organism: Bacteroidales bacterium (assembly GCA_038248385.1). Lineage (GTDB taxonomy): Bacteria > Bacteroidota > Bacteroidia > Bacteroidales > Prolixibacteraceae > Aquipluma. The sequence goes on from JBBRXN010000063.1 coordinate 2,129, forward strand.
TTAAGCCTGACGAATTTGCCGTTGGTAACATCATTAAAATTTGCAGCAATGCTCATCTGTTGCCGGTTGGTTATGAATCTGAAATAAATATGCCGGTTTGCGATGATAAATTATGCGCCAATGTTTTCCTGAAAATCAAGTGGGATCTGGCTGGCAATTTTTTAAGATTCGATACGCTGGCAGGTAAACCACTGACTAAGTTTGATCACAAGCGATTTGTGGATGCTGATTATATCAAACTCGGCCAGATTCTGAATGACCGGAACAGCATTCTTCGCTTACTTGAAAAGGACGAGCTGATAGATAAAAGCATCAAACTAAAAGCCACAACCGTTGACGCGGTTACTGGAGCAACTCCCGCAACCATAAAAAATGCGGTTGTTGAAGGGGCGGTGTATTCCACCTATGTACTATGGCATTTTGTAAATGGATCGGTGAGAGACAGTATTCGGACTTTTACGCTTCGAAACTACTCTGAGAGCATTTCGGATCAAATGCTCCTTTCACACAATTATGAGACCCAATTGTTTGCTTTAAAAAGAATGATCCCGAATGATTATGAACTTCATTCAGAAATTATCTTCCGAGCGATGAGGCAAGGCAGTCCGTTGATCAGGGCATATATCATCAATAAGTTTCAGCTTCCTTTTCAGGATAAATTGAAAAATCAGGAATTGGTTTCTATATTTCCGGAACTGGATGGATACAGCAGAAGTGTATTATTAGACCGGATTACAGCAAGCAAAGAAATTGTTGCTATCTTTCTTCCGTTGATGACTCCTTATCTTACTTTGCTTGATCAAAAGCAAACAAATAAATTGAAGGCAGCATCACAAACCTACTCTAAATGAAAATTATATGAAAAGAATCCTGATTGTTTTTTTTGTTTTAATAAGCATTTACGGAGTCTCTTCGGGGATTAGAAAGACTTTTAACGACCAAAATCAACCCAAACAAAAATACATTCTGGTGGAAGCCCAGCGAAGGTTATACAATGGAGGAAATGTGAAATATTCAGCTTATGAACCTTTTAAAACCCGCACCGTTGAGTTGCTTGCCGGTTATCATCCACCAAAAAAATTACCGCAACTTAGTAAATATGGCGGTTGGATAAAACACCGGACAAAGGCAACCGGATTCTTCCATGTAGAAAAAATCGGCGATCGATGGTGGGGAGTCGATCCCGAAGGATATCAATATATCAATGTCGCCCTCAACAGCATCAGCATGGGTAAATCGGAGCGGAATGAAAAAGCGCTTGTTGAAAAGTTTGGTTCTCCTGAAAACTGGATAAAAAAAACAATCGAAGGATTGCATCAAAATGGCTTCAATTGTGCCGGATCCTGGTCTGATTACCAGACAATCATTGAAGCGAATAAAACTGCCAAACGACCTTTTGCCTATACAATCAACTGGAATTTTATGAGCAGCTATGGCAGAGAACGTGGTGGAACCTTTCAGCAACCTGGTCATATCGGTTATCCAAATGATGCAATTTTTGTTTTTGATCCTGAATTTGAAACTTTTTGCGACCGCCATGCCCGGCAATTGCTTGCCACCAAAGACGACCCCAACCTTTTCGGACATTTTTCAGACAATGAAATGCCATTCAAATTAAAGTCACTCGACAATTTTCTGGCTTTGCCTGACAATGAACCGGGTCATCTTGCTGCTGTTCAATGGATGAAGGAAAGAGGCATCACCAAAGAGCAAATTACCGATCAGCACCGCGAAGCCTTTATGGCTTTGGTGGGTGAGAAATATTTTTCGGTCGTTTCAAAAGCCATCAAAAAATACGACCCGAACCACATGTATATCGGTGCCCGGTTTTACAGCGAAGAAAAGAATCATGCTGAATTTATGAAGGTAGCAGGGAAATACCTCGACTTGATTTCGAACAACTATTACAATTACTGGACTCCCGATTTTACCCAGATGGCCAACTGGACAGCATGGACAGGAAAACCATTCATTGTTACCGAGTATTATACAAAAGGCGAGGATTCTGGAATGCCCAATCAAAGCGGAGCCGGATGGATTGTTAGAACCCAGCGCGATCGCGGCCTTTTTTACCAAAATTACAACCTTGCTCTGCTCGAATCGAAAAACTGCGTGGGCTGGCACTATTTCAAATACCAGGACAACGACCCAACCGCAAAAGGTGTTGATCCTTCAAATATCGATGCCAATAAAGGAATCGTAAACAACGACTATGAATGGTGGAAGCCAATGACAGACCTGATGAAGGAACTGAACACTCAGGTTTATTCGCTAACTGATTATTTTGATGAGCCTGTTTTAACTTCTCGGAATGAACAATCCAAAATTCACAATGCAGATATCATCATCTATGGCGGAACTTCTGCTGCTGTCACCGCTGCTGTTGAAGCGGTTCAGTCAGGAAAAACAGTTTTGGTTGTTTCGCCGGATACGCATCTGGGTGGACTTTCTTCCGGAGGATTGGGATTTACAGATACCGGGAATAAATCTACCATTGGCGGTTTGTCCCGCGAGTTTTACCACCGCGTTTGGTTGCATTACAACGATTCTGCAGGCTGGAAGTGGCAAAAACATTCAGAATTTGGGAACAAAGGTCAGGGTACAGTGGCTATGGACGGAGAAAACCGTACGATGTGGATTTTCGAACCGCATGTGGCTGAACAGGTTTTTGAAGACTTTATTGCTGAAAATAAAATTACCGTTTTACGCGACGAATGGCTAGACCGTACTCATGGATTGGTCAAAGAAAATGGCAAAATCATTTCGTTTAAAACGCTTTCAGGAAAAACATTTTCAGGGCAGCTATTTATTGATGCCACTTACGAAGGCGATCTGATGGCAGCTGCCGGTGTAACTTATCGTGTTGGGCGCGAAGCCTGCTCCGAATACAACGAAACATGGAACGGCGTTCAGGCAGAAGTTTTTCAGCATGGTCACCATTTCAAAGCTAAAATTGATCCGTATAAAACGCAGGGAAAGCCTGAAAGCGGTTTGCTTTATGGCATTTCTCCTGAACCAATTGCACCCAATTGTTCCGGCGATAATAAAATTCAGGCCTACTGTTTTCGCTTGTGCATGAGCAATAATGCGGACAATCTGGTACCTTTCCCAAAACCTGAGAATTACGATCCGGCAAATTATGAACTGCTGGGGCGTGTGTTTGATGCCGGTTGGAACGAATGGTTTGCCAAGTTCGACATGATTCCGAACCGGAAGACCGACACCAATAATCACGGTCCGTTCAGCAGCGATTTTATCGGTATGAACTACGATTACCCGGAAGCTTCGTACGAACGCCGGAAAGAGATTATTAAAGCTCACGAAGATTATCAGAAAGGCTTGCTTTATTATGTAGCCAACGACAAACGTGTTCCTCAGGAAATACACGATAAGATGCAGCAATGGGGACTGGCCAAAGATGAATTTTCGGATAATGGAAACTGGTCGTATCAGTTGTATATTCGTGAAGCACGCCGTATGGTTGGCGTTTATGTGACAAGCGAAAACGATGTGCTGGCCAAACGCGAAGTTCCTGAGCCAATTGGAATGGGTTCTTATGCCATGGATTCACACAATGTTCAGCGATACGTGACTACAGAAGGATTTGTGCAGGACGAAGGCGATATTGGCGTATCTACACAAGCTCCGTATTCCATTTCGTATGGCTCAATTATTCCAAAAAAGGAAGAATGCACCAATTTACTTGTACCTGTTTGCGTGTCGTCCACTCATATTGCTTATGGTTCAATCCGGATGGAACCGGTGTTTATGATTTTGGGACAATCGGCTGCAATTGCCGCCTGCAAGGCGATTGATAGCAAAATTGCGATACAGGATGTTGATTATTCCGATTTAAGAAAAACATTGCTTGAAAAGAATCAGGTGCTAAATCTGCCCTGATAAAACTTAACTTTAGCAACAAAAGAAAAATACATTTACAATTGAATAAGCTAAGATGATAACCTTTTTTAGTTCAATACTTGCCTTAATCCTTGGTTATATTTTCTACGGAAAGTTGATGGAGCGAATTTTTGGAGCCGACAAGAACCGGGAAACTCCGGCCATGAGTATGAACGATGGCGTGGATTACCTGCCACTTCCAAAATGGAAGTCTTTCCTGATCCAATTTCTGAATATAGCGGGTCTCGGACCAATTTTCGGGGCTGTTGCCGGCGCCATGTGGGGGCCGGTTGCATTCCTCTGGATTGTTCTGGGTTCTATTTTTGCTGGGGCGGTGCACGATTATTTTTCCGGAATGCTTTCGGTGAAACACAAGGGTTTGAGTATTCCTGAAATTGTCGGGATATATCTGGGTGTTGGCGCCAAGCAATTTATGCGCGGTTTTACAGTGATACTGATGGTGATTGTTGGCGCGGTTTTCATTATGGGACCGGCAAAAATTCTGGAAAGTCTGACCCCGGAAAGTTTAACAATGAATTTTTGGGTTTGGGTTGTTTTTATCTATTATATGCTTGCTACAATGTTACCTATCGATAAAATTATTGGAAGAATTTACCCGGTTTTTGGGTTTGCCTTGCTGTTTATGGCAGTCGGACTGACAATCGCACTTTTTGTTGAAGGTTATCGGATTCCGGAACTGACTTTCAGCAATCTGACTAACTTACACAATCAGCCCGGGAAATTTCCGATTTTCCCAATGATGTTTATCACCATTGCCTGCGGTGCCATTTCCGGCTTCCATTCCACTCAGGCGCCGCTGATGGCGCGCTGTATTACCAACGAAATGCAGGGAAGGGGAGTGTTTTACGGCGCGATGATCACTGAAGGAATTGTGGCGCTGATTTGGGCAGCTATCGGTATGGCATTTTACGGCGGAGTTGGTCCGCTTAATGAAATTATGATTGCACAAAAAGGAAATGCAGCTTTTGTTGTGAACGAAATTTCGAACTCGCTGCTTGGACGTGTGGGTGGTGCGCTTGCAATACTTGGTGTGGTGGCAGCTCCTATTACTTCGGGCGATACCGCTTTCAGGAGTGCCCGTTTAATTGTGGCTGACTTTCTGAAATTCAAACAAGGCCCGATTAAAAACCGTTTGATTATCAGTGTCCCTTTGTTTGCTGTTGGTTATGGGTTAACCTTGATTGATTTTGCTGTGATCTGGCGGTATTTTGCATGGTCGAATCAGACCCTGGCAATGGTGGTGCTGTGGGCCATCACCGTTTATCTGGCACGCGAAAAAAAGTTCTACTGGATCACACTCATCCCGGCCTTGTTTATGACCGTGGTTATCACAAGCTACCTGATGTTTGCTCCCGAAGGATTTGGGTTGTCCTACATGGTTTCAGTTTCGACCGGAATGGCTATGGCTGTTGGGGCGGCTGTTTTGTTTTTTCTGAAAATGGATAAAAGCAAGGCTGTTTTGGAAACAGCAAATGTTCCGGACTAATTAAATATTACCAACGCCATTGACCATCATTGTCCTGTGTAAATTCAACCCTATTTACCGCTGAAGCCCTGAATAAGCCCAAAGCGCCATTATCTAAATTGGTAGGTGGTGATGCCGGACTTGGTGAATATCCACCTCCGTCATTCCTGAATTGTTGAATTAGGGCCTTATAATATTCGTAGCCTTCTTTCGTAACAGAGTGCATTTCAATAAAATAATTTCTCATGAAATCGTAGGGATAATTCGTCACCCAATAATCGGGAGAAACACCTTTGCAGACATCTAATCCATTTACATAGCTTTCCAGATATTCATCACTTAAGATTGAATAAGGCCAGCCATAAGAGGCAGTAGTAAAGAATAAATAATAATTCCGTTCATTCTGAGGCTCCTTAAAATAAATCAGAGGAATGTTAAAGTTGGGTTTGCCAACGGCTCCTGATTCGTTTCTTTGACCAGGACGACTGCTCCAATCAGATTCTCTCCTGTTAGTGCATCTTTTACAGTTCCGTACACAGTATATTTCTGCGCGAAAAGTGATGTTGAAAAGAGTAAGCCTATGAATATTAGAATACATCTTACTTGGATAATTTTCATTAAATTGGGATAGATAAGATTTGGTTTTGTTTTATAGAACGGAAGAAAGTATTCGTTAGTACGTCAATCATAATTTATGTAGATATAAATGGATTTGTTATATACTTGTATCGCCAATTTAAAACACAAAATCACATGACGACAATGACCATTTCAAACTTACATTCGATTAAAAAAGTTGTAATTCTGAGTGTCTTCGGAATGATCTTCAGCTTCTTTTCATCAGCTCAAAACATAGAGAGATTCTTTCCGGCGAAAGATTTGACCACTGTAGGCGTTTACTATTACCCCGAACATTGGGACTCCACCCAATGGGAACGCGATTTTCAGAATATGGCAAAAATGGGTTTCGAATTCACCCACTTTGCCGAGTTTGCCTGGGCGCAGCTTGAACCAGAGGAAGGTAAATGTGATTTTAAATGGCTCGACCGTTCGTTGAAATTGGCTGATAAATACAATCTGAAAGTGGTGATGTGTACTTCAACAGCCACTCCTCCGGTTTGGCTGGTTCGCAAACATCCTGATGTTCTACAGACAGAAGAAGATGGTACTAAAATGGATCATGGTGCACGTCAACATGCTACGTTTTCGAGTAACTACTACCGGATGTACTCTATGAAAATGATAGAACAATTGGCCAAACGATATGGAAACGACAAGCGGATTATTGGTTGGCAATTGGATAACGAACCTCGTCGTTTTCTGGATTACGGCGCAGATGCACATCAGCGTTTTCGTGATTGGCTCAAACAGAAATATACCACGATCGATGCTTTGAATCAGGCTTGGGGAACTAATTTCTGGAGCGGAACGTACAGCGACTTTCAGGAGATAAATATTCCTTTACACAGTCAGTGGGGAATGAATTTACATCAACGGCTCGATCATTTGCGCTTTGCTGATGAGGAAACCGCTACTTTCCTTGATGAACAGGCACGTGTGCTCCGGAAATATACTTCGCCGGACCAATATATTACTTCCAACTACATTCCGATGTATGATGTTGGGTACGTTGGCATGAGCAAAGAGCTTGATTTTGTGGCTTATACCCGCTACATGGTGTATGGCGGCGACCGCGGTATCGGGCCAAAAGGTTACCGGGTGGGCGAATATTCGCGCATTGCCATGGCCAACGACTTTTTCCGTCCGCTGAAAGGCGCTTACGGAGTGATGGAACTTCAGCCCGGTCAGGTGAACTGGGGGAGCATCAATCCGCAGCCGCTCCCGGGAGCAATGCGCTTATGGCTGTGGCATGTGTTTGCAGGTGGCAGCAAACTCACCTGTACGTACCGCTACAGAGCACCGCTTTATGGCTACGAGGCTTATCATTATGGAATTGTCGGAACCGATGGTGTCACCCCGACTACCGGAGGATTGGAATTCAGTCAGTTTATCAGGGAAATTGACGGTCTCCGGAAAAAATATGATGCAAAAGCCGATCTACCCAAATCTTACCTTCAGCGGAAAACAGGCATTCTTTTTAATGCTGATAATGTGATGGGCATCAACCTGAATAAGCAAACAACCGAATGGAATACAGAAGGTCATTTCCTGAAATATTACAAAGCATTAAAATCGTTTGGCGCACCTGTTGATTTTGTACGCGATACTACCAATTTTGCCAACTATCCGATGTTGATTGTTCCTGCTTATCAGATGATCGACCAACAACTGATTGATAAGTTGACTAAATATGCTGAAAATGGCGGGAATCTGGTAATGACCTGCCGCACCGGACTTCAGGACAGGCAAGGACATTTGTGGGAAGCCAAATTTGCGCAACCTATCTGGAAACTGATTGGCGGTGAAATTCAATCGTATGATTTATTGATGCCGCAATCGCCCGATAAAATCAAATTTAACAATCAGGAATATGCATGGACGAGCTGGGGCGATTTACTGAAACCCGACAAAGGAACCGAAACATGGGCGATTTTCGAAGGCGATTTTTATGCCGGAACACCTGCCATCATTTCACGAAAACTTGGAAAAGGAACGGTCACTTACATTGGTGTTGATTCCCAATCGGGAGAGCTCGAAAAACAGGTACTGACCAAACTATACAAGCAACAAGGTATTCCGGTTGAGAATTATCCGGAAGGTGTGATGGTTGAATACCGCGATGGATTTGGCATAGCGGTAAATTATTCTGACAAAATTTACCAAATGAATTTACCTGCCAATACTGAAATACTGATTGGAACCAAGGCGATGAAAACCGCCGATGTGCTGGTTTGGAAGTATTAAAAAGGGCTTAGGCAAAGGAAAAGCCCAAATTCTGATGAAGAGTTTGGGCTTTTTAAATGAAAGAATTCGAATCTATTTTGAAAAAAAAGTTAATACTGTTTCATTGAATAGTTCAGGATGCTGTTGACAAACGCCATGATTGGAATCGGGGAAAATACATAATGAGGCGTTCGGAATTGACTGATAGATTTTTAGTGTATGCTCCGGCTTTATCATGTCGTGATCGCCAGCCATAACCAATACCGGACATTGAATCTGATTTAAATCTGAATAGGGGATATTTGGTTGATCAATCATCATCCGGACAAGAGCGACTGTTTTTGCTGAAGCTCCGGCTGAATTGGCCACGAAATTTTTCATGCCAAGAATATCAGCGCTTGAAACTGCCGTTGAATCAGGAACTGTATTGGCACCCGAAATAGCCAGTTTTTTTACTTTATCCGGGCAATTCATGGCCATTAAAATTCCATCGATTCCACCATCGCTCCAACCTAAAACACTGGCCGATTTGATATTAAGTATATCGAGCAACCGGCAGAAATCTGAAGCCATCATGTTATATGAAATACTATCGGGCGAACCTCCTGATTTTCCCTGTAGGCGGCTATCAATGGCAATTACCTGATAATATTTTTCAAAAAATGGTATTTGTTTGCTGAATGCATTGATTGAACCACCATTGCCATGAAGCATGATCAAAGGTTCGCCACTTCCATAAGATTCATAGTACAATTGAATGCCATTTACTTGCGCGTAATGACCAGCTAATGCATTATTGCCGTATTCAACCGAACCGGATTGTGCGAAAATGCCTGTGCTGAAGAGCATCAGGCCAATTAGGATGCAAAGTATCTTTTTCATTTTCCCAATTACTTTTTTCTATTCCTTAAATAACCGAGCAAAACCGGAATATCCAGTTAATGCCATCAACTCAAAATCAATGAGCTTTTGCTGAACCAAAGGCAATTGGTCGACAATTTCACGGGCATGGGCTTCGTCGCGAGCTTCGAGAACCAATACGGCATACTGTTCGTCGGTAAAATACAATTCACGTATCAGCCCTTCCTGCTGTAATTCCCATGCTTTGCGGACTTCTGCTTCCAGAAAAGGCTGGTAATCGGAGTCTTTTATACCAGGCATTTCTTTTTCGATGGCTATTATTTTCATTGCAGAATTAGGTTAGAATTTTCATTCAAAAGTCTTATTTTCAGTTTTCTTTTTAAACCAGTTTTTTGGGTTCATATAAGATTTGTATTTGGTGAATAATTCCTTTCCCAGTAGCAGCCCGCCAACCCAAAAGGTAATTTCGCCAATAACCAAAAGTACGGTTGAAAATGTGATTTTATCGCCGCTGCTTATCTCCAGAAACGGTACAACAGGAATGCTCAGAAATGCTATAACACACACGAAGAGAAGGATTACTCCTGATTTGAATTTCCAGTTTTTGTTCATAGGAATGAATTGTCTTTTACATGCACCTATGCAACATCTTGAACCTTTCTTTTGTTTTTCCTCACCACCAAAATAGCGCCAGCCAATGCAATCAGTGCACCAACAATGGAAAGTACCGAGAAATGTTCTCCTGCAATCCAGTCAACCTGCATCCAGGTTAAAATGCCCATTAAAATAAAGGTGATAATCGGATTTAAAACAATGATGATACTGACTTTCCCGGCTTCGAGGTATTTAAGAGCAAGCGATAAACATCCATAAGAAATGAGCGTATTGGCCCCCAGAAATACGAGCAATGCCCAATAGCCAAAACTTAGGTGAACCAAATTTGCAAAATCAACAAACGGCAAATACAACAAAATGGGTAATCCGAAAATAAACACATTGAGAGTGCCTACCGGATAATGAACAACCAGTTTTTTCTGTAAAGCTGCGTAAACTGCCCAAGCCACGGCTCCGGTGAGAGTGAGTAATATTCCTTTGGTATATTGTCCTTCCTGCCCAACATTTGCGCTGAGATGCTGACGAAAAAAGATCCAGAATCCCAGAGCAGACAACAAAAAACCAATTATTTGAATTCGTGTAAGTTTTTCCTTGAAGAAGAATATTCCAAAAACAGCCAGCAAAATCGGTCCCGATTGAATGGCTACCTGAGCGTTACTTGGACTGGTATATTGAATTCCGAGCATAAAGCCCAGATAATTCCAGGCCAAAGCCAGTGAGGATATAACAATTAACCATGAAGGTTTGTAGAGGATTTTCAGCTCCTTAGGATTTTTAACTGCCATCCAGGCAAACAAGGCCGAAAACGCAAGCGAAAACCTAAACCACACGATGGTTGGCGAATCAATTTCTTTGGATGCGATTTTCAGGGCGATAGCCAGCACGCCCCACATCAAAACGGTGATTAGTGTATAAAATATTCCTTTTGCCTGATTGCTCATCGGAAGTCTAAAAATTGGATATTGATTATTCGAAATTGGAAATTGAATATTAAATCAGATGCTTGAGTTTTTGTTCAACCATTTCCTTCACATCAATTGCAATTTGTTTGTGTTCCAGGGTTTCTTCTATCGAAGGTGAATATTCGCATTTTCTTCGTTCATAAAGGAATTCCTTCCTTCAGAATCTGCCTGATAATGTGCCCGGTAATTTTCTTATTGTATTCGACTTCAGCTTTATTTTGGATAATGATATCGGCAGGTATTTTATTTTGTGCCAGTCTTTTTCTGATCAAAGCTTTTAGTATTCGGCGTTCTTTGCTGTCCTGAGCAATCTCAGTAACAATCATCAGATCATAATCACTCTCTTCTGAGTGATTGAACCTCGCTCTGGAACCAAACAGTAATATGGAACTTCCAGGTAATAGTTCATTTACTGATTCCTTAATAATTTCTAAAGCAGTTGTCTGATTGGCGATTACCATACATTTTTTCACTAAAGATAGAAAAATTATTCTTGTGCCAAAGGGTTCTTCACATCTATCTCAATTGAGCGCCTACTTCGCGTTCATAAGTCGAGACCAGTTTTTTCATGATTTTTTCGATCTGTGCATCATTCAGCGTTTTCTCATCGTCACGAAGAATGTAGCTGACGGCATACGATTTTTTTCCTTCCGGAACACCTTTGCCTTCATAAACATCAAACAAATCAACCGATTGCAGCAGTTTGCGTTCCGAACGGAAAGCCAAATCCCTCAGTTGGTTGAACTGAACAGCTTTATCGAGCAGTAAAGCCAAATCGCGGCGAACTTCAGGATATTTAGGCAATTCGGTAAATACTACTTTGTTGTTTTTAAGTTCTACAAACAAAGTATCCATGCTGAAATCGGCATAATAAACAGTGTTTTCAATGCCAAATGTTTTCAGTGTTTTTCCTGAAATCGTTCCAAATTCAACCAGCGTTTTACCATTGATAGAATAGCTGATTCCTTCGCTCATCATCTCGTTCGAAACACCTTCCGTTTTCAGGTTTGAAACCAAAAATCCCATACGTTTCAATACATTTTCAGCATAGCTTTTCAGCTGAAAAAAACTTGATTTTGCAGCCGGAAGCGCCCAGTTGGCAGCTTCTTTGTCTCCCGAAATGAACAAAGCCAAATGTTCTTCTTCGCGATAATTTCTGATCGGATCATCCTTCAGGCTGCTTCCCTTGAAAAAGTAGCAGTTTCCGAATTCGTACAAACGAAGATCGGGGTTTTTACGGTTGGCATTGTGCGCGATCGACTCCAAACCGCCGTACAGCAAAGTCTGGCGCATACTTCCCAGATCGTTGCTCAACGGATTAAATATTTTTACGGTATTTTCAATCGGAAACACCACATTGTTTTCGTAGTAAGAAGTTTTGGTGAGCGAATTCGACCAGATTTCGTTAAACCCTTGCGCAGTTAACATTTCAGCAATCAGGTTGCGTAGTTTAGTGGGATTGGGTTTAACCGAATATTGCAGCGAAGAATTCACCTGGCTGGGCAATTCGATGTTGTTGTATCCATAAATCCGGAGAATCTCTTCAATCACATCACATTCGCGTTTTACATCAACGCGGTATGGCGGAACCAGTAATGAAAGACCAGTTTCAGTTTCTGCTTCAATTCTGATTTCCAATGCGTCAAGAATGCTTTTGATGCGCTCTTTTCCCAAATCGACGCCAATCAGTCTTTTAATTCCTGAATAAGTAACATCTACTTTAAAATCGGCAACCGGATTCGGATAAACGTCCACAATTTCCGAAGAAATTTCGCCGCCGGCAACTTCTTTGATCAATAATGCCGCCCGTTTCAGCGCATAAATGGTTCCGTTTGGATCAGTTCCACGTTCGAAACGGAACGAAGCATCGGTACTCAAGGTATGGCGACGGGCCGTTTTGCGGATGTAAACCGAATCGAAATAAGCGCTTTCAAGGAAAATGCTGGTTGTTGTATCTTTTACACCTGAATGTAAACCGCCAAAAACGCCCGCAATACACATCGCAGAAGTTGCATTGAAAATCATCAGGTCGTCGATGTGCATTTCACGTTCAACGCCATCTAAGGTAACGAATTTTGATCCGGCATAAGAAGTACGGACCACCACTTTGCCTCCGTGTATTTCGGCAGCATCAAACGCGTGAAGCGGCTGACCGGTTTCGAAAAGTACAAAGTTGGTAACATCGACAATATTATTGATGGGTTTCAGCCCGATTAATTTCAGCTTGTTTTTCAGCCATTCAGGCGATTCTTTTATCGCCACATTCGAGATGGTTACTCCGGAATAACGGTGACAGGCATCTGTATTCAGAACTTCAACAGGTATTTCGAGCGAATGATTTTCCACTTTAAAAGCCTCAACCGAAGGTCGGTGATAGCTAATCTCGTGTTTCTGTTTGAGGTAGGCAGCCAAATCACGGGCAATGCCGATGTGCGAAGCGCTGTCGATGCGGTTGGGCGTCAAATCAACTTCAAGCACAAAATCCGATTCAATTTTGAAATATTGGCTGGCCGCAGTTCCGGGAACCGCTGAAGCATCGAGTACCATGATGCCGTCGTGACTGCTACCAAGACCGATTTCGTCTTCAGCACAAATCATTCCTTCCGAAGTCTCACCGCGTATTTTTGATTTCTTGATTTTAAATTCAGTATCACCGTCATACAAGCTGGTTCCAACGACTGCAACCACCACTTTTTGACCGACAGCCACATTCGAGGCACCGCAAACAATGGGTAATATTTCATTATTGCCAATATTCACGGTAGTTTTGCTCAGGTGATCCGAATCAGGATGTTGCTCGCAGGTCAGAACTTCACCGATTACCAATCCTTTCAAACCACCTTTGATGGTTTCCATTTCTTCCATGCTACCGACTTCCAGACCAATCTGGGTAAGGAAAGCGCCGACCTCTTCGGGAGTATAATCAAGATTGATGTATTCTTTTAACCAGCGGTAAGATATATTCATAATAACAATGTCTTTTACTTCTGAAATTCAATGACCGGCAAAAGTAAACAAAAATCGGGGTGAGGAAACATTTTTGAGTGTCAAAATAACATCCTTAACAATGACATTCAAGTCGAATGGTTAAATGCAAAAAAATGAATATTCCGGTGCACTGCACCTCTGAATAGTTGGGTGTACGGCTATAGGCCTCCTTTTCAATTCGTCCTATGCGAATACATAACGGGGCTTTGCCAACCCGGTATATTCTTCAAAGGTCTGAAAGACCGTCATTGTAATAGCACAGGGTGAATGAACCCTGTGTATTTTCGGGATGAGTTGGCAGAAAGATTTACAACACAGGAATTCCATCGTACACCCGAATATTTTAGGTGCTGCGCACCGATAATATTTGTAGTTGTGATAAAATCATGGATTCCTGAAATAAATCATGTTCCGGATAATTTTACGACTTTTGTCAGGTTTGAAGCATGTCAGTTTCGTTAAATTGCCAGCCAAATAACCATCGAAACTATTTAAGAATTAATCGAATACTAAAAATCCAAAATAATTCATACATGAAAAAAATCGGCTTATCATTGGTTGCCTTTGCATTGATTGTAAGTGCTTGCAACACAGTTAAAGAACAAAAAAAAGACATGAGTAATCCTTTCTTCAGCGAGTACAAAACTCCTTTTCAGGTTCCTCCTTTTAACGAAATCAAGCTGGAACATTTTATGCCGGCCATTGACGAAGGAATTACTGAAAATTTAGCTGAAATAAAAGCCATTACTGACAACACGGAAGAACCTTCTTTCGATAATACCATTCTTGCTTTGGATCAATCGGGTGATTTGCTCGACAAAGCTGGTGTATTTTTTAATTTGAACTCGGCCAATACAAACGACGAAATGCAGGCTTTGGCCCGCGAAATAACACCAAAGCTTTCAACTCACCGCGACAACATCATGCTGAACATGGATTTGTTTAAACGGGTAAAGGCAGTTTATGAAAAACGAAATGAATTGAACCTTGATGCTGAACAAATGCGCGTTGTTGAAAAATACTATCGTGACTTTGAAAGAAGTGGAGCAAATCTGCCGGAAGACAAACAGGCTGAACTTCGTAAAATCAACGATGAACTCTCGATGTTGAGCCTTAAATTCGGTGAAAATGCACTGGTTGAGACCAATAAAAATTTCAAAATGGTTGTTGAAAATGAGGCAGATATGAAAGGTCTGTCAGATGATGTAATTGCTGCTGCTGCAGAACTGGCAAAAAAAGACAGTATGGAAGGTAAATGGATTTTCACGCTGCAAAAACCCAGCATGATTCCTTTCCTTCAGTTTGCTGAAAACCGTGAATTGCGCGAAAAACTTTATAAGGGCTACATCAACCGGGGTGATAATAACAACGAATTCGACAACAAACAGAACATAGAGAAAATTGTTAAACTCCGCGACCAACGGGCAAAATTATTGGGATTCGCCAATCATGCCTCCTACGTTATTGCAGTTAACATGGCCGAAACGCCTGAAAATGTCAATAGCTTCCTGATGAAACTTTGGACACCTGCTCTTGAAAGAGCAAAAATAGAGCGTGCTGATATGCAGTCTATGATAAATAAAGAAGGCGGTAAATTTGATCTGAAAATGTGGGACTGGTGGTTTTATGCCGAAAAAGTACGCAAAGCTAAATATGACCTCGATGAATCTCAACTGAAACCATATTTCAGCCTTAACAATGTGGTTGATGGCATGATTTACACTGCCAGCAAACTTTATGGTATCAAATTCATTAAACGTACCGACCTGCCGGTTTATAACGAAGAGGTGATCACTTATGAAGTTCAGGAAGCCGATGGCAAGCATATTGGAGTTTTCTACATGGATTTTCACCCGCGTGCCGGGAAAAGAAATGGTGCATGGTGTACTTCTTTTCGCGATCAGTCATACAAAAACGGACAGATGGTCACTCCGGTGGTTTCAATCGTTTGTAATTTTACCCGCCCGACAGGCGATGTACCCGCCCTTTTGAGCTTCGACGAAGTAACCACTTTGTTCCATGAATCGGGACATGCACTGGCTGGCTTATTTACCGATGGACCTTACCGCCGTACGGCAGGAAGCGTCCCTCGCGACTTTGTTGAACTTCCATCGCAAATCATGGAAAACTGGGCATCAGAGCCTGAAGTTCTTCGCGTATATGCCAAGCATTACAAAACAGGAGAAGTGATTCCGGAAGAGTTGATTGCCAAACTCGAAAAAAGTGCTCAGTTCAACCAGGGATTTGAAACCGTTGAATACCTGGCTGCTTCGTTACTTGACATGGACTGGCATACCAAAGCTCTTGAAGGAGATGTGGATGTGTTCGAAAAAGCTTCTATGGACAAAATCGGACTGATTGAAGAAATTGAGCCACGATACCGCAGTACTTATTTTTCACACATTTTCTCAGGCGGTTATTCGGCAGGCTACTATGTTTACATTTGGGCTGCAGTACTCGATGCCGATGCATTTGACGCATTCAAACAAACCGGCGATATTTTTAATCCTGAATATGCTGCCAAATTCCGTCATCTATTAACCAAATGTGGTTCAGACGAAGGAATGGTTGTTTACAAAAACTTCCGGGGACAGGAACCATCCATTGAACCATTGCTTAAACGTAGAGGATTGAAATAATTTTATTACTCACCCTAAGCCCGAAGACTCGGGCTTCCCCCCTCTCTACTTGTAGAGAGGGGCAGAGCATCGAAGATGCGAAGGGGTGAGTCAAAATAATTGCTAAACAAAAACGATATTAAAACCTTATAAAATAATGAAAATTGGAATTACACTGGTTGCATTCGCACTGATTTTGAGTTCGTGCAATCAAAAAAAGGAAACAATAAAAGACATGAACAATCCATTCTTTAAGGAATATACTACTCCATTTCAAGTTCCGCCATTCAACGAAATTAAGCTGGAGCATTTCCTGCCTGCTATCAATCAGGGAATTGAAGATCATTTGGCTGAAATCAAAGCGATCACTTCATCCTCTGAGGCGCCTGATTTCGGGAATACCATTCAGGCATTCGATCAGTCGGGAATGTTGCTATACCGGACAAATCTGACTTTCAGTAACCTGAATTCGGCAAACACGGACGATGAAATGCAGGCTCTGGCCCGTGAGATTACGCCAAAAATTTCAACTCACTCTGATAATATCATGCTTAACAAAGACCTTTTTGCACGCATCAAGGCCGTATATGAAAAGAGAAATGAAATGAACCTGAATGCAGAACAACTTCGGGTTACTGAAAAGTATTATCAGGATTTTGTTCGCAGCGGGGCTAACCTTCCGGAGGAAAAACAGGCTGAATTACGAAAACTGAATGATGAGTTATCAATGCTGACACTTAAATTCGGTGAAAACGTCATTGCTGAAACGAACAAGAATTTCATGATGGAAGTTGATACTGTGACTGATCTGAAAGGTCTTCCGGCAGATGTAATTTCGGCTGCAGCCGATGCTGCTAAAACCGCAGGGAAAGAAGGCAAATGGGTATTTACACTTCAAAAACCGAGCTGGATTCCATTTCTTCAGTTTGCCGAAAACCGTGAACTGCGTAAAAAGCTTTATGAGGGTTACCTCATGCGTGGCAATAACAACAATGCAAACGACAACAAGGAAATCGTCGGAAAAGTTGTAAAGTTGCGCGAACAGCGGGCTAAACTTCTGGGATTCGATTCCCATGCTGCTTATGTGGTTGATGTTAACATGGCCAAAACTCCGGCAAATATTTATGATTTTCTGTTGAAACTTTGGGAGCCGACACTGAAGCGTGCAAAAACCGAACTTGCCGATATGCAGGCATTGAGCGACAAAGAAGGAGGCAAATTCAAGCTCGAAATGTCGGACTGGTGGTACTATTCCGAAAAAGTGCGCAAAGCTAAGTACGACCTCGACGAATCGGAAATCAAACCTTATTTCAGTCTCGACAATGTGGTAAAAGGCATGATGTATGTTTACGGTAAATTGTATGGCGTCAAATTCATCGAACGTAACGACCTTCCGGTTTACAACGAAGAGGTGAAAGCATACGAAGTTCAGGAAGCTGATGGTTCGCACATTGGAATTTTATACCTGGATTTTCACCCGAGACCCGGTAAGGGCGGCGGAGCCTGGTGTACTACTTTCCGCGATTCGTGGGTTCAGAACGGCAAAAAAGTTACTCCAGTAGTTTCAATAGTCTGTAATTTTACCCGGCCGGTAGGCGATGTGCCAGCATTACTTAGTCTCGACGAGGTAACTACACTTTTCCACGAATCGGGGCATGCAATGCATGGTTTATTTACTGACGGACCTTATCGCCGAACTGCAGGTAGCGTTCCGCGCGATTTTGTTGAATTGCCTTCGCAAGTCATGGAAAACTGGGCAACTGAGCCTGAAGTTTTACGCGAGTATGCAAAAAATTACAAAACCGGCGAAGTGATGCCTGAAGCATTGATTACTAAAATTGCAAAGAGCGCGCAGTTTAATCAGGGCTTTATTACGGGCGAATACATTGCGGCCTCATTGCTCGATATGGATTGGCACAGTAAACCTTTATCAGGCGATGTGCTGGCTTTCGAAAAGGCTTCAATGGACAACATTGGTTTGATTCCTGAAATCGCACCGCGCTACCGAAGTACTTATTTCTCACATATTTTCACAGGAGGTTTCGATTACTCAGCTGGTTATTACGTATATCTCTGGGCGGCTGTTCTTGATGCCGATGCATTTGACGCTTTCAAGCAAAGCGGCAACATTTTTAATCCTGAACTTGCAGCTAAATTCCGCACCTTATTGGCTAAGAGCGGATCAGACGAAGGAATGGTAATTTACAAAAACTTCCGTGGTCAGGAACCATCGCTTGACCCGTTACTTAAAAGCCGGGGATTGAAATAGTCAGAGCCAAAGTAAAGCCGTTCTTTTTCAATGAACTGCAATATGTTGTCAGGCTGTCGGGTTGTCAGTTAATCAATTCTTCAGTCCTTAAAACATTCAATTATAAAGACTCGTTTCGCAATTGCGGAGCGGGTCTTTTTTTATTTGGATTCAAGGTAAAACGTCTCTTCAGCCGTCAATGTAAAAAAGTGTAAGGCATCAAGAAAAATCAAAAAAAACTTTGTAACTTAGGGAACAAATATAAAAAGACTAAATGCTCTTTATATATGCAAAATTTCTAATTCTTCATTAACTCTTCATTTTATGGCAGATTTTAACACAGCATTCCAGTTGATGATCGCCCATGAAGGCGGATATGTCAACGACCCGGACGATCCTGGGGGAGAAACCTACAAAGGCGTTGCCCGCAAAATTTTCAGCAAATGGAACGGTTGGACAACCGTTGATATACTGAAACGTCAATCCGGTTTTCCGGCCAATCTGGACAAGGATGCCGAACTTCAGGGAGCTGTAACTGATTTTTACCGGGTCACTTTCTGGGATCCGATGAAAGGCGATCAGATTACTGATCAGGAAGTTGCCAGCTCTATATTCGACTTTGGCGTCAATGCCGGTTTAAGTTCCAGTGCCTCTCTGGCCCAAATGGTAATCGGGGCAAAGGCTGATGGTGTGATCGGGCCAAAATCCATTGAAATTCTCAATGCTTTTAATTCCGATCATTTTCTTGCTGCATTTACTGTTGCCAAAATTGCTCGATACGTTAATATAGTAATGAAAAGACCAGCCAGCCGGAAATATTTCTATGGTTGGGTATGCAGAGCATTGGGAAGCCCTTCCTAAAAGCCCCTCCCCAAGCCCCCTCAAAAAGAGGGTGCTTAAAAGACGATGTAAGCAAGAATGTATTTAAATATTGAAGTTATATCAATCGAAGCCTTTCTTGCTCCCTCCCCTGGTGGAGGGTTGGGGAGGGGCTTTTAAAACTTTATTATCATGGGATTTTTACAAGACTTATTTTCAGGAGGAGCCGGTACGCTTGTCGATTCGGTAGGCAAAGTGCTCGACAATGTGATTACAACCAAAGAAGAAAAATTGCAGCTTGAAAACGAAATCCGCAAGTCGGAAATTCAGTTTCAGATAGATATGAAAAAGCTGTCGAACGAAGAACAGCAAATGTATCTAAGCGACATCAGCAGTGCCCGGCAACGCGAAGCTCAGGTTCAAACCAGCGAATATGCGACACAATTAGCAAAAAATGTGTCGCCTTATCTGGCGCTTGGGACTACTCTAATTACTCTGGGTCTCTTTTATGTACTTATCTTTTCCAAACAGCCATTGCCATCAGATAAAAAGGATATCATTCTCTACATTCTGGGTGTATTAAGCGCAACATTAACTCAAATTTACAGCTACTACTTCGGATCATCCTTAGGCAGTGCAGCAAAATCTCATACACTGGCCAATATTACAGATAAAAAATAACCAATTCCTTTATGTCTGGCCCGTTTCTGAGATCAGGAACGGGCATCCATTTCTCCGGTTACCTGGTCCTTCCAATCATAAACCGAGATAACTGCTTTTTTAATGAGCCTGAAATCACCCAACATATTCACTTCTCCCCATAAAATCAACCTTGGAACTTCAAATTGAACTTAAAGCTTGTTTCATCCTGAAGCTTGTTCCGGCTTATGATTATTTTGCTTGAATTGCCCTTTTCCCTGAACCATAAAAACTGTATATTCGCCTGACCCAAATCAAACAAAATGATCAAGGTTGATAACTTAAGCTACTCCTATCCCGGATCCGGTCATCCAGTACTTCTGGATCTTTCATTTACGATTTCGGAAGGCGAAATATTCGGATTTCTGGGACCTTCAGGAGCCGGAAAAAGTACCACCCAAAATGTGCTGATCGGAATTTTGAAAAACTATCAGGGTTCGGTACAGGTGATGGGCAAAGAAATCCGGAGTATCAGTCCCCGGTTTTATGAACAGATTGGCGTCTCCTTCGAATTCCCCAACTTATATCTTAAATTTTCGGCAGTTGAAAACCTGAAGTTGTTTAGCTCTTTTTACCGTTGTGAAAAATTAGATATGGAAGTATTGCTGCAGCGGCTTGGTTTGTGGGAAGACCGTAACATGAAAGTTGAAGCGTTTTCGAAAGGGATGCGTATGCGACTTAATTTTGCACGAGCCATTTTACACCAGCCAAAAGTGCTTTTTCTTGACGAACCCACTTCCGGTCTCGATCCGGGCAACGCGCATATAGTTAAATCGTTTATTCAGGAACTTCGGAACAAAGGAACGACCATTTTCCTGACAACCCACAACATGAGCGTGGCTGATGAATTGTGCGACAGGTTGGCTTTTATGGTTGATGGCCATTTATCTCTGATTGATTCGCCACACAACCTGAAACTTCAGTATGGTAAAAAATCGATTGTGGTACAGTTTGGGAAAAACGGAATGACACAACAAAAAGAGTTCGGATTGAAAAAGCTGGGCGACAATCATGAGTTTATTGATCTGATCAATTCGGATAACATCGAAACCATTCATACACAGGAAGCCAGCCTCGAGGATATTTTTATGCAGATAACTGGCAAAGGACTGATTTAATATCATTTAACTATGTTTTTAAAACTCTTGAAATTCGATATCAGGTTCCAGTTCCGGCATGGATTTTATTATGTCTATGCAATTGTTTGTGTGCTCTATATCATTATTCTGCTTAATATTCCTGAAACCGCCCGATTCAATATAGCCGCCTATTTTATCCTGTCGGACACTTCGGTACTGGGATTTACCTTTGTTGGCGCACTGATATTGCTCGAGAAACAGCAAAATATCCTTCAAAGTTTGTTTGTTACTCCGTTGGGTTTGGCGCGTTATCTCTGGTCGAAAGTGATGTCGTTGACCTTGATCGCATTTTTGATGAGTTTCGCTATTTTTCTTTCAGTGCTGGTTGACTTTGACGCATGGTACCGGTTGGTATCAGGAGTTGTGCTTTCGTCAGTATTTTTTACCCTGACCGGCCTGGCAGTAGTGGCTTCAAAAAGTTCTATTAACGGCTATCTGGCCGGGATAATGTTTGGCGGAAGTATTCTTTCAGCCCCGCTTGTCCTGTATTTTATGGATTTCCAATGGTCGGTAATTTTCCCGATAAACGCTTCACTCGATTTATTTATCGGTGATTTTCGTCAGTTGGCAGTGGCCAAATTTTTATTCGATTGCACAATTCTGATTGTCTGGATCATCGCTGCATATTGGTATGCGAGGAAACAATTTTTGAAATATATAATCAATCAGAATTGAACATTAAACCGAACCTATATGAACCGAATTATTGAATTGGCCGGGGCAGATTGGAGAAACATCAGACGCGATCCGATGCTGGTAATAAGTTTTATCGCCCCATTTTTTCTTTTGGCCATGGTTTATTTTTTATATCCATTGGCCGAAATTGCCATCCAACAGAAGCTTTCATTCAGCATTCAACCGTATTTCTCATTTGTTTGTATTTTCTTTCTGCCACTCATTCCAATGCTTATGGGAATGGTTTACGGTTTCATCCTTCTTGACGAACGTGATGCCGGACTGATTGCCTATCTGGCTGTTACACCACTTGGGAAAAGCGGTTATTTGTTTACCCGGATGGCTATACCAACTATTTTTAGTTTTTTATATATCCTGATGTTTATTTATTTTTCAGGAATGGAGATAGTTCCAGGCATCATACAACTTTTATTGCTGGCGCTAGTACTTTCATCCGAAGCGCCACTGGTGCTGCTTACATTGGGTGCATTTGCTTCAAACAAGGTAGAAGGAATGGCTATTTCAAAGGGGTTCGGCTTATTTTTAACCGCTGTTTTTATCGATTTCCTTGTTCATGCCAAATGGACTTTTTTATTGGCGGTATCACCGCTTTGGTGGATCGGGCGCGGATTTCTGGCAAGCGGATCATCGGCATGGCTCTACCTGGCAGGAGCAATTGTTTTTCACGTTGCCCTGTGGTTCCTTTTACTCCGGAAGTTTAAACAGAACCTGAATTAACATTTAAATTTTAGATATGAAAAAGACATCTTTATTTATTTTGGTCATTTTTGTGTTGTCTTCCTGTTCTGAAAAAAAACCGGTAGCAGATCCGCAGGATTTGATGGATGCTGATATTGCCTTTTCTGACTATTCAGTAAAATATGGCATTCAAAAGGCTTTTATCGAATTTGCTGATGACAGTGTTGTTTTGTTAAAACCCAGCCGAATGCCAATCATAGGAAAACAAAACCTGATTGAAAGTTATAGTGGACGAACCGACAGCAATCTTGTATTGACATGGAAACCGGCCAAGGCAATAATAGCCAGCAGCGGAGAGCTTGGTTATACTTATGGGTTCTGGTTATTTGTTGCACAAAACGATTCTTCGAGAGGTACTTACATGACAGTCTGGAAAAAAAATGCTGCCGGACAATGGAAATACATTGCCGATACTGGAAATGAAGGTCTTAAACAGAAAGAATAACATCATTCAGAAAAAATACCAAATAAGAAACAAGAAATCAGGAACGGGTACTTTTTTGTTTCTTATTTCTTGTTTGGTGTTTCTTTTTCTATGGTTCAAAAAGCTCGTTTAGTCCGTTGAAATAATCTTCTTCCCAACCTTCCACAATGTTTCGGTAGGCTTCGTCAGGGATGTTGGTTTGAGTGACTTCCATGCTGGTTCCGTTCTTTTCAGGATGAAGTTTGATAGTTACGATTGACTTTTTGTCTTCGTCTTCTTCGCCGAAATACCATTCCTGAACGATTTTAAAATCTTTTTCAAATTCGAGGTTCATCCCGCTAATACTTTCTTCCCAAAGCGAGAATTCAGTTCCCGGAATTTCTTCCATCACTGCATCTTCACCAGTCCAGATTTCAAGCATATTCTTATTGGTCAGCGCATTGTAAACATCGGCAGGAGCTGCAGTTATTTTGAAATATTTTTTGTAGTTTTTCATTGATTTCGATTGTTTTTAATAGTTGGTTTTGTTTGTTCCTCTTCGGATTCCAAAAATATAGATTCATTTGTTGCTAAGACAGTCGTGCTATTTCATCTCGGATATGGTCTATAACTTCAATGTTGTATATTTTCTTTTTACCTGTTGTGCTCTTAGTTGAATAAACAAAAAAAACTTTTCCGCCAAAATCCTTTTCAAACCTTGAATGATTTACTTTGTGCATCTCTATCCACTGGTATTGGTTTAATGCTTGTCCTGAAGCAATTGGTTTTATCTGAATACCAATACATTTATCCTGGATTTTTATATAAAAGTCTACACAATAAGTCCTATCCCAATTATCAGGTGCAGGTTCAATTTTTCGTTCTATGGCTCCTTCTAATTGTCCATAAATAGTTTCAATTTCAGTTTTATACCCATCATAGGTTCTACGAAGAACAAGATTGTAAGCATATTCAATACATTCCTCTTCTGTTATCGAAGCTAACTCATTCTGAACTACTTCTGATAATTTAATATAGAGTGTTTGTCCAAGTCCGGTTATATATTCTCTTGTAATATTTCTTCCGTTTTTCTTTTTCTGTCTCCCTTGTGTGAAATAGAATTCTTCCCACTCTTTTAATTCATTGGGAGCACAAATTCTGATTAATTCAGATAATGCACCAACGCTGTATGCTTTGTTTAAACCCCATCGGTTTAAGCCGTAATTCAGAAGTGTTTCGTGCTTAAACTTTAAGCCTTCACCATCCGATTTAGAAATCCATTCTATTGCCATCATTATCTTCCAGTTGAATAGGAGCAAAGTTTAGGTAAACCAAACTCTCTCCAATGTTTTTCTATATATTCTAAATATAAACTTGTTAAGCCAATAATGTAAAAAACTTTAAAATCATGATGAACATGTTTGTTGTCCATAATGTCAATACCATTTCTGAAGTAAAAAATATCAAAATTACTATTGTTAATGTATTCGTTTTCTTCATTTGACAGGTGTAATTGAAGTAGTTGTGCCTTTTCCCTTATTGGGAGGTTTTTTATAAATGGAACTTTGCCTGAAGGAGAACAAGCCTTTTTTCTATGTGAAACAGAATTTTTTGTGTAAATATCCAAACTTATACCTGACCAACCAGCATCTTCAAATCCAAATAGATGATGAAAAATTCTTCCTTTTACATCATCCTTTGCAATGCCATTATAAATTACTTCTCCTCCATGAAAAATATTCGGAGTTTTGTGCTTATGAAGGGAATGATTTACTGGTTCATTTGTCCATATCCAATAACAACCACCACCTGATGGAATTAAGTTTAAATCAGAATTGCTCTTAATTAGTTTGAAATCAACTTTATCCAATTTTTCATTTGGAATTTCAATGTCTTTTAATGCATCTATGAATATTTTTTCCTGCTCCAACCAATAATTATTTGCCATGTGCTTCTTCAAAAAGAGTTAGAAATTTTTTGCTGTATTTAAAGTCAATATTACTGTCCACCTGCACCAAGCCGGTTTTGATTAAATGAGCATTGATAAATGTTTTGTTTTCTAAATAAAGGTAGCAGAGCAAATTGTTCTCGCTGTCGTACTTGATATTATCGTATTTCAAAAACACCCGCTTGCCTTTTGTTTTTTCAACCAGAAAAGAAGTGGCTTTGCCATTTATTATTGGTTTCTCTTTTATGCCTATTAATTTAATGATCAAGTCGTTATTCAGCCTTATTCTTTCGGGACTGATAATTTCCTTCACAGTATAAAATTCCTCTCTTGTGGCCGAGCTGTCCTTGTCAATCTTAGAGCCAAACTGTAATTTTTTTATATCAACTTTCTTGTTAAATATGTGAGGATCTTTGAAAATGTAAGGTTGTTTTTGAATTTCCTTTTCAAAGTCCAATTTCATTTCTCCTTGCTTTTCAAATTCATAAGTCGTACCAATCAAGTCCATTTGTTGAACTCCCAATTTTTCTTTAATGATTGGTATAAACTCGGGATTGATTTCATAACCAATAGAATTTCTATCAAGATTTTTTGAAGCTAATGCAGTTGTTCCACTTCCGGCAAAAGGGTCAAATACAGTTTCTCCAATGAATGAAAACATTTTGATTAGTCGCTTTGGTAATTCTTCCGGAAACATTGCAATATGTCCGTTCTGTCTTGCACCTGCAAAATTCCAATGTCCTGCAAAATAAGTATTCCATTCTTCAGCAGTCATCTTCGAAAGCTCTTTATTCTCCCTTAATGGCTTGGGAGCATCTCCAAGTTTCTTGAAAACAAGAATAAACTCATAATCCAATTTCAGAATTCCATTTCTTGGGTAAGGATAAGAACCCATCTGAACACCTCCACCTGTCGTATTTGATGTGGTCACCTTTTGCCAGATGATTGCTCCCATATAGTCAAATCCGATGTTCTCACAAAACTTGATTATCTCTTCACGTATAGGAATGACTTTATAGCGCCCGTAATAAACTGCACGGGCAAACTGATCGCCAATGTTTACACACAATCGGCAACCATTGTGCAGGGTGCGGTAGCATTCTTTCCAAACCAGATTAAGGTTATTGATGTAATCTTCGTAGCTATCATGAAAACCGATTTGGTTTTCCATTCCATAGTCTTTGAGTTGCCAATAAGGAGGAGAAGTAATTGCCAAATGTACCGAATTGTCAGGCAGTTCAGTCATTTGTCTGCTATCTCCGTTTATTATTTTATGATGTGTTTTCATTTTAATATTTGGTTCAAATTTAGTAAAAAAGTCGGGTTGTCCAGCAGAAAGTTATTAATTATCCTGAACATCGATGTATGTAAAATCGACCCATTAATGCCGTCAATAGCCACAATAAGCTAACTTTATTCCACTCTCTTACGTTTGTAAATATGCCGGTTAATCTTGTAGGAGAACCCAACGGTCATCAACTCTTTGGTTTGCATTTTGGCTTTATATATTTCTTGGTTTCTGATGTCGAACTTTCCGGTTGGAAAGGTCACATTGTCGTCATATAACATATAAAGCATAAAGGTCATGTTGATCCGGTCGGTTAATTGGGCTACAATAGTATTTTCCCAGTTAATATCGAATTTGTCGAAAGGTTCCTGATAGTTGATAAACATCTTGTACTTCGTTTCATAAGCGATTTGAGGAGTAAGGTTTATTTTATATCGGATATCGGCATTCAGACCCGGTTCCCAAAAGCTTCTGCTATTGGCCGAAATACCATATTTGGTCTGATCAACGCGGGCTGTATCGCGTACAAAAACATTTTTTGCGGTAATCGGAGAAAGGAACAATGAAAAATTCTTGTTCGGTTTATAGTCTAAACCCAGTTTAAACATTGTTTTGGCAGGCGACATATAGGTCGAAATCAGTTTGGTCTTATCCGGATAATTGTATCCTTTAAAGAATTGAGTAACAAAGTCTATTTCAGCACTATAAAACCATTTTTTGAATGCGCTTATCCCAAGCCGTGAAATAAGTTCCAGTTTATCGTCATTCTTCTGGGTTTGATTTACATCGCCGCCTTGCCTTATCCATCCATTTCTTAGTTCGCCACTGTTTTCCCACTTGAGTTTTTCGTTGGAGTAATTGGCATATCCCTTTAAAACCATAAGGAATGAAAAGGCGCTTTTACCACCGGCTTTCCAATTGTTGAGGTAGGTTTGCGTAAATCCGAATGTACCGTTTCCACCGTAATCCCAGGGTGCTATAATTTCGTATTTCTTCTGAATTTTAGTCAGCTTCTGATCGGGAGTAAATTTATCGAATACAAAATCGCGGTGTTGTTTCTGGACGATCCTGTTGAACGTAACATCATCATCAATAGCAATCCCGAAGGAATGCTTATCAAGATTCATGAGCCTGATCGCAAGTGAATCGTTTTGTTGATTTTTAATGTACAACCTATTGCCTGATCGCTGATTGTTTCGTAACCAAAGCTGTGCCGGTTTGCCGGATAAGCTGTGTACCCATAAGCAAACCGAATCGTTTTGTGCATATCGCTGCAAGGTTTGCACAAACCTGTTGATCGAATCGTTGACCGATCTGACAATGGAATCGTTGTAATGTGTCAGGATTTGTTCATTATGTAACTTCAGTGAATCCTGCAAGTGATTTTGCAGTGAATCGGAGAATACACGTACTGCATATTTTCTGTAAGCCGTGATTGCCGAATCGAGGTTCAGTGTTGAAACGAAGTTGTTATATCTTTGTCTTGCCCTTTCAAGAAGCTTCGCTCGTTCCAGTTGTCTGTTAATGATTCGGTTAAAATCATTTTGTGTTTTATTGAGCGAATCAGCAACGCTGTTGAAATGCACTAAACTATCAGGCAAAACAATATTGGTTTTCCGAAAAATGGCTTCTTCGTCACCTTGTTCAATGAGGGTAATTTTTTTGTCAGGACCTGTAACAAGGTATTCGGGCAAGGGAATAGTCTTCATGTCCACGCCATTCCAGATGGCACGGTCGAGTTGCTTCATTTTCTCCAGAATCTTTCGGTAGGTCAGGTATCCTGGTATCTGAAGCGAATCGATCGCCAGATTGGGTACACGGTAAATATATCTGGCTTCTTTTTTTTGCTGAAATCTTTCCAATCTAACCAGTATGCTGTCAATGTGTTCGTCCTCCGCAAAATGGATCAATCCTTTTACGAGGCGCAAAATTTCGGGATTATCTGATTGCCACACATCCATTGGCTGAATGTATTTTTTCAGGTAATCGATACTGAGTTGTATCGAGTCAGCCGATGGAATATTTTTTTCAATTTTTTGTGTGAGTAGATTGTTGCCAGCAAATAGGGTAGTGCTGATCAGGATCAATATTCCTGAGAAAAGATTCTTCAATTGCATAAATAATCGGTTTAATGGCTATTCTGTAAACGATTTTTCTCAAATCATGTTGTGTCGGGGCTTTCAAAAATCAGGCCATGCCTTTGTTCCATTCCTGAAAAGGATGCAAAGAAAGGTACGAATTGTAATACCTTCCATCGCCTGAGACCTCTTCTAAAAGCCAGTCGGGACGCGGAAAATCCTGAATTTCAGATTCCAGTTCAATTTCCGCCATTATCAATCCTTTATTTTTTCCTGAAAAAATATCGACTTCCCAAATGAATCCTTCGTGCTGAACTTTGTACCTGGTTTTTTTTACAGGCTCCGAAACGGCTAATTTCAATATTTCCTGTGCATCAGCAACAGGTACTTCGTATTCAAATTCGGGACGTGAAATGTTTTTTGGCGGACCTTTTATGGTTAAAAAAGCTTTTTTCCCTGCAATTCTGATTCGCACGGTTGGCGAAGGATAGAATCCGAGATAGGCTTGTACCAGCTTCGTTCCTTTCCCGACTGGAGTCCATTTACTTGTGTCAACCAGAAATTTACGTTCAATTTCGTAAGCCATCGTTTTTGTATTGTTTTTTGCTAATTTGCAGCTGTAAAAATAGAACTACTGCCATGATTTCACGTGAAGATGCAATTAATTTTTTGAATCAACATATTCAAAATGCGAATATGATCAAACATTGTCTGGCCAGTGAGGCCGTTTTACGGGCTATTGCCTTAAAGTTGGGTCAGAATCCTGAGGAGTGGGGGATGGCCGGTTTGCTGCACGATATTGATTCGGAAATCACCCATGGCGATCCATCCCAACACGGCCCTTACGCGGCAGGAATGCTTGCCGGAATGCTTTCTCCCGAAGCCATAAATGCCATTGTAATGCACAATGAAATGGCGACAGGCAAAGAACGCGCCACGGTTTTTCAACATGCCCTGGCAGCCGGCGAAACCATTACCGGATTGATTATGGCGACTGCGTTGGTGTACCCTGACAAAAAATTGGTCCCGGTAAAAACCAAATCAATCACCAAACGGATGAAGGAAAAAGCGTTTGCAGCCTCGGTCAACCGTGAAACAATTCTTGAATGTGAACTGATTGGTATCCCGATTCAGGACTTTGCAGAACTGTCGCTGGCGGCTATGCAGGAAATCAGAGATGAACTGGGACTTTAAACTTTTTCTCCTTTCATCATTATCTCCAGACACATCCGGCTATTGTGGTAGGGACATTTCCAGAAACCAGCTTTGTCTCCGTTCTTGTTTGGAATTCCTGCATCAGAAATGCTCCAAAACCATTCACCACCTTCACGATCAATCAGGTTTTCAGAGATGTATTTCCAGCAATACAGGGCCTTGTTCAGCCATTCCTGATTGCCGGTTAATTCAAAGGCATTCAGGAATCCTACTACACCTTCTGCATTTACCCACCAATGGCGGTCTTTATCGAGATGATTGATAGCTTTATCCCATTCATAGAACAGGCTTCCATCGGGTTGTAAACCTTCGCAAGCTGCTTCAGCAATCCGGATGCAGATTTTCTGAACCTTTGCCAGTAATTCCTTATCGCCCAAAACACGGGCAGCCTCATCAATCAGCCACGAAGCTTCAATGTCGTGCCCATACGAAACAATCAATGATTTTGTATTCCAGTTTTCGTCAAAAAATAAATCAAGATGTTTGGTCTTTTGATTTACAATCTTTTCAATAAAAATCAGGATCAGGTTTCGCAGTTGGCGGGCCAGTTCTTCATCTTTCCAAACGCGATATAAATTGGTATAAGCCTCCAGAATATGCAAATGCGTATTCATGGTTTTTTTCTCATTCTCGTCTTTTTCGCTCAGTCGTAAGTCTTCGAGCAGTTTCCAATCGCGGCTGTACGCTTCAAAATAACCATTCAACTCAGGATCGAAACTTCGTTTTTCAATCAACCTGAAAAGTTCAATGGCAGTTTGAAGGCTCGATTCGTCACCCGA
>JBBRXN010000064.1:0-31992 GCA_038248385.1 Bacteroidales bacterium
ATAGATTTTTCGCTTTTAAAAACAGATAAATTATTGCTTTTAGTTGGTGTATCCATGTCGCAAACGGCACTAAGGCAAAAAAAAGAGCTACGAAAAAACTTCGTAACTCATTGATTTTCAATTTGTCGGGGTGACAAGATTTGAACTTGCGACCCCCCGCCCCCCAGACGGATACGCTACCAGGCTGCGCTACACCCCGAACTTTTGTGGTTGCAAAAATAGCCATCTTCTTTACTTTTGCAAAAAAATCGGCTGATTTATTATTTTCGGGAGTGCAGCTTGTTCGTGGTTTGACCTGAATTTGTCGATTTCTTGTTTTTTACTTGAGTCGGAACTTCCTTTTTCTCTTTCTTTTTTGATTCTTTGTGAATCCTTAACCTGAAATCATCCAGAATATTCATGAAGTTGATGAAAGCATCGTACTTGGTTTTGTATTGATAATTACCATCTCCAGAATAAGCCGGGTGCTGATCGTCCATTAAATGAATGTGATCGGTGGTCTGCAAATATTGCCAATCCTTTTGCAGATTGAGTTCATCTATGCCGGAAACCATATTATTAAGCATATAAAGCTGTTTGATGGCTTCAGTCTGAAGTTCATTTCCGGGGTGGTAGTATGAATGAAAGTTATTCAACCAACAGATAGGTTCAGTTGCATTTATTTCGGAAACCGGTCCATATCGTTCAGCAATTTCTGAAGGAAGAACAAAATCAATATCGCGCATTCTATTGATTTGTGAAACAAGTGTCTGGAAATATTTTTCTTTTTTATCAATTCCAAAACCTCCTAATGACTTGTAATCGAGGTATAAATTTAATATTGGTTCTTCTTTGTTAAGGTTGTTCAATAAGGAAAGAAAGCTATTTATATTGATCTCTTTCTTATCAGAATTTAGCCTGTTGAGATGACCTGCCAGTTCATCACTAATTAATTCATTACGAAAATAAACATGCATTTTTGGCATAAAACTATTTGAATAAACATAGTTTGGACTTCGCCAGATCAATGTTTTTCTCGATCCATTTGTTATCATTGCGCGATAGCCGGCATCAGCTACGTCTTTCCCAATAAAGTCGGAATACAGAAGATCAGAATTAACAAATACTTGCGGTTTTTTCCCAAACAGATATAAAATTTTTGCTTGGTAGTCTTTCAATTGATTGATTAATTCCGTCTTAAGGTTTGTAAGTGATATCAGAGAATGTGACATGGTACTTCCTAAAAACTCTACCTGTCCGGTTTCTGCCAATTGTCTGAAACTGGTAAGTACTTCCGGCTCATACATTAAAAACTGGTCGATGGCCGTACTGGAAATATAAAATGCCACTTTTAGTTTCCCCTTGCTTTTATTGATCAGCTTTAACAGAAAATTGTTGGAGGGCAAATAGTAATTAATTGCCGCTTCATTGATTTCCCTTTCTATTCGAAGGTCATCATAGTAAGATTTTTCACTGCCAATGTCCAAAAAGCGGAATGTCTGAAAATGAAAGGGATGGTGTACCTGAAAATTAAGACATATACTTTTCATTTGATTGAGTTTATAGTTAGATTATACTAAGGTAAACATTACGGATATCTCCGGCTGAGTGTTCCCAGTTTAATTTGTTTACTTCCAGGGTTCCTTCATTAGCCATTACTTTTGAAAGAGGATTGTGACAAAGAATTCCATGGATGGCATCGGCCATTGCGTTAATGTCCCAAAAATTAGTTTTTATCACATTTCTGATCAATTCGGATACTCCTGATTGAACAGAAATGATTACAGGAACTTTTGCTTGCATAGCTTCTAAAGGAACTATTCCAAAAGGTTCAGAAACAGAAGGCATAATAAAAACATCGCTCATTTCAAGTATTTCTTCTATTTCCTTTCCTTTGAGGAAACCTGCAAAGTGAAATTTATTGCTAATGCCATATTTGGCGCTTAATTCCACCATTTTCGCCATCATATCGCCATTGCCAGCCATCACAAAACGCACATTTTTCATTCGCTTAAGTACTAATCTGGCTACTTCAAGAAAATATTCTGGCCCTTTTTGGATGGTTATCCTTCCAAGAAATGTTACTACTTTTTCAGTATATTTTCTTTTAACTTTTGGCGTAATATTGCTTTTTTTTGGGGTAATGGCGTTATATACAGTACTGATTTTTGTAGTAGAAATGCCATAATCTGCTACAAGACGATTCTTTACCCGGTTGCTGACAGCAATAATTTTATCCGCATGTTCAAATCCTTGTTTTTCGATTGCATATATTGAAGGATTAATTTTCCCGCCGCTTCGGTCAAAATCTGTAGAATGTACATGTACAATCAAAGGCTTTCCGGATACTTGTTTGGCTTCAATGCCTGCAGGAAAAGTAAGCCAATCGTGAGCATGAATAAGTTCAAATTGATTATTCTCTGCAATCACCTTGGTTATCAGGGCATAATTATTGATCTCATCAAAGAGGTTAGGTCCGTATTTACCAGTAAAATGAAATCCCCGAGATTGAGACAATGTGTCTGAATGCTCAGTTTTTACATTTGATGCTATTTTTTCACAAGAGAAATGTTTCTGTTTGCTGAAATCTTCAGGGCTGACATAAGGTAGTAGTCTTGAAAAAATTTCGACAGTTGTAAGTTTAGGTGAAGTATGTTCGGTAAATATTACGTTACCGGTTCTTGCAACATTTTCAGCATCAATTAATTCAAAATTGGAAGTGTTTTCATTTCCCGAGGATTTGGGAACAACGAAAAGAACATATATATCATTAAATGTGGAGAGTCCTTTCACAATTCCCTCACATGCTGTACCTAAACCACCTGAAATATTTGGTGGAAATTCCCAACCCAGCATCAAAACATTCATGTCCCTTAAATTATAGTGATTAAACAAATATTTAACTTACCACGACAATCACAAGTCTGGAACAATGATGATGTAAGGTTAGGTAATTGTTTGGATTTAATACTTTAATTTGTTGTTTCTCCCGACTAAAAGCTATCAGATAGTTGCCAATCAACAACAAAATCGCATTCTTTTTTTAATCTATTCCTTTCAGAAGTCTTTGAAATGAATGGATCGTAATTTTCCTTTATCGTTCTTAAACTATCGTTTTTTCCGATTCTTTTATCGGGAACCGAAGTTGAATTAAGAACAGTGTCCTCACTGAAAAACCATAAATTCTCTTTAGAAACTTTTCCCGTTGAATGTTTTCTAATGCTGATAATCCTCTCCCTGTTTCTCATGATACCTATTTTTACTCGTTTGTTTATACTTTAAAAGCATGATAAAAGTTACCTTTTTTTTAATTAAATTTTTGTAATAAAATGTTATATATTATTAATTATTAATATTTTATGATAGGTTTTTAGTTGCTAAGCCTGACGAAATAGTATTTTTTTGATCGCTATCTTTAAAATTTATTTTAAAAGTCTTTTCGATGATTGATCTTTGGTTTTGTCTATAACGATATCACTAATATTGATATTGTGAATGTTGTTCGTTCGTTCATGTTTTTTAACTTTGAAGGACAAAATTTAAAATTTGAAACATGTTTAAATCAATGAATCTGGAAGATAATAAAAGTAATAAGCCGGAACAGATAAACGATATTGAAAAAGTAAAATGTTTGATTATCGGTTCTGGCCCTGCCGGATATACTGCAGCCATTTATGCAGCCCGTGCCAATCTTAAACCTTTGATGTACGAAGGACTTGAACCCGGAGGACAGTTGACTACCACGACCGAAGTGGAAAATTTTCCCGGGTATCCTCAAGGAGTGACCGGTCCGGTGATGATGGAAGAATTGAAAGTACAGGCTCAGCGCTTTGGAACTGACATTCGCTCAGGTTATGCCACCAAAGTCGATTTTTCGGGTTCTGTTCACAAAGTTTGGATTGATGGGAAAAAGTTGATTGAAGCGGAAGCAGTCATTATTGCAACCGGAGCAACGGCTAAATATCTTGGAATCGAAGATGAAAGCAAGTATGCCGGCAGTGGTGTATCTGCCTGTGCAACCTGCGACGGATTCTTTTATCGCGGTAAAGATGTGGCTGTGGTGGGCGGAGGCGATACAGCTGCTGAAGAGGCAATTTATCTGGCCGGAATTGTAAATAAGGTTTACCTGATTGTCAGACGAAATGAATTGCGAGCATCGAAGGTAATGCAGGAACGCGTTTTGAAAACGAAGAATATTGAAGTGTTGTGGGAGCATCAAACCAAAGGATTAACCGGCGATGGGGTAGTAGAAGGTGCAATACTCTGGAAAAAGAAAGGGACTCAGGAAGAGGAAGAAGTGACTATTAAGATTGACGGATTTTTTCTGGCAATTGGTCACAAACCCAATTCAGACTTTGTAAAGGAATTTATTGATACTGATGAAGTTGGATATATTAAAACCATTCCCGGAAGTTCAAAAACCATTGTTCCTGGCGTTTTTGCCTGTGGCGATGTGCAGGATTCGATTTATCGCCAGGCAGTTACTGCAGCCGGATCAGGTTGCATGGCAGCTATTGATGCCGAAAGGTACCTGTCGGAGAAACACAGTTAACTATTTACGATAACCATTCAACCATTTAACCATTCAACCATTTAACCATTTAACCTCATTACAATTTATTTATGAAACGAATAATAACAACAAATCTGGCTCCTGCTGCCATAGGGCCATATAGTCAGGCTGTCGAAACTGGAGGAACGCTTTACATTTCAGGACAGATTCCACTTGTTCCGGAAACGATGAAAATTGTTGAAGGAGGTATTCAGGAGCAAACCGGGCAGGTTTTACTGAATATCGGCGCTATTCTGGATGCTGCCGGTTACAATTACAGCGATGTGGTGAAATCAACTTGTCTGCTTAGCGATATGGCTAATTTTAAGGCGATGAACGAGGTTTACTCGAAATATTATCCTGAGAATGCCCCGGCACGTGCAGCATATGCAGTCAAAGATCTTCCTTTGGGCGTTTTAATAGAAATAGAAACCATTGCCGCGAAATAATCTTTGGGAATGGAATATTTATCAACATAAAAATCCCGGATTGAATGCTCAATCCGGGATTTTTACAATATAATTATTTACTGCTTCTTGAGCTGTAATTCAATCAATTCCTTCAACGACTTAAAATCCTTTTCTTCAAATCCGATGGAACTGTATATAATTTTTCCTTCCGGGGATATCAGAAAATTACGTGGAATGTATTGCCCTGCAAACATCGAATAAATTTTGCGGTCAGGATCGGGATAGAACGGCATGGTATATTTGTTGTCTCCCTTAAACTTGTTCACTTCGTCCCAACTGTGTTCACGACCAAATATCAACAACTGAAATTTCGAATTATTTTTGTATTTGTTGTAAATATCTGATTGTATGTGAGGTAATTCTTTCCGGCAAGGTCCACACCAGGTCGCAAAAAAAGTAATCAAAACGAGTTTTCCTTTTAATTCAGTAATGCTTTTTGAAACTCCTGAACTCATTTCAAATTCAAAATCAGGAACAGAATCTGCCAGTTTAACAAAAGTTGTTTCTTCCTGGGCAAAACCACAAAGGCCGGAAAATATAAATAATATCATTAATAGTTTTTTCATCTGTATATAATTAGTTTTTTAATTGCCGGATGGAACTAGCATGTGAAATAATTCATACGTGTTTTTGTTTAGCAAAAATGCACGTTTCCTATTGATTTAATTCGTTTTGAAGTTGATTTGTTTTCCGGATTCATATATTCTGAAACGAAAATACGTATTTGATTTTGATTACTGACAGAAAACCAGCAAAGTTCTTGGCGCTTTGATGATTCAGTCAGGTGGATCAATTGATTGAAGATGCATTATTATTAACTTCAGGTAATCGAACAAAAAATAATATCTCAGTATTGGCCAAGGAACCAGAAATCTTTTTCCCATATTCGCCGGTATATTTTCTGATCAATGCTAATATTCAGATAAAAAAAAATTGTGATCATTGAGATTGATAAAAAATCGGGATTTTGTTTCGGTGTGTTAAATGCCATCGGAAAAGCAGAAGAGGCGCTGGCAGCAGTAGATATGCTTTATTCATTGGGACATATTGTTCACAACGAATTGGAAGTAAAACGACTTCAGAAGATGGGCTTAAAAACGATCACCCACGATGATTTTTTCAAGCTGAAAAACTGCAAGGTTTTGATCCGTGCACATGGAGAACCACCATCGACCTACGAATATGCCAGTCAAAACAACATTAGCCTGATTGACGCAACCTGTCCGGTGGTTTTGAAACTTCAGCAAAGAGTAAAAAATGCAGCAGTAAAGATGCGAAACGAAAATGGACAGGTTGTTATTTTCGGCCATCAGGGACATGCTGAAATTACCGGATTGCTCGGGCAGACGAAGAATGAAGCAATTGTTGTTGAGCATTCAGAAGATATTAATAAAATAGATACTTCACAGCCGGTAATTGTGTTTGCTCAAACAACCAAATCAGTAGATGAATTTAAAAAACTGACAGAGAACATTCAAAATATGTCAAAAAGTGGTCTGGTGGAGGTGCACGATACCATTTGCCGACAGGTTTCAAACCGCGTTCCGCATTTGCAAAAGTTTGCAGCCCGGTTTGATGCCATCGTATTTGTTGGCGGGCTTCGCAGTTCAAATGCAAAAGTACTCTTCGATGTTTGCAAAAATCACAACAATTGCAGCTATTTTGTTTCTTCTCCGGAAGATTTGCAATCTGATTGGTTTTCAGGAGTGGAAACAGTTGGAGTTTGTGGTGCAACTTCTACCCCACAATGGCTGATAGAGCAGATCGCCGAAAGGATAAAAGAATTTTAAGTCTTCATCAATCTTGCCCGCTTTCGGTGGTTGCGGCGTTCAATATTCAATATAATTCAGCTTACTTTGTACATCATTTTTTCAAAATGCATAAATTATGACAATAACTACAGCAGAAAATAATTCAGAAGTTTCCTCCAAGAGAAAAAAATTACAGAAAATAGGCGTTTTTACTTCCGGCGGTGATGCTCCGGGAATGAATGCGTGCATCCGTGCGGTCACCCGTGCTGCAATTGCCAATAAATTAAAGGTGGTAGGTATCCGCCGGGGATTCCAGGGAATGATTGAAGGCGATTTTATTCCATTAAAATCAAACGACGTAAGTGGTATCCTACAAACAGGCGGGACCATGTTGAAAACAGCGCGCAGTAAGGAATTCAGAACTCCTGAAGGTCGGGAAAAAGCTTATCAGCAACTGAAGAAAGAAGGAATTGATGCAGTGGTAGTGATTGGTGGTGACGGATCTTTTACCGGAGCATTGGTTTTATCGCAGGAATATGATGTTCAGTTTGTAGGGATTCCCGGTACCATTGACAACGATTTATACGGTACAGACTACACCATCGGATATGATACAGCGCTGAATACTGTTGTTGGAGCGGTTGACAAAATCAAAGATACCGCCAAATCGCACGGACGTATTTTCTTTGTCGAAGTAATGGGAAGGGAAGCAGGTCTGCTGGCGCTAACAAGTGGAATTGCCTGCGGCGCCGAAGTAATTTTGATTCCGGAGTCGAAGGAACAACACGAACAATTACAGAAATTCCTCAATAAAGGATACAAAAACAAAGAAACCAGCGGTATCATCATGGTTGCCGAAGGCGATGAAGCCGGTGGAGCTATAAAAATTGCGGAAGAGGTCAGAAAACAACATCCTGATCTGGATGTACGTGTTTCGATTTTAGGTCATATTCAGCGTGGAGGAAGTCCAACGGCCAAGGATCGTGTGAATGCTACTAAAATGGGAGTTGCTGCCATTGATGCTTTGCTCGACGATCAAAAAAGTATCATGATCGGGCTCGATAATGAAAAAATTGTTCATGTTCCGTTCAATAAAGCAGTGAAAATGAACCATTCGATTGATACCAATTTACTTGATATTCAGAAACTATTGAATATATAAGTGCCTAAAGTACTTTAGGCACTCCGCACTTATTTCCCTTCAACCCTGAAGTAGGCAATCAATTTCTTGAGATTCTCTGCTTGTTGTGAAATTTTCTGGGAGTTGACCGACAGCTCGAACGAGGATTCTGCATTTTGTTGGGTGACTAAATTTAATTGCTGAATTCCCTGGTTGATTTCTTCTGAGCTGATTTTTTGATCAAGACTAGATGCTGCAATTTGTTTAACTAATTTGGCGGTATGTTCAATATCGGGAACAATTTCGAGCAGTTTTTGACCGGTTTTCCCGGCTTGCAGCAATCCCAGCGACGACAGTTCATTGATCTCTTTAGCGGCCTGTTGTGACTTTTCAGCCAATTTTTTAATTTCGGCTGCAACAACACCAAAACCTTTTCCCTGAACGCCAAATCGTGAAGCTTCTATGGCGGCATTGATTGCCAACAGGTTGGTTTGAGTGGCAATCTCGCCCACAATCGAAATTTTCTCTACAATATTGTCCATTGATTGTATCAGCACTTGTGTTGATTCATTCCCGGCCTGAATTCCCAGCACAGCTTTATAGGCAATCTTCTCAGTTTCCTGCGCGTTCATTGTATTCTGCTGAATTCTGGTCAGCATCAGCTCTATGGAGGTTGATATTTCTTCAGATGCAGCTGCCTGATTATTTGCCCCTTCCGAAAGATTGACCGATGAATTGAGTAAATCAACACTGCTATCGGCGATTGCGTCAGAGCTTTCAATTATTTCACTCATGGTACCGGTAAGTCTTGAAGCCATTATAGATAAAGATTCGGCCAGATCGCCAATTTCATCATTTTGCCTGACAGCAAGTTTAGCGTTGAGGTTTCCGGTTGAAATTGTCTTCGCAAAGTTCACGCCTTTTAAGATCGGATCAATAATTCTCATTGCAATGAAATAAATTACGATATAGAGAAGAATTAATCCAAAAACACCAACCAAAATGGTATTAATTAAGACTTTTCTCGCTTCTTTCAAGATGACCCGCGTAGGAACTTCAACTCCGATAATCCAGTCGGTCAGATTATTTCCAACGATAATTGGTTCGAGCGAAACGAAATATTCCTCCTTACTTTGTGAATTAGTATATGTAAATGAATTTGACAGAGTGCTTTTAACCTGATCAAATCCGGCCTTAAAACTTATGCTGTCACTTGCCATGGAACCGAAAAAATCTTTTCCTGTAAGTGTTTGGTCGGTATGGGCCACTATCATCCGGTTGCCACCAACAATGTATGAAACAGCCTCTTCGAAAGGTTTTACTCCTGCAATCAGTTTGTTCATTTGTGTAAGCGAAATATCAATACCGACCAATCCTTCGAATTTTCCGGCAGGATTTTGAATCGGAACAAACAAAGCAGTCATCAATACGCCGGCTAATTCTTTGGTAACTACGTCATAATATGGGTCATAGACCATCTCTTTATTTAAAGCCCGGGCAGTATAGTAGATCCCTTTTATTTCATTATTGGTTGTATCAACGGTTGCCTTTTGCATTTTTATCTGATTTCCCACCCGGTATAGGCTGTTTCTGATCCGTCCGTTCTTTTTGTTGTAACTTTCATCAAGGGCTTTTATTTCCCAGTAAAGTCCAACTGTTAAAAAATTTGGATTTTTTTCAAGATTGCTGTATAAAATTGATTCAAAAAACAAATCACGTTGGGCAGGAGTATATTTTTTGTGGGTAATGAACACATTTTTCATGGTTCGGGCCGATTCCATCATCACATTTAATTCTTCCGAAATTTTGTTCCGGTATTCACGTGTCGAGCCTTTCACTATCTCAACCGAATCGGTGAAAGCAATTGTTTTCAATCGGTAACTTACATAGCCTATTGCTATACAGTAGATTACAGTCGCGGCACTAAGAATATATACATTAAGTTTCAGTTTCAGGCTAAATCTTCTCCGGCTCATATCTTCAGGTAGTTAATAAAAAAAGAGGTCATCATTTATTCATTTAATCTTTGCCTAAATTAGACTTATTAATGGATTTAGAAAATGATATGTTGAAGTTCATTCGGTAAAAAAACAGTATTCTTTAAATTCGGATTTTCAGGAACAAACTTTTTACCTGTTTTCCCAAATCAAAAATCTTTTTCGGTATTTTGCAGGCATGATGGAAAACGAACTTTTTGCCGATGTTATATTGCCTTTGCCATTGGAAGGTCAATTTACTTATCGGGTACCCATTGCATTTCAGTTAAAAATGAAAGCCGGAATCCGTGTCATTGTGCAGTTCGGTAGTCGGAAGTACTTTTCAGCTTTGGTTTACCGGCTGCATCAAGATGTTCCTTCGGGCGATTTTGAAATTAAAGCTATTGATGCAATTCTGGATGAAGAACCAATCATTGACCAAAAGCAACTAAAACTTTGGGAATGGATCGCAGGTTATTATTGCAGCACTTTAGGCGAGGTTTACAAAGCTGCTTTGCCTTCAGGCCTGAAATTGGAGAGTCAGACCAAAATCAGTCTCAATCCTGAAACAAACCTCCCTGAAAATTTGAGTGAAAAAGAAAATTTGGTGGTATTGCTTCTTGAAAGCCGAAAGACTGCCACTGTGCAGGAACTAAATCAATTTCTCGGGCAACAATCGTCATATTCAGTTCTGAAATTACTGCTCGAAAAGAATGCTGTAATAGTGGAGGAGCAAATGCGCGACAGTTACAAACCACGAGTTGTCACATTTATAAAACTTAATCCTGAATATAATTCAGAAGAAAAATTGAATGCCTGCCTTGATTCGCTCAAAAAAGCAAAAAAACAAGAATTATTACTGAAGGTTTTTTTATCTGAAACCATGTTCGGAGAGGCGGGTCTAACCGAAATAAGTAAGAAAGATCTGTTGGAATTGGATGGTGTCACTTCCGCAGCATTGAAAGGACTGGAAGAAAAGAATATTCTGGAATTGTTTTCGAAAGAAATTGGAAGGATTGAACGCCTCGAAAATACTGATTTACTAATCAAAGTACTTTCCGATCCACAACAAATCGCGATTGATGAAATAAAAAACCGGTTTGAAACGCACTCAACGGTTCTGCTCAATGGAGTGACTTCGAGCGGGAAAACGGAAATTTACATCCAATTGATTGAGGAACAGCTGAAATTAGGTAAACAAGTATTATATCTTGTGCCTGAAATTGGATTGACCACACAGATCATCAACCGTTTGAAAGTGGCTTTTGGCGATTTGGCCGGAATTTATCACTCCAAATTCAACGATGCCGAAAGGGTTGAAATCTGGTTCAATGTATTGAATGAAAAACCTGGGAAAACCGGTCAGCAATACAAAGTAATATTGGGAGCACGGTCAGCCATTTTTCTTCCGTTTAAAAACCTGGGGCTGATTATCGTGGACGAAGAGCATGAGAATTCGTACAAACAATTCGATCCGGCACCGCGCTACAATGCCCGCGATATGGCCATTCTGATGGGAAACCTTCACGGTGCAAAGGTGCTTTTAGGTTCGGCAACACCATCGTACGAAACGTATTTCAATGCACGCAGTAACAAATATGGATTGGTTGATTTGACTGAACGGTTCCAGGGAATTGAAATGCCCGTCCTGATTGCGGCAAATACGCAAGAGGCCTATAAACGCAAGCAGATGCGCTCGGTTTTTACTCCTGAACTGTATGATGGAATTGCTGACGCCCTTGTTAACCACGAACAGGTGATCCTTTTTCAGAACCGGCGGGGATTTGCGCCATTTGTTCAGTGCGGCAAGTGTGGCTGGATACCGAAATGCAAAAATTGCGATGTGAGTAAAACATACCATAAAAACCAGTATAGCCTGATCTGCCATTATTGCGGTCACACTACTTCGTTGATCAAAAAATGTGAGGAATGTGGTTCAGACGAGATCAAACCGCGAGGTTTCGGAACCGAAAAGATTGAGGACGAAATACAGCTTCTTTTTCCAGAAGCGCGTGTTGCACGTATGGATTTGGATACCACAAGGGCTAAAAAATCGTATGAGCAACTGATCTGGCAATTTGAAAACCGTAAAATTGA
Organism: Bacteroidales bacterium; assembly: GCA_038248385.1. Classification (GTDB taxonomy): domain Bacteria; phylum Bacteroidota; class Bacteroidia; order Bacteroidales; family Prolixibacteraceae; genus Aquipluma. Next base: position 11,946 of record JBBRXN010000064.1, read on the forward strand.
TATTTTGGTCGGAACCCAAATGGTTACCAAGGGATTGGATTTTGACCATGTTCGGGTTGTAGGTGTTTTGAATGCTGACAACCTGCTGAATTACCCCGATTTCAGATCTTATGAGCGTAGCTTTCAGTTAATCATGCAGGTAAGTGGCCGGGCAGGGCGCAAAAATCGGCGCGGTAAAGTTATAGTGCAAACTTCGCAGCCCAATCATCCGGTTCTTCAGGATGTGATTGCTTATGATTATATCCGGCTTTTTAACCGGCAAATGGCAGAGCGCAAGCTTTTCAGGTATCCGCCATATTATCGCCTGATAAAAATTGTGGTGAAACATCAGAACAAAGAACGGCTGGATTTGGCAGCGCTCCATTTGGCGAATGCTTTTAAAACTCATTTTAACCGGAATGTGCTGGGACCTGAATATCCGGTGGTAGGCCGCATCCAGAATTGGTTTCAGAAGGAAATTCTGATCAAACTGCCGCGTGACGGGAAAATTCAGGAAGCAAAAGCGAAAATCATGGAAATCATTCATCACACCAAATCGCAACCAAACAACAGCCAATTGATTATTTATGCCGATGTTGATCCGATGTAAAATGAAATTCCAGGTTCCAAATTTCAAGTTCCATGTTTGAACCTGAAATTTGAAATCTGGAACCTGGAACTACTTCATCGGAATGTGTTCTGGTCTTATGTGCTTCCAGCGTTTATGCGACCACAACCAATATTCCGGTCTTTTTCGGATAATATCTTCGAGAAATTTCACATGCGCTTTGGTTACTTCATACTTTTTTGTAGTTGAAGCATCATCAAAAAGTTTAGTGAATTCCACTTCATAATATCCTCGTCGCACTTTCTGAATGTCCATAAAAACAACTGCCTGTTTTAACCGCGATGCTACCTTTTCAGGTCCGGGAAAAACCGCAGCTTCCTGGTTCAGAAACATCATCCAATAGTCTGTATCATACAAGGCAGTCTGGTCGGTCAGGTAATAGGTGGCCGATAATTTTTCAGCCTTTTCAAGTTCAATTAAAGTACGAAATGAAATACTCGCGGGTATTAAAAATGCACCAAAACGCGAACGGTTTTTCTTCATGTAATCGTCGAACTGTTCATTTTGAATGTGGCGGTATATACCATTCAACTGATGCTGAATGAATTTTGGAAGGGCGAGTACCCATTCCCAGTTTCCGTAATGACCCGAAAGCAATGCAACGCTCTTTCCCTGATCATACAGTTCGTTTAGAACTTCCGGATTTTTATAAATGAATCGCTTGTTTAGAGTTTCTTCTGAAATCTGAAATGCTTTGATCGTTTCAAAAATGAGATCTGAAAAATGCCGGTAAAATGCCTTTGAAATCTGCCGGATTTCCTCTTTGTTTTTTTCAGGAAAAGAATTTTGAAGATTTTGAAGTACAGTCTTTTTTCTGTATCCAATCAGATGGTAACTAATCAGATAGAATAGATCAGCCAGAAGATACATCAGCCGGAACGGAATAAGTCCGAACATTTTCAAGATGAATATGCCTGTTATTGCAGCTATTTTGCCCATCAGTTGTATTTATCCTTTGTACAATTCCTTATTGGCCGGACGTTTGTGTTTCCATCTCCGGTGCGACCAGAGCCAATATTCAGGTTCAGCTATAATGATATCTTCCAGTTTATGTATATATGCCATTAGAATTTCTTCAGGCTTAACCATTGACGGATTTTCAATCAGTTTGTAATGGAAAACTTCGTACCTGCTACGCCCAACTTTTCGCGTATGGTGCAGAATTACAGGAAGGTTAGTTTTTATGGCTATTTTCATGGGCCCGGAAAAAAATGCTGTTTCCTGATTCAGAAAAGTAGTCCAGAACTGAGAATTGGCAGGGGGTGCCTGATCGGCAGCGAGGATCAGACTGCTGGGCCTTTCGTTTGTGTTAAATGCCAATGCTGTCCGCACTGAATGTTGAATTGGAATGGATTTCGCGCCAAAACGCTCACGGGTTTCAAGGATGAATTTCTCCATAGCTTGGTTGTCTCGTAAGGGATTGTACACTACCAGTAATTGAGATTTAATATACCGTTGCATCGCTCCGCTCCATTCCCAGTTGTTGTGGTGTTGACCTAGCACAATCATGCTTTTACCCTGATTATAATATTCTTCGTAAATATCCAGGTTGTGAAATTTTATACGGTCGTCAATTTGCTTTTCGGTCATCCGGTTAAACTTGATGGTTTCAAGGCCCAGATCGCTGAGGTGGTGATAGAATTTTTTGGTAATTGTTCTGATTTCTTCGGTGCTTTTTTCAGGAAACGATTTGATAAGGTTCTCATGGACTACTTTTCGGCGATATCTGGCAACATAAAATATCAGTACATAAAAGATATCAGCCAAAACGAAAATCATCCAGAATGGCAGCCTTGCAGTTATTTTGCACAAAACTACCTGCAACCGAGCAAGTATAAAATTCATAATTTGAAATTAGAGCTGCAAAACTAATAAAATCAGGCTTTCTGTTGAGTATTCTATCGATTAGTTCAGTCTGAAAACCGGACGGGCAATCATGATTCCGTTGTTTTTTGATGAAGGCTTTAAGAAATCAGTTATTGGACCATCCGAAACCAGCACTTTTTTACCGCTTAACGGTGCATGTAGTAAATAAAACTCATCGCCTTTTTTGATGATGATTCCGACATGGTTGATGTCCACTCCTTCAATACTGCTGGTTAGAGCAATAATATCGCCATGATGCAGATGCTTGTATAAATGGGGTAGGTTACTTTTCGGGAAATACATGAATCCAATTTTGGTAAGTTCTTTTTCCTGAACGGCAATTGCCGGAATCAACTCCGGATGCTCTTTCAAGACCGGATAATCTGACGGATGGGTACTCATGTAATTGATGGTTTTATCCGACTTTTCTCCTTTAGCATTGGGAGTTTCATCGATCAAACCCATTTTGTGATTGTTGTGGATCCATTCGCTGAAATAATGCAACCTTGAAGGATAGTGATTTCGGATGCCATCCCTGTACCTTATTCTTTCAAGTTCTGTTACGAACGACTCGAAATCAGATTTTCCCAGCTTAACTGTTCTTGCCAACGCCAGACAATTCTCGACGAAAGTGGTGCAATCCAACTCCCTGAGATTGATAACCATTTTTTCTTCCAACCCGTTTTCAAGAGTGGCAGCAATATATGGAGTTCCCAGAAACGACATTCCAATTTCAGTTATCAGCTCCGAAATAGGTAAATCTTTCTTCAAAGCAAAAGTATTCAGTTTCTCTTCAGCAATTCGTTTGTCCTCCGGCTGCATCATCCTGTCATTTCTGTTTGACTGTGCGAACGAAATATTTATGCCGGTATAAAGAATCAGAAGTATTGTGCAAATTGGAGTTTTCATGTCCGCGATTTGTAAAAGTGATCGCTAAAGTTAGAAAAGTTTGATCAAAAGAGGTGATTGCATAAAGTCATTATAGTTCAGATTACAAGAAGTATTTTTTATTTCATCTAAAAGTCGCCGGAAAATAAATGTATATAGTTGAATATTTGATCGTATAATGGCTCCTCCTCATGGAAAAGACTATATTTGTGCTCTGTTATTAGGGATTCAAATATTAATTAATCAATATGCTTAAGTTAAAAAATCTATTTCTTGCGGTTGCCATTTTGTTTTCAATTGCTGTTTCGGGTCAGGAGCAAAAAGAGGTTGAAAAGGAAAAAGGATATCAGTTTACTACTATCAAAGAAATTCCGGTTACATCAGTTAAAGATCAATATCGTTCCGGAACTTGCTGGTCCTTTTCAGGATTAGGCTTTCTGGAAGCAGAGATGTTGCGTTTGGGAAAACCGGCTGTCGATCTTTCTGAAATGTTTGTCGTTTATCATACCTATTCCGACAAAGCTGTAAAATATGTCAGGTTGCACGGAAGCCTGGAATTCGGCGCCGGTGGTGCTTTCCACGATGTTACCAATATGATAAAAAAATATGGGATTGTACCTGAAGAAGTTTATACCGGTCTAAATTACGGTGAAGAAAAACATGTACATGGCGAACTCGACCGGATTATGCTTGACAATGTTAAGGCCGTGGTTGCCAATCCGAATAAAAAGCTGACAACAGCCTGGCATGATGGACTTAACAGCACACTTAATACTTATTTTGGCGAACTTCCCGAAAAATTTAATTATCAGGGAAAAGAATATACACCACAAAGTTTTGCCCGTGATTTTGTTGGTCTGAATATGGACGATTATGTCGAAATTACCTCTTATACCCATCATCCTTTTTACAGCAAATTTATCATCGAAGTACCTGACAACTGGGCTTGGGATGAAGTCTATAATGTGCCGATGAACGAATTGGAAGAGATTATTGACAATTCCGTCAATACCGGTTTTACCGTTGCATGGGCTGCTGATGTGAGTGAAAAGGGTTTTTCAACTTCCCAAAAAGGAGTGGCAGTTATTCCAGTTGTTGATAAAACTGAAATGACCGATGCCGAAATCACCAAATGGGAAAAACTGACTGATAAGTTGAAGAATGAAGAATTATATAAATTAGCGAAACCTGGAAAAGAAAAGGCGATTACCCAGGAATTACGCCAGATTGATTTTGATAATTACCAGACTACCGACGATCATGGTATGTTGATCGTTGGAACTGCCAAAGATCAGATTGGTAATTTTTATTACAAAGTGAAAAATTCGTGGGGAAATTACAATGATTACGATGGCTTTTTCTTCGCATCGAAACCCTACGTTGAATACAAAACTATGTCGATTATGGTACATAAAGATGCCATTCCGAAAAATATCCGAAAGAAATTGAATTTGTAAATTCAAAAAACCTCGTCAGCCGGCGGGGTTTTTTATTAAATTAAATTAGTCAACCTGTGGGCTTTTGTATATTTGACAGATGAAACGAACATTTCTCCTTATATTTTGCTTGTTCCCTCTGCTTGGTTTTTCGGAAGAAGACTGGAGCTGGTGGAACATCAAACACGGGTGGGAGCCCGGAATGCGCAGCTGGCGTGGTTTGATGCATATAACACCCGGTTATCTCGGGCCAAACGCCTTACCGGTTCCTGATGTGAAAAAAGGTGTTGTTCCCGGCGGTACCAACTTTGAGTTGGGATTTGATGCTCATTTTCAGGAAGGAGATCCGACTCAGGATTTATTCGCAATATATTACCAGTCATTTGCCAACAATAAAATAGCTATTGAATTGTATAGCGTTCTGGTCGAGCATTATGCCATGTCTGATTTTATCAGGGACGAAAGGATTGCCCGCGATTTTGACGGGAAAGGATTTGCTGTTGGTGATATCTACTTTTCAACGCTCATTCAGGTTGTGAAGGGGAAAAAATTTCCGGATACCATGGTGAGAATGGCAGGCCGGACTTCATCTGGCAGTCAGATTGAAGGTGCACGAAATTCTGATAGTCCGGGTTATTTTTTCGATTTAAGCTTCTCAAAAGAATTTCCGGGTAGCAATGAAAAAATGTCGTTTCTGCCATTTGCATCATTCGGGTTTTATTCGTGGCAAACCAATGATGACCTGAACTTGCAAAACGATGCCTATATGTATGGGGTAGGGGCCGATTTTAAATGGTCGCGCTGGTCGGTTTCCAATTCGCTTTCAGGTTATTCAGGTTATAAAAAGGAACGCGACAGGCCCATGGTTTACACATTCGATCTGAACCGTTCATTAAAAAAACATACACTTCGGTTACAATATCTGTACGGACTTCGCGACTGGAGTTATCAAACCATCAAACTGTCGATTATCTGGAGTCTGAAGAAATGATCGGAATTTGACGCATTTCTAATCTTCGCCTTTGTCTACGCCTTTTCCCTTCTTGTTAGCGCTTACTCGTTTATCTTTCTTCCGATTCTGCCTTGTCTTTGATTCCGAGTGTGTTGCGTATTCCACTGAATATTGATTTCCAGCAGTAGTTCAAGACCGAACGTTTTTGATCTCTTTGGAAATTAATTTCATCAGGAAGCAATTCTTTCCCTCTTGGATTTTTTGATCTCAGTAGCAAGCTGTTGGCTATAAAGCTGGCGAATTTAGCTTCTTTGGTATTTCCATCTTTCAATTCAAGTACCGAAATATGCAGATCGTTGTAGCCGAATAACACATGCCCGGTAGCATGTGTTTTGTCAGCAGTAAAATTGAAACTGAAGTGATCCACTTGTCCGCTGCGTATAGAAACCAACGCTAAAGGTTCAAGTACCGGGTTTAAAATCCGCATGTTGAAAGGGCTCAGGCTACCGCTTGCCGTAAATAAATTATCCGGATGATTCATCTGGTAGTTCATACTCACTTTCATCTGGCACGAATCCATAATGGTTGCGGTTCCGTTGAGTTTGAAATCCGGAATTTTTGAACCTGAACCTTTCATGTTGGTAAATGGTTTGATGCTGATCTGAAGGTTGCTGAACCCGATTTGTCCTTCTTTGTCGCCCAAAGCTGGCTGTTCTGAATACTTAATTCGTCCGTCAATCAGCTTGAGCGAATCAATCTGAACCGGATAGGGCAATTTTTTTATCATATCCTGAAGCATTTCCGGTCTTCTGTTTTCGTCGAAAGGAAGGCGTTTGTCCCTGTAAATATCAATGTCTAATCCGTTTACCGACATGGATTTACCGGCCAATTCTCCTTTATCGAACCAACGGCGGATATTGGGTTGACTGATTAAAACAGAATCGAGTTTCCCTTCAAAATAATCGGATTGATAGCCGGTTTGAGTATTGAATTTCTCTTTGCTGAAATTAGGAATCAAGCGAATGTCACGGGCAATAAAACGGTCTTTTTTAGACGAATACTCTGAACTGCCGGTAGTAAACCGGTATAATTTCTGTGCATCCTGATGTTGGGTATTTTGAATACTGAACGAGAAATCAGTTGAATGAATAAATCCTGCTGACGGTTTACTGTCGATCCTGAAATTGGAAAGATCGAAGGAGATTTTCTCCTGCATTTTCTTTTGGCCATTTTTAAACACTGTCAAATCTACTTCATTTACCTTGAGGTTTTTAGTGGTAAAAACATCGGCAAAACTTTCAAAGTGAGGATAAAAATTGACATTGAAAGGATTGAGTTGTATCGAGTCTTTGGCATTGTTATAAAGCAGAAATACAGGTTTTTCCACCAAAATTGACTCAAAAAAATACTGGTTGTTCCGGTAAGCATTGTCGATGTCGAACCCGTTCATAGAAATGGATGGAATTCTTAATTCGAATTGATCCAGTTTGGCGCTTTTCGTTTTTGGTTTTACGGTTAACTGTCTGGCAAGAATGTGCCTTTCGTTAGTTGAAAAGTTAAGTTCTTCAATACTAATCTGTTGATTTTTGTCTTTTGGCGTGAATTTGAACTGAAACAAACTTGCAGTATATTTCCCGCTTTTAAATTCGGGTCGGTTTGAGTTTTCATTATTCTGTATCAGAATGTCCCGCGATTCCATTTTCAGATCTGATTGAACAAGCAAATATGGTTGCGAGCTCAATTCCGAAAAGATTTTTAAAGAACCATTATTCAGGTTGAACTGACGAATAGAGATAGATTGGATTTGCTCAGGCAATGGAAAGGAAACTTCTTTCAGTTCAGTTGGATCCTTTTTTTTGTTTTTCTGATAGAGTTTGATTTCAGGATTATTAATTAATACATTGTCGGCTTCAATTTTCTGGTCAAAGTATAAATCAACTATATTGATGCCTTTGATCCTGATCTCAGGAATATTCAGCTGAATGTTCCAGTTGATGGATGAAAATTTTTGACTGTTGGTTTCGGGGTACATCCGGGCATTCGTAACATAAACTTCTTTTCGGCTGGTCGAAAAGCCGACGGTACCGGCTTTTATAACATGCACATTGTCCGAAAGGCGGATCAGGTGGTCGCGAACAGAAAATTCAATCTGCTCCGAAAAAAGCAATTTCTTCTGTCCAAACTGATCCTGATTAATCTGCGTATTGTCAAGCTTAAGCGAGAAATGATTGTTGAGCGAGATGGTCTTGTCATTTTTGCTGTGATTGATCAGCCGGATAGTTCCGTCAGGAATATCAACTTTTCCAAAATGGATGTCATCCAGATAATTGGAAACGAGAAAGTATAAATCTTCAAAATTGGCTTTTGGTTTCGATGGTTTTAAAAGAGCAAAATTTTCATAGTAGATGGTCGGCATTTTAATGCTCAAAGTATCGGCATAAAGCTTCTTTTTGAAGAATGCCTGGTGAAAATCGGCATTGGTAAACGATAATTCAGGGATAGTAAATTCGTATAATTCCGACCTGTTGTATTTTTTTAGAAGTTCCTCCATGTCTTCTTTTGAATCGGGGAACAAATGCAGGTTTTGTAACGAGGCCCTGTTTTGTCTCGTTGAAATTGAAAACTTCTCAATGGTCATTCGGTGAAGCTGATCAACGAGTTGCATCTTATAATCATTGAAATTCAATTCGATCTCGTTCGCGAAAAACAGTCTTTCTGATTTTTGAGCGCTAACTTCATCCAATGCAAAACCACTTAGAAAGAGTTTGAAAGAAGTCTCGATATTTCCTTTCTGCAACACGCCTGTTTTATTCAATAATTTAAATTTTCCCTTTTGAACCGAAACCTGATTGGAATAAATTCCTTTCAGGTAAACAGAAATCAAGTCGTAAATGAAACTTGCGTTCGCCGGTTCAGGCTTGTTTTCGGCAATCGTATTTTGGGTGAGTTGCAATTCAGGATTAAAAATATTAATACGTTGAAAATAAAAGCGTTTGGTATGAAAAGCTTTCTTAAATTCAAATAAATCGAGCCTGACACTGTCACAACTGCCATCGATCGTATTTTTTTGTGTGATTTTGGCCTGATTGTTCAATAACGGATATAACAGAATATTTTTAACGAATACAGCTTTTCTTTTAGTTGAAAGATCTAACTTTCCAATCCTTAACCGATGAATGTTATCTCCAAGAGTGAGTTCATATTCGGACGCAGAAAAATCGATATTTTTTGAGTAAAAAATGCGGCTGGTATCTTGCGCCGAAACAGGATCAAGCAGAAAATCCGTAAGATTTATCCGGATATTTTTGAGTTCCTGCTGGCTTACCTGATCAGCCTGGTCACCGTAAAGCATCAATTGGGTATTCCCGAGCCTGAAGTTGGCAATACTAATACTGCTGAATTCATCTTTTATCAACTCGTAAAGGTCGAAATCATCTATATTTTTGAGCACTGCATTGGTGCTTTTCTGCCCCGGCCAGTACTTTATAATGGCATCAGTTAGCACAATTGAATCAATTGGAATTGCATTGTTCCGGTAGAATTCATTGATGTGTCGGCTTTTGATAATTGCCTTTGGCACAATAATATGGTATTTGCCACGAACTGTAACTTGCTGGTTAACTGGTTTTAGTTCAATATTCTCGGCTTCAATCTGAGACTTTTTAAGCGAATAGGTGACTGTTTCGGCGGAAAATGTATGGATACTGTCGCCAAGCTTAATACGATAGTTATGCATCCTTATGTAAATATCATCAGCATTAAATACCCGGGTGGGGTCGGGCAGAAGCAATGAATCGGTATAAAAATTCAGGATCCCGATCGTGATGTTTTCGGCATTCGAAAGTTTGCGGGTGTCACCAAGCAGGTTGTAAAAATCGAAACTTGCATTTACCAGCTCTATTTTGTTGATCTTGATATTTTTAAACGTTTTTGTTACCAATGGTCTCAGTTCCAGTAAAACCGAACTGATATTGTTTTTCTTGTCTTCCTCGCCGGTTTGTTTTCCATGAATTTTTAACTCGGGCTGTGTGATCAGAATTTCACCGATTTCGAGTTGGTCGCCGAAAATTAACTTCCACAATTTGATTTGCCCGATGCGGATATTAGGCGAGGAAAATGAATACAATTGTTTGACTGGAATTGTATCATTGAGCGTTTTAATAATTGAGTCGGATGGATGAAAGGCAACCTGGTCAAGTTCGAATCCCCAATGTCTGAAATTGAGATAAATATTGTCAAAAGTTAATTCATATTTTCCTTTTGATTTTTTGGAGATAAACTCTGAAAGGTTTTCGTTCAGGTACGATTGTGCTTTAAAATACATCAATCCAAAAGCCGCAAAAGACAACAGGATCAAACTCAACAGAATGATTGACAATGTCTTCAATATCTTTCGCCGACGAATTTGCATCAATATGTGTGTTGTCTTATTTTTATTTGGGCCTTAACGCAGTAAAAATAGTTTCTTTTCTGTAGAAATTAATGAATAATTGTGGTCGGTTAAATGTTCCTTTCTAAACAATAGGAAAAATCTTATAATCAGCCAGATATTCCATTATGGTTTTTACATTTTGTGCCCTGTTTTCAGGTTTTAATACCAATGTTGGATTTTCGGGTGCAGTATATGGAAGATCGGCTCCGGGAAGGTTCGCAATCAGTCCTTCTTCAAATTTTTCGTATAATTCGGGTTTGTTATTTTTACAGAATTCAAGACTGGCATCCATGTGGATCAGCTTGAAACGATCTTCGCCAATGATCTGAATCACTTGTTTCCGGATATTTTCGTCCGGAGAAATAAACGAACAAATGGTAATGAATCCCTGGTCGTTCAGCAATTTGCTGATATGAGCCACGCGGCGAAGGTGCTCTGCGCGATCGGTAGGTGAAAAATCCAGTTCGTTTGAAAGTCCCAGTCTGATTGAGCTTCCATCAAGTAAAACTACAGTTGCGCCTTGTTCAAACAACTCTTTCTCAAGTGTAAATGCCAGCTCATTTTTTCCTGAACCATGCAAACCGGTAATCCATAAAGTAGTGCCCTGCTGATTGTAGCGTTTCTGCCGCTGCGTTTCCGAAATCAGACATTCGCCTTTGGTAATCCGTAGTTTATTGGCCTCCAGCGTCTTTTCATCAACAATTTTCGATGGAAGGTCTTCTGTATTGAGTTTATCGATGATCATTCCCACGGCCACCGTGTTGTTGGTAATAGGATCAATCAGGATAAAAGAGCCGGTGCTGCGGTTTTTTTTGTACGGATCGAAGAAAATCGCTTTGTTGGTGGTAAGAACCACGCGCCCGATTTCATTTAGTTCAAAATGGCTGATAGCCGATTTCTGAAGTGTATTTACATCAATCTTATACTGAATTTTATCGAACCTGACTCTGGTCGTATTGTTGGCATGTTTAAGGAACAACTGCTCATTTGGATTCATTGGTTTCTCGTCCATCCAAACCAGCATCGCCTCGAAATGGCGCTCGATTCGTGGCAGATTATCAGGATAAACTATCATATCACCCCTTGAAATATCAATTTCGTCTTCAAGCGTAATGGTAACCGATTGCGGTGGAAAAGCCTCGTCCAGGTTCCCGTCATAAGTGATGATTTCTTTAATTCTTGAAGTTTTACGTGAAGGCAGTACCATTATTTTTTCGCCTTTCCGGATAATTCCTGAAGCAACCCGTGCCGAGAATCCCCTGAAATCAAGATCGGGACGAAGCACGTACTGAACCGGAAAACGCATATCGTCGAAGTTGCGGTCGCTGCTGATGTGCACCGATTCGAGGAATTCGAGCATGCTTTTGCCATGATACCAGGGCATCAGGGTGGTTGGTTCTACTACATTTTCGCCTTTCAGTGCCGCAATCGGGATAAAATTCACGTCCGGAATATCAAGTTGTGTGATAAAAGCTTTGTATTCGGCACAAATTTCGTCGAATACATTCTGGTCGTAGTTAACCAGGTCCATTTTATTGACTGCCAGAACCACATGTTTAATGCCCAACAATGACACCAGAAATGTATGGCGGCGCGTTTGGGTAATCACCCCTTTGGAGGCATCAATCAGGATAATAGCCAGGTTAGCGGTTGAGGCGCCTGTGACCATGTTTCGGGTATATTGAGTGTGCCCGGGAGTGTCGGCAATGATGAACTTCCTCTTGTTGGTCGAAAAATAGCGGTAAGCCACATCAATGGTAATTCCCTGCTCGCGCTCTGCTTTTAATCCATCGAGTAAGAGAGCATAGTCAATTTCCTTGCCGGCATGACCCACCCGTTTGCTGTCGCGTTCGAGTGCCGAAAGCTGGTCTTCGTATATTTTCTTGCTGTCGAAAAGTAAGCGTCCGATCAGGGTCGATTTGCCATCATCAACAGAACCGGCTGTCAACAAGCGGAGCAGGTCTTTTTTTTCATCCTGATCAAGGTAGGTGTTGATGTCGAGGGTTCCTCTGATTCCTCCGTTTGGAGTGTTTTCGGTGGAAGTATTTTGTTTTTTTTGTATCATATTTTGTAATGTTGTCGTTGTTATATTCGTTGTAATTGTTGTCAGGTTTTCCATTCTAACTCAACGTATTTCATGAAATTTGAGATTTTTATTCCAAGTTTATTCAGACCTTCAGTTATTACATTCCATCCTTTATTTGGGTGTATTTGATAACCTGACAACCTGACAACTTTTTAGAAGTACCCTTCTCTCTTTTTCTGTTCCATCGAACCGTCCTGGTCAAAGTCGATAACACGCGTTGTACGCTCCGATACGGTAACGGTCATCATTTCTTCCACAATTTTTTCGATGGTATCGGCTTCCGATTCAACGGCACCGGTTAACGGATAACAACCCAAAGTACGGAAACGAACCATCTTCATTTCAGCTTTATCGGCCATTTCTTTTGGCATACGGTCATCGTCAACCATGATCAGGTTTCCGTCAACATTTACCACCGGACGTTCTTTGGCAAAATAAAGGGGCACAATCGGAATTTTTTCCAGACGAATGTATTGCCAGACATCGAGTTCAGTCCAGTTTGAAATGGGAAATACGCGGATAGATTCGCCTTTGTGAACACGGGCATTGTATATGTCCCACAATTCGGGGCGTTGATTTTTTGGATCCCACTGGTGAAATTTATCGCGGAACGAGAAGATTCGTTCTTTCGCACGTGATTTTTCTTCATCCCGCCGAGCTCCGCCAAAAGCAGCATCAAATTTATATTTGCTTAGTCCTTCAAGCAAAGCCTGTGTTTTCATTACGTCTGTATGAACTTTACTTCCGTGGGTAAACGGGCCAACGCCCGATTCGAAAGCTGCCATGTTAGAATGAACAATCAGGTTCCAATTGTTTTCCCTGGCGTAATTATCGCGGAATTCAACCATTTCCTTAAACTTCCATTTCGAATCTATGTGCATCAGTGGAAACGGAACTTTTCCGGGGTAAAAGGCTTTTTCGGCCAAACGAACCATCACCGATGAATCTTTTCCGATGGAATAAAGCATCACCGGATTTTCAAATTCGGCAGCCACTTCACGGATGATATGGATTGCTTCGGCTTCCAGTTCTTTTAAGTGTGAAAGACTGTATTCTGTCATGTGTCGTATTTTCGTTTTATTTTCAAGTCGGCAAAAATAATACTTTCAACTCTTAATCAAGCAGTATTTATACTAAATTCCAAATAGCAGGGTCCAAATTCCAAGGATATAAGTTAAGTTTGTTAGAAACTCCAGAACAATGGGATCAGCAAAATTGAAAGTATGAATATGATAATATTTAAAGGAAGTCCGACTTTGACAAAATCCTTGAACCGATAGTTCCCGATACCTTGCACAATCAGATTGGTCTGGTATCCGATTGGCGTAGAAAAACTTGCTGATGCAGCAATACAAATTGCTACAAAAAATGGTTTCGGATCAACTCCCATTTGATTGGCTGCGGCCATGGCAATTGGAAATGTAATAGCTGCAGCCGCATTGTTGGTAATGAGTTCAGTAAAAATATTGGTGATCAAATAAATGGTTGCCAGAACTCCAACCGGTCCCCAACTTTTGGCAAAATTGATTGCAGTATGGGCAATTCCATCGGCTGCACCGGAGTTTTGTAAGGCTTTACTTACTCCAAATGCACACGCAATGGTAATCAGGATATCCCAACTGATTGCTTTGGTGTATTTGTGTTGTGGCAAAATACGGAGCCAAATCATAAGGATAGCAGCAAAAGCCGAGAAGTAAAACATATCCAGCTGATTACCTGCCAGTCGCGGTAGTTTTTCGCCAAATGTTGCACCCAGTACCATGATCAGAATGATGACCAGCGTTAGCCAACGTTTGTATTTTGGAATGGAGGTGTCGTGATCGCCAATGTACGAAGTGAGATAAAATATTTTTGAATCGCCCCAGTTCCTGATAAAACGATCAGTAGTAAGCAGTACCAGGTTATCGCCTTCTTTCAGTTTCAGGTTGTTCACGTTCGCAGTAATACGTTCACCCGAACGGTGGATGGCAATAACAGCTGCCTGATAATGGTCGAAGAAGTTATATTCAACAATGGTTTTGCCAATTCCGGGAAAGCGGGGCGCCAGAACTGCTTCGTATTGTTTCAGGTCAGTAGTGCTGATCTGGCCTTTCAGCAGGTCGAGTCCATTCAACCGAACGTTGGTCAGTTTTAAAATATTTTCGAGACTGTCTGATTTTCCGGCGACTAAAATATGGTCATTGGCCTGCAAACTTATAGCCTGCATTTTGCCGTCTATTTTTTCGTTTCCCCTCTCAATAACAATGATATCAAGCCCTTTCAGTTCTTTCAAACGTCCGTTTTTCAGGGGTATCCCTATCAGGTTACTTTCTGACGGAACAATTAAATCGTAATAATAGTCCTTTTGATCAGCCCGGGGCCTGCGGATAAAATCCTTTTCGCCGGGAAGCAGGTGGACGCCAATATATGACATATAAAGATATCCGGCGAAAGCTAAAAAGACGCCGATTTTTCCCAGTTCAAACATGCTCAATCCCGGATAACCGTTCTGGAGCATCAAACCATGAACAACAAGGTTGGTCGATGTGCCGATCAAAGTACACATTCCGCCTAAAATAGTGGCGTAGGAGAGAGGTATCAGAAATTTTTGGGAGGAGAGGTTTAGATTTTCCGACCATTTTTTAACCAATGGAGCGAAAATAATCACAACTGGCGTATTGTTCAGAAACGCTGAAATAAATGAAACCGGGAACATGAGCCGAAAAAACAGTGTGCGGACTTTCCCGCGCCGTTTGGGCAGAAAGGCCAGCGCCATGCGGTTCAACGCGCCCGATTGCCGGACCCCTTCGCTTACAAGGAACAATATCCCGACGGTGAGCATCCCTTTGTTTGAAAATCCCTGAATGGCTTCCTGCGTGGTAATCGTTCCGACCGCCATTAGAATGATGATCGCAGAAAACAATACCAATCCGGGCCTCATCACTTCTTTGGCGAGGGCAACGATCATCAAAATGATGATAAATAATACGTAAAATCCTTCGGCTGTCATAAAGCGATAAAATATGGATTCATTAAATTTTCTTTATTATAGCGCATTTCGGTTTTCTGATCGGTATGAAAAATGTTTTTTCCAGCTGCTTTAACGATTGCATGTCCGGCAGCTGTGTCCCATTCCATAGTCGGCCAAAACCGTGGATAAATGTCTGCAGTTCCTTCTGCAATCATGCAGAATTTCAGAGAACTACCTTTCCTGACGATTTTAAGTTCAGGATGAAGTTTTTTCAGGTTTTCAATAAATACGGATGTTTCATTATCCAAATGTGTACGGCTTGCTGCAACAGTGTATTTGTCCGATGATTCGGTCAGAGGCAGGTTGGTCCCCTGTTTTGCGATTTGCTCAAAGGTGCATTCCTGTTCGGGACTCAGTATTTTCCATGCCCCCAAACCTACAATCCCAACATACAATTCTTTTGAAACCGGGATATAAATAACCCCGGCAACCGGTTGATTCTTATAAATCAATGCAATATTGACAGTAAATTCATCGTTCCGGCTGATAAATTCTTTGGTTCCGTCGAGCGGATCGACCAGCCAAAAGGTTTTCCAGAGGTTTCTTTCAGCATAAGATGGGTGAATTCCTTCCTCGCTTAAAACCGGGATTTTCGTAGATGCAAGAATTTTTATAATCTGAAGGTGGGCTTCACGGTCGGCTCTGGTCAGCGGACTTAAATCCTCCTTTTCGACCACCTCAAAATCACAGGACGAATAAACTTCCATGATTTTTTGACCGGCTAAAATAGCGGCATGAATAGCATTTTCAATAAGGTGGCCTGTTTCCATATTGCTTCGTCCGCGTACTGTTATTTTAAAAATAAGCAGGTTTCAAAAGTAAACAACTATGCTGAGATGCTTTTAGGCTTTTATACTTATATGCTTATAATGTCTTCGGTAAGAATTTCGACCAAGGCCGAATAACCCAACTGTTCCAATTCGATGGCCACTTTGTTTTTGCCTTTGATTTTTTGAAGTTTTCCTTTTAGCCCGATCAAAGGTCCGGCCACTACTTCGATCATTTGTCCTGGTTTCAGTGGTTCCCGTGTAATTTCAATTTCTGAACTGTCCTGTTTGAGCATCAGTTTCAGGTATTCGATCTGTGAATCAGGAATAATTGCCGCTTTTCCTTCGAACCTGACATAACTGACCACATAATTGGATTGCAGCACCTGATCATATTCCTTCCGGCTGGCGTGTACAAACAGATAGCCTGAAATCAAAGGCATTTCAACCCATTTTTTTCGATCGCTCCATTGTCTTAGCTTGCGCTGGAGGGGCAGGAAAGTTTCTATTTCCTGAAACTGAAGTTCTGTCTGCGCTTTTTTTTCGGCCCTTGATTTGACGTAAACCGCATGCCAGAAATAAGAATTTGGCAAGATTATTTTTTCCATACCTGATCCCTGACTCCGTATATGCGTTCGATAATGTCCACCACCTTCATTCCTTCAAGGGCATTGGTGCTGATGGGAGATTGTCCGCTTAATGTGTCAGCTACATTCTGAATCACCAAATGATGGTTTTGTGCCGATCCTTTGTATAATCCGTAGTCATTGGGCGGGGCGCTGGGTTCGAGTTCGGGCATCTTGTAATCCTTGATATTACAATAAACGACTTCGTTCATATACTGACCGGCCACTTTAATGGTACCTTTTTCGCCGATAATGGTCATGCTGCTTTCCAGATTTTCATGATAAATGGAAGTCGAATAATTGATGGTGCCAATTCCTTCATTCACAAACTCGAAATTGACAATTCCGGTATCCTCAAAATCGGTCAACGTTTTGTGGTTGAAGTCTTTGAATTGTCCGCTGATATTTCTAATATCACCAAACAACCAGTACATGATATCGATGAAATGTGAAAATTGTGTAAACAGTGTTCCGCCATCCAGTTGTGCATCGCCATGCCAGTTTTTGTGCGTATAATATCGTTCATCGCGGTTCCAGTAGCAATTAATTTGAACGTGGAACAAACGGCCAAGTATATTTTTGTCCATCACATTTTTCAGCCAAACCGATGGGGGAGAAAAGCGGTTCTGCATCACGCAGAAAACATTCCGATGTTTCTCAAGTGACTTGAAAACAACACGTTCTGCGTCAGCTTTGGTCAATGCCATTGGCTTTTCAATTACCACATGCAATCCTTTCTCAAGTGCTTTGACTGCCATTTCAGCATGTAAGCCGTTGGGAGTGCAAATATTAATAACATCCAGATTGGTTTCTTTTTCCAGCAATTCATCTATCGAACCATAAAAAGGAATTCCTGAATACGAGGCTTTACATTCATTTGAAGTTAGGATATCGCAAACGGCAACCAATTCTGACTGCGGATTGCGGAGGATCATTTCAGCGTGGCGTTTGCCGATGTGTCCCTGACCAACGACGGCAAAACGTATTTTTTTTTCTGTCATATAATGGTTAAAATTCTAATATTCAATTATTAAAGTTTGAAAAGAAGCAATTAATGGTTTTTGTCTGTTGTCAGGTTGTCTAAAGACTGTTTTATGGAATACTGAGACTGATGACTGCGACTTAATACTCATTGATGTGTCCTATAATTTTTTCGTAACTAAACCATTTAGTAATTGGTACTGGTCCCTGCTTTCAGGACAAACAGCCATTCCCTCCGGATTGAATTTTAATTTATGCCCGTATTCGCTCATCCAGCCGGCTTGTCGGGCAGGATTTCCAATGACAAGTGCATAGTCCGGAATATTTTTGGTTACAACAGCCCCTGCACCCACAAAAGCAAACCTGCCAATGGAAATGCCGCAAACAATGGTAGCATTTGCCCCAATAGTAGCGCCTTTATGCACCATGGTGGGCATGTATTCATTTTTCCTGATGATGGCACTTCGCGGATTGATCACATTGGTAAATACTGCTGATGGACCTAAAAAGACATCGTCTTCGCAGATCACACCGGTATAAACTGAAACATTGTTCTGAATTTTCACCCGGTTACCAATCCTGACTTCAGGCGAAATAACCACGTTTTGGCCGATTGAACAGTGGTCGCCAATGAAGCAACCCGACATGATATGCGAGAAATGCCAGATTTTGGTTCCTTCGCCAATCGTGCAATCTATGTCAATTACAGCGGTTTCGTGTGCAAAAAAAGATGTTCCCATTAGCTGAAAAATTCGCGAATTGCAGAAGTAATGTAAATTAACTGCTCCTCTGTCAATTCGGTGTGCATGGGCAAAGATAATACTTGTTGCGAAAGTTTTTCCGAAACCGGAAAATCGCCCAATTTGTAACCAAGATATTGATAGGCTTCCTGAAGATGCAGCGGTAACGGATAATAAATCATGCTTGGAATGCCCCGGTATTGAAGGAATTTCTGAAGCTCGTCACGTTTTCCGTGAACTTTAATGGTGTATTGATGGAAACTGTGTGTGCTGTATAAAACCCTTGCCGGAATGGTTATTTCGGTAATATCAGTTAATTCCCGGTCGTAGAATGCAGCGGCATCCTGTCTGGCCTCCACAAATTGATCGAGGTATTTAAGTTTAACATTCAAAATGGCTGCCTGAATGGCATCCAACCTTGAATTCATTCCGATTTGCTGATAATAATAGCGCTTGCTCATTCCATGGTTGGCGATTGAACGCATTTGATGAGCCAATTCGTCGTTGTTGGTGAAAAGTGCACCACCATCGCCAAATGCTCCCAGATTTTTAGTCGGAAAGAATGAATTACAGGCAATATCGCCAATTGTGCCAGCTTTGGCAGTCATTCCATTCCTGAATTCATAAACGGTACCTAAAGCCTGACAGGCATCTTCGATGATAAAAAGATCATTATCGCGGGCTATTTCAGTCAGCGATTCCATATCGGCACATTGTCCGTACAAGTGAACCGGAACAATTACCTTTGTATTGTGATGAATGTGTCTATTAACCAAATCGGGTCTGATATTAAAGTTATGTGGATCAACATCAACCAGAATTGGCTTGAGTTTCATCAAGGATAATACTTCAAGTGTCGAAACAAAAGTAAAGGGAGTGGTGATCACTTCATCGCCTTCTTCCAACCTCAAAGCCATCAAGGCAATTTGAAGGGCATCAGTCCCGTTTCCGCATGAAATTACATGCCCAACGTTCATATATCTTTTTAGGTTTTCCTCGAATTCAGTAACTTTTCCGCCTTTCACAAATACAGAAGAACGGATTACTTCGTCCATTTGAAAATCAATTTCCGTCTTAATCTTATTGTATTGTGTAACAAGATCAACCATCTGAATATTCATAACCAGTATTTTAAATTAAAACGATGTATCTCCCGATATCGTATAAAGTAACTTGTTTTCTAATTTTCGACTTATTTCATGAAAGCGAAAATAGGAATTTGTTTTGCCCGAGAACATTTTTTATACGTTTTAAAAATATTTAGGTATGATTTTTTTTCAGGTTATCCGAGAAATTGACGATGTGTTAACTGTTATATGCTGAAATACAATAATTTGCGAAAATTATTTGAATTTATCGGAAATCCTGTTGATATATCAATTTTAAAAACATATTTTTGCAACCGCTTTTGAAAAACAAAAGTACTATTAAGGATGACTCAGTAGCTCAGCTGGTAGAGCACATCCCTTTTAAGGATGGGGTCTTGGGTCCGAATCCCAACTGGGTCACGAAGTACAAAAATGAAACCCTTGCAGCAGTAAGCTTGCAGGGGTTTTTTGTAAATTTTGGGTCAAATTTTGGGTCAAAACTTTTGTATCACTGCTAATACATTTTCCATTTTTTGATGATTAATGATACAAAAAAGCCCTGAACACA
>JBBRXN010000065.1:0-31785 GCA_038248385.1 Bacteroidales bacterium
AGTTCCTCATTCTGCATTTCAAGTTCAATCTGGTGTACTTCCAGTTCGTGAAGAAGTTTCGTAGTGTCGGCTTCGCTTCGTGTATTCTCATTTTGAACCGTCAGAGCCGACGATTTCCCGGAATGCTTCTCAATGATTTGTTCTTCAGCTTTTTGCCGAAGTGAAGCGCCTGACTTACTGAAATTGTCGGGCAGGGCTTCCGGTGAAATCTTTTTTTTCATTTTTCATAGTCGTTTCATTGTTATTAAATTATTGTTTCTGAGATGCCTCCGCCAAGCCCGCAGTTGCCTCCGTCAAGCCCGCAGTTGCTTCCGCCAAGCCCGCAGATGCCTCCGTCAAGCCCGCAGATGCCTCCGTCAAGCCCGCAGTTGCCTCCGTCAAGCCCGCAGTTGCCTCCGCCAAGCTCGCAGTTGCCTCCGTCAAGCTCGCAGTTGCCTCCGTCAAGCCCGCAGATGCCTCCGTCAAGCCCGCAGTTGCCTCCGCCAAGCCCGCAGTTGCCTCCGCCAAGTTCACAGATGGCTTGGCGAACTCCTGAGTAGTCTCCTGACTTTTTTAAAAAAAATATGCGACTTTCAATTATCATTTTTTTTACATTTTACCTTATTGGTATCGTAAAATAAAACGCACTTCCAATTCCTACTTCACTTTCAACCCAGATTTTGCCACCGTGCTTTTTGACAAATTCTTTGCAGAGTATCAATCCCAGTCCGGTCCCTGTTTCATTTTGTGTTCCCGGTGTTGAGTTATTCTCATCAATCCTGAACAATTTCTCTATCGCTTCTTTTTTTATTCCGACACCGTTGTCACTTACTGAAAATACCCATTCATCCGGTTTTTGTTCAGCCGAAAGCACAATCTTACCGCCCGGATGAGTGTACTTGATTGCATTCGAAATCAGGTTTCTTAATATGGTTGAAATCATATTCTTATCGGCTGTAACAGTGGCATCGTGCAAATCTTCACATGAAATGGTGATTGATTTTTGCTGAGTGGTGACGTTTAATAATCGAATTACTTCATCGATCAATAACCTTATTTCGACTGTTTTGGGGCTGAACTCCATTTTGCCTGTTTGTGAACGCGACCATTCCAACAAATTCAACAACAAATTCATGGCGCTGTTTGAGGATTCAAGAATGTAACCGACAAATTCCTCCATTTCGTTATAATCTTTGTCCTGAACTTTTTCGACCAATAGGTTGCTGAAACCTATAATTGAGTTAAAAGGATTTTTTAAGTCATGGGCTATGATCGAGAAAAACTTGTCTTTGGTGGCATTGAGCTCGTGCAAGTGAGCTTCGTTTTCTTTAAGTACTTTTTCAGTATGTTTGCGCTCGGTGATATCAAGGATTGTTCCAATCAGCCCAATGACAGCTCCCTGATTGTCAGTAAAAACAGCTTTATTGAATATAACATC
This sequence comes from Bacteroidales bacterium, assembly GCA_038248385.1. Lineage (GTDB taxonomy): Bacteria > Bacteroidota > Bacteroidia > Bacteroidales > Prolixibacteraceae > Aquipluma. Next base: position 1,418 of record JBBRXN010000065.1, read on the forward strand.
CTTTAGTAATCCATTCGCGTTTTTTACCTGAGAGTCGTATTGCTGAGATCCTTTACTCTCTATTAACTCACGATCTTTGCTAAAATAGATTTCTGCAAGTTGCTGTGGATTGATGTCAAAAACACTCTTCCCGATTAATTGATCTCTTGTTTTGCCGAAGAATATCTCGAAAGCATCGTTAAATCCAAGATATTGACCATTCAGGTCTTTATAGAAAACCGGAATTGGAATTGCATTTAGCAGCGTATTGAGAAAAGCCTCATTCGCCTGAAGCGCATCTTCAGCTTGCCTGTGTTCGGTAATGTCGCGGAAGACCAATACCATGCCTGTGATTTCACCTGATTCGTTTTTTATCGGTGCTCCGCTATCGGCAACTGGAATTTCTTTTCCATCCTTCGAAATAAGTAAAGTATTTATAGCAAGTCCGACAATCACACCTTCCTTTAAAACTTTGATCACCGGATTCTCAACCAGGTTCCGTGTTTCTTCATTAATGATCATGAATACCTTGTCAATCGTTATTCCTTTCACTTCGGTTTCCTTCCAGCCGGTTAATTGCTCTGCAACAGGATTCATCTGCCGGATAGCCCCGTTTACATCGGTTGTAATTACTGCATTGCCGATACTGTAAAGCGTGGTTTTGTACTCTTCCTGATTTGCCCGCAGTTCTTTTTCTTTATCAAGCAACTTCCGGTAAATATTTTTTTGACGTACTTTGAGTATCAAAGCTAAGCCCACACCGGCCAAAACAATTAGAACAAGTGTAAATAAGGAAATGACAACAGCTCTGAATCGAAGTTCGGCGAATATTTCACTTTTATCGATCTTGGATACCATGAACCACGGCGTATCGGGAATCGGCCGGTAATACGAAAGAACTTCCATACCGCGGTAATCAATTCCTTCAGATGTTCCTGTTAATCCTAAAACGGCTTTGACTGCGGGAACATTTGTTCTGGTTAGAGGGATCCGAAGTTTAAAAGCAGTATTCTTTTGATTGCGCAATTCATTCATAAAAAGAACACTATCGCCATCTTTTCCGACGATCAATGTTTCAGCTGTTTTGCTTGCTGTGGGCCATGATTGTACAAGGGGATAGAGGTAAATGTTTGGATCGATCCGGAAAATGATTACAGCGATTGGATTTTTTTTAGCGTCCTCAACCGGGGCAATAATGTCGTAGTGAATCTTTTTGTGGAGAGCACAATAATAAAAATAAGTTGATACTATTTGATTGCTTTTAACTGCATCAAGGATTTTTGATCTTGTGTAAAGTCCAATTTCATATTCTTTGGAATTGTTTGAAAGGAGTAGTTCTCCATTTAAATTGATGAGAAGAATATCTTCATAGTCGTTATTGCTGTTAAAAGACATTAGGTTATTAATTATCTCATTTTCAAGTATTTTATTGGTTTTATCTTTTTCCCACTGAATGATTCCTTTGGCAAAGAATGTTGAATGTGACACTATTTGTGTATCGCTGATTTTTTCTTTACGCCACTGTGTGATTTGCCTGATCTTCATGTCGGCAATCGCCTTAATTTCTTCATGTTCGTGTTTGGTGATAGATTTTTCTTCAAAAGAATAATAGAAGAATCCACCAAACATAAGGAGTATGCTTACCGCAACAACGAGAACAATTATGTATCTCGCACCAATTGCGACCTGTGATGATTTATTATTCATATACTCTTCAATTTATTTTATTTACGAATAAATTTCAATTTGGTGTACAACAAAATTCCCCTTTTTGATTTTAACCAACTTTCAGTATTAAAATGTGTATTCAATTCCGTCTGAAATATGACACCCGCTTTTATTACGTCGTTTCTCAGACGGTTATTCGCTCTTATTCATTGTTCTACAAATATTTCGGTGCTCTGCACCTGAAAAATGCGTAGATCTTTGATCCTTGATTAGCAATTCTATTCTTCTTATCTTCTCAATTCCAAATTTCCGGTTCATCAAATCAATGGAATTGTAAAACTAAACTTGCTCCCTTTTCCCAATTCGCTTTCGACTTCTATTTTTCCGGCATGCTTCTCAATAAATTCCTTGCAGAGTATCAAACCCAGTCCGGTTCCCGCCTCATTTTGCGTACCCGGTGTTGAGTTATTTTCATCAATTCTGAACAATTTTTCGATGGTATCTTTTTTCATTCCAACTCCGTCATCAATTACGTTGATTATCAATTCGTCCGGTTTTTGGTTGGCTGAAACAACAATCTTTCCACCCGGTTTAGTAAACTTGATTGCATTCGATACCAGGTTTCTCAAAATAGTGTTAATCATTGCCTTGTCAGCAAAAACTGAAATAGCAGACGGATTTTCCATTGAAATGGAGATTGATTTTTGCCGGGCGGAGCCTGTCAATAATTGTGTTACTTCTGTGATCAAAGCAACAATATTAAAAGTTTCGGGGCTAAACTTTATCCTTCCGGTTTGTGAACGCGACCACTCCATTAAATTCATCAACAGATCCATGGCTTGCTGAGACGAATCTCTAATGATCCCGGCATATTCCTCAATACCTTCAAAGTTTTTTTCCTGAACCTGCTCTGTCAGGATATTACTGAAGCCAATAATCGCATTGAACGGATTCTTCAGGTCGTGGGCAATGATGGAGAAAAACTTGTCTTTGGTGGCATTGAGTTCACGCAAACGGGCTTCACTTTCTTTAAGCGCGTATTCTGCCTGTTTGCGCACAATTACATTGGCAACCTGGCTTGCAATTGAGTCGAGAAACCGAAGGTTATCTTCGGAATAAACATCTTCATTCTGATAGTTTTGAAGAACCAAAACACCTAATTTTTTTGAGGATGTTTGCAAGGGGACGCCTATCCAGGAGGGGGCTGGGGTACCGAGAGCTTCGACTTCGTTTTGATTCTTCAGCTCTTGAAATACCGCTGGAGTGCACAATAGTGATTTTCCGGAATGGTAAACATAAGCGCTACAACTTTTTTGCATTGCATCGGGCAAAGGAGTTGCATCGTATTGATCGACAAAATACGGGAAGTTGAAAAGTCCTGTATTTTCATCGTACAGGGCAAAGAAACAATTTTCAGCATAAAGCACTTTCCGTAGTGATTGATGAATCAACTTCAGCAATTCATCAAGATCTGATGTAGTTGTGACACCAGTAGTAATTTCTGAAAGTGTTTGCCGCTCTGTCTCCAGCTGTTTGCGTTCAGTGATGTCAACGAACGTAACAACTGCACCTATGATCCGGTCTTGTTCATAAATCGGTGTGCTGGAGTATTCAACAGGAAAGCAGGTACCATCTTTTCGCCAGAATATTTCGGTAGATACGCGATGTACCTTGCCGTCAAGAAGGGTCGCATTAATCGAACACTCTTCCTGATTATTTGGCGTTCCGTCTGATTTTGTATGGTGCCAGAGCTTGTGGCTTTGCTGGCCTATGACTTCATCAGCGGTATAGCCCAACATCCTGGCAGCAGCCGGATTGACAAAGGTATGGTTTCCCTGCACATCCAAACCCAGAATTCCTTCAGCAACTGAGTTCAGAATCAGTTGATTCTGCAGATAGAGATGAGCAACTGCTTCCTCAAGCCGTTTGCGCTCGGTGATGTCAACTATCTGTGAAACAAAGAACTGAGGTTCGCCGTTGGGATTACGCACCAGCGATACACTCAACCATCCCCAAATCAGGTGCCCGTCACGGTGTATATAACGTTTCTCCATCTGGTATGCGGGTATCTCACCTGTCAAAACTTGATTTACATGAGCCAAATCGATTTCAAGGTCCTCGTGATAAGTGATGTCCTGAAAGGTCCTGTTCATCAGCTTTTCGGCAGAATAACCTAACAGATCGCACACGGCCTGATTGACCTTGAGCCATTGCCCCTGCGGCGAGACCAATGCCATACCCACCGTAGCAAACTCGAAAGCGATGGAAAATTTTGTTTCACTTTCAATGAGCGCCTTTTCAATAAGTTTCCGTTTGGTAATATCTCTTGATACACCAAAAGTTCCGATGATTTCACCATTGTTTTCACGGAGTGGGATTTTTGTTGTTGAAACCCAGGTAATTGATCCATCGGGCCAGGTTTCTTTTTCCTCATAATTATCAATCGATTCCCCGGTTCTGATAATGGCCTGTTCATCCTGAAAAGCCTGAAGTGCATGTTCATCTTTGAAAACATCAAAATCTGTTTTCCCGATGGCTTCATCCAGATTGTTAAAACCAAACAGTTTCAACATCGATTTATTTATCCTGATAAAGCGACTTTCGCGGTCTTTAAAATAAATATGATCGGGAATGTTATCCATGAGCATAGCAAAAAGATATCGCTCGAATTCGAATTTTTCTTCTGCCTGTTTGCGTTTGGTAATATCAATTGCAGTTAAATTACAGTTCTGTTCCTCTTCAGAAAATATGCCTTCGAGGTGAAGAAATCCGGAAGGATTACCCTCAATGATTAACCTCACTTCGCAAGCCTGTATGGTGCCGGATGCAAATACTTTCCGGAAAAAATCATTAAAAACCTGCTGGGTATCTCGTGTGATAAATTGCCTGAAGTTTCTGCGTACCATACCTGTGCGATTGTTTCCAAGCATCTTAGCGCCGCAATGGTTTAGCTGGTAGATAGTCCCATCATTGTTGAGTGTAAAATAGCCAACAGTGGCAAAATCATATATCGCAGTATATTTGTTTATCGCTTTTGCTGCCTGATCTACGGCCAACTGAAGTTGTTCGTTCTGCATTTCCAGTTCTATCTTGTGTACCTCCAATTCATGGAGGAGTCTTAGCGAATCGTTTATATCTCTCCGATATTCCAGATGGACAGTTTGAGGTATTTCATTTTTCGATTGCTTCTTTTTTAAAAGTTCTTCTGCTTTTTTCCGAAGTGAAGCAGCTTCGGGAGAATCATTTTTATCTTTTTTCATCCCTATATAATTTGTTTTCTAATTGTTAGTCCATAAATGGACTAATTCAAACTATCAAACCACCGGTTCACCTTTTGGTATCGAAAAATAGAAGGTTGATCCTTTTCCCGGTTCCGATTCCATCCGGATTTCGCCGCCCAGCAATTCAACCAGACTTTTTGAGATGGGCAGCCCCAGGCCGTTGCCTCCGTATTTCCGGGTATGGAATGATTCAACCTGGCGGAAACGTTCAAATATTTGGTCATGAGCAGAACTGATATCCATCCATACCAGGCATCACAATATCGCTGATAATGATATCCGGCTCAAATTCGGTTAAGATTTCAAGCGCTTTTTGCCCATTTATAGTATGTATGACCAGATAATCATGATCTTCCAGAATATATTTCAGTTCTGCGGCCTGAGTAAGGCTGTCTTCAACGATCAGAATTTCGATTGTTTTTGGTTCCATTATATCACCTCGCTTTTCTGTATTGTAAAACAAAACTTACTTCCTTTCCCCACTTCGCTTTCAGCCCAGATTTTACCACCATGTTTTTCAACAAATTCCTTGCAAAGTATCAATCCCAGACCGGTTCCCTTTTCGTTTTGTGTGCCCGGTGTTGAGTTATTCTCATCAATCCTGAACAATTTCTCTATCGCTTCTTTTTTTATTCCGACACCGTTGTCACTTACTGAAAATACCCATTCATCCGGTTTTTGTTCAGCCGAAAGCACAATCTTACCACCCGGATGAGTGAACTTGATGGCATTCGAAACCAGGTTCCTCAATATGGTGCTGATCATGGCTTTATCGGCAAAAGCAGATATGTTTTGTGGAATTTCTTTAGAAATGGTGATTGATTTTTTCCGGGCAAGATCGTTCAATAATTCAGTGACGTCATTGATCAAAGCGACCATTTCAACTGTTTCGGGTTTATATTCCATTTTGCCGGTTTGTGAACGCGACCACTCCATTAAATTCATCAACAGATCCATGGCCTGTTGCGAGGAATGTTGGATGATCCTGGCATATTGTTCAATTCCATCAAAGTTTTTTTCCAGAACCTGCTCTATCAGGATATCACTGAAACCGATCACCGCATTGAAAGGATTCTTCAGGTCATGGGCTATGATGGAGAAAAACTTGTCTTTGGTGGCATTGAGTTCGAGCAATCGTTTTTCATTTTCATTTATAACTTGTTCGGCGCGTTTGCTTTCGGTAATATCTATTGTATAACCAGCAAGAAAAGATGGCTTACCTTCGATCTGAATAGGGAATTTTTTGGTGATATACTGCCGCCCGTTCATTTCTTCTTCTATTGAAACTTCCTGCCCGTTTTTGAGAATCTGAAGATCATCAGCAATCATTTTTTTTGCTAAATCGGAGGCGAAAAGTTCATCCATTTTTTTCCCGATCAGTTCTTCCAATGGTTTGCCAAGCATATCTTCAAAATTGCGACTTAGTTTTAACGTACGAATATTTTCATCTTTAAAAAAGATATAAATGGGGCTATGCTCCATAAATTGACTGAAGATTTCGTTGCTTTCATTCAATTCATTTTCCGACTTTTTACGGTCGGTGATATCTCTTGCAATTGTGAGCATATTCATAAACTTTCCGTCATCAAAGATCGGAACGATGTAACTTTCATATTCTTTTGTTGTGAAATTGTCGCCAAAGGCCTGATGTTGCACATACTGTGTTTCACCTGTTTCCGCTGCTCTTTCGAAAGCTTTTTCATAAATAATTTTTGACTTGCCCACTTGAAAGTCGGTGACGTGTTTTCCTTCGATTTCTTTCATTGTGAAACCTTCGGGAAAATGATTCAGGTATAAATATCTTCCTTTATGGTCGTAGAGACCTATATAATCAGGAATGTTGGTAACCAGTTTTTTCCATTTTTCCTCACTCTTCAACAAGGTTTCTACTGTCGCTTTATGTTCTTCAATTTCAGACAATAAATTTTCATTGCTTTTTTCCAGCTCAAGAGTCCGAAGTCTTATCTTTTCTTCAAGGTTAACATTCATCAGTGTTAAATTATCCCGGGCTATTTGCAGGTTTTTATTGCTTTCGTTGAGTTCCTGGTTTTTATGAATTGTAATCTCGTAGGTCGAAAGAAGGACATCTAAAATCTGACGGGAAGAAGAATTTATACTGTATTTTTCGTTAGCGAATAATATTTCAAGTGCGTCATCATTGGGCTTATTTACCCGTAAATCTCTATTCTGCACAAAATACTGAATCCTCGCAATCAGCATTTCTTCGGAGTAAGGTTTAACAAGAAAGCTGTCTGCACCGCTTTCCAACCCCTTCATGATATCTCTTGGAACCGAAAGCGCACTTAAAAGTATCACCGGGATCTTTTTAAGCTGTTCATCGGCTTTAATGATTGAACAAAACTGGTACCCATCCATTCCGGGCATCACGATGTCGCTGATAATAATATCAGGTACGTACTGATCCAATAATTCCAATGCTTTTTTCCCATCAGGAGAATGTCTGACCGAATAGTTATTGATCTCCAAAATGTATTTCAGTACCCCGGCCTGAGTAAGGCTATCTTCCACTACCAGAACTTTAATTTTATTTGGTTCCATCTGCTTACTCCTTCCTGTAGTTCGTTTCAATATCAACTAATAAAACACTTATTTCTTCAGCACTGAGAATGTATTTTGCTGCTCCCAACTGAACCGCCACGCCAGGCATTCCAAAAATCAAGGCGCTTTCCTTGCTTTGTGCAATGGTTAATGCTCCTGTATCCCGAAGTAATTTTAACTCTTTGGCCCCATCGCTACCCATTCCTGTTAGAATTATTCCAACGGCTTTTTTTCCGAATTCATCGGCAACACTGTTGAATAGAGAACCAACTGACGGGCATAATCCGTTATTCGAATTACATTTATCAAGCTGAATCTTTCCTCTTTTTGTTACACCCATCTGATGGCCATCCGGCGCGAAATAGACATGGCCGGGAAGAAGTTTCTCCGAATCGGATGCAATGTGAATCGGTATTTTCAGCATGTTGTGCAACCAGCTTACCAATCCGGCCAGAAAACCGTTGGCGATATGTTGCACGACGACTATTGGTGCAGGGAAACGTTCAGTTATTTTTGAAAAAACAATTTGTAAAGCTTGCGGCCCGCCTGACGATACGCCGATTGCAACTATTTCAGGTATTCCTGTTTGACCAACCTGAATTTTTTGTGTTTCAAATTGAGCTACTAAAAGTGGTTTTGCTATTGGCCTGGGCTTCCGGGTCACAACAGGAACTTCGGCCATTAATTTGACCATGTTGATCAGCCTTTTGGCCAATTGTTCAGCCTTGGGGTGATTCAACCCCAGCGGTTTTTCAATGATTGCCAATGCTCCGACAGCCAGCGCCTCGATGGAGGTGGCCACCTCGTTGGCATTTCTGCTGGCAGTTACAATCAGGATGGGGATTGGGTTAGTTGACATGATGATACGGGTGGCTTCCAGTCCATCCATGATGGGCATTTCAATATCCATGGTAATCACATCGGGTTTGTGCTCCCTGATGAATTCAATGGCCTTTTGCCCGTTGCTGACATTCCCGATCACCTGAATCTGTGGATCCTGGCTTAAAATGTAATAGAGGTATTCGCTTACCACCCGTGAGTCTTCAACAATTAATACGCTGACCATGGTTCTTTATTTTTGTTTTATTTAATATTCTGATATATTTTACTTCCTTTTTTGATCGCTTTATCCTTTCCGTCCGAAAATTGCATTTCACTATGTTCAGCATTTTGCGCGGACGGGTTTATTCATTTTATTTCCTTGTTACTAAGGTTAAATGCCAGAAAATAAGGTTTTTAATAGTTTATTTTTAATACCTTATTCTGATTTTTCAAACCTTAGTAAAAATACTTAATCAAAAAGCCCAACCTTATTACCTTATTTTCAAATCGTTTCATTTTTTAAGAGGTTTCTATTCCGTCCGAAACATGGAACCCGCTTTGTTGAACCCCTTTTCGTGGACGGATTTTCCTGCTATTTCAATATCCTACAAAGAGGCCGCTCCTAAAGGAGCTTTTTTGACAACCCGACAACCCTTCGGTCTTCCGACTTCTGTCATCCTATCAACCTCTCCACCACTTCGAGCAAATTACTCTGATCGAAATTGCTTTTTACGATGTACGCATTCGCGCCTACTTCCATACCTCGTTCGCGGTCTTCACGTTTCGAGAGTGATGTAACCAGCACAATCGGTATCTCGGCAATTGATTTGTCCGACCTTATTTTTGCTGTCATATCCAATCCGCTCATTCGCGGCATGTCGATGTCAGAGACGATCAGGTTAAACGGTTCCGATTTTGTTTTTGAATAACCTTCTATCCCGTCAATGGCGGTTGAAACAACATATCCGGCAGTTTCAAGGATATTTTTCAGCAACATCCTCGAGGTAATTGAATCTTCAACCACCAGTATTGATTTCTTTACTGTTTCGAGGGGATTGGCATTTTCGCGCTGGCGGGTTGAATTATTTCTAACCGATGATTTGAGCAAATCTGCTACGTTTAATATCGGGACGACTTTCCCTGAACCTGTTACCGTGGCGCCTGCAATATTCCGAACGCGCTTCAGCTGGCTGTTGAATTTTTTAACCAGTATGATATCCTCATCAAGAATTTCATCTACCACAAAACCGAGTTGGTTTTCCTGCGAACCTAAAATAATGACCATGATAAAATTACTCTCGCTGTTTTTATAGGGTATTTCGAGAATATCGGATAGATAAACCAGAGGAATAATTCCATCCTGCCAGGGTATAGTCGGTTTGTTTTCGATGGTTTTGAGTTCCGATTTGTTAAGCCTCAGAACTTTGACAATTTTCGATGTAGGCACTACAAACTGATGCCCGGATACCTGAAGATGCACTCCCCTGAATGTTACCAGTGACAATGGAACCGTGATTTTAAATTCGCTACCCTTGTTCTTTTGGGTTTTTAAGGTAACCGAACCACCTATCTGTTCAATTTTTTCCTTCACGATCGCTAATCCCAAGCCCCTTCCGGACAAATCGGTAATCATTTCGCTGGTGGAGATACCCGATTTAAACAGGTAGTCGAGCAGTGTTTGATCATCAATATCAGTACTTGTTGTCTCCTGTATTTTTTCCTGTTTCCTGTATTTTTTTCTAACCTTCTCAAGGTCAACTCCGGCGCCATCGTCGGAGAAAGTGATTTCTATCTGATTATTTTCAGCGTGTTCAATCTTTACCTGTATTTTGCCGGCGTCCGGTTTGTTTTTCAGTTTTCTTACTTCCGGAACTTCTATTCCGTGATCGATCGTATTTCTCAACAAGTGCATCAGCGGATTTCTGAGTTCTTCGAGTATGCGTCGGTCAATTTCGATTTCTCCGCCAATTATTTCAAGGTTTACCAGTTTCCCCTTGTCTTTCGATAAATCGCGGGCTGACTTCGGAAAAACTTCCAATATTCCGGAGAAAGGAACCGAAATTATTTTTTTGACATCATCCAGCAACGATTCTATTTTTACTCCTGAATTGTACTCTTCTTCCTGGTTTAATTTGCTGATGCCGGCAAGATCGTCCTTCAGATTTTTTACCATTGAGTTGGCCCATTCAAAAAACTGGACAATTGCTTTCATTTCTTTTTCATTACAGAGAAGCAATCCTTCTTTGGCAAACCGATCCTGTTCATTTTGGAAGTCTCGAACCAAAGGAAGAATCAATGTAGATTCGTGAGCCAGCAAGTTCAACTTACTGGTCAGGGAATAAAGCTTGTTGCTGAAATTTCCGAATGTTTGCTTCAACGACAACAATTCTTCTGCCTGATTGAGCAAGCTGTCCAGTTTTTCGACTGAAATGCGGATCGTATTGTCGGTTCTTGAAACGGCCTGCCGGATTTCTACTGTTGGTTCTACTATCGGTTCAGCTTTTGGAGCCGGAGTTTCAATAATCCCGGGTATCACTTTCTTTTCTTCAGAAATGAATTCTTTTTGAACAGTTACTAAACGTTCAACTTTGACGAAATTTCCGGATTCAGCCTCTGCAAGGTTCAAATTCAAATCAGAAATCCTTGCTATCAATGATTCTGTTATTTCACCTTCAGGCTTAGCCAGCAGATCGTTGAGCAGGTCAACCGCCAGATGAAACAGGTCGAACAAACCAGGCGCGAGCGAAAGTGTTTTGTTTTTCAGTAATGAAAAAACACTTTCCATCGCCTGGCAAATGGATTCGATTTCCGAAATATTCACTGCACGGGCAGCCCCTTTCAAACTGTGTGCTTCACGAAAAGTAGCTTCGACCAGTTCCGCTTTTCGCGTTTCGGTCTGCTCTTTTTCCAGCTCCATCAGGTTGGAAGTCATGTTGGCGATTCCCTCGGCTGCTTCAATTTTGAAAGTCTCGCGTAGTTTTTTTATAAATTCTTCACGGCTTGCCATGGTTATTTCCCAAGGTTATATTGTTTCATCAGTTGATCGAGTTTCTGTCCTACTTTTTGCAATTCATTTAAAGATTCGACCGATTGCTGTGTACTTGCGACAGTCTGGAAGCTGGCTTCCCTTATATTTTCCATTGCCATCACTACCTGATCCATTCCTTCCAATTGCTGCTGGCTCGATGCCGAAATCTGAATAGCGGCATTCGATGCTTCCTCCACACTCTCAGAAAGCGACCGCATTGCATCTCCCGAAAGAATGGTCAGTTTCAATCCGTCGTCCACTGCTTTTCCGCCTTCTTCAGTTGCCATGACTGCAGAGCTGATTGATTTCTGGATATCGCGAAGGATAATCCGAACCTGCGATGTTGCTTCTTTCGACCGGTTGGCCAATAACTTAATTTCCTGTGCAACAACGGTGAATCCTTTGCCCTGTTCGCCTGCCTTCGCTGCTTCAATGGCCGCGTTTACTGCCAGCAGGTTCGATTGCTCTGCCAGTTCATTTACCGATGCGGTGATTTCACCAATGGTCTGGCTTTGTTCGCTCAGCCTGACAACCATGCTGGCAATGGCATTCATTTGCTGCCTTATTTTGTTCATCCCTTCGATGGTATTGGCAATCGCCCTGTTTCCTTCATTTGAAATTTCAGCCATTTTAACCGCATTTTCAGACACCATTTGGGCTTTGTGGTTGGAAACGAGGGCGGTTTGTTTCACTTCTTCCACTGTAGTGGTGGTTTCACCAACCGAGGTGGCTGTTTCGGCCGAACTGGAAGCCAGCTGGGTCACCGAAGCCATTATTTCGCTTGATGAGGATGCCAGTACATTGATTCCTTCGCTGATATCTTTCAACTGTGAGCGGAGTTTGTTGATCATGGTTAAAAATGAAAATCCCATGGTATCTTTATCTGAAAGCGGTTTGACTTCTATCATCAGGTTGCCTTCCGAAATTTCTTTTGCATTATTGGCCTTTTCGAGCATGGTTTTCTGCATCACCTTAAAAGATTCAGCCAACTGTCCTATTTCATCCTCCAGTGAAACTGAAATTGGCTGGTTCAGATCGCCTAACGCCATTGCACCTGCGACACCCGTGAGGTGCAAAATAGGGCGGGTAAAATATCGTGAGATCATCACTGCAAAACCAAGAACAAGCGCCAAAATAATCAGGCTTAATATGACCATCAGGCTTCCAAGTTTGGTGACCGGGGCATAAGCTTCTACATCATCGTATTCACATACCAATACCCAGTCTGTGCCAGCAATTGGCTCTGCTTTACCAACTGTTGGTTTTCCGAGGTAATCGGAGTACATATCTTTGTACCCACTCGATAGCAGATTGGCCAGGGTGGTTTCCGAAATTTTCTTTTTCAGGAATACATCTGCTTCAAACCGTGAGGTTGAAAGAAATAGTCCGTCTTTATTGACCAGATAGGTTTCGCCTGATTCACCCATTCCTTCTTTATTCATGGTTATTTCATTAATTCCCAGGCCATTTCCCCAATTATCTGCTTTGTTTATACTGGCATCGGTGGCCTGATGAATGACCAAAACTCCAATAACTTCCGATTTGGAGTCAGGAGCATATACCGGGCATGAATATGCAATTAACGATTTATTATCATCCGGTGAAATGTAGGGTTCCGAAACGAAAGGCCCTTTGATGCCTACTTTGAAAAAGTCATAGTCGGATTTATTGAGCCCGATATCATTAAAAACGCTCTTTGTTGTAGCGATAACAGTACCTTTTAAATCAAGTATTCTTGCTCTGTAAAACACGTTGCTGTTGCCACGCCAGTCTTCCATTGCTGCTTCAAGCAAAGCTTCCGACTCTTTGACTTTAATCCCCAGCCTGATGTTATTGAGATTATCACGGAACAAGCTCAGCGAACTGGCACTGTTGACCACATCGAGACTTACCGTTACAAAGTTTTCGATATGTGCGGCTCTTGATTTAACAACCGACGAAATGTTGTCATTGATTGATTTTTCCAACGCACTCTTCGCACTGTAATAGCTGGTTATACCAATGATGGCAATCGGGATAATTGAAACCAGGAGGAAAAAGGTAATTAGTTTTGCACTAATACTTTTGGTTATGAAATTTGTTGCTTTCATGTGATTTTATTTTATTTTTAGATTTCTTCATTAATTATTATTTTTTCGTCGGATAAGAATTTTTGGATGTTCAGGACCACTGAACTTTCTTTTGTTACTCCGATCAGATATTCCTTTTGTTTGGCAGTAAGGGTTGGCATGGCCACCAGCAGTCGATCCATTAATACGGTCGTTTTGCTGGTCACTTCATCAACCAAAAGCCCCACTTCAATATTCAGGTGTTTTACCACAATCACCCGGTTCAGATTGGTGATTCCTTTTTCAGGCAGGTTTAAAAAGTTTTTCAGGTTAATTACTGAAAGAATTCTCCCCCTGATATTGATGATTCCCAGAATAAAGGACGGTGAGCAGGGCAGGGGAGTAAGTTCGTGCATCCGGATAACTTCCACTACATAATTCGCGTCAATAATGTATTGCTCATCGGCCAGTAAAAAACCAAGTCCGTCCATTTCGACTCCATTGTCAACCAATGTTTCCAATGGTTTGGCCATCCGGACAGCCCGTTCTTTCAGGATTCGTGTTTTAAGGGCAAGATCCGGAGCCGGCTCCATTTCAATGGTTTGATCTTTTGATTGTTTTTTCATATTTCGCTTTCTTCTTTTTTTCTTTTTTCTTTTAATTCCGGAAGTCTGAAAGACTTCAATTTGAATAACCACCGGTAAAACCGGTGGACTGCAATAATATGGTCGTTTTTACACCCCCACCTTTCAGGCTTTTAGAAAAATCGCAACAACCCGATAACCGTCTTTTTTGACAACCCGACAACAGGACAACCTGACACCTTTTATTAAACCTTTCTCTTCTTTCCATCATGCATCATTTCTGTATCGTATTGATAATATCTACAAATCTTTCCGCTGTCAATCCATCCGATTCGGGCAGGATATCGCCCGGGGATAACTTGGCCAGACTTGAAAGCGCATTTTTAAAAGATTTCTTTCCGGCTGCTTCATTTCCGGCTTTTAAACTAAGGGTTCCCAGTAAGAAATGAGCCAGTACGAAATCGGGTTCGAGGTAAACCGACAACTTTAGCGATGCAATTGCCTTTTCGTCGTTTCCCAGTTCCTGCATCACGGTGGCATACAGGTAATGGAAGCCGATATTGAGTTTGTCATGGCTAAGCCCTTTTTCACAAAGTTCTTCTGCAACTTTCAGTTTTCCGAGATTGGCTTTGGTTTTGGCAAGCAGCAACATGGTTATTATATTCCGATCTGAATGATTGATCAGCCCATCCAATAAAGTTTCGGCTGCAACGAATGAACCCGATTCAAACAGCAGTTGTGCCTTCAACAGTTCATTTCCTGAAACTTCAGGTTCTAAAGGTGTTGGCGGTATAATTTTCTTCTCTAAAGGCGTTTCTTTTTTGTGAATAGTTCCGGTTATCTCTTCCTGTCTGAAGGATTGACCATTGATTTGATTTGGAAATACAATCGGGGGAACTGCTTTTGCTGGTGAAGTGCCAATGGGAGCGGTTTGCTTTTTGCTTCCTGCTGACTTGCCTCTGTGGTAAATAGTAAATCCCGAATAATTTAAAGTATTGAATTTCGGCGAAATTAAATTTGACATTTCAACCGGACTAACAACCAAAATTCCACCATCGGCCAAAGAATCATAGAATCGTTCAGTGACCTGTCTGCCACTTTCGGCAGAGAAATAAATGAGCACATTTCGGCAGAACAGTATATCGAATGGTAATAAATCTGCCTTCAAAGCAGGATACTTTTCGTCAGCCAGATTCAGATGCGAAAAATGAACCATTTCTTTGATTCCGGGGAGAATGTGAAATTCATTTTCGCCTTTTTTCTCAAAGTACTTGTCGATGAATTCTTTGGTATTATTTCGAAATGACCACTTTTTAAAAATACCCTTTTGTGCCTGTTCCAGAAATACCCGGTTAATATCGGTGGCTTCAATCGAAATATTCCAGTTTTTGATATCCGGAATAGTCTGTGTGAGTGCAATGGCCAGCGAATAAGCTTCTTCACCCGTGGCACAACCGGCACACCATACGCGAATCCTCCGTTCGGCTTTGTAACGTTTGAGGATCAGGCCAGGGAGGTAAATCTGCTCCAGAAAATCGAAACTTTTTTTCTCGCGGAAGAAATAAGTTTCTCCAATGGTGAGGTGGCTGGCCAATCGTCCCAATTCATTATCAGTCAAAGAATTCTTAAGCAGCCAGTTAATAAATACAGTAATATCAGAAAACTCAAATGCGGTGGCAGCAGAACCAATCTTTCGGATGATTTCGTTGTTTTGCCTATCCGAATATTGAAGTCCGAGAGTTGACTGAAGGTACTCTTTCAGTGAATTAAGCAGTGTATCTGAAAGTTGGCTGTTCATGTTTCCTGTTCCTGATTTTTTAATTTTGCTTGTCTTTCAGTTGCCTTTGAATGGCATCTTTTATTTTTAATATCTGTTCCGGAGTGATGAATTTATCCAGATCATGGATCAGCACTATCCGGTCGCGAAGTTTAAACAGGCCCTCTACGTAGCCGTAATCGAGCAGAATTTTATCCTTATTGACGATTTCATCATCTGTCAGGAACGCAATTTCAT
Organism: Bacteroidales bacterium; assembly: GCA_038248385.1. Lineage (GTDB taxonomy): Bacteria > Bacteroidota > Bacteroidia > Bacteroidales > Prolixibacteraceae > Aquipluma. The sequence goes on from JBBRXN010000065.1 coordinate 17,401, forward strand.
CGACCGCGTCAACCCAAAGGACCAGCCTGTTTTTATCGGTACCGGCTATGATTAACTGATCAGTCAATTCAATTTCACGTTCGCATAACTGGAAGAGTTTTCGAATGTTCACAACAGGCAGGAACTCTCCCTGATAGTTGATTGTCCCTGAAATATGGTCGGGAGCCATTGGTAAAGGATGAATTTCAATGCTGTGAATGATCCGCTCAACGTTCGACAGATGCACTGCAAATTTCTGTTCATCAATTTGGAAAACCACGAGTTTGTTTATTTCATTCATATTAGAGCTATTGCACAGGGTTTTTTATCAAAATTGGGTTTTTCTGAAATTCTGTCTAATGTTAATCATTGTTCCTTAGACCATCAGCAAAAACTATGTTTAATTTCTCGAAATCTTCCGATTTACTAAGAAAATAATCGGCTCCGGCTTCCATACACTTTTCCCTGTATTGGGGATAGGGGTAGCTTGTCAGGATACATATTCTGGAATTCAATCCAGCAGCTTTGATTTTTCTCAATACCTCCAGCCCGCTCAGTCCGGGCATACGGAGATCCAAAATGGCAAGCTCCGGATGATTTGTAGTAATCATTTCCAGCGCCTGAAGCCCATTTGAAGCCTCGAATAAAAGGAGTTCGTTTCCGAAATCTTTAAGCTGATTTATAATCCGTTCCCTCATTAACGAGGAATCATCTGCAATCACAATTTTCATTGTCTTAGTTCTATCATAATATGGAATATATTCTTTTGGAGCTATCGGTTATTTGGCGTTTTTCAATAGCAACGGCATTTATGCCATTGAATATTTTGCAGATTTTATGGGTTTTAGCCCAACAATCATTCCTGGCTAAAGCCATTTGATGTTTGCTCTTTTTATCGTAGCCTAAAGGCTACGACTATTGATAAAAACCGATTAACCGATCATTCCGAATCCTTTTAATAAAAGATAAAGGTAGTTCGAACCCAAGTGATTCTATGAAAGTTTTGAAGCAGAAGTGTGTAGTTGATAAGCTGATTCTTTTGTAGGTGAAGCCCCTACAAATGCTGCTTCCATTCCATCCTGGGGCAGGTTTTGCTTTGAAAATTGTTTATGCGCGGACATAATGGGATTCGAAGCCCACTTTTCATTTCCAGTCAATCGGCAGGAATCTTCAAAAGGGTGTTCAAGAAATCAGGTTTTGAACTGACCAGTAAAAAGAAAGAATGGCACCAAACTTTGGATTGCTGGAAAAATGAGTTGATGTTCCAGTAGATCCAGTAGATATCTTATTTTTTTCTTAAATTTGCCAGTAACTTACATTTTAACAGTTTAAAGCTATGCAGAATCAGTTTGTAATAACAATAGATAGCAAGGTTACTCCCGATTTCGCCCTTAGTTTCCTCAAGAACGTAAATTTTATCAAAACTATTGAGCCACAAAAAGAAAAAGGCAAAACAAAAGCAGATATTGACGAAGTTACTTTATTGGCTGAAAAATCATTAGCTGAAGAGTGGCTTTCTGAAGAAGATAACCGCTGGGATAAAGTATTATAAGAAGTTCTTTCTTTACCCATAAAAACTACTGATTACAACGACAACAAAGGACTACCGCTAAAAAGCTTTATACGTTTGCATAAAATATTCCTACTAAACGAAAGCCTTATCGTTTTTAAAGCAACCTCAATCAATCCTGTTTTTATCAAGAAAGTAAGGGATAAAATATTTGAGCTGATAAAGTAAATATACCTATATGGGTAAAGCTTTGGACAATGATTTGCGAGGGGATAAAGATTTATTCTATCAGGTTGTTTTTTATGGCGTAAAGCGTCAATTCGGCATTTTTTTTCATGTTCATCTTTTCCAATACTCTTGCCCGATAGGTACTGATGGTTTTATCGCTCAAAAAAAGCTCACCTGCAATTTCCGTGACTGATTTTCCTTTTGCAAGCTGAATCATCACCTGGAATTCCCGTTCAGAAAGAGATTCATGGATACTTTGGTTCGCTTTTTCAAGCTTGTCGAATAGAATCTTCTCTGCCAATGTGGATGATACGAACTTGCCACCGGCGGCAATTTTATTGATCGCCAGCGAAAGTTCACTATATGCATCACCTTTTGAAAGGTAACCGGATGCGCCCAGTTTTAATGCCCTCATTGCATATTGTTCCTCCGAATGAACACTCAGAATCAATATTCTGGTAGAGATACCGGCATTTCTGACTTTCTGAAGGATATCAAGTCCGCTCAATCCCGGCATCGAGATGTCGATAACTGCCATATCGTAAGCGTTATTTCTGATCATTTCGTAAGTTTCATGACCTTCATGTGCTTCATCAACCGATGATACTTCCTTAAGGTTTCTGATTATCTGTTTCAAACCCTCTCGTACAATGGCATGATCGTCGGCTATCAATATCTTCATGTTTTTTGCAGTTTTTTTACGGGTAAATCTATCGATATTTTGGTTCCTTTATTTTTTATTCCAGAAATTTCAACCGCTCCTCCGAATTGTCTTGCTCTTTCCTGCATTCCGATTAAACCGAGTGAGCTATTTGAATCCAATATTTCCCTTGAAATCCCGACTCCGTCGTCTTCAATTAAAAGTGTTAGCAGATTTTCCTCATGCCAAAACCGTATATCAACGTTATTTGCTTTTGAATGCCGTGCTACATTGGTAAGCGCTTCCTGTAATATCCGGTAAAAAACCAGATTAATCTGAGGATCCTCCACAACCGGTTCCTCGAGTGAAAGATGACATTTTATTCCTGTCCTTTCAACGAATTCGGTGCAGTACCATTTTATCGCGGAGGTCAATCCAAGATCATCAAGCATTCCGGGACGTAATTCGGACGAAATACGCTGTACCTGCTTAATGGTATCGTTGGTAATTGTGATCATCTTCGCCAGTTTCTGAAGTGATTTTGGCTGATCGTTGAGGTTATCCCGCAACCAGTTCAGGTCAATCTTCAGGGCAGTTAGCGCCTGCCCCAGTTCGTCATGTATTTCGCGTGAAATACGTAATCGTTCTTCCTCTCTAACCTGAAGAATGTGCTGATTAAGCAACTCATATTTTTCTCTTGAATGAATTATTTCTTTTTCATAATTCTTCCTTTCGGTGATGTCAACTGCAGTTAAAAGGCATTTCTGATCATTTTCAGAAATGATTCCTTCAAGATGAACAAAGATGGAAAGAGTTGCATTTCTTGTCAATCTCAATTCGCAGGTTTGTTTGAGAAAGGATTCAAATACTTTTCGATGAAAATCATCAAATACGGGCAGGAAATCCGGAGCAATAAATTTTTTAAAGTTTTGATTAACCAAACCGGAACGTTCCTTTCCAAGCAACTTTGCACCGCTTAGATTGAGCTGACAAACAGCGCTTTGTTTATTGAGTGTGAAATAACCGGCAGGTGCAAAATCGAAAAGCGCTGTGGCTGTTTCTGCTTTGTCAACAGCCATTTGCAATTCCTCATTCTGCATTTCCAGTTCAATCTGGTGTACTTCCAATTCGTGGAGGAGTTTTAGTTTATCGATTTCACTATGCGACAAGGATTTTAAATCATGGGTTTTTGGCAAACGCTGTTCATCTTTTTGGCGGAGCACATCAGCAGATCGATTGGCATCGTTGGGTGGGTTTTCAGGTGCATTTTTTATATCTTTTTGCATGGTTTTATTTCTGAATTTTCCATTGGTTAAGGGCTATTTCAAGTTCTCTTATTCTTTTTTTTAAATCTTCTTCTATTCGTTTTTGGTCCGAAATGTCGATTGCTGTAATAAGGCATTTCTGCTCATTCTCAGTCATGATTCCTTCGAGGTGGACAAAATTAGAAGAATTCTTTCTGTTTGATAATCTGACTTCGCAGGTTTCCTTGAAATAGGATTCAAATACTCTTCTGAAAAAATCATCAAAGACATGAAGAGTATCGCGGGTGATAAAATGTCTGAAGTTGCTGTGAACCAGAAAAGAACGTTCCTGACCAAGTAATTTGGCGCCAAGGAAGTTAAGTTCACAGATCATGCTGTTGCTGTTGAGGGTGAAATATCCTACGGGGGCAAAATCGTACAATGCGGTAGCAACTGCTGCTTTATTCAGTGCCAGCCGAAGTTCCTCATTTTGCATTTCAAGTTCTATCTGATGTACTTCCAGTTCGTGCAGGAGTTTCAGTCGGTCAAATTCACTTGAATCACCCTTCGAGAAGCTCAGGACAGGATGCTTCGTATTGGCATACTGGGGCAACGTTTTTGAAGAATGCTGCTCTTGCAGGTGTTCCTCTGCTTTTTGCCGGAGTGAATCAGCTTCAGATGAATTTTTTATATCTTTTTTCATAGTAGTATTGTCACTCGTCTTACGAAATAGAACAATTATAGTTCATTTATACTTAGCATGTTTATATCGATTGTCCATTTTGGGATAGGAATTCAAGCTAACTTAATTCTCTTTAAATATTTAGATGTAAAGGGAAATGACCAACAGGTTATTTTTATCTGATTACGAAAAATCCCATGAAAACAATTATTCAGGAATATGTTGATTCGATGCAGGATTCTTCTGGATATATTTTTCAATACCGGGTGCTTTCCATTTTTGATAACCAACCGGAAAACTTTCTGTCTTTCTTACAGCCTCCAAACCTCGCTGTTTGTCATAGATCAGTGCAAAAGTCATAATAAGACTACTTACAATAATGATGAACAGCAAAATGCCTGCATTAAATCCAACAATCTGAACATCTTTAGGGATGGCATAAAAAAGCAGGACGGTAATCAATCCTCTGGGGGCAATAAACATCTGTGGTATAATATCGGCGCCCATAAAAAGCCGTAAGAGTACAAACCTGATTCCATAAATTGAAAGGATGATAAGAATGGATACCATAGCTACATTCAGATCGAGTAATGAGCTGAGCGTGATGGTCATGCCAAAAGTTACAAAAAAGAAAGTTCTGACGACAAAAGAAGACTCCCGTGTTACAACATGGAGGCCGTCATACATCTCTCTGGCTTTCTTCAGATCAAGTCGTTTTTTTATCAGTCCCTTGAAAAACAGTGGTATATTGGCTATCATCAAGCCAAAGATCAGAATGATAAAAAGAGAGGAAAGGTGCATTTTTTTACCCAATGCATACAACAGAAGCAGTATGGAAATCAATAGAAACAGCTTGATCTGCGACCTTATTTTCTGAAAAACTATCAGAAGTCCATAACCTGCAATCAGCGAAATTACAATGGTCAATCCAAGGTTGCCGAAGAACAATAATACAGTTCCTGACTGATCTTTGGCCTCCACCTGATTTAACAGGAAGTAAAACAACATGATTCCAAGAATATCAGAGAAGGTGCTTTCATAAATATGGAATTCCTTTTTTGATGCGATCACTCCTGATACACTTGGAATAATAATGGCGGAGGAAAGTATTGAGAGGGGAGTAGCATATATCCATGCTGAAAGACGATCCATACCGGGAATGAAGTATTGCAGGATTTCGGCTGCGGCCCATGCTGAAAGACCCAATCCTATGATGGCAATGACCAGTGCTTTGAAGATATGTACTATTTTTTTCCTTTTTAATTCCAGTTCCAGAGCTGCTTCAAGCACAATCATAATAAGACCGACAATACCCAAAATTTCAAGTGGCAGGGAAAAGTCGTAAGTGAGCATAAAGACATTCTTTATGGCCAGATTAATTCCAATACCCAGTAAAATCAGCATTAAAACCGAAGGAATATTTGTTTTGTACGACAGTTCACCAAAAATGTAAGATAAAATGAGAATGACTGAAGCTTCAATGATCAGGTTATAAGCGTTTAATATTTCCATTTGTTCAGTTTTAAATTATCTTAATAACACAATGGTACCCAGCTTCTTTCAGAAAACGGCAAACCTCTTCGGATGCCACATTTTGATGCAAAAGCATTTTTAGTTCAAGTTCTCCCTCCATCTGGCTGTTGCTCGAAATCTTTGGCTTGTACTTCCAGTCGATATATGGGAGGGTGACCAAAATTTCGTTCAACTGTTTTTTAAATTCCTGAATAGTTGTGTCGCTTGATTTTGCTTTAACCAATACATAGCAATATTCGCCCGATTCCTGTCCGGCTGAAAGCGTAAATCCATCAGCAAGGATTCGTGAATAGTTCAAATAAGAAACGCCTTCAGGAGTGCTGATGTGAAGACCAAGCTTGCCCGTTTTTACAACACTTCCGTTGTATTTGCCCACGTTGATTTTCTTATCGTGCATGATCGTACTTGAATAGAGTATGATTCTGCCACACTGGTAATCTCTTATTTGCTGGTACATTAATCCACAAAGAATGAATGCCACAATTGCATGTATAATCGGATTGATGGCAATAAATAAAATCAGGATACAGATAAAAATAACCGGTTCAAGAATTATAAGCCCTTTTTGTGACAGTTCGGCAGCCGGAATCCTGGTCTTTCCGTGAATCCAGAAATCACGAAGGTATCTGCTGAAAAAAGTCACAACTTGTTGAAAAATAATCAGTAGCAGTGAAATGCTAACGAATTCAAACCAACTAACCGGATTTCGTATGATTTCTTCCATGATCTTAGTAGGTTAAATAGTGTTTTGCATCCAACATCATACCCATTTCGTTCACGACTCTCTCATTGATTTCAAGCCACCCGTCAAGCTGACGTTCAATTAGCCCGATCGAGATTAACCTCATCAATACAGGTTGATAGCGCTCAGTAAATACCGGACCAAAAAGTTTGCGCAGCCGGTATTCATTGGTTCGTTTTTGAAGCATTACAGAAGTGAGTAATACTGCAAGATCCGGTCGGTAAAAGTCGGGTATCCCAAACGTCGGGATGGCATTGAAGATTACCTTTTCATCATCCAGTTTTTCTATAAAGTACGTCCAAAGGTTCAGCGCATCTCCAATATTCCCATTGCTTGCCTGGGTTATTTCTTTTGAAATCCGCCGAAACTCTGCGGGGCCAACTTTTTCCTGCTTTTGATTCATCAGCGAACGATGCGTGGCAAGATGCCGAATGAGTATGGCCTTTTCAATTTCAAGAGCAGAAAGTTTTCCGAGGTGGATATGAGCCTGGAATATCCTTTCTAATTCCATCACTTGTTTTATATGGTGGTAGGTGGAAAGGTTCATTGAAACCATAAAAAAGAAGTGGGCAGAGTTGCGATCAATAAAGTTCGAAAGTTCCCTGATATTTCTGTAAAGTGGAATATTTGGCTCCCACCATAATTCAATATCATCAATCCAGATCAAAAATTTCAAATGTGCTTTGTTTTTGGCAATAAATTCAAGTGATTCAGAAATGTTATAAGTTGCCGTCATTTTTCTGCCATGCAGTGACAGGGTGACGCCGGGACTAAGACGAATTGTATTATCAGGAAAGTTCCTGCTGGCTGTAAGTTCTCCGGTTAAAGTCTTTCCTGAAAATCGCTGACCAGTAATAATAACCGATCCCCGAAATCCATCATTCCAGTTTTTTTTCAGAAGAGAGAGATGAGCCAGCTCTTCGTCCCTGCCTACTGCGAACAAATCGCCGAAATATCCTTTTGTGATAAAAAAACTGGTGTACTGGCTATTTGATTGATCTCTTTTCCGGATCTGGATAAAACGAACAATTTTTTCGGATCGGGAAAGTGCGTACTCATGAACTACCTTCTTTCGAAAAATACGAAGCCGGATTATTTGACTATTTATCCATGATTGCATTACTTTCAGCAATTTAATTCTTCCCAGATCGATACGGTTGGTTAAAGCAGTACCTGAAGAAAAAGGAAGAAAATACGCTTCGGGATCATAGGCCATCGAAAGTTTGAAATCGGATGCGATACGTTGATAGATAATATTCGAAAACTCACTTAACTGCCGTGCAGCATCGCTGTTATTGCCAATCAACACATGAAGAGGCTGTAAAAAATTCTGCTCATTAAATGTTTGCAGTTTTTTATCTAAGGAGTCCGAGCTGCCTAATAAGGCCATATTCCGGATATTCTGGATGGCCATTTTTAAACCGTTTTTGTTCAATTCGGTTAGTTCCAATGCCTCAAACAGGAGAGGGTAAATTTCCCGGTGGAGCCACATCGTCAGCCGTTTCATAAAGTTTATCCTTGCTTGTATCAGCATTCCATCCTGAATCTGAATGGTGAATTCAGTTTCGCCGGCAATGTGCTGAAGTTCATGTTCCATCCCGGCATTAAACAGGTCAATGTGATAAGTCATCGAGATTTGTGACTCAATAACCTGAAGTTTGCCGGCAATTCTGGCCAGACTTTTTTCAGATGGCGATTGGGCTTCTGTTAGAATAAACTCGGTAGCCTGATTTAAAATGCCATTCACCTCGTTTAGTTCTTGTTTGCAGAGTTTTACAGCATTGAAAATCTTTGCTTTTATGTCATGAAATCCTTGAGTCGATTTCAAAATAACGAGGTGCTTTTCGTTTAAAATCCGGCATTGCAGAATAGTTTCCTTAATCTGTTTTTCGTACGATGGCCAGGGATTTTCCTGAAGCAGCCACTTCTTGAGTTGATTTTTATAATGATTTGGATATGCTTTGATATTTGAAACAGGCTGATGCAAGTTATTTATTAACTCCTCGCCTGCACTCAAAAATACCAGCCTGGTGTCCTCCATAAGTTGTTGCAGTATATTTTCATCCCTTTCTCCATCAATGACAAAAAGCCTCGCCTTTTGTAGCTGGAAAATACTGTCTCTCCAAAGTAGAATGAAAATCTTCAAATATTCTGAACAGGAGTGTGTTACAATATATTGTAATATTAAATCATTCGGTTGACGCGGGATTTCAGCCAGTTTGTTTTCAGAAATTTCAGAATAGGCCATATCTCCAAGTTCAATAAACAGGTTCCCCAGTTCATCTGACTGATTAACAATCGCTTCCAGAAAATCGTCAAGTTGCCCGATTTTGGTTACCTTTTCCAATAGCGACTGGAAATGCGCAGTGAAATTGTCAATGTATGTTTCTGTTCCCTGTGCCATAGTGATTTGGTTCCTGCTAAACGAATGTGTTAACAAAGTTAATTTTGTTACGCATACTTTCTATGTTTATAATTTGTTTTTTGATTAAACCGGATTTATTGGTACTATCAGTATTTCGTTAATTTTTCCTAATAGTTCAGATAAACAGGAAGAACCAAAAAAAATGCGATACCTTTGAAAAACATTTTGAAGTTTATTCTGTTTCATTAATAAGATGAAAAAGTTTTTATCCATATCATTCGCTTTTCTCATTCTGCTTTCGGGCATGCATTTGACCATTGCTACTCATTATTGTGGTGGTGAGCTTGCTGCTTCGGAAGTTTCAGTTTCAGGAAAACTGGCAACTTGTGGTATGGAAACCGATCAGGATTACCTTTTGCCTGGAGTTAATCTCGAAAATCATTGCTGCGACAATCATGTTTCTTCATTTTCAGTTGATCCCAATTATGCTCCTTCATTTACCGAATTTAATTCGTTTGCACAAAATATCCTACAGGTATTTATTGTACCTGCAAATACTACACTTCATTCATATACTGCTGTAAATCTTACCAGCACAGATGTCAGTCCGCCTGTAAATCTACTGGTTCATGCTGTAAGTCTGCCCAAAATTTGCGTTTTCCTGATTTGATTCTAATGAATATTGATTTCAGTAAAAAACTTTCTATTGAAATAATTGTATTGATACAAAAGCTTGTATCCTAATACTTTTAAATATTCATTAACATCAAATTCAAATAAAATGAAAACTGTAAAAATCATTATAGTCGCCATATTGGCAATCACTTTGGGTGTAAACTCTTATGCTCAGTCGAACAATCAAACAAAAGTAGTAATCGCCAAAATTGAAACAATTAAAGTTTCGGGTAATTGCGACATGTGCAAAGCACGCATCCAAAAAGCTGCAAAGCTTGATGGCGTTTCGAAAGCAGAATGGAACAAGGAAACTAAAATCCTCACGGCAACATTCGATCCCGCAAAAACAAACATTGACGAAATCGGCAAAAAAGTTGCCGCCGCCGGACATGACACCGAAAAGGTAAAAGCTACTGACATCGCTTACGATAAACTGCCGGGATGCTGTAAATACCGCTAGAAGCCCCCCAACCTCCCCCAAGAGGGAGGAATAAAAACTACAATAACAATCATGTTTAATTTTTTAACTCCCCTCTCTTTTGGAGAGGGGCTTGGGGGAGAGGCTTTATGTTTAACGGACTCATAAGATATTTTCTAAACAACCGGCTGATTACCTTCATATTGCTGATTACTTTCATCGTATATGGAGCTGTAACCATGCCATTCAACTGGAACACGGGCATTTTACCCCGTAATCCGATTCCGGTTGATGCGATACCTGATATCGGCGATAATCAGCAGATTATCGCAACAGAATGGATGGGCCGATCTCCTCGTGATATCGAGGATCAGATTACCTATCCGCTTACTTCAACTTTACTTGGAGTGCCCGGGGTAAAAACGATCCGAAGCACTTCCATGTTCGGAATGTCGTTTATCTATATCATTTTCAAGGATGATGTGGAATTCTATTGGAGCAGGTCGCGTATTCTCGAAAAACTGAATTCGCTACCAACAGGAACTTTACCTTTAGGTGTTCAGCCCTCGCTGGGGCCTGATGCCACAGCACTTGGACAAGTGTTTTGGTACACATTGGAAGGACGCGATCCGAAAACCGGAAAGCCAACCGGTGGCTGGGATCCTCAGGAGTTACGTACCGTTCAGGATTATTACGTGAAATATTCTCTGGCAACTGCGGAAGGTGTTTCAGAAGTGGCCTCCATTGGCGGTTTTGTTAAAGAGTATCAGGTGGATATCAATCCTGATGCAATGAAAGCTTCCGGAGTGACGGTGATGGATGTGATGCAGGCTGTGAAAAAAAGTAATCTTGACATTGGCGCCGAAACCATCGAATTAAACAAGGTCGAATATGTTATTCGAGGGCTGGGTTACCTTAAAAGTCTGGATGATCTGAAACAGGCCGTTGTAGCTGTTCGCAACAATGTGCCTGTCCGGGTGGGCGACGTAGCACGCGTTTCGTTTGGCCCTGCAACCCGCCGTGGCGGTCTCGATAAAAGTGGCGCTGAAGCTGCCGGAGCAGTTGTCGTGGCACGATACGGTTCAAACCCGATGGCCGTTATCAAAAATGTAAAAGAAAAAATAAAAGAAATAGCACCGGGGCTTCCGTCAAAGGTTTTGCCTGACGGAACTGTGTCGAAAGTTACAGTAGTGCCGTTTTACGATCGTACCGGCCTTATTCAGGAAACCATCGGTACGCTTCAATCGGCACTTTCGCACGAAATTCTCATCAGTATCATTGTTATTATTGTGCTGATGTTTAACCTGCGGGCTTCCATCCTGATAGCGGGTTTGTTGCCTGTTGCCGTGCTGATGACCTTTATTGCCATGAGCCTGTTTGGTGTAGAGGCGAACATTGTCGCACTTTCGGGTATCGCTATTGCCATTGGGGTAATGGTCGATGTCGGGATCGTCTTTGTCGAGAATATGATCCGACATTTGGAGATGCCTGAAAATGAAGGCGCTCAGGGAAAAAAGCTAAAGGCAGTTATTTATGAAGCCACGATCGAGGTATCATCGGCTATTACTACGGCGTTGCTTACTACCATCGTCAGCTTTTTGCCGGTTTTTGCCATGCAGGCTGCCGAAGGAAAATTGTTTCATCCACTGGCTTTTACCAAAACCTTTGCACTGTTGTCTTCTTTCCTGTTGGGAGTAGTTGTTTTACCAACGCTGGCCAACTTCCTGTTCTCCATTCGTTTCGACCGCAAACGATTTAGCCGGATTTTTAATTCCATTTTGATAGTAGCAGGTCTGGCAGCAGTAGTTTTCTGGGGAACCTGGCAGGCGCTAGCGTTGCCAGTCATCGGAATCAATAACCTGCTGGCTTCACGCTGGCCCGAAAAACGAAAAAATTTTCCGAATCTGATTAATATCGGAATCACACTTCTGTTTGCAGTTTTCTTTCTTACAGAAGAATGGCTGCCACTCGGGGCGCACAATAGCTTTTTAACGAACTTACTGTTTGTAACCTGCATTGTTGCCTTTGTATTGAGTTTACTCATGGCCATGGTTCACTTTTACGAACCGGTATTGCGCTGGTGCCTACGTCACAAATGGCAGTTCCTGATGTTACCGGTATTTACTGTATTGTTTGGTATAAATATCTGGCTTGGGTTCGACACACTATTTGGTTTTGTTCCGAAAGTGACCAATGTTATGGGATGGGATATCCGTCAAACTTCATTTTGGAAAGGAACGAGCCATACCTTCCCCGGAATTGGAAAGGAATTTATGCCTGCACTTAATGAAGGTTCGTTCTTGTTGATGCCAACCAGTATGCCACATGCCGGAATTGAGCAAAACGTGGATTACATCAAGGAATTGGACAAACGACTGATGACCATTCCTGAAGTAGAAGTCGCTGTTGGGAAATGGGGCCGTGTGAATTCTGCTCTTGATCCGGCACCGGTTCAGATGTTCGAAAATACGATCAATTATTTGCCTGAATACATTTTGAATGAAGATGGTCATCGCATGAAATTTAAGGTGGACAAAGACGATAATTTTGTTCTGACCGACGGGAAAACTTATAATCCTGAAAGTGAAGGTTTCCGGAAGATTGATACGAAATTGCTGACTGCCGATGAACATGGGGAATATTTCAGGCAATGGAGAAAAGAGATTAAATCGCCGGATGATATCTGGAATGAAATTGTAAAAGTGACCAATTTGCCCGGACTGACTTCTGCACCGAAATTGCAGCCCATCCAGACGCGGCTGGTGATGCTTTCAACCGGAATGCGTGCCCCGATGGGCCTGAAAGTTTTCGGTCCCGATCTGGAATCAATTGAAAAAGCCGGTCTCGATTTTGAGCGTTTGCTAAAAAATGCTCCGGGCGTGGTTCCTTCGTCAGTATTTTATGACCGCTCTGTTGGCGCACCGTACGTTGAAATAAAGATTAACCGGTCAGCAATTGCCCGATACGGAATGACTGTCAGCGACGTGCAGGAAGTGCTTCAGGCAGCAGTTGGCGGAATGGCGCTGACTACGACCGTTGAAGGACGAGAACGTTTTCCGGTCAGGTTGCGCTATCCACGTGAATTGCGCACCACTCCCGAAGAATTGAAGAAAATACTGGTGCCGTCAATGGGAGGTGTTCAGGTACCTTTGGGCGAACTGGCCGACTTTACTTATACCCGCGGACCACAAATGATTCGCAGTGAAAATACCTTCCTGAACGGCTATGTGATCTTCGACAAACAGCCCGGAATAGCTGAAGTGGATGTGGTCGAAAATGCTCAAAAATACCTTCAGGAAAAACTGGCTTCCGGAGAATTAACACTGGCTTCCGGTGTAAATTATAAGTTTGCCGGAAACTATGAACAAGAGGTACGGGCTACCAAACGATTGTTGGTTTTGATCCCGATTAGTCTGATTCTGGTGTTTTTACTGCTGTTCTTTCAGTTCAAAACAATTACGGCATCGTCCATCCATTTCTCCGGAGTGTTTGTTGCCTTTGCAGGGGGATTTATCATGCTTTGGCTTTACGGGCAAGGCTGGTTCCTGAATTTTTCACTTGCCGGAATGAACATGCGCGACCTCTTCCAAATGCATACCATTAACCTGAGTGTGGCAGTATGGGTAGGTTTTATCGCTCTGTTTGGAATTGCTACCGACGATGGAGTAATCATGGGAACCTATATTCACCAGGTTTTTGAAGAACGGAAACCTTCCACGGTTACCGAAGTTCGCGAAGCTGTGGTTGAAGCAGGTAAAAAACGTGTGCGACCTGCTATGATGACCGCTGCTGTGGCCATTATTGCCTTGCTTCCTGTGCTGACTTCGACCGGAAAAGGGGCCGATATTATGGTTCCGATGGCAATCCCGACATTCGGTGGTATGATCATTCAGATTATGACCATGTTCGTGGTGCCGGTATTGCAATCTATCTGGCGCGAAGGGGCCGTTAAAAAAGAACAAAAACAATTAGCCGCTCTGGCGCTGAGCGATGGAAGGGAGGGAAATCATGATGAATAATTATCAATATACGGTAAAGACGCACGGCCGTGCGTCTTTACGAACCAATTACATAGATATCCGAATCATCGGAATCATACTATTTTTCCTGTTTTCCGGTACTATTCAGGCTCAGGATTCGCTGTCAGTTTATCTGGAACTGGCCGGAAAAAACAATCCGGGACTTCAGGCCAAATACCTTGAATATTCGGCTGCATTGGAAAAAGTTCCGCAGGCCGGCGCTTTGCCGGATCCGAGTGCACAATTGGGATTTTTCCTGAAACCTATGGAATTGTTGGGTGGAAATCAATTGGGTAGTATTCAGGCCATGCAGATGTTTCCCTGGTTTGGAGCGCTGAAAGCAGCCAAAG